>JAIPEW010000010.1 GCA_021736985.1 Clostridiales bacterium | reverse complement strand
CAAGTTCTTTGCTTTTCTTAACGTGCATGGGGTTAACAAGAACTATTTTTATTCCGTTTTCACGTAAAAACTGTGCTAAGGATAACCAGTATTGGCCGGTGGGCTCTACACCAAAGATTACGCCCTTTTTGTCATGCTTGCTTTTCAGCTTTTCAAGCCAGTTGTAGAGTTTTATAAACCCACTTTGACTGTTTTTAAATGTTAAGGATTTACCAAGCTCAATTCCGCGGAAATCTAGAGCTCTTGCTACGTGTTGCTTTTTTGCAATGTCTGTTCCGATGATTAGTGTTGACTCTAATACTTGCTCAATTTTATAATTTTGATTATACTTCATGGTAAGTACCTCCTCTGCTCAAATTAGGGGTAGTTGTGCAACTACACCCCGTATCTTAGCAGGAGGTACTTTTTTATTCAACTGTTACCTATTTCATTACAGGAATGCTCCTCAAAAACTAATGATGGCCTATATTCAAAAGAATATTTACAACTTCACTCTTCACTGAATCGCTTGCAAGAATAACAAGCCTGTACAAGGCTCTTGTAAGGGCTATATAAAACAAGTCACCAGCACCTTCCCCGGCAACTTGCTCAATATCAGTAACAATAATGGCTCCTGCTTCTAGGCCTTTAAAAGCATGTATCGTGCAGTATTGTATATAGCCTTGTCCTCCATACTCGTAAGGTTTTATTCTTTCTTGCCAAGGACTTTCATTTACCTTGGTAGCACAAGGATTTTTTGCTTTAGGAGAAAGTATAGATATTTCATTTCCTGTGTAACCGCTAGAATAAAGATTATCTAATACATCAACAAGTAACTCTTCTTGTTCTTCTTGAGATGAATAATAATGTAATTCTGGCTCCACCCTGTCATCAGGGCGTAAAATTTTACTATAACCGGGCTCCAACCCGCCTAATAATTGTGCCATTGTTGCCACGCGCGGGGTATTCCGGCAATTTACTCTCAATGAATATACCGGAGCATATCCCCCCCGGTCACGCACAAAACTTTCTATAGCTAACCCGCTTGCATTATATATATCTTGTTTTTCAAAGTCACCAAAAAATCGCCACCTGCCTGTAGCTAGCCCGCCCTTTAGGCTTAAATCCAAAAAATCAAGATAATTATCTTCTAAAATATCCTGAGCCTCGTCTACTACGAGCTCGTCAAAAACATTGTCCCCGTCCTGGTTTTCTAAAAGCTGTTCCATGGCTAAATCAGGCAACTCGTTTTTCCAAAACTGGTTCCCCCGGTTTTCTCCTGGAGCCAGGTTTTCATTAGCTATATACAGCATAAAACGGTGAAGGGTACTTGTAACAACAAGTGGTTTTAAATTACTTGTTTGTTCTTGAAGCCACTTTCCAAGTAACCTGTTAAAACATACAAAAAGAACTTTTCTGCCTGCTGCATACCCTCGCCTTGCTGCTTCTATCGCTAGCAAAGTCTTGCCTGTACCTGCAGGTCCAGCAAATGCAACTCTAGGATTTACTTCCATCGCATCAAGAGCTACAAACTGTTCTTCAGTATAACGTCTAACCTCTTCTTCTCTTCTTTCAGACTGTGATTTTTTGCTTTCAATGAATTCAAAATTTGGTCTTAATATATCTGCTATAGTCTTGCACTGGTCAGAAGTTGGTTCTTTTGATTTACTGTCAAACCATTTAGCTTTAGAACGACTTTCAAGAAAACTCCTCGCGTTATCCAGCACAGGTTCTACAAGATTGCTTAATGGTCGCCCTCGGAACGCGCGGTGGTCAATGACTTGCCAGCTATGCCATTCTTCTGAAGATAAATTAAACCCTACATAAGGAAAAATAACAGCAGACCAGAAAACTACTTTTGAAAGCTCGGGCCTGCGTTCTACTAGCCATTTCCGGAGACTATGCATAGCTTCTGAAGCTTGTTTAAATGGACCGCGCGGGTCTGGTTTCGGATTAATCCCGTAATACCAAAGGCCGTCTTGGCAAGTCAACCTGGAACAAGCTTTTACTTCCAGGCAAAGGACCCCTTTTGAAGGTATAATAATAACAAAATCTATTTCACCTGCAATTTGCTTTTCATGAACTGCTATATCTAAAGAATGCAAAATAGTCCAGTTTCTACTGCCAGGGTCATCTTTTAACCTGTTAAAAATTTCACCTTCTCCCGGGCTAGCACATGACGGGTTCAAAATTGCTGGTATCATTCTTGCCATATTTATACATCCCTTTCAAAATAAACTCCTAACCGTGATATCGGCACTTCATAAAAACCGGGTGACTTTCCTTCTACCCGGATAGCAGTCAATGCTCCCCCTCCTGCTTGCTCAAGATAGAAATCCATTTTTCCTGTCCTTTCTAAATTAGAAAGATCTGTATGCATTACTTTATTTAATAGTTCATTACGTATGTAATACCCAGCTCTCCTGTGGGCATGTTCTATTGCTTGTGCAATTTTCCAATACTTGCTTGCCTCTTTTTCTAACCTGATTAATCTCATAATTGCTAAAAAATCTTGATAATCAGCAGGTTTTATACTTTTACTTGACATCCAGTTACGCGCGTTTGTTTCTGAGGCTCTGGGAGAACCTAGTGACTTTAACGCTAAACATACTTCCTGTATGCCTCTCCTTTTTACAATCTTTCGTAGAAGTTGTTTCCACCGTTCCTGGCTTTTTCTAGCTTGTACTGCTTTATCACCAAGAATTTGATCTGCAACTGGAACTATATAATCTCCCCCGCCACCCGCGCGTAACAGTAAAAACATCTCCTCCTGTATATCATTAACGTTAATTCTTTTAACCCTAGATTCTTGTTCCTCCTCCTCGTTTTCATCCTCTTCTATATCTATCACTAGTGCCTTTGAATTTTCCGATACCTCTAAAAAGACTGCGTATTCTTTTTCTAGTAAGAAAAGCCGTGCACGAGCATGTTCATAACTTGAACTCTTCCCGCCAGTTGATGTAAAATCTACTGAAAAATTATCCCAATCAATTGAGTATAAAAGCTCTTCTGAATTTATAGAGTTTTCTAATACAACATTTTCTAGAGAAATATTTTCTTTAAAAGATTTACGACCTCTACTGGCAACTTTAGGAATACTTGATTCTAAAAATGCACTTTCTGTTTTACAGCTATCTTTAACCCATTGGTATTTCAAAATATGAATTTCATATGCCCTTGGCGAGTCAAATATAAAGCTAGGAAACCAGAGAGAAGGCCCGGCCACAATTAACTGGTTATAACAAGCCCCCCCGCGCATTTGGTGAGGCCTTAACAGGTGAAGATTCTGTAAATTTTTGTACCGGCTAAAAATTACTTCTGCCGGTAATATTAAACTTGAATCTTTTATCAACAAAGCAGTATCTTTATCACTATTAAAATTGCTAGTTATATAGTCAAGTAGAGGGTTTTCACTTGTACTTGCAATATTTGTAATTTTTTCAAAAAGGGTACTCGCCTCATTGGCAATACTAGGGTATGTCAGCTCAAATTCTTTTATATAACCAGATAGTTTATCTATCATATTAGAAGATATTACCGCCGGGTTATTAAACTCTACTGGTGCCGCAGACAGTTTAAAACGGTAACGCCTCAATAGCCGTATAAAATCTTTTAACGGAAAATCATCAATTTCTGCTACCAATCGGTCAAACTTTGATATATCTAAACAGAATTCTTTAAATTTATTATGTTCAATATTGTGCCAGTGAATTTTACAACTTTTCGCGCAATCATAAATTTTCTTTGCCGCTTCTAAAGAAATATAATTCACTTAAAAGCCTCCCTGTAGATAACAAGCTCGACTCCCGGAGGAACATCTTTAAATTCTGTTTTTATAACGTCACCGGAACGGTTTTGCATAAATTCCCAGTTCAATTGTTCTAGACCTTCACTATGTGAGAGTTCAGTACGGTCTAGAAGGACAACCCAGTGAGAATTTTGATAATAATCTTTTAATCTCAAAAAACCCAGAGCACTATCAAAAACAACTAAACCCGGGACTTCGCTACTCCCGAATTGAGCTTTACTTTTACTTGTTGGAATTATATCTGTTTTATAACTTTCCCCCTCTCGTAATAACCTTCGAGTTCTTAAAATATCCTGCAGCTTACCCCGTACAAACTTGTTATTCTCTCCTTTTATGTTGAAAAATTTGTCTTCAATTTCGTTTGTTATACAATTCAAACGACCGATTATTACGCAATCTAAATTCGATTTTGCTATAAATTCTTTTGTATAGCTTTTTAAAAAATATTCAACAAAACTTTCATTAATATTAACTTGGTACCCTACTTGTCTACTAGAAATATTTACATTCTGATCTGGAGCAATTGATATCTCAAAAGCTCTTTCCCTAGGGATAACATCAGTTGTTTTATTCTTATCATTTAACCTTATTCTAACAGCATCTTGCTGTAGCTCTGGAATCCAATCAATACCATCAAAAAAACCAATTTTTTTTCTTTTACTTGATTTAAATATTAACTTAGTATTTTTTTCTTGAGAGCATAAAAATTTAAAGTGGTCGTTCAAAGTATTTTTACTTTTTTTTGTTTTTTTAGCCTTAGCAATAACAAAACCCGTAGCTAAAAAGGCTGCAGCAAAGGCCCTTGTAGGATTGGAAGTAGCTGCAACTAGCCTTTCTCCATGCTTTTCTTTATTAACAAGAAAAGCCCCCGTATCAGCAAAAAAGTGACACCATTCCGGGAGATCACAACCATTCTTATCTAACAAATTATTTAAAATATTCATCAAGAATCGCTCCAAAACTAAACTTCAAAAATATAAAAACAATAACAAGTAATTATAAATAATCTTTATATTATACTTAATTTTAGTTATTAGTAAATCCTTTTAATAACAACTAAAAAAAGTGTATGATTTTGTCAAGTACATAAATAAAACATAAACTCTTGTTTAAATTATTTGTAACCTTTTAGAAATTAAAATAAATTATGATGAATAAAATGATAATTTAAAAGATTTAATCCTAGAAAACTAAACCCCATATTGTTATGTTTGCAAATAATGGATAACAAGTTAATATTCAGTCAGCAGTCTACAACGCGGCCCCGGTAAACCTGCTTGCTTCTTCAGGCTTCCATAGTTTTTTTAATCAACTACGTAAAACGGTGCACAATGACTACAGCTGTTTCCTAGTCGAAATGCCATTTGGAGGCTTACCCTTTATTTTGGAAACTTTAAAAACCGAATAATATATAATTATTGTATTTATACATCCATACAAGTTTATTTGTTTACGCAGGTCTTTCCGGCATCCAACCAGTGCTTATGCTTAACTGCTCCGATGCCTGATAGTAGTTTCTCACCCATCTATCAATGCGCTAATCTATATTTAATATTTCCTCAGGATATTGAAGCAAAAAATTACTTCCAGGCGCATTCCGCTGAAGTAATCGATTAAAAAATGATACACTAGCTAATCTGTGAGATTTGCTGCTGTTACAGTTATTACAGGCATATACGAAGTTTTCAACCAAAGAACTTCTAACAAATACCCAGGGAATGAAATGATCTGTCGGTATTTTCTTTCGAAGGATTTTTTAGCTGTCATCCATTAGCATTTCAAAATCACTTCGTCTAAATTTGTGTAAAAAATATAACCCTGCTCACGCAGTACAGAGTTATTTTCTAATGTGTTTTTATTTTTGCTAATTATATTCTTTTACCATTTAATCATCTTTTCTTTGTGACAGTGGTTGGTGCCGATTATAGACTTGTTTTATAAGACTTTGTCTAACAGCGGTCTGGTTTAAAAAAATGTCCTGTCGGACAGTTTAGTGAAATTATAGACTTTAAAACAGTGTTTGCAAAACTTTACGGTGTCTGACAACTTGAACGCATTAGCTTTCACGACCTGCGCCATACTTTTGCAACACTGCTCCTAGTAGCCGGTGAGCATCCTAAAGTAGTTCAAGAACTCCTTGGTCATAGCAAAATTAATGTAACGATGGATATATATACCCACGTTGGAGATGGCCTGAAAGAACAGGCTGCAAACAGAATTAATGACATTCTCAATACAAAGAAAAAATCCGCCCAACAGGACGGATAAAGATTAGATTGAAACTATTTTTTAATAAACCACCAGTTGCCGCTGGTGGTTTAAAATTTTCATTGGGGTAAGTTAGGGGTAAATTTGCATCTTAAGATAAGCTTAAAGCTGGTGGGCGGGAGAAGAATTGAACTTCCGACCTCTTGCGTGTCAAGCAAGCGTTCTCCCACTGAACTACCCGCCCCCAAAATTTATTTAATAACAATCATAATTTTAAAGTGGTTACATTGAAATGTCAAGTTGTTTAAAAACCACACATCCTCCTTACTTGCTTACATCTTTTGCTATTCAAACATCCCTTTTTCAACGCATTATCAGGTTAGTAAAGAAGCAAAATAAAAGTAAAGGAGGGTAAAATAAAATGAAAACATTTGATTTGCAGGATAAAGTTGCTGTTGTAACCGGTGCTTCCAGCGGGCTGGGGATACAATTTGCGAAAGCATTGGGAAGGCATAACAGTAAAATAGCTTTAGTCGCGCGGCGGGAGGAGAAATTAAAAAAGGTTAAAGAAGATTTGGAACAGCACGGCATACAAAGTAATTACTACCCAACTGATGTTATGGAAGGAGAACAGGTCAAAAGTACTGTAGATAAAGTGGTCAAAGATTTAGGCCGCATTGATATATTGGTTAATAACGCCGGTGTTGCTACTGTTGAGCCGACAGAAGATCACGCACTTGAAAACTGGCAAAAGGTAGTAGATACGAATCTTACCGGTGTTTTTTTGTTTACCAGGTATGCCGGGCAGGTAATGATTAAGCAAAAACACGGGCGGGTTATTAATATATCTTCCATGTACGGGGCTGTTGGAAATACTTATATGCCTGCTTCCAGTTATCACGCTACTAAAGGAGCCGTTAATACATTTACACGGGCGGTTTCTGCGGAATGGGCCAAGTATAATATCACTGTTAACGCCATTGGCCCTGGTTTTTTCTTGACTGAAATGACCGATGAAATTACTGAGGACCCCCAATTTCATGAATTTGTAAAAAAACAGTGTCCCATGGAAAGGATGGGTAAAGAAGGGGAACTTGACGGAGCACTTTTACTCTTTGCTTCGGATGTTTCCAGTTATATTACAGGACAAGTTCTTTATGTAGATGGCGGTTGGACTTCAGTTTAAAGAGGTGTATTTACATTATGATAGGAGAAGAAACAAATAATGTGAAGCCTGACCTCGGTTATAAGATTGTACGCAAAGAAGAGTTAGCTCCTAATATTAAACTTTTCGAAATTAAAGCGCCGTGGGTGGCGAAAAAAGCTGCTCCCGGGCAATTCATTATTCTGCGGGTAAATGAAACCGGAGAACGCGTTCCCCTTACCATTGCAAACTTTAACCGGGATGCGGGAACAGTAACAATTATTGCCCAGGAAGTAGGTTATACCACCAAACAGTTAGGACAACTCAGAGAAGGGGATGCTGTACTGGATTTTGTGGGCCCGCTGGGTCAACCCTCTGAGCTGCCTGAGTCCGGAACAGTGGTCTGTATTGGCGGGGGAATAGGTATAGCACCCATCTATCCCCAGGTTAAGGCACTTTCAGAACAAGGAATAAATGTAATCACCATAGTAGGCAGCCGGAGTGCAGAGCAGCTAATACTCACAAAGGATTTGGAAGAATTAAGCAGCAAATTTTATGTCGCTACAGATGACGGAAGTCAAGGATACAAAGGTTTTGTTACTGATATATTACAAGAACTGCTTAATTCCGGTACAAACGTGGATCGAGTTATAGCCATCGGGCCCATAGTCATGATGAAAGCCGTAACAGCCATTACGCAACCCCGCAACATTCCAACCACGGTTAGCCTCAATTCCTTAATGGTAGACGGCACAGGAATGTGCGGTGCTTGCCGGGTAACCATAGGCGGTGAGAATAAATTTGCCTGTATTGACGGTCCTGAATTTGATGCTTTTCAAGTGGATTTCGATGAACAGCTGCAGCGACAAGACTTTTATCGTGACCCGGAAATGAAAGCAATGGCACAATCTCATTGCCACATTGGTGATACCAGCGAAAGAGGTGACCCCCGTGTCCGGTAAAGACAGGGAAGAAATGCCCCTTTTAGACCCTGAAGAGCGAGTAAAAGAATTTGGCGAAGTAGCACTAGGATATGATGAAAAAAAAGCTCTGACTGAAGCCGAGAGATGCCTTAATTGCAAAGATCCATTATGTATGCAGGGATGTCCGGTGGATGTAGATATCCCAGAATTTATAGCTAAAATAACAGAAGGCGATTATGACCAGGCAGCACAGATTTTAAAACAAAAAAACAATTTGCCGGCGATTTGCGGGCGGGTCTGCCCACAGGAAGGCCAGTGCGAGAAACACTGCGTGCTGGCTAAAAAAGGAGAGCCTGTAGCTATTGGTTCGCTGGAAAGATTTGTTGGGGACTACCGGTTAGAACATGGTAAAGAACCTGAGCGTACGAGAGAACTCAAGGGCCAGCAGGTAGCGATTGTCGGTTCCGGCCCGGCCGGGCTGACTTGCGCAGCTGACCTGGCCCGTATGGGATACCGGGTAACCATATTTGAAGCTTTTCATAAACCCGGCGGAGTATTGATGTATGGTATTCCAGAATTCCGGCTGCCCAAAAAGATTGTACAGGATGAAATTGAGTATGTAAAAAGTTTAGGCGTTGAAATTCGCCTTAATACCGTAGTGGGCAAAACTGTTACTGTCGATGAATTGCTGGATGAACACGGGCATGGTGCTGTTTTCATCAGCACCGGAGCCGGTCTGCCATATTTTTTGGACATTCCCGGTGAAAATTTGAAAGGTGTTTATTCGGCCAATGAATTTCTCACCCGGGTTAACTTAATGAAAGCTTATAAATTCCCTGAGCATGCTACACCTCTTTTTGTCGGAAATACTGTAGCAGTGGTAGGCGGCGGTAATGTGGCCATGGATTCTGCCAGGACAGCTCGCCGCATGGGAGCACAAAAGGTTTACCTTGTATACCGGCGCTCTAAGGAAGAGATGCCGGCCCGCAAGGAAGAAATTGAAAGGGCGGAAGAAGAAGGGGTTGATTTTCGCCTGCTGACAAATCCAGTTGCTATTCACGGCACTGATGAAGATTGGGTAAAAGGCGTTGAGCTAGTACAAATGGAATTAGGGGCCCCTGATGAATCGGGCAGGAGCCGGCCTCAACCAGTTGAAGGATCTAATTTTACCCTGGATATAGACACTATGGTTATTGCTATAGGCCAGGGACCTAACCCTCTTATCCCCAGGTCAACAGAAGACCTCAAAGTTACCAAGCGAGGCAATATTGTAGTAGAAAACGATAAAGGCGAAACAGACAAAGAAGCGGTCTTTGCCGGGGGTGACGTAGTAACCGGGGCAGCAACAGTAATTGAAGCCATGGGTGCCGGAAAACAAGCAGCCCAATCTATCGATGAATTTTTAACGTCTAAACATTAAGAATCAGGCCACAAAAAACAGGCTCTTTTTCCAAGTTTTAAAAAAGCAGCCTGTTTTTTTACTTCTAAAAAATCACTTTTTTTCAATTTGGGATCTCCAATACTGTTAAACATGATTTCCTTTTACGAGAAAAAAAGGCAAAACCCGTAGTGATCTTTAGACATAAGAAATAATGTACTGAAATACCAATTAATATAAAAAAATACCGGAGGTGTTTTATAATTGCGAGTACATTATTTTAAGCTGTCACAAGTCTCCAAGTACTTTTTTGGCTGCACTATAGCAGTACTTGCTGCTGTCTTGTTTACTTTAATCGTGCAGCAGGACATACCAGTTACTTCTCAAAATTACACTCATATAATTAATAAAATACAAACAAATAAAAAAGCAGTTTCTTTAACTTTTAACGTGGGGCCCGAAACCCCAACAGAACCAGTAAGGAAAATTTTAAAAAATAAGCAAACAAGCTCTACCTTTTTTATTCATACTGCATGGGCCCAAAAACATCAGGATATTATTCACCGCATGTATTTAGACAGGCACGATATAGGTATATTGCTGGACAAATCATATTCAAAGGATTACGAAAAAATATATAAACAGGTTATTGGAAAATCTCCCTCCCTGGCACGTTTCGATGAAATAGCTCCTCCTGAAAAATTGCTAAACCAGGTTTACTCAGAAGGATACCAAATTATAGGCAGTAAAACTTTAAACGAAGTTGATAATTCAGAAATGTGGCTTCAACCGGGAAATATTTTATCCATACCATTGGATGATAGTATAAACTCCTCAAAACTAGTTACCCGGGTAATGAATACAATAAAAGAAAAACAATATTCCGCGGTAACTGTTTCACAACTATTTTCCTACGGGCCCGGAATCTCTGAACAATAAAATTCTGCTGCATAAATTTTCGCCCCTGCTGAAGACTATTAAACAGGGGTGAAAATTTGCTAAGATTTTTAATAAAAATTATTGCAGCAGCAGCGATAATCATTATAATACCTGCAGCTGTCCTGGCAGCCATGGATCTTTCCAGGCCCATCCCGGCAGCTAAAGGAAAATATATTATTATAAACAAAGCTGAAAACCGGCTCTATTTTTACGACAACCAGGAAATGATAAAAAAATACAAAGTAGCTACCGGCAAACAAGACAAACTCACACCGGAAGGCAAATTTAAAGTGGTTAATAAAATAATAAATCCCGATAATCCACTCCTGGGCAGCAGGTGGATGGGATTAAATACTCCCGGGCACAAAGACGGGACAAAATATGGTATTCACGGGACAAATGAACCCGAATCTATCGGAGGTCACAAGTCAGGCGGCTGTATACGCATGGGCAAAAAAGACGTAGAAGAAATTTTTCCCAATGTTCCCATTGGAACACCGGTACGCATTTACCGCGGGTCAAAAGTGCAAAAAATGTGGGCTGATTTCAAGTGGGAAAATTTAAATAATATTAATCTTCCAGGTCTTTTATTTTCCGCTGCCTACTGCGCCGCCAAAAATAGACAAACAGAACAACAGAAAATATAAAAAATGCTAACCCCAGTAAAAATGAATATGATTCTATTTTAGTCCAACTAGCTCCCAGCAGGATGCCAATAAAAACATATGTCATAGTCCACAATGAAGTTCCAATAAATGAAAAAATCAAAAAATAAAACCATTTCATTCTTGCCATACCGGCAACATAAGCACTCAACGGGCGAACAACAGAAATAAAGCGCCCAAAAACTAGCACTATAACCCTGTTGCGCCCGAACCATTCCTCCACATTAATAATCTTTTTATCATCAAGCCCAATATAACTGCCGTATTTTATTAAAAAAGGCCTGCCCAGCCTGTATCCCAGGTAATATGATACAAGAGTTCCCAACCATGAAAATCCAAGTACCACGGATATAGTATTAGATAATTTAAACACATCGCTATAAACCATAAAACCGGCAAAACCAAGGGCAATCTCTCCGGGGAAAGGTAGCCCCGTAAATTCCATTAACATCCCCAAACCTAAACCGGCATAACCATAAGTAGATATTATATTAGTTACTATCTCTCTATAATCCAATTCTGCTCCTCCGCTGTCATATAATTATTTCTTTTTGGAAAACAGGTGAGTTAGTATAGAAGTGGTATTGTCCTTTCCTCTCATCCTGCAGCAAGTTGAATAGCGTTTATCACAATCCTCCAATCCAAGCATATTACGAATAGAGCGATATTTATCAGAAATACTGGAAGATGATACACCATATTTTTCGGACAGGGTATGTTGGTTTTCCTTATAATCCTGCTCCAGGCGAAAAATAGAATATATTATAGAAGCAACCCATATCTCCTGCTTGCGAAAAGAAGGTTTTTCCTGGGAGGAATAGTCATACCATAATCTCAAGGCATTGCTAATCTGGCTGTAACTATAATTAAACTTATGTAGATCCTTAATTATTAAACGAGCAACATTTTTATAACTGTCCTTTTGCCATGCAAAATCATCTGGAAGCAGAAGCATGCTGTCATCATCATCCAAATAATCATCATTCTGATAAGGATTTTGTTCAAATTTTAAATATTCCGATCCGGGATCAAGGGATACTTGAATGACTATGCTATTCACTATATGACTCCGGTCTCTAAGATAGATATTCAAATCTTTTTCCCCGTACTGGCTCCAGAACCACCGGGCATCTGCCATGATTTTTTTTATTAATATATCTTTACAATTCGGAGGAAGTGCTAACCCGCTGGTAGAAAATTCATTTTCATCCCCTACCGGTAGAACACGCATATATAATATATACCCAGGGCTGAGGTCATTGACTGCATTCGTATCCAGTACCAGCATCCGGTACTGCTTAAATACATCCTGCAGTAAAACACCTTTTCCCGGGTAAACAGTAATAACTTCATACAAGCTTGTAGGTGCGTAAGTCCATTTTTCCGAAAGTAATTTTTCCTCATGGTTTAACCCCGAGAAATTGACAAACTTGTCAATAATATGTTCTCCCCCAAAAAGCCGGTAATCAAATATAAACCATTCAAAACAGCGTTCCAGCAAAAATTCATCATCATAGTCAGTGATGTTTATATCCAAGTCTTTAAAATACTGCTCCTGAGCTCTCCCTGCATCTTTAGCAAAAACCTGCCTGTTGGCATATTCTCCTAGTTTTCTGCGAATATTACGGGCAATTTTACGCAGGCGCGCCTGTGCAAGACAAACCACCTTTGGAGGCTTCCCACAACATTCATTGTAGGCTAACCCGCTGCCGCACGGGCACGTAAAGTCTTTTCGAGTCATAATTAACACCTCCCCCACTCAAACGGGACTATTTATATTTTGTAATTCCACGTTTTATAAATTTTTCCTGCCTTTTTATGGATTTACTTTTGAAACACTTAGCTTACCTGCATTACTGTGTACATTCAAACCCAACATTTTTAGAACTTCCAGCGAAATAAACGTGGTACCCTGTTGTTTTTTTACTGAATTATTAGCATGTTTTTCTTTATTATTTAAGTATAATTTAGTACTTCCTGGAAAAACCTTGAGACAGTTATCGTACCCATATATTTTAACAGATTTTTTCAGGCACTCCACACGATAACCCAGTGCTTCTAGAGTACATTTTAAAGGCAGCAATGTACAGCCGGTCTTCACTTCCGGCATAACAGGATAATTTATCTCTCTTCCATTTACATGTATTGTATCTTTTTCTGTATTATACTCTATCTCCATCTTTTCCAGATCACGCAATTCCTGATACGCTGCTGCTACCTGCAGTTCCGGCATGTCTATTATCCTGTCCGGTTTAAAACCATTTGCCATGGTTTTCCCACTGGGCGTATAATATTTATGAGTAGTTATCTTAAGGGCCCCGCCTGTTTCCAAGGGTATTACAGACTGCACTACATTTTTGCCGTAAGTTTGCTTTCCCACGAGAAATGCCAGTTCATAATCCCTTAAAGCCCCGGTCAATACCTCGGACGCACTGGCAGTTAAATCATTTACTAAAAGGGCAATTGGGAGATCAGAAACAACTGCTTTTCCTGAAGAACAAAATTCTTCACGTTTTCCTTCCCCATCTACTGCTGAAACCACTGTTTTCCCCGGCAGCAGAAAATCTGAAGCTATATCTATGGAAGAACTTAAATAACCGCCACCATTATTGCGCAGATCTATTATCAAGGCCTCGATACCTTTATCCAGCAGGTTATCCAGCGCATCACTGAATTCACTGGCAGTATTTAAACTAAAAGTAGATACCAATATATAGCCTACCCCGTCTTCCATCATGTGGTGCTCTACTGTTGGTATATTCACCTCTCCCCTGGCTACAGTAAAGTTAATTCTCTTATCTTTCCCACGCCTGACTGTCACTTTTACCGTAGTTCCTTCGGGCCCCCTTATTCTTTTTACAACTTTTGATAAACTCATACCTTCTATATCCTGCCCGTTTACAGATTCTATAATATCACCGGCCTGTATACCCGATTTTTCAGCAGGTGAAGATTTTAACACTTTAATTATCCTGGGGTATGATTTACCCGGCTTCATTTCCACACCTATCCCCTGCAATACATTGTCCAGAGACATACTGAAGTCTCTAAATTCTTCAGAACTGTAATATTCCGTGTACGGGTCATTTAATTCTTCCAGCATACCTTCAATTGCCCCGTTAACTAGTTTATCAAGCGAAGGTTTATCTAAATGATAATTATAAAGACCTGTCATTACTTCTTCTAACTTAACAGTATCCCCGGATGGTATACTGGCAGCAAAAGATGGAACTACTCCCACAAATAACAGGAAAGTAATTAATACCAGTGATGTAAAAAACTTCTGCAAAAATAACACTCCTTGAATGTAATATTATCGTACTTTATTCTTTTGCGTGCCTAAAATATCCTGCACTAATACATTGTAATTGCAGGTATTTTCCTTTACTTTGATGAAAATAATAAAAAATATATATTCAGGAAGGTGCATTTATGTCGGTAGAAACATTTTTGATAATTGACGGAAACAGCCTTGCTCACCGTGCTTTTCATGCCATACCTCTACTGTCCAACAGTGAAGGTTTAATCACCAATGCCGCCTACGGCTTTACTACCATGCTAACTAAAGCATTAAAAGAACACGCTCCGGAACATGCAGCTGTAGCCTTTGATAAAGGAAAAATCACTTTCAGGCACAGTCAATATAAAGAATATAAAATGCAGAGAAAAGCAACACCTGAAGAGCTGCGGCCCCAGTTTCCCCTTTTAAAGGATATATTAGAGGCTTACCAGATCTCTATCTTTGAAGTAGAAAATTATGAGGCAGATGACCTTATCGGTACTCTAACTGCAGCAGCAGAGTCTAAAGATATACACTGCCTGGTTTTAACTGGAGACAGGGATCTACTGCAGTTAGTCTCCCCTCTCGTTTCCGTGCTGCATACTGTAAAAGGTATTTCTGAAATAGAATACTATAATGCTGAAAAAGTTAAAGATAAGTTCGGCGTTCCTCCCGAGCGCCTGGCTGATTATAAAGGCCTGGTAGGCGACACTTCAGACAATATCCCGGGAGTGCCGGGGATAGGGCCCAAAACAGCTTACAAATTATTACAAGAATATCCCAGTTTAGAAGAATTACTTAAAAATAAAGAAAATATCTCCTCCCGCTGGCGCAACAAGCTAAACGAGTACGAAGAACAGGCAGTCATGTCTAAAAAACTAGCCGTAATCTGCCGCGAGGCACCTGTTGATATTGACATAGAAAAATGCCGGTGGAAGGGCCCCAACTACCCCCAGTTGTTGAAAATTTTCAGCAGGCTGGAATTCAAAACACTGATTAAAGACATAATCGAAAAAGAAAAAAATGTTGATGATAAAGAAACTACAGAATCACAAGAAATAGCTGCTTATAAGCCAGACTACCAGGCAGTGCAGGACAGCGACGATTTGCTCAAGATTAAAAGTGAAGCACAAAAAACCGGGAAAATCAGCCTGGTAATTGAGCAGCAACCCGGGAAAAAGCCTACTGCAGCTGCATTAACCATTTCAGATAAAAACTTTTATATACCTTTTGAAAATAATGAAATCCCCCCCGAACTGCGGGATATCTTTGCTGACCCGCATGTTGAAAAATACTGCCACGATGGAAAACAAATTATCAGGCTGCTGCATCATGCAAAAGTGCAGTTCCGGGCCCTGTCATTTGACACCATGGTAGCTGCTCACCTGTTAAACTCAAATAATTCCGGGATTGAATTAAGCGATCTGGCACTTCAATACCTAGATATGCTTCTGCCCGAACAAGAAAAAGAAAATATTTCAGCAGGAGCAGAATGCATATACAAATTAACCGGCACACTCCAAAATCACCTCGAAGAAAACGGGCTGGACAAGCTCTACCGGGACATTGAAATCCCCCTGATATCTATACTGGCCGAAATGGAATCTGCAGGAGTAGCAATAGATGCTGATAAATTAAGAGAAATGTCCCTGGAACTGGAAAAACAGATCCACGACACTGCCGTCGAAATATATTCCCTGTGCGGAGAAGAATTCAACATAAATTCTCCCCGCCAGCTGGGGCAAATCCTATTTGAAAAACTTGAACTTCCGGTAATAAAACGCACCAAGACCGGGTATTCAACTAACGCAGAAGTACTTGAAGAACTGGCTTCAGCCCACCCGGTACCGCAAAAAATAATAGAACACAGGCAGCTAGTAAAACTGAAAACTACATACGTAGACAGCATGTCTAACCTGATAAGCCCGGAAACCAGCAAAATTCACACCACTTTTCACCAGGCAGTTACTGCTACCGGGCGCCTGTCCAGCGCCGAACCCAACTTGCAAAACATACCAATACGCTTAGAACAGGGCAGAAAAATAAGAAAAGTATTTGTACCTCAGAAAACGGGCAACGTAATATTCTCGGCCGATTATTCCCAGATCGAACTGCGCATCCTGGCTCATATGTCGGGCGACGAGCTGCTGCAGGAAGCTTTCCACGAAGGACAGGATATACATACCAGGACTGCTTCCGAAGTTTTTGGCATAAAAATGAGCGACGTCACTAAAGAAATGCGCAGCCGGGCAAAAGCAGTGAACTTCGGTATAGTTTACGGGATGAGTGAATTCGGCCTCTCTAAAGATATTAATGTAACCCGTGCAGAAGCAAGGCGCTATATTGATAACTACTTCTCACGCTACTCCGGAGTAAAAAACTTTATAAATAGAACTATAGAAAAAGCCAGAGACAACGGCTGCGTCACTACTATGTTAAACAGGCGCCGCTACTTACCTGATCTGTTCAGCCCCAACCGCAACGTGCGAAACTTCGGAGAACGCGCGGCAATAAATACTCCTATACAGGGCAGCGCAGCAGACATTATAAAAATCGCCATGGTAAATACTTATAACAAATTAAATGAATACAATTTTCAAGCAAAAATGATACTACAGGTGCACGATGAATTAATTTTCGACGTGCCTCAAGAAGAACTGTCTGCATTAAAAGAGATAGTTAAAGATTCCATGGAAAATGCTTACGAATTATGTGTTCCCTTAATTGTTGATTTAAAAGCAGGAACTGACTGGTATAATGTGGAAACAATATAGGAGATATAAATAACATGCCTGAATTGCCAGAAGTAGAAACAATAAAAAATACACTGGAAAAGAAATTAACAGGCCATTACATTACCGGAACTGAGATATATCTTCCCAAGGTTATTGGGCCGTCTACCCCTGAAGAATTTAAAAAAAAGGTCAAACAGGAAAAAATAAAATCACTGTCCAGGCGCGGGAAATATTTACTAATACATATAACCGGCAATAAAACCCTGGTAATTCAGCTGCGCATGACAGGTAAATTGATATACATGTGTCCACAAGAACCGGTTAAACATACCCATGTTGTATTCTACCTGGATAATAATAAAGAACTTCATTTTATTGATATGCGCCAGTTTGGTAAAATAATACTGACTTCTACAAATGAATTAAATAATTTACCGGGATTAAAAAAACTGGGAGTTGAACCGCTGGGCAGCAGTTTTACCCGCAGCATTCTATACCAGAAATTACGCAGGTGCAGGGTTAAATTAAAAAGTCTTTTGCTGGATCAAACATTCATCGCGGGAATAGGAAATATTTATGCAGACGAGGCACTGCACCGGGCACTCCTCAATCCACAGAGAACATCCAATACTTTAAACACCAGGGAAATAACCAGGCTCTACCATGCTATCAGAGAAGTACTGCATGAAGGCATAGTACACAGGGGGACATCTTTCAGCGATTATGTAGATGGCACAGGTAACACCGGTAATTTTCAGGAACACCTGCGCGTTTACAGTAAAGAAGGTCATCCCTGCCCCAACTGCGGGACAAAAATTAAGCGCATCAAAATAAGTGGCAGAAGTTCCTATTTTTGCCCATACTGCCAGAGAAGTGTTAATTAGCCTGCCAGGCACATTTTAAGCTTTTCCTCCATACTATTTTTACGTAAAAATTTTACGGGAGGGAAAGTCATAAACTATGGAGATACTTACCTTGATTTTTTTTGCACTGGCGCTTAACATGGACGCCTTCGGCGCCGGGACTGCATACGGCATTCGCAACATAAGATTACCTTTCACTTCACTGTTAATAATCAGCTGCATGTCTGCAGCAGCTATATCCGTATCTATGCTGGCCGGAAATGTGGTATCACAATTCGTATCAGAAACAACTGCACACCGCCTGGGCGGCATAATGCTTGTAGCTGTAGGCATATGGATTATACTGCAATCTCTGCAAGAAAAACAAAAAAGCCGGGACACGGAAAAGGCATTAATGCAGATTCACATACGCCCTCTCGGTCTTGTAATACAGGTTTTACAAGAACCAATCAAGGCCGACCTGGATAAGTCCGGTGAAATATCTTCCAGGGAAGCCCTTATACTGGGGCTTGCACTCTCAATGGACGCTTTTGCCGCAGGACTCGCTGTATCCATGCTGGGCTTTCCAATCTGGCTGACTGCCTTGATAGTCGGAACAGGACACCTCGTACTCACATATGCCGGGCTGGCACTGGGCAACGGAGTAATAAACAGTATCATAGGAAAACACCTGGGCAGTGCAATTCCCGGTCTTATATTAATTATTCTGGGCATTTTTAAGATCTATCCTTAAAGGTGATATGTAATGATAATTGGCTTAACTGGAAACATCGGAAGCGGAAAAAGTACAGCGGCAAACTGCCTGGAAAGTATGGGAGCAAAAGTGATATATACAGATCTTTTATCCAGGCAAGTAATAGAACCAGGAAAACCAGCTTTGCAAAAAATAACTGAAACTTTTGGAACACAGGTATTGAATAATGACAGTACCTTGAACCGCGAAATACTTGGGAACATTATCTTTAATGATGCCGGGGCCCGTGAAAAACTTGACTCCATAGTGCACCCTTTTATCACTGAAGAGTTAAAAGAAGAAATTGCGAGGTATAAGGATGAGAACCGGGGCCGTAGGGCCCCGGCTTTAGTCGTAGAAGTTCCCCTGCTCTTCGAAGCAGGCATGGAATACTTGTTTGATGAAGTGTGGGTCGTAACCGTGGACAAGCAGGTACAGATAGAAAGAATTATGCAAAGAGATAACATCAACAGAGAAAAAGCACTTAGTCGAATATCCAGTCAAATGCCGCAAACAGAAAAAATAAAGCGATCTGACCGTACAATTGACAACAGCAGCTCACCGGAGCATACCCGGCAGCATATTAAAAAATTATGGAAAAATATAATAAATCAAGAAGAATAAATCTATACTTGCCGGGGTGAAACTTGTGAAGATCATCAACTCCAAGAATTTAATTATATTAACTTTAATCATTATTTTATTAACTATTGCTGTAAATATAAAAGATGCAGCCAGGTACTTTTACCCGCTGCAGTATAAACAAACAATTGAAAAATATGCTGAAAAATACAACCTGGACCCCCTCTTTTTAGCTGCTATAATAAAATCAGAGAGCAACTTTGATCCAGATGCCTGCTCAAAAAAAGGCGCCAGGGGATTAATGCAGATAATGCCGGAAACAGGAAAATGGATTGCCAGTAAAAAAGACATTAAACCTTTCCACCCGGACGACCTGTACGCCCCGGAAACAAACATACGCATCGGTGCCTGGTACGCATCGAACCTGCTTTCTGAATTTGATAACGAGCTCACACCAATGCTCGCAGCATATAACGGTGGACAGGGAAACGTAAAAAAATGGCTGGTACAAAAAAGCCGTGAGGAAAAACAACTTACCGAATCTGAAATTCCCTTTCCCGAAACCAGGGGCTTTGTAAAAAAAGTAAAAAAGGCATACAAAATATATAAGTATTTATATTGAATAAATCCCTTGCTTACTCTCGATATATTTGCTATAATGTCTTTTGCATGATAATTAAATGTCGGGGTGGCGGAACCGGCAGACGCGCATGTTTGAGGGACATGTGGGCCACGCCCGTGGGGGTTCGAGTCCCCCTCCCGACACCAGTTAAAACCCCTACACTTTCAGGTTCGTATAAAAATTTTTTTTGAGCTTGAATTGGGTCTGAATACCAGTATATTGTTATACTTTTAGAAACCGGGTCAAATTCCATACGACGTATGAAAGTTCTGATGAACTCTCTTCGTTCCCGGTTTGTACCTTGGCTTAAAACTTTATCCAAGCTTTCAATATACTCTTTTAATTTAATCACATCAATTTTATCTACAACTGGTTTATTTAAAACCAGTTATTCTTTTTGTTTTTTTAACTCTTCCATTTCCTGACGCCGCATTTCTATATCTTCATTAAATAAATCTATATTTTCACCACATGCTACTGCATTTACCAGGTTATTTATTTCATTCTGCTTGCTCTTAATCTCTTTATCTATTTTTTTCACAGTATCTTTATAATTACCGGTTTCCGCCTCTATAGCGGCAGTCACTTCATCTACCAGAAGATCTACAGATTCCGGTGTAAACCTGGATTTTATTTGATTGATTATCTCAGATTCCAAATCTTCTTTGTTTATTTTTACATCATAACAAGCATTCTTACCTTGATAAGTAACCGTTCCACACCGGTATTTGTTTTTATAACGACCACCTTTTATAAAACTAGCCATACGCGCTCCACACGCTGTACAAACAAAAAAGTCTTCCCCATCCAGGTTTTTCCTGTAAACAGCCACGAACTATCAGCTAACCGCGGAGGAGTTTTACTCCTTGTATGTTGACCACATAACTTGCGGGCTTTTCGGGCTTCTTCTTCTGTTATTATGGCCGGATGTGCGTTAGGTATTTTAACCCATTCTTCTTTACTCTTAAATCTCTTCCCTTTAGACTGTCTGTCCTCACGATTCCAAAAAGCATAACCGGCGGACTGGAGGAGCCTGTCCTCCCTGAAGATTTCATTAATAAAACTAATACATATCGGGCGACCTTCTGGTCTTTTTATACTTTTTGCATTAAGATATTCAACTATTTTTCTATGTGACATTTCTTTATCAATCTTACAGTTAACTACAATATCCCGAAGTATATCTGACCATTTTGGGTCCGGTTCCCAGATACATAAACGTTCTGTAAAGATATTATCAAATGCCCGGCCTCTACCGTCCATGCTAATTTTTACTTCGGCCTCTTTTAAAAGGTTAGTATACTGGGGACTGGTGAATTGACTGCACTGATCGCTGTTAAAGATTATTGGTTTGGAATGGGATAAGGCCCGCTGTACTGTTTCTAAAACAAACGGTATCCTTAGGGTTTGGTCGAGTTCCCAGTTTACCACATAACGTGAGAACCAGTCTAAAACGGCAACCAGGTACATCCATCCCCGTAGAAGCCGGATATAGGTTATATCTATACCCCACACGTGGTCTGAATGGCTAATTACTACGTTATTTAACAAGTAAGGGTATATGTAGTGTTGGACGTTTCTCTTGCTGAGATTTGGTCCAGGTGTAATGCCCTGGATTCCCATTTCCCGCATGTGCCGTTGTACTGCCTTACGGTTTATGTTAAAGCCTTCTTTGTTTAGCAATACTGTTATCTTGCGGGAACCGAAAAACGGGCATTTTGTATAGATTTCATCAATACGGTGTTTAATTTGTGTTTCTCTTGGTGATGGAGACACCGGCTTATAATACAGGCTAGTTCGGTTAAGACTTAACAGAGATGCCTGCCTGGCAATAGAAATATTGTGGTTATCCCATTCAACCATGGAAAGCCGGTCTTCCCGGTTAAAGTTTGAGGCCAGATTTTTTTTCAACCACGACAATTCTGTAGTTAACCGGCCAACTTCAGCATATAAGTCGTTGATTTGTTTTTCGTATTCGGATTTAACGGTTTCTATGGTTTTATTTTGGTCTGAGAACAGCTGCGGCAAGTTTTCAAGTGCTTCTCTTTTCCAGCGGTTTAACTGCGAAACATGGATTTCATGTTCTGAGGCCAGCTGGGAAATAGTTTTTTCTTCTTTAAGAATTTCCAGTACAATTTGGGCTTTTAATTCTGGACTGTATCTTTTTCTTTTGGCCATGCTATAGCTTAACTACCTCCTTTTCGCTGTCTAGTTTTATGGGTCCATTATACCTCGCGCCTTGCTAAACTTCTTAATCAAAGCGAAAAGTCTCATCTAGCTGTTGGTCTAATCTTATAAATATTTCAATATCTGTTTCTGTTTTGGGCTTTTCAACGAGTTTTTTGAGTCTACCAGGAACATAGTTTTTTAGTGTTGTTTTACCAGCCAACATTGTACTTTTTGAAGCAGTATAATAATCATCTGGTTCTATTTTTTCATAAGACTCAAAACCCAAGGTAGATTCATAGTACTTAATGTTTGTTCCTTCAGGCATCCATATATAACCCAAGGTTACGCTTTCAGCATCAATTTTTACATTTTTTCTAGGTTCGGCAGTTACAGTAGCACAATTTCCTATTACTTCTAGTTTAACAAGCCATTTTTCACTTTTTTGGGTTTTAGAAACTCTGTAATAAGCATCATCATTATTACCTCCAAAAACAAAAGAAATTATCAAAATTACTGCTATAACTGCTATAACCACTAAGACTAAAAACTTATTTTTAATCATTAATACCCCCATTTTTTACTTTTAAAATATAAAAGTGTATTTTTTCTAGCGCAGTGGCCTGCTCCGCCACTCTTTAATCATAGGCATTATTTTATTAGTAACATTGGATATTAAGGTAGAGGAGATTTCTATACCGTACAATTGCTTAAAATGGTCCTGAGTTTCCCTGGTGCTTACTCCTTTAGCATATACCGTTTCCCATTGCTTCCCACACTTCCGTTTCCAGAAGTGCACTTATGGTGAGTTTCACGGGGATAGCCCCCCGTGGCAGTCGTTTCAGCCTGCTCCATTCCATCTACGTTCAGGCGCACCATTTTACACTCTCATATTAAACGATCAACTTATTATCTTTCAATTTTTTCCTAAACTCGTTAGTCTTACGCCTACTCAGTAATGCAGTTTTATCTGTATGGTTAAATTTTATCAAGTATGCCCTATCTCCCCATTTTACGCTCTCTTTGACATAATTGATGTTAATTATATATGACTTGTGACTTCTGATAAAATTATCATTAAGCTGGCCTTCAATATTTGCAATTGTATTGTATAATTCATACGTTTTTTCTGTGGTATGTAAGATAACCTTCCGGGCCATTTTCTCAATAAATATTATTTTTGATTCATCTTCAAGCACTGTCTCTTTTTTACCTTTTATCAATATTCTTTTAGTATCTGATGGGTGAAACCTCTTTAATACCCTGCCTATACATCTATTTAAGCGTTCCTGTTTAAATGGCTTAACCATGTAGTCTACGGCCTCAATATCGAATGCGTCGGCTGCGCGATCCGTTAATCCTGTAACAAATACCACCTGCATGTAACCAGTTTTTTTGATAAGTGCCCCTAACTCGTAACCTTCAATGCCTGGCAACTTAATATCTAAAAACACAACATCATAAGTTGAGTTATTTTTCAAAGCCTTTAAAAAATCTTCACCAGTATAGTAAGTATCTATTGAGCTTATTTTATCCGTTTTATAGAGCATTGATTGAAACAATTCAGCAAAGTGATGCTCGTCTTCCACAATGGCAGTTTTTAAGTTTGCCATTGATAAAACCTCCTTCTATTTATAAAGGGGTAATTCTAAAATTACCCCTTTATAACGCTTGTAATATCAATTCGTCGTTAATATTCATTTGGTCCAATATCGGTATGGGCAGGTATATCCTGCCTATACGGTCCATGTTCTCACCAAAACATTTTTTACACTTGGTTGTTTTTCTCAAACGCATTATAAATTCCATCAATACTACCTCCCGTTAAAATCAAAATTTATCTTTCCACCTTCACCCAGCACCAGTACGGCATCAAAACTTTTCCCCGACTTTGATTTAAACCCCTTTAATTTGCCGGTCTTTCCTTTTTGCAGTAATTCCCTGGCCTGTTTTGAGGTAATCTTTTTGCCGGCTATGTTTTTCCAGATAATAAATTTACAGCCGTCTTTATAACCGCTGCACCCATATCCTTTTGCATTTTCAATAACGTCTTTTCCACACAGCAGGCACTTACCTATAGCCTCTCTTCCAGAATCGCTTTCTGCATTTTCGAATTGGAATTCCACTTTATCGTCTTTTAATATTAAAGCAGCGTCGAATTTATTGCCTTTTCTGGACTTAAATCCTTTAATTATCCCGGTTTTACCTTTTTCCAGCAGCTTCTTAGCCTGACTGCAGGTAATTTTTTTACCGGCAATTTCCTTCCAGATTATAAACTTGCAACCGTTTTTATACCCGCTGCAGCCGTAGCCTTTTTTATTTTCTATCACATCACACCCACAGAGCGGGCATTTACCCAGTATTTCTTTTTGCTGCTGTGCCACGTTACTTACCTCCTGCATGCTTACCCGGTTCACAATGTCCCTGGTTAAAATAATAATGCCGTTCATGAATTCACCGGGTTTTGCATTACCTTCTTCTATATCTGCTAAAAATTTTTCCCACTTGCCGGTTATTTCAGGACTTTTTATAAACTCCGGTACCAGGTCTATTAAGGCTTCCCCTTTTTCAGTCGGTACCAGAGATTTTTTCTTTCGCTCTATATACCCCACTTTAATAAGCCGCTCAATTATAGCTGCCCTTGTAGCCGGGGTTCCCATCCCGCTGCCTTTCATAGCATCTTTTAGCTCTTCGTTATCGAGAAGCTTACCTGCCCCTTCCATAACTGCCAGCAGGCCTGCTTCGGTATATCTCTTTGGAGCTTGAGTTTGTTTTTCTTTAACCTCTGTCTCATTACAATCAACTTTTTCATCCTGTTCCAGTGGTGGTAAACTTGCAGTTTCTTCTTCATCTGCGCTGTCTTTTTTATCCGACAGCTGTTCATATACTGACTTCCAACCCCGGGCCAGTTCAACCCGCCCGGTAGTAATAAACGTCTCACCGGATGCCTCTGTAATTACTCTGGTCTGCTTATAACGTGCTGCAGGAAAAAATATAGCCATAAAACGCCGTGCAACCAGGTCATAAACTTTTTTCTCGTTATCCGCCAGGTTATTTATATTCGGTTTAGTTTCCGTCGGCAAAAGCGCTGTATGGTCTGATACTTTTGCGTCGTTAACATATCTCTTACCCGGGACAGCAGCTGACGAGGCTTTTTCAATGTACGGTATATATTTATCTACTGCCGACAGGGCATCCAGGCGTTTTTTAAGTGTCCCTGCCAGGGCTTGAGTAATATGGCGGCTGTCTGTCCTCGGGTAAGTTATGAGCTTTTTAGTTTCGTAAAGGTCCTGCGCTATCTTCAGTGTTTTATCTGCAGATAACCCGTATTTCTTATTGGCCTCTTTCTGCAGGTCATTTAAATTAAATAATAGTGGAGGCTGCTCTTTAACTTCTTTTTCTTTTACTTCGGCAACAGCTGCAGCCTGGCCGGTCACTTTTTGTTTTACCTGCTCTGCCTTTTCCAGTTCAGTAAACCGGCTCTGGTCACCATGAAACCATTTCCCTAAATAAAACTGGCCGTCCCCTTTATCAAAATTAGCGATTAGTTCCCAGTAAGGTGAAGGAATAAAGTTTCTTATTTCCCGTTCCCTGTTTACAATCAACCCCAGTGTAGGAGTCTGCACTCTGCCGATAGATAGCAGTGCATTATGTTTTACGGTAAATGCCCGTGTAGCATTTATTCCTACCAGCCAGTCAGCCTGGCTGCGTACCTTTGCTGCATCTGCAAGCCGGTCGAATTTGCTCCCAGGATAGAGGTTTTCAAAACCTTTTTTAACAGCTTCCGGTGTCGTTTCTGACAACCAAAGCCTTTTAAAAGGCTTTTGACTTCCTGAAAGGTGGTAAATATAGCGGAAAATAAGTTCACCTTCACGACCTGCATCTGTAGCACAGATTAACTGGTCTATATCCGAACGGTTAACCAGCTCTTTAACTATCTTAAATTGTTTAATTGTATTGGGGTTAGGCTTCAAGCGAAATTTATCCGGTAATACAGGCAGAGTATCCAATCTCCAGCTTTTAAGAGTTTTATCATAATCCTCGGGCCCGGCCAGTTCTACAAGGTGTCCAATAGCCCAGGTAACAATATATTCGCTATTTTCCAAATAGCCGTCTTTATTCTGAAACTTACCCAGCACACCGGCCAGATCACGTGCTACCGATGGTTTTTCAGCTAAAACCAGGCTTTTCAACTAAAACACTACCTTTCTGCAATTTGTCAGGTCATATATAAGCTTTGTATAAATTCCTTACGTTTTTGGTCTCTTTCATTTTCAGCGCTGTTCTTAATAAGGTCTTCTTTAACTATCGTCGAGGCAATAGACTCAACGAGTTTTAAATAATTGCTTTTTACCTTACCTTCTCTATCCATCTGGTTTGCCCTTTTTATTGCTTTTTTTACCTGTTCCGCATTTGCACCGGTATTTGTACAAATCCTTTTAATTAGTTCTAGATCTTCTGGTTCCTGATTTTCTTTGTTTATATTATTTATGTTTGTTAATCATCCGTCAATCTATTTACGGCTTTACTGTTTCCTTCCTCAACGTTAACACTATCAATATTATCGGATGGATGGATTGAGATATATTGTTAGTAATCTCTGTTGTTATGTTATAAAAAAGTTGTTTACTTTCAAAATCATGAAGGCCGCATTTCCCCGTTACGAAAATGCGGCCATTCCAAAAAATAATTGTTTACTATTATTCCTTATCCCGAATAAAAACCATTGATTTAATAATAAAAAAGTTATTTACTCAGCAAGGCAAAGCATTAACTGTACCACAAACCGAACCGGCGGCATACATCCAGAGAGTTTTCTGTATACCCTTTACTCAGATCTTTCACACGAGTAGTATCTATGGTTCCTGTTTTTTGAGTTACTAGGACTTGTCCGTTTTTATAATATTGACCAATCTTTAGGATTGGTAATAGTCCAGCGGATTTGGAACTGTTCTCTCGTTTCAATAACTTGATTCAGATACTCGCTCGTTAGGGGTAGTTTGTCGAGGTGTCGTTCAAAAAGAGCCTGTTTGCCGATTTCCCTGCCTACCCTGCTGATATTAATTTGTACGGGTTTTTCAAGATGATATAACATTTTAACGGCTTTTCGAACTTCTACTAATAACTTCTTGTCCCTCTGGTCCCAGTTCACCCGTTTATTAACCGGAGAGGGAACCTACTTCAGGGGAGAATTTTCATGCAGCCATTTTCGAGCATGTCGATATAACCACGCATATAAGGCAGGCTCAGCCTTTCGCAACTGCGTCTTACATAAACCGGGGTATTTGGCTTGTAATTGCAACCACTGGAGCTGTTTTTCTGATAACAGCTCAGAGTTATCAATTGTTACAGGAGAGACCGGGTTCGCCGCTTTTTTCGCATATTTTTTTACTGTAGCGATATCAACGTTTAATTTCTTGGCAGCGGCATAATGGCTTAACTTCTCATTATGGACAAGTTGCTGAAGCTTACCTTCCCAGACAGGTCCTCTAATATTTGGCAAATAAGCTTTTTTGAATCAATCCGTGTGGAGGCGTACTGCATACAAAATGCGACATTAAAATGCAATTTGCTTAATTTGAATTCGACAATTATAAGTGATTTAGGTGATTATTGATAAAAAAGTTTAATCTTCTGCCTAGTTAAAAAATTTGGTCATATTTCCTCTAAACCCTAATTCCAGTCCCCCACTATATATAAGCATTTTACCGAAAGCATAGCATAATTTATACAAAGTAACGTCAACTTCAGCCCTGCCTGTACGAAAAAATGACGGGCACTCTGGAAGGAAATTAAATACAGAAATTAGAATTACTTTAGAAATTTTACTTATACAAACTGAACCATACGAAAGGTTGAATTTAATGACAACAGAAGCACATTATGAAAAAAATGCATTTGCTTTTTACAATAATACTGTAAATGTTGATATGACAGAATTATACATCCCTTTTCTTAGATTAATAAAAAAAGGTGGTCATATACTAGATGCTGGCTGCGGTTCTGGAAGAGATAGTCTATATTTTTTAAATCATGGATATGAAATTACAGCTTTGGATTCCAGTAAAGCGCTTGCTGAATTAGCTTCCGGACTAATAAATAGAAAAGTTTTACATATGCGGCTTCAAGATATTGACTTTGAACAAAAATTTGACGGCATTTGGGCATGCGCTTCTTTATTACATGTGAGCAGGAAAGAAATGGATGATGTTTTAAAACGTTTAATAAAAGCATTAAACAATAATGGTATATTGTATGCTTCTTTTAAATACGGGGACAAAGAAGAAACAGTTAAAGACAATCGTTTTTTTAATTGTTACGATGAGAAATCTTCGGGAGAACTGTTAGAAAGGCACCCGGCATTGCAATTAATTGAGAGGTGGACAACTTCGGACGTCAGGCCAGGTAAAACAGAGGAAAAATGGTTAAATATCTTGTTAAAAAAAGCTACGGAAACATATTAATTTAAAGGTAGTCAATGGTTAATGCTATCACTGAAAAAAGTGGTCATCTTAAAGAGTATAAAATTAATACCACCGCATCTTCAAGATACTAGCTGCCCGGGGTGTGAAAATCAAAAAAAATAATATACTGTTGTAATATTTAAGTGAAACAAGTGTTGACATTATTCATCCTAGACTAGTACAATCTCTTACGGTGAAGAAATATTAATCTGTGGCCATTTATTTGGTCATTTTTATTTTTTATCATTGTATATGCAGATAGAAGCTGATATTTGGATAATGGATATGAGAAGATACCATTAAAGAACAAGGTTTTGCAAAAGTATTATCCAAACATGTACATTATAATTCTGGCTTTTAAAACAATGATGTAATGGGGCTAAGAAAAGCTTTATTTTATATTTGTGATAAGACATATAGTTTAAACAGTTTATGCTTGTGAAAAGAAGGAATAGTATGGAACCAAAAAAACTAAATTTTAAAATAAACAATAAAATATTGTATTTTTTTAGACAGCAGGGTTTAATTGCCTTTGGGGCTTTAGTGACAGCGCTAGGTTATACATTGTTTCAAGTACCGTTTAATATTACAGCAGGAGGATTAAGTGGTCTTGCTATTATAGTAAATCATTTTACAGGTTGGTCTGAAGGTATACTTTTTCTAATCATGAATATACCCCTGGTTATTTTAGGTTTTTATAACCTGGACCGCTGGAAATTTATATTTTCTGTAATATTGTCGCTTTTAGTATTTTCATTTGCTACAGATATTTTTATTTACCTGATGCCAAAACTGATGTCTAATTACCCTATTACTGACAATATTCTTCTCAGTGCTTTCTATGCCGGGATTGTCTTTGGACTCGGAAATGGCCTGATTTTTAAGGGAGGTGGTTGTTTCCCCGGCACCACAATTATTGGTAGAATTATACAAAACAAGACTGGACTTCCTTTAAGCCAGACATTTTTATACACCGATTCATTAATAATATTATCAGCAGGAATTATTTTTGGTTGGGAAATGTCTTTACTAGCATTTATCAGTTTATTCTTCAGCGGGGTTGCTGCTGATTTTGTACTGGAAGGATCTAGCCAGGTTCGCTCAGCTATGGTGATCACTGAAAATCCAGGTACTCTCAAAAGTGCTTTTATGGAGGAACTTGAAAAAGGAGTAACTGAATGGGAAGTAACCGGAGGATACACGAAAAAGCAATGTACTATGCTTTATTGCGTTATTCATCGTTCTCAGATTAATGAGCTTAAGAATATCATTGGACAAATTGATCAAGATGCTTTTGTTATTATTGGTTTAACACACCAGGCATTTGGCGGAATTTCATTTCCTAAATTATAGATGATATTCCTAAATAATAATTAAAAATATATTATAGTCTTTGTTTAACATAGTATTACCTTATGTTCAATAAAAAAATCATCTTACGTCTTCCCACTCTGATTATTATAGTTAGTTATAAGCCTTCACAAATAACTACGAAGGTTTTTTTATAGTCTCATATTCACACCGTATAAAAAAAATGCATTAGCTTTTTATAATGATACCGTAAATATAGGCATAACATGCTTATATGTATCTTTTTAAAAATTAGTAGAAAAAGGCACATATATAGATGCTGGTTGAAATTCTGATTACCTCGGACGTTAGGCCAGGTAAAACAGCGGAAAAGTGGTTAAATATCTTATTAAAAAAATCTTGCCAGGCATGTTAGTTTGAAGGTACTTAACGAGGGTTAATGCTATCACTGGAAAAAGCCACTTAACAAATTCATCACGGATTAAATTAGATTAGATTAGATTAGATTACTTAGGGAATTGTACCATAAACCTCATCAGTCACAATAATTAATTTAAAAGGAATTTTAAAATCTATCCTTTGAGCAACTTTTGAATTAAATACGATTCTCGGCGCACATTGAAATTTTTGTGTTAATTCCCAGGGGTTAGCCCCCTTAAGAGATTTAATTATTTTATCAGCTCCGAAACGCCCTATGTTTAATTCATCCATTACAGATACCGTCATCAATGCCCCGTGTTGAACTTCTACATTCCCCAGTTGAGAAAATACAGGTACATTTTTTTCATAAAAAGGTGTAAATAACTGCGGCAGCTTTTTACTTTCCAGCGAAGCAATGGTAACGAACATGGCATCAACGCAAGTTGCCAGCTTATCGTATGCTTCCTGAACTTCCCGGTAATATCGCGGGTAATCCTCCGGGCTTCGCGGTTCATCTACATAATAGCGAACAATTTCAAACCCTTTTTCCCCGGCAAGTTTTTCAACTTCACTTACTGCCGAGTAAACCCTTGCTATATCGGAATCCTCGTAAACCATTCCCAGTTTTTTAAAATTTATTATATCGTAAAACACGTTTAACTGCCGCTCAAAGCGGGTAGGGTCCATATGGGCCCATACGTGCTCCCGTCCTGAATCTTCCACAGAATCAATGATCCCTGAACGCACCGCATTGGAAGCAGCAAAAACAAAGATATCAGTATCATTATCATTACTGCCTAACACTACGCCCGCCTGCGTTCCCATTACCATCATAATATCCAGATCATTCTGTGCATTAAAGCGATTAACAACATCTTCACTGCTACCGGCATTTTTTAAGTTGTAAAAGGCTTCATCAACAAATTCAATATAAGGACTTACATTGCGGTTTGCCAGCCATCGCCAGATTTCCCTGCTGTCGCTGCTTTCACTTACACTGTCGAATCCATCCAGGTCAGTAATCCAACCCCTTTCTCTTAAGGCATTGACAATTCCCACCAGTGTTTTAGTATAAGTAATAAAATTTTCGCTTTCACAATAACCTATTTGCCACCTGGTGCCGTCTGACCTGGTAACAGGGGTAAGATTATCGCTGCTGCCTGAAGCAGAAGAAGGACTAAGGGCAATTAACCCGCTCAAATTTATAGCTAACAACCCAATTACAATACAAGAGATTATTATTATTTTTCTCAGCACAGGGTCACCCCTTCTTTACGGCAAAAATTAAATTTTACAAATATGGAACGTGACAATGTTTATGGCCGCTGTAAAGGTTGTGATAAACCTTTTCTCCCACGGCTCGACATGACCGGCAATTATTAGTCAAATGGCAGCTGCGGCACGGTTCCTCCTTATGTTCCTCATATCTACGGAGATTATCCAGGATCTTTGAATTCCACCAGTATTCATCAATACTGTCAAACTTTTCAGGGTGCACCAGGTGATTGCAAGGTATAAAGTTACCATCCAAATCCACCGTTATTCCTTTACGCCCGGCACCGCACCCCATATTTTCACCGGTATTGCGATTGAAGAAGTAATAGTTATAAATATAAGCACGAAGAGGAGAATAGCATGATTCCACCATGAGACTTATTTCCTGGCTATCAAAATTTTTTATAAAATCAGCAAGAAAAAGGAAATTATCTTTACTTAATGATTCCTGGATTACATTAGATGCATCAGGCTTGCAAGTCAGTATATATACGCGCTTTACCCCGTAATTTTGGGCCAGGTTTACAAGCCGGGGGAAATCAGCGACATTATCATTTCTGGCCACCCAGTTGATATAATAATTAACTTCCTGATCAGCTTGTAATACTTGTAAAGTATTAATCGCCTTATGATAGCCGTCCCGTGATAGAGAATTAACTTCTTCCGTGGAACCGTTTAAAGAAACAAAAATCTCGTCAATTCCAGCTCTTTTTAATTCTTTCAGCTTATCCTGGTTAAATCCCCAGCCGCTAATGGCTATGGCTGAATGTAGCCCTTTACTGCTTATAAATTCTATTAAATCTGTAAGATAGGGGTAAACCATGGTTTCCCCCCCGCACATATTAATATAAGGAATTTGCAAGCGGGCCGCTTCTTCTATATATTTTAATGCTGTTTCCTTTTTTATGTCTTTGCCTTCATTTAGATGGCAATAACACTGCGGGCATCTTAACGGGCAGCGGTCTGTTAATTCTATGTTCATCGACTCTGGAACTTTGAGTGAACGCAAAGGCGCCTCAACTTGCCTGCACCGGGTTATTAATTCCATTAGATTTTCTTTCTCATCTTTGAAATGCCCGGTATTTACAACACCCTTGTTCTTTAGTTGAACGATTGCATCATTTTCTTCTCCTGTTGTTAACCATTGTTCCAACAATTCCAGATTCTTACCGGCAATAGTACTTTTTTTTCTTTTATCCAGGTAATAACAGGCTAAGTATCCCGGTTCAGCCCTGATTATTCTTCTCATTCCATTTCTCCTTCGTTATATATAATCTGGCAGCTGCTCATTTTGGGGGCATACATTATTTTTATGCCATCTTTATCTTTAAACTGTGAAAATCCAAAGTATTCTTTGTTTAATAACTCCTGCTGCTTTTCGAAAAAAGTGCTGGATACATTAATTGTACTATTTTTATCTAAACTCAAAGGGTTAACAATATCTTTATACACAACATATCTATCCCATTGATAATACATCTTGCATAATTTAGTAATGTTCAGCCCCATGGAAGTAACCGTTTTAATACTGGGATAGTTGTATGGTGATACTGTTGTAAACAAGTACCTGTAATTCTTTTTCTTTTTCACCTGCCGGGCCAGCATATCCGCCATTCTTCTTTGCAAATCGTTTCCCCGAAAATTGGGATGAACCATGGATAATTCCAGCTGCGCCACTTGCAGCAATTCTTCACTGCTAAAGTTAAGTTTCCGGGCCATATTATCCTCACGGTACCCGGGAAACAAAATTGAACATACCGCATACAACTTGTCTCCGATAAACAGCCCTATAGTCTCCCCGCTAACGCTCATTATTTCGTAGTGCTCCTCCGAAGATAAGATCACGCAAAAACTTTTATTTTTCATTAAACTCATTATATAATCCTGTAAATCAATAACTCCAGGTATATCATTAACATCAAGAACTCTGATTATATAGGAATAAATTTTTAAATCCTGTTGATTTATTATTTTTCCCTTCTCTATCATTCTTTTATAATCACCTCAAAAGTTTAAAGCTGTTTCTTTGCCGGCGATATTTTTAAATAATTCTTTTAAATATACTCCTTTTACCTTGAGATAGGCCTTTATTCTAATCCCTTCACCTGGCAAGTAAGCAACTTTGAAATGCGAGATATTTTTCAAAAGAGCCGTTTGTCCGTAATCTTGCCCTAAAAACCGGCAGCTGCTGCCTTTCCATGAAAGTACACCTCTTTTTTTTAAGTCATTGCACAGATTATGTTTAGCCAGCTCTTCCAGGAAAAAGGACAGGTTTTTATTATTTTTTAACCCAAAATTAATGCCGCTTTTTTCGGATATGCCTTCCCGGGTTACATCAAAATCGACAATATAATTACCGTCGCTGTAATTATCTATAAAATTAAAAACATTATTTATTTTCCTTGAATCCCCTGGCCAGCCAATATTTTTTAGATACCCGGTTATTTGTTCCCTGGTTAATTGATGGGTAAAAATCCTCACCCTGTCTTCAGTCCTGGCCAGCATTGTTCCCACTTGAAATAATCCTGTCCCGGGCGGCAAATTTCTGATAACATTTTTTATTTCATCCCGCAGCGAATCCACCAGGTTGCTGTCAAGCAGTTTTTTCAGCGTTTCAAATAACCACTCATTGCTTACTCTGCTGTTTTTTACCTGGGAGGCATCAAAAAATAAACACGGTTGGGGAATATCTTTTTCATATTCTGCGAAATCCATCTCAAACCAGATATTATTAACATGTTTATGTTCAAGAGTATTTTTTGCTGACCAGCAATTGACAAAATTAATAACCCGCCCCCATACTTCATCCCCGGCCAGATATTGAAATCGGAGGTCTTTAAATGCACGAACCAGGAAATCTCTTTCTAACGCCCGGATGCAGAAAGAAAAGTCTGCCTGCTGCTCATCTCTGTCAAGATATGTCTCTAAAATATAATGTCTCGATACAAAATCTTTGAACAAAGACACCATTTTATTTAACTCAAGGTATGATTGATTATCAAGTATTTCCGGTGGGATGCCGGGAGAAAATTTATCTAAAAAACTCATCATATTACCTTCCAAGCAGCATCACCTCCATATCTCATGTCCAAGTTTCATTATTTTTTTTATAAGTCTCGGGCCCGCCGTATTTTACAAAGAATACGGCGGGCCCGAGCGACATAATACTTTTATTTCATATCTTACCAGTTAATATCTATATTGACTGAATGTCCGCCAGCAACGTTTTCCAGGGCATCATCAGAAAGCTCGCCTTCTGCACCTTTTTCCAGTTCTTTAGTGATAGTGTCTTTTAACTTTGTGATTTCATCCACACTAAGATCAAATCCCTTTTCCTTTAATACTGCCTGCGCACCTTCAGCAGTGTCCTGGCTGAATAACTTTTTCGCCAGTTCTCCATCTGCCTTCAACTTCTCTAACAATTGTTCAACTTTTTTTTCCATTACACTTTTGCTCCTTTCTTAGTAATATTTTTTTAAATTAACATTTAAACTCGAGTATGTTCACCTCCAGCTTACTCCATACAAGAATTTAAACAATTAATCTACTACCCTTTTATACAATCAAAATGAAAAAGTATCACACTCTTTTCTCTTAAAATATTAGTTAATCAACTATGTACCATTCTTTTTTCCTTTTTCATCGAATATATCGTCTAATTTAATCCCACCGGCAACCATATCCAATTCATCATCTTCCATCTCACCTTCCATCTTTTCTGGCCCCCCCTTACTTTCCGGGGTATAATCCGCTTTTGCCAACAGTTGGGCAAGGAATAATAATTCTTTGTTTTCTTCATTATAATCCTCGCACTCGGAAGGACTAATTGACTCCCCGGATACAACTTTATCTATATATGAAATAAATGTTTCCAAGGAATGTTTTTCACTCATTTGCTGCACCTCAAATCTTAATAAATAACCCCTTGTTCCTTTAAAATCTCCTTTAATTTTTTTAAGGACCGGTATAAAATCGTTCCTACGTTACTTTCCGTCAAATCCATTACCCGGGCAATTTCACGGTTTGCCAGGCAGGCACCGAATTTAAGGGCAATTATATTTCTCTGCCGCTCATCCAGGTACATGATTGCCGTTAAGAGAAATTGCTTCAATTCCCGGTCAATTATTAAATCCTCCAGCCGGTACTTTGATTGCATTTTTTCAATATCAATGAGCTGCTTATCGCGGTCATTTTTTTTATGGTAATTAAGTATTGTATTATTAGCTATAGTAAACAACCACGTGCTAAATTTGCCCTTATCCGGGTTATATGTATAATAATTGGCCAGCACTTTTTCAAAAACTTCGCTGACTAGATCTTCTGCTACTTCAGGGGCACCAACTTTATAAAGCGTGTATTTATAAAGCATGGGAAAGTATTTATTATATATTTCCGATAATATCTCAGATTTTAATTTTTTTGCAGGAACATTGACGATTACCATCTTCGCACCTCTTCTCTCAAGAAGGCTTTTAATCCATTCTCCAGGAATTTTTCCTCCATATATTCGGATGCTATATCAATTAAATTCGTTTTTGACATGGCCAACAGCATCTTGTATTTTCCCTCACCCTTATAAAAAACAGGGGCATACTTCTCACTGAAAGACTCCATATTGTGGGCCGCATTTTTAACATAAAGCTTTAATTCTTCAAAAGCCTCAGCCGATAATTCCTTGTTTTTTATGTAGTTAACCAACCTTCCCCCCGGGCGAAAAACAGGGTAATCTTCCAGGCCCATAAAACAGAGAAACCAGTGTGCCCTGTACCTGCCTGCAGCAGCAATTATACCCATGAAGTCAGCAATCAGCTCATCCAGTAAATGATTGCGTGCTGAGCCAAATAATCTCAGCGTGCAGTAATGTGCAGCTTCATGTTCCCGGCGAATAACCAGGGATAACTGCCGCCACTCTTCCCCGGAAATACCCAGCATCCCGGCCGGGATATTGCTGTATTCCTTATCGCTGATAATTAAAAATTTATCTTGATATAACTCTGTTTGGGATTTCATCTTCTTAAACTCAAATTTCCATAAGACATCCAGGTTTTCTATATTACCGTTATCCCTGTACCATTTTTCTTTATACTTTTTAACCCTGTCCCAATTGCTGTAACCCTTTATCATACAAGCACCCATGGAAGGGGATACTTTTACCGGTTCATTCCGGTAGGAAAACACGCGAACCAGGGTTTCAAAATCATTCCTGTTCCCTACCTGGATTACAGGTAATTTACCGGCAAATGTTTGGTAAAGATATACTTCAAGCTTATCAGGCTCTTCCAGCTCAACCCCGGCTGCTTCCGGCATAAAGAGTGTATCTGCTCCTTTCCTGGCAGCCAGCTGGTAATTAGAGTTTTCACTCATTCCTTCTTTAACTGGGAACTTTAACTGCACCAATCTTTTTTGCAGTGCAGCCAGGGCCCCTTCCCGGTGAACTTCATCTATATAATCCTCCCAATCTCCCACAAAGAGTTCATCCGGAAGAGGAATTTCCTGCCATGAATTAACACAGGTATGCTTAAAATAATTCTCAAGTAGAAACGATAGCTGTTCTTCCAATAAACCACACCTCAATATTTATTAAGCAAGCTGTCTTTTAACTAACTGGGTAAACAAACCGTTTTGTTTAAAGAGTTCATCATAGGTGCCGCTTTCGACAACCCGGCCCCTGTCTAAAACTATTATCTTGCTGCAATCGGCAATTGTACTTAACCTGTGAGCTATGAGTACCCGGGTTGCATTTAGACTGGCCAGGCTTTCACTTACAATTTTCTGGGTTTTATTATCCAGGGCACTGGTAGCTTCATCGAAATATACAATCTTGGGCCTGGTTATAACGGCCCGGGCAATTAAAAGCCGCTGTTTTTGACCTCCGGATAGAGTGCCGCCGTCCTCACTGACAACAGTGTGCATTCCCATGGGCATGCTTTTGATATCTTCTTCCATACCCGCCATGCGTGCAGCTTCCCAGGCATGGTTAATGGTTAAACCTGGATTAGCACTGACGATGTTATCAAAAATACTCCCGGACATGAGCTGCCCGCCCTGGAGTACTACACCCAGCTGCCGGCGAACAGCGCGAATATCCACATTTTCTAAGTCTTGCTGGTCGTAATAGACCTGTCCGGATTCCGGCTTTTCAAAACCCAGTAGTATCCTAAACAGAGTGGATTTGCCGCTGCCCGAAGTCCCTACAATCCCCACGTAATCCCCCTGCTTGATCTCCAAAGTAACGTCATTTAAAATAAGTGGGCCATCTTTTTCATAACGGAAATTCACATGACTTACCTCTATATTCCCCTCAAGCTCTCCAGGGTCTGCCTTTTCCTGGTCAAACTCCGGAGGAGTTTCCAGTATAGGCCTGATTCTTTCATATATGGGCTTAATAATGTTGAGCTGTAAAACAACATTAGATACTTCCAGCATTGAGCTTAAAAATTTTGAAAATGCCGTACTAAAGGCGATAAAAGCACCGGGAGCCAGGTCTATTTTTTTCACTTTTATTACGCTGTAAAAAATAATTCCCGTTGCTATGACATTGACGGTTGAATTAAAAACCTCCAATTTATTACCCAGGTTCTCTTTCTTAAAAGTGACATCTCTTACTTCACTAAACTGCTCTGCCCAGTTATAAAAAGCTCGCTTTTCTGCCCCCGATGTTTTTATTTTGCTCACTCCGCTGAGCAAGTTAAAAACCTTTCCTGCCAGCTTGTTCTTCACATCTATTAATTGATGCTCATAGCGGATTTGTAAAAAGCCGAACAAAAGAGAGATACCCATAACAAATATGACGATAACCATACAAATTAGGGCCAATCTCCAGCTGTAATAAAACAAGAGCAAGAAATAAAATATAGAAAAAATAAATGAAATGACCGTATTAATAACCGCTCCAGACAGGATACTTCTTATTTTGCTTATACCCATACCCCGTTCTGCCAGTTCACCGGCAGTGTAATTCTTAAAAAAGGGTACGGGTAGGCTCAACAGCCTATCCCAGACAGCCGCTTGCAGGTCGGACTCTGTTCGCCCTTCTATCCGGTGCATGGCAAAAGCCCGGGTAAGGTTAAAAGCAAAGGTGGTTGCTGCAATGGCCATGAGCAAAAAACCGATCTGGGTTAAAAGCACCTTTTCTCCGTCGGGAATAACACTATCAAAGATTTTTCCCGTCACCACGGGAGTCAGCATTCCCAGTAATCCACCCAAAATACCCATGATCAAAATGGCAGCAATGTCCCTTTTCCATATCCCTCTGGCTAAAAATTTGAGCAGCTCATTATAGCTAATTGTTTTTACAGGAAGAGGCCGGTAAAAAGTATAGGCATGGGGCTTGACAGTACTTGCTTCACTCTCATCTACAACTGCCATACTTTCATCAGCAGGGTCATACAAGTGATATTTTTTTGGTGAAACGGGCAGCAAGGCTACCGGGTATTCCCCATCTTCTTTTTCTTTGTAAGCAAGAAAAGCCCCGTTATCTTCTTTCCACCATTTATCCTTTAAAATAACCTGCCTTGTCCTAATCTGGGATGCCCTGGCTATGTCGCCCAGGGGATCCTTTGATTCTGATTTTTTTAGTCCCTTAGAAGGAACTATTTTTATTTCTTTAGACCGCCCCACGGCCGCACAGGCTTTATAAAGCAGATCATCATCGTCTGCTTCTTCGGTATCCATATCAAGCTTCTGTTTAGGGTTCATGGAACTTACAAGCCTGTTAAGACCATTTCTCATAAAAGATTGGTCTTTTTTTGATTTTATTTTATTTCTTAATATTTCCTCATGTTGTTCAGAAATAAATGCTTCCAATACATGTTCAAAAGATGCTTCATTAAAAGATGCAGTGGATTCAAGCTGCTGCCTCAAACCGGTATCCCAATCAACTTGCGGAATTTCGGTTATACCCGCACCGGTCCAATTCTTCATCCATCTATTTAGTAAACCCGTTAGTTTCTTTTGGCTTTCATCTGTAATAGCATTGAGAGACTGCAAATCAATTTCCAGTACACGAGTACCCGTAAATCCTACGGCCAGCAGCCCGTACTCTTTTTCATCCCGGACAGCAGGTTCAGTTCCTGAAAGCAAGTCCCCTGCTTGCACGGAAAATAAGTACTTTCTGCGCCCGGCCGGTTCAGCGTTTGCAATCCGGGCAGCAAATATGTCCACCTGTCCTTCTTTAACCAGCCATATTTTACCGGTACCAAGAAGTAAAGGGTTGTTCCCTTCAGCTTTTATCTCGTTATATTCCAGGTTCAATAAAAAGTCCACGGCTCAACCCCCTTTCACTTTAACTGGCACCAATCAATTCGGCGTACATCCCGCCGCTATTTTTTAATTCCTCGTGCGTACCACGCTGGACAATTTTACCCTTGTCCATGACGATTATTTCATCGCAGTCCCGGATTGTACTCAAGCGGTGAGCAACTATAATACAGGTACACCCGCGGCGGCGAATGTTTTCATCAACCTTTTTTTCCGTTTGCACATCCAGGGCGCTGGTTGCTTCATCCAGGATTAATATCGAGGGGGCGCCGGTTAAAGCCCTGGCTATTTCAAATCTTTGTCTCTGACCACCGCTAAAGTTTGTTCCCCCTTCGCTTACCCTGTGGTCATAACCCTTATCCCGCACGGCAATATCGTCGTGGATGCAGGCATCTTTGGCTGCACGTATAATATTGAATTCAGGTATGGTATCATCCCACATGGTAAGGTTTTCCCTTATGGTACCGTCAAACATATTAATGTCCTGATCCACTACGGACATTGAATTAATGATCACATTCCGGGGAAGTTCATCTTTGTTTACCCCGTCAAATAGTATTTCTCCCGACCAGGGCCCGTAAATGCCGGTAACCAGCCTGGCCACAGTACTTTTCCCACTGCCAGAACCGCCCACCAGCGCCACCCTGGAACCTGGTTTCACATCCAGGTTAAAATTATCTATTAGAGACGGATCCCAGGGATTATAACCAAAAGTCAAATCCTTTATTTGTATATACCCTTCCAGTTTTTTATAATTATATTCCTCGTTATCAAAAGAGACTTCCCGGCTGATGTTATCGTCAATTTTGTACTTGAAAACATCCTCCAGTCGATTGATATCTCCCTGGACCTGCTTTATTTTCAATCCCATCTGGGTCAATTTGTTAACCGGTTCCATAAAACTTTTCAGCAGTGCCTGAAAGGCGATTAAAGAACCTATAGTCAAATGGCCGTTGATAATAAAAAGTCCACCTACAAACAAGATAATCACATTGCCAAAATCCGACAAAAAATTAGGCAGGTGAAAAAGCGTTTGAGTCGTTGTGCCCAGTTTTTGCTGAGCATTTATTTCTTTTGCGTGATAACCCGACCACCTGGCAAAAAAGTCGGATTCAGAACCCGTTGCCTTTAAAGTTTCAATAATGTATAAACCCGAAATGGAAAAACCCCTCGTTTTCCCCTTATCCTGCAGCAGTTTTTTATTCATGGTTTCGATCTTGTTGGACGAATAAACCAGGTACACAGCGTTGACCCCGCCGATCAACAGGGTGATAAGGGCCAGGTAGACGTTGTACTGAAGCATGACGAAGAAATAAAAGACTAAAGTCAAAAGACCAATTGCTGTTTCAGCAAGCTCCCGGGACAGAAAGGCAGCCACCTGGTCATTACTTTGCATCCTGTTGGATATATCACCGGCAGAACGCTGTTGGAAAAAAAGGACCGGCAGCCTGAAGATATGCCAGAAAAATTTCCCTGCATTAGAAAGGGCAATTTTTGTTTCCATCCTCAGCAGATAATGCTGCTGCAGCCAGGTAAGAGCAGCCTGCAAGACAACGACTATCCCCATGGCCCACAGTAAAGGTTTGAGCCAGTCATTTTTCCCGGCCAGTAAAATACTATCTATAAATATCTTAGAAAAAGCCGGAATAATTAACCCCGGTATAACCATTAATAACCCCACGATGACTAAGTAAACCAGGGCTGTTTTTGAACCCTTCACCCAGTTTTTCAAAGAGACAATAAAATCACTTTTTTGACCGCTGGGTTGAAACTCTGGGCCGGGCTCAAAGGTTAAAATCACACCGGTAAAGGAAAGGTCAAACTCCTCTTCGGAAATCACCTTGGGCCCGCTGGCAGGGTCATTAATAAAAACTTTACCGTCTTTAAATCCCTCCAGCACAACAAAATGGTTAAAATTCCAGTGCACAATGGAAGGCATGGGCATGTCCCTCAGGCCATCCGGTTCCATTCGAAAACCTTTAGCCTTAAAACCATGCCTGCGGGCTGCTTTAAGAATATTACTGGCTTTTACGCCGTCCCTGGTAACTCCGCAGTCAAACCTCAATTCTTCAAGGGACACAAATTTTTTATAATAAGCCAAAATCATTGCCAGGGAAGCAGCACCACATTCCACTGCTTCCATTTGCAATATGGACGGTGTTTTTTTTCGCTCACCCTTTGTTGCCAAAATAATCACCTCAATACTGGAGCGCTAAAGTAGATAGGCAGAACTTTCTTTATATACGGGATAACCATGCTGATTGGCCTTTGCTGTCTTACTTTAACTTCTCCTAAACATAACGTGCCGCTGTCGATTACCATATCGGGCCCGTCGGGGGTAGACCACTTATACTTGCTAACCGTACTGTTATCCCTGATTAATTCCACCTTTACTTCAATGGGCGCACCTTTGCCTGACAATCGCTTCACCAGTTCCTGGTTACCCAGAGTGAGCATCATCCCCCGGGCGCTGGCTGGATATTTGGAAACTGATTTCACATTTCCCCGCATGAAACCATCTTCTTCTTTTTTAACAGTAGTAGGAGAAATATTTACCTCCGTCCCGGGTAATATTTTTTTCCCTTTTTCCAACGGTACGTATAGAACTGCTTCCAACGATTTAGCTTCTTTTTCCTCTCTGGCAATACTGCAAACACTGCTGCCGGCTCTAACCATATCTCCCTTATTAACCTGCAGTTCCAGGACGCGGCCGGAAAAACTGGCTGCAATTTCACTGTTATTAAATAACTGTTCCTGGTTTCTAGCAATAAGTTTTTGGAGTTCCCTTTCTTTTAATAGAAGTGTATCTTTAAACTGCTGTTTTAAAATTTGCAGGTTTTTCTCTGCTTTAAGAACCTGTGCATGGGAAAATGTATTGGCTTCTGATTGCAGGTTCTGCAAGTTCTCTTGTTTGATTTGCAGGTATTCCTTACTCGAAATATAACTGCGCTCTGCTTCTTTAAAGTCCCGTTCTGATACGGCACCTTTATCAAATAAATATTTATATGACTCGTAATCTTCCCGGTCTTCCTCAAGTTCAAGCCTGGCCTGCTGCACTTCCCAGTTAGCCTGCTCAAGCTTTATTTCCCTTTCCTTTTTAGCAGTACTTAAACTTGCTTTAGTTACCTCCAGGTTGTTCCGGGCCTGCTTAATGCTCTGAGCAATATTTATTATTTCTCCGTACACCTTGAAATTGAGCATCTCGCTGTCTATTCGGGGGTCATCCGGGTTAAGGTTTCTTATCACTTCCCGATCCTCTTTAAGTCTGTTTATATCTTCGATAAGTCCGGTTTGCTTCACCCTGGCGATTACGTCACCCTTTTCTACGTAATCACCCTCCTGAGCACTTACATCAGTGACCTGGCCGCTAGCATGATGGATAACGTTGGCAATACCCCCGCTGGAAATAATAATTCCCTGGCCCACGGCTTTGTCAGGTATTTTCCCGAAAATCCCCCAGATAAGACCTCCCAGAATCAACATTGCAACAGCTGTACAGGCGAGCCAGCCTACCGGTGATGTCACCGTTAATCGCTGGTCCAATTCTTCCGGTGAAGACAATCTATCCAGGGATACTTTTCGGAAAACTCCGTTGTCAGACATTGTCATAACCTCCCCCGCGATATCATCAATCTATATATTCAAACTCCCTATTTACCACTTTTTTCTTATATATTTTTCTTCCCTGGATTTCTCCGTCATCGTTAAAAGTGACATTTCCTGAAACCAGCTTCATTGCTTTCGTATTCCGCAGATAAGCAGTCAACTCTACCGGTGAACAACTGCCCGTTTTTTTAATTGCCCTGGCAATTAGCTGTAGAGAATCATAACCCTGGATTGCCCATACATCTGGTTCTTCTTTATATTTCTGCCTGTAATGTTTTTTAAATTCCTTCAACTTCGATTCCCCGCCGCAGGGATTATATATAGTCGAAATTACAAGATTTTCTGCATCTTCTCCCAGGACTTTTATTAAGTTGCTTACATCCAGGCCGTCACCGGACAAAATGGGCGTACCGGGATCAAGTTTTCTGAATTGTTTTATAAACTGAGCTCCTTCAGGCATATTCAGGGCCAGAAAGACAGCGTCAAAATTTAAGGCATTCCATTTATAATAGGCTCTTTTAAAACCATTTTTACTTACCATACCTGATCTTCTATCGATGATTTCTATACCGCTGTTTTGGGCTTCTTCCTCAAAAGCTTTTGCTAGATTTCGGCCGTACAAGCTGTCTTCGTAATAAATAACCATGTTGTTATATTCCTGTTTTTTCGCGTATAAGCACATCTGTTCAGCCACTTTTTTGTCACTGGGTAAATTTTGAAATATGTAATGATAATCTTTTTCCATTAATTCAGGGTTAGATACGGTGGGAACTATTACTGGCATGCCTGCTTCTTCATATATGGAAGCTACCGGAATACAGATATCCGAAAACCAGTGCCCGATTACTGCCGTCATGCGGGTATTCTCGGAAAAATCCTGGGCTGTATCTACTGCATCTTTAAAAACTCCCCTGTCGTCAGCGATTTCCAGCTTAATTTTCTTGCCGTTTACGCCTCCGTGGGAATTGATGTCTTCAAGGGCTAACTTTAATCCATTTAAAAAGTCGGTATTATCCTTTGCAAAATCATAGGGAACAGGAACCCCGATAATGATACTGTCCCCTTTCCCTGCCTGCATTTCCCTTTGTTTACCCAGATCATTACCAAAACATCCAGTTAGCAAAAATAACGGCAGTATAAATATAAAAATGATTCTTGAGATCTTAATCATACCAATAACCTCATTTCCCCTTCTAATAGTTTTTATGCCCGTCTTCTAACCCCGGTTTAAACCTGGAAATAAATATAAATGCTATCAGCAAGGCTAACAGCCCCCCGGTTATTAACCCCATCCCCAGTCGTATCCCAAGAGATAGAGCAACACCGAAGATAATGGGCCCGGCCATCCTGCTGGCATTGACCATCACGCTGAAATAAGCAATAGCTTTGTTAATTTCCAGATCCCGTACAGATCCTAAATTTAAAAAATAACTTGTCAGTGCAGCCACTCCAAAACCCTCGGCAATCCCAAGTAAAATGAGAGTAACAAAAGCCGCTGGAATAGTACCCCAAAGAGTAAAAGCAGCCAGTGCACAAACAACTATAAATAAAGAAATTACCATGCCCTTTTTATCTCCCAGGTAACGGGTCGCATACCTGGTCAAAACAGGGCCGAGATAAATTACACACAAACCATTCAACAAAAAAGCCCGGCTTATATCACTCTGGGTCAGGCTGTTTGTTTTAGCAAATAAAGGAAAGTAATAATCCATAAATGCCCCGGCTACAAAAAAGGGAATAAATATTAATAATAAAAATACAAGTGCATTCTTATCGGATATAAAATTGGCAAGCTTATTCCACGCCGGTATTTCGCTGGTTGCCCTGTGCTCAATAGCCAAACCTGCCATTAACTTGTAAACATAAACAAAAACAAAAGTAACCATGACAGCAGATAAATAAAAAACTGCATGATAACCTATTCTGTCGGCCAGCATCCCTCCGATAACCGCCCCGCAATTCAACCCGGCTATGGAACCTGCCGAAAATTCTGCAATAGCAATATTTTTTTCGGGCAAAGAAACCGCCAAACTGCGTAAAGTCATTAATATAAATCCAATTCCCAGTCCCGCTGTGGCCCGGGAAAATATAAAGAGAGCGGCGTTAGAAGCTGTTCCGGAAAATAAATTTCCCGCCATCAACAACAGGGCCCCGGTATAAAAAATGGTTCGCCAGCCTTTTTTATCTATTAATCCCCCGGCCAGTACAATAGCCATAATTCCACCCAGCATTTCAGCGGAAATAGGCAACCCCAGTACCACATCCCGTGGCAATCCCGGGATAGGCTGGTATAAATTCTGCATAACAATGGGGACAAATGTTATGGATAAAAAAACACAGATGTTAACAATAAATGTTAATCCCCGGATTAACCCTGGAGCATGATAAATTTCCCTGGCGGCATAATGCTGATCTTGCCGGGCCCTTTGCCGGCTTAATATAATAACCCCCAGCAGGGTAAGCTCAATCATGAAAAAGAAAGAAATGACCCAGACAGTCAGCATGTCCAATAAAATTCTAAACATCAACCGGTCGATATAAACTGCCGAAATTCTGGCATTGACTGAAGTGCCTCCCCGGGAACCAATAGAATTGGCAGCACTACCTTCAACTGATCCAGGTTCTGTAACACTTACCTTTTTCACCATCGGCAGCCCGGCCTCGATTTTTCCCAGGTATTCTTTTACGCCGTTCACATCTTCCAGGCTGATACCCTTCTGGTAAACACCCTCTATATTTTGGGCTACCGTATTCTCTATAAAGCTTTTGCTTTGCAGGGCTAGGTCCCCGTAGACACCTTTCAATAGATAATAGTTAATACCGCAATATAACAGCTGAACCGAACCTAAAACCGCAACAAGAGTGATTAAAATCCTTTTCCTGTTAACCCTGTTATCCCCGGTTAAAAGTTCGGTCCTGAATAAAATTATGTATAATAAAACCAGGGCTAATAACACAAGCCCTGCAGCATATGCGGCTAATTGTTTTGTATAATTATTATTAAGATTCATAAAAACATCCCCGGGAAAGACCATTTCCAGGGCTGCCGCATGACCGGAATCACGTTTAGAAATTTTTAAAAATATATGATGCTTTCCTGCATGGGACTGGTAACTGCAATTATCACTTATAGTTCCCTGTTCAAAAACTGCTGTTTTTATTAATTTTTCAGGCACATATTTATTTGCTGCAAAACCGTCTAAGTCATATAAAACTTTACCGTCAGGAGATATTATATTTACCTGCTCAACCTCATCAACAATTACCTTTAACTCGTTCAAGGTATCACTCATACCGTAAAAATTATCAATGGACTTTCCATATTTGAGAGCATATTCGATTTTTCTGACCAGTTCATTGCCCGCCACCGAATAAGTATTTACAAGAGATTTATTATAACTATCTGCAAATGTCATGTAATTTAAGATACCGGTAAAAGCCATAATCACTACCAGCAGGAGCACTGCCAGCAATAATATTTTGCTGCTTGCCTTTTCTTTGTGCATTACATCATTCCCCTAATTCATTTCATCTGTCGTTTTAATACCTATTTACTCAATTATTATTTTAGCTTATTAAAAAAATGATGTTATCACCCGAAAGTACTAAAAAAAGTACTAAATTCACTCTAAAGTGCAAAAAAAAACAGTACGCAGTTAGCGCACTGTTTCTACAGCCGGAAAAATAACTTAAATAATACCCATTTCTCGTCCTTTTTGTATGGCCTGGGCGCGATTATTCACCATCAGTTTACTGTATATATTAGCGATATGGCTCTTAACCGTGTTTTGCGATAAAATTAACCTCTGAGCAACTTCTCTGTTGTTTAAGCCTTCAGCTAACAGCTGCAGCACTTCAATTTCCCTTTCAGTTAACATTTCCGTTGTCTGAGAATCTTTTTCCCCGGAAACAAGATTTATAGTAGAAACAAAATCCCTGGTAAGATTAATCAGATCTCTCACGTAAGGGAAAGAGTCTCTATCCTCACTGCTTTGATTTGTTTTATCCTGCTGCACAGCATAACTATCAAACAAGTCGGCCATCGCCCTTCCTTCATCAATAAAACTGCGCATACAGCCGTCCTTTTCTCCTATTGCCAGTGAACGTTTTAAAACCTTCACGGCTTTTTCAATTTTCCCCTTCTCATGGTAAACAATCGCCTGTAAATTTAATATTTCTATCTTACTTAGCATACGTTTTTCATCTTCTGCAAAATCCAAAAGACGTTCCAGCAAGAACAGCGCCCTGTCTAAATTTCCTTCAAAAATAAGAACCCGGGCCAGCGTAATTAGTTGAAATTCTATATTTTCGCTGAGATTATCGTAAATATCAAAGTGATATGTTTTCTTCCACTGGTATATATATTCTTTATACCCCGTTTCCATACAAATCCTTGCTCTTAAAGAGTCTATGACAGGCAGCCAGAATAGAAGTTTATTTTCTCTTGCCTGTTTTTCTGCTGCCGCAGTTAATTCAAAAGCTTCTTGCACCATACCCCGGGCACGCTTGATTCGGGCCAGGTTAAGTAACCCTGGAATTACAATACCAATCTCTCCTGCTCTTTCTGCTTCTCTTATGCTTCTCAGCAGTAAACGAGTTGCTTCTTCCAGGTGATTAAATTCATAGGCTAACTCTCCATAAACTCCGGAACTCCATCCCACTAGGCTGCCTCCGGCTATTTTATCCAACATCAACTGCATATCCCGCACACAAGATACAGCCTGCTGCAATTCAGCGGCGTTTTGCTGTAAATACCTGGTCCTCAACAGCATGGGCAGCCCCAGGTTTATTTGTATTTCAGGCCTTACTAAAGCACTTCCCCCGGGAAGATTATGGTAGGCCTCTCTTATATAAGCTGCCATTTCGCGTATATTAGGTGAACTGGTTTTAGCACGAGCCAGGGCAATCTCACCCAATAACCTGCAGCGTTCTGTTTCCGGCAAATTATTTTTACTCTCTTCTCTGCACAGTTCCTCGGCTTTATCCAGTCTCTTATTGGCCATATTCATTCTATATAAAAAAGGCTGATCATCGGATAAAACCCATGTCCAGGCATGGAGTACAATAAATTCCACATTTTTCTCAATAATAGTTGCCGGCAGAGCTTCAAACAGCTCTAACAATGTTTTCATACCTCTTACCTTTAGAAACTGCAGCCAGTAATTCTTAATCAAGTATGAACATCTAATATAATCGTTACTTTTAAAAAAATGATCTATTGCTTGCGGTATACACCCGTTATTCTCGTACCACTCCCCGGCTAACCTGTGTAATATTGCTATATTATATTTTTTTTCTGCCGATAAACGAGCGCGCAAGAAAGCCAGGAAAAGATGGTGATAACGAAACCACTTTTCTTCATAATCTAATGCTATTAAGAAACTGCTATTTTCTGCCAGTTTCTGCAGTACATCCTGACTGTCAGTTCTCCCGGTTACTGCATTACACAATTTCCATGTTAGTTGTTCTAACACTGATGTTTGCAGCAAAAATGTCTTTATATCTTCGGGCCAAATATTGAGTGCCTCTTCGGCAAAATAAGAAGAAATATGGTAATCATTCCCGTTTAAATTAACCATATTACCAGGTTTATTCTGGTTATTATGTAAAGAATAAGCGGCTAACTGCATGCCGGCCGGCCAGCCTTCGGTACTAACCGCAAATTTATTTATGTCTTCTACACTCAGGTGAACATCTTTTTGTTTAAAAAATTTAGATATTTCATCTGTGTTAAATTTTAATTCTTTGAAACTTAATATTTTTAAATCCTGGTTAATCAAAAACCTGGACAGGGAAAAAGGGGGCTTTGTGCGACCAATAATTAGAATATGCATACTGGAAGGCATGTATTTTATCAAAAAATAAAGGCTGTTATGAATAAAATCATTAATGATAGAATGGTAATTATCTAGTACCAGGCAAAAATCTTGCGAAACATTACATAAATCATTAACCAAAATAGTAATTAGCGCTTCAGGTGCTTGATTAATTAAATGCAAAGTACTCTTAACCCGACTTAACATATCCGGACTAACTTGCTCTAAAGAAGCAGTTATATAACTCCAAAACCGGTAGGGATCATTATCACCTGAATCTAATGAAACCCAAGATACAGGCCCCCCTCCTTTGTTAGCCCATTCTCCCGCCAGAGTGCTTTTACCATAACCTGCCGGAGCAGCAATTACAGTTAACTTTTTACTAAAACCTTCGTCAAGTTCCTTTAATAAACGCGGCCGAGATACAACTGACAGGCGAGTATGAGGTATATTGAGTTTGGTCTTTAATAGCGCAAATTCCAAGGTACTTTTATTCGTTAACGATAATACTTTGGTATCCATTCAGATCATTACTCCATTCTTTTCAATGGTAGTCTAAAGCACAACTGTTTTGATAAATTTATTAATATCAGCAAATCTGGACAATCTCAGTGCTTCAAATCTGGATTTCATATCATAAATTATCTTGTAATTCTTGTTCAGGACTATCGTTAAGGGATAATCATCATTTAGAATTATATTTGCAATTTTAGACATGTTTAGCGCCTTTTTTTAAATTCAAGAAAGATAAAAATTCCATTATACTATTTTAGCAGAGTTTTCCAAAACAATATACTATCTAAAGGATATTATTAAAAAATATTAGACAATTTTTGTTTTTTTAGTTTCCAGCAGTTTTTCAAATCATAAATTTTAATAAAAAAGTATTGATTTTTCAATACAACTAATATACGGTAGAGAATAAATTTTACTATATCTACACAAATATAGATTTATTAAGCAAAAACATGTTTAAATACCAAGAATAACTATTAAATTTGTATAATCTCTCTCTATATATTACAAATCAATGATATAATAAAAAAAATAAAACAATAAATAAGACAAATATTTACAGGAGGGAAAGTGTTGAAACTACCTCAACTTCAAATAGGAAATATACTACCCAAATTTCCAATTGTTCAAGGAGGCATGGCATTACGCGTTTCTACAGCGCCACTTGCTTCTGCAGTAGCTAATGCTGGAGGTATCGGCGTATTAGGTGCAACGGGTATGTCAGAAGAAGAACTGCGTGAAGAAATTCGCAAAACCCGAAGGTTAACTTCCGGGCCTCTAGGCGTAAATATAATGTTTGCCATCAAAAATTTCCCTAAAATGGTTTATACAGCAATTGAGGAAAAAATCGACGTAATATTTACAGGTGCCGGTTTTTCCAGAGACATATTTCACTGGAGTAAAGAATCCGGAGTTCCAGTAGTATCAATTGTCTCATCAACTAAATTAGCTGTACTAGCTGAAAAGTTAGGCGCTTCTGCTGTAGTAGTAGAAGGAGTTGAAGCAGGAGGACATCTGGGCACTGACAAACCCCTAACAGAAATCCTCCCCTCCATACGAAAAGCAATAAATATACCCTTAATTGCTGCAGGAGGAATTATTGACGGCAAAGGTATAGCAAAAATGCTGCAATTAGGGGCTGATGGTGTACAGATGGCAACACGCTTTGTTTTAAGCAAAGAATGTGATGTCTCAGATTCCTTCAAACAAATGTATTTGAAGGCAAAACCAGAAGATGTAGTTATCATACCAAGTCCCGTAGGCTTACCGGGCAGAGCACTACACAATCCATTTGCATCTAAAATTATACAGGGAGAAAAAATTACTCCAGAAAACTGCGACAACTGCTTAAAAAAATGTTCTAAGCAGTATTGTATAATGAAAGCACTTGATAATTCTTGTATCGGAAACGTTAATGAAGGAATTGTTTTTGCCGGAAAAAATGTACATAAAATAAAAGATATTTTACCTGTACAAGAGATTTTTAACAGGTTAATACGAGAAGCTAAAGAGAATTGAAACCATACTTACCTTCACTAAAAAGTGAAGGTTTTTTTCTCAATTTTTAATCTTCAAATATTCTTTTAAGTCTGATTTTAATATTCCTTCTATTTCTTCCCAATTTCCATAACTAGTTTCAGCAAACAAAAAAGCAAAAACACCATACTTCATATAATCTATTTTTCTCACTTCCAGGGGATTTTCAAAATATGATATAAATTTATCGTAATCAACTTCTTCAATATTATCGAAATCAATATCTTTAGGTAAATCTGCTACAACAATACTATAAATCTTTTCTTTTTTATTTTTAAGAATTTTTTCCCAATCAGGTTTTCTCTGCTGAAAAAAATATTCATATACATTTATCCCATAGGCATAATAAGCTATATCAGTTGCACACCAACCCGCAAACCTCATTGGATTTATTTCTATTGGGATTATGTTTCCATCCTTATCAACCCTAAACTCAACATGCATTGGAAATCTTTCCAAATTGATTAATTCACCCATTTTTAATAAGAAATTATAAAAAAGATTGTAATATTCTTTTATTATTTTTTTAGAAGTTATATAGACTCGATCACTTACATCTTTTTCTGAAGAAAAAATATGTTCTAAAATATTTAAGATTACTGGATTGTTTTTGTTATCAAAATAAACGTCAACAGCATATTCTTTACCTTCTACATTTTCTTCTATAATAAAATTATTTATATTTATAACTTCCATAGGATAATTATCTGTGATATTATTCATTTCTTTTTTTATTTCATTTATCACATCCTTCCATTCTGAAAGGCTGCTAACCTTATGAACCCCCATACTAAAAAAACCTATTGTTGGCTTAATAATAAAAGGCATTTTTATTTCATTTATATCTATTTTTTCTAAATCATCTAAATTGACTTCTTTATAATAAAAATTAGGATACATATTCTGTAATAACCTGCGAAATTTAACCTTATCCTTAAAAATATTAATTTTTTCAGTTATACCCATAAATGATAGGTTGTTTGTTATCCAGTTAATTGGATTTTCCGAATTGCTATAAATCAATGGTTGTTGTTTTCTTTTGATTTTATCAATAAACTCCTCACTTTCTAAAAAATTAATATTATTACTTATGTGAAATTCTTTTACAGCTTTATTCTTCAAAACAGGTAAGTCTAATTCTAAAATTGTATCTTCTAGAAACTTTGAAACATATGGCTTATCTAATATCAGCATTACTACCATCCTTTCATAAAAATCTAATTACATTTTTATCATAAGTTGGTGACACCAACTTATTGGGAAGGAAAAAATTCCAATGTATTGAAGTTATAACCTGAAATGTTTTAAAAAGGGGTTGTTTTTTTGAGAATTGGATTAATTAGATGCAGGCAAACAGAAGATATGTGCCCGGGAACTATGGATTTTAAAATAATTAGAGAAAAAAAATGTGCTTTTGAAGGTATCAAAGAAGATATCGAAATTATAGGTTTGGTTACTTGTGGTGGCTGTCCTGGTAAAAAGGCTGTAACCAGGGCTGAAGAAATGGTAAAAAGAGGCGCAGATACCATAGTGATTGCATCCTGCATTACAAGAGGCAATCCCATTGGTTTTCCTTGCCCGTTTGCAAACCAGATTAAAGAAGCTATAGAAAAGAAACTCGGTGATAAGGTTAAAATAATTGATTATACTCATTAACTATTTTATATATCATTCATATTTATGATTACTTATAATTTATAAATTCAATGCTTGGTCTACACAGGATTACCCTGTGTAGGCTTTTTTTAAACTCTGTAGACAAAAAAACGATTTAATGAGTGAAATCCGAGTATTGCCCCGGTTTTATATAAAAAATTCTTTACCGTCTTCCGCATAATCGCATTCAACATTTTCCAGCATTTTAAGCATGTCGTCTGACATATGAGTCATAATTATTCTCTTTGTTTTTAACTTATCTTTATATTTCATTAAAGTCTTGTAGTTCAGGTGATTTTTTATTTCTTTATCATATGAAAAAGTTTCTGTAATTAGTAAATCTGTTCCGTCTGCTGCAGTAATAATATTGTCATTCCATTCGGTATCCCCGGTGTAGGCTATGACTTTTCCCTGGTATTCTAATTTGTACGCTAGAGATGGGGCCCCGCTCGAATGCGTAACCTGGTAAGCACTGGTATTAATTCCGTTTAATACTGAAAAAGAGCCCGGTTCAATTTCAATCACATCAAGAGAATAATTTTTTTGCTTCTGTGAAGAACCTGGAAACAATACTTCCATAGCCTCATTTAATCTTTGTTGCGTTCCTTTAGGACCGGCAATGGTTAGCGGGGTATCACGAAAACTCGCTAACTGCGCGTCAAGAATAAAAAAAGGCAGTCCCCCAAAATGGTCCCCGTGCAGGTGCGATATGAAGATTGTATTTATATCATTGGGGTTTATATCAAATTTGCGCATAGCAACAAGTGAAGTCGCCCCGCAATCCAACAATATTTTTAAATCTGACAGATTTAAAAATATACATGTTTGCATTCTTCCACCACTGCCAAAAGCATCACCGCAGCCAAGAAATTTAACAAGGTTATCTTTCATATGAATCTTTTCCGACTCTCCTTTTTTCAAATCTTTATTTACTATTTTTTTGTAAATTTATTTTTAAAAATAATGTTCTTCTACCATTAAAAATGAAATCAGAAAGAAAGTTCAATTACACTTGACACTGCATCGTTTACTAAATATAGTATAGGCTATCTATGTAGGATCTATGTATATTTCGACCTACAAGCAGGGAGTTCCTATCTCCGGCCTTTTCAAAAATCAAATAAGGAAGGAGTAATTATAGTGCTTGGTGAATTATCACATCTCATAGGAATAAATGCTACTTTTATCGTTCAAATAATAAATTTAATAATATTACTTACTATCCCACTGGTTTTTATAACTACGATTGGAGTCATAATATATGTAATAATTACATTAAATAAACTTAAACAAAGAATTGAAAAACTTGAAGAAGAATTAAACAAAAATAATCATTAAATCAGGAGGTTGTTTTTAAATGGACGGTATGCTAATTTTTGGAGGGATCAGTTTTCTAATGTCTCTAGTTGTACCTGCTGCACTAATATTCATTGCTTTTAAAATACATCAAATATCCAACCAGTTAAAAGAAACTAATTCATTTTTAAAAAAGATTAATGAAAAAGATATTTAAACGCTAAAAAGGCAGTTTCTCTACAAAGAAACCGCCTTTTATTATTACGCCAGCAATACCCTATCATCGTCAAATGCCGAACCGCTGGTAGCTGTAAACTTATCTATTAAATCAGATACGGTCAGATCTTTCTTTTCCTCCGCACCTATATCCAGTATGATTTTACCCCTGTGCATCATAATTAATCGATTACCGTATTTTAATGCCTGCTCCATGTTATGTGTAATCATCAGCGTAGTTAACCCGTGAGACTCCACGAGACGGCGGGTTATTTTCATTACCAGGCGTGCAGCTTTAGGGTCAAGAGCAGCAGTATGCTCATCCAAAAGCAAAAGCTTGGGACGGGCAATAGTTGCCATCAGCAGGGCCATTGCCTGCCGCTGTCCCCCGGATAAGGTTTCTACCGGTACTTCCAGGCGGCTTTCCAGGCCTAACCCGAGGTCTTTAAGAACTTCGGCAAAATTTTCTGTCCTTTTCTTATTAACGGCGTGGGAAAGCCTTCTTTTCTTTCCGCGCATATAAGCCATGGCCAGGTTTTCCTTAATAGTCATTTCCCCTGCCGTACTAGCCATGGGGTCCTGGTCTATCCGGCCAATTTGCTGCGCCCTCTTATGCTCAGGAAACCCGGTCATGTCCAGACCTTCCAACTTTATGCTGCCTGAATCCACGCTAATTACCCCGCTAATAGCTTTTAAAAAGGTAGATTTACCTGCACCATTGCTGCCAATAATGGTAATAAAATCTCCGTCCTGGGCCTTAAAGTTAATGTTATCCAGGGCTTTAACTTCATTGACAGTCCCGGGAAAGAAATATTTTGTGACACCATCCAGCTCAATCATTATCTGTCACCTCTTGACTGCCCGGCGATACTTTCGGCACTATAACCGGATTTAGTTCTACTTCTCTTTATTCCCTTTACCATGCCTGATATCTTACTACGTGCCCGCCCCAGAAACTTCATGTTGGGCAATGTTAATGCCAGAAGTACCAGCACTGCAGTAATCATCTTGAAATCTTCTGCCGGCAGGCCTACTTGCATTGCCACAGCCAGAACCGCCCGGTAAACAATAGAACCAAGAATTACGCCTGTTAATACAGTATTTAACCTGCCTTTACCAAAAAGAGTTTCCCCGATTATAACAGAAGCAATAGCAGCCACAAGAACTCCTATCCCCATGCCCACATCGGCAAACCCCTGCGCCTGGCAGGCCAGGGCCCCGGACAGTCCAACCAGGAAATTGGATATTACTAGAGCCAGCAGTTTCATGGTATCAGTACTTACTCCCAGTGCCCTGATCATGCGCTCATTACTGCCTGTAGCCCGGACTGCCAGGCCCAAATCAGTAGATAAGAACCATCCCATTAATAACCTGGCAATCACAACAATTATAGTTAGAAAAAGTATTGTATTCAAGTGGCTCTCAACCAGGCCAAACCATCCCAGCACCTGTCCAAAGACATTATCATAAGCCAGAAGAGGAGTATTGGGACGGCCCATGGTACGCAGCATAACCGTGTAAATAGCAGTAGCAGTAAGAATACCGGCCAGTATGTTATTAATATTTAGCCTGGTATGCATAATACCAGTGGCAGCACCGGCAATGCCGCCTGCCGCGGCACCCATTAAAACTGCCAGCACCGGGTCTACACCTTCAACTACTGCACGTGCAGTCACTGCTGCCCCCAGGGGAAACGTTCCTTCTACACTGAGATCAGGAAACCCCAGCAGCTCGAAAGTTAAAAGGACTCCCAACGCCATAAAACCGTATATTAAACCCTGCTGTAAACCGCTGATAATTACGCTTTCCAAGGTAATTCACTTCTTTCGAGGTACATAGTATCTTTTAGTCATTTATTTTAATTTAATTTACTCCAGCACTTCATCTGCCTGGTCTAATACCGGCTGAAGAATTTCAAGGCCGACTTTAGCAGCTGCTTTTTTATTCACCACGGTATTACGCTTGCGAATCTTTTCCGGCACTACATCGCCGGCTTTTTCACCGTTTAATATCCTGGCTACCATTTCAGCACCCTGCCTGCCGCAGTCATATTCATCATTACCTATAGTGGCTATTGCACCCCTCTTAACTGATTCGGTATCACCGGTAAAAAGAGGAATATCATTATCTTCCATTACCTTGAGCAAAGCTTCAAGGGCAGATATAACAGTATTATCCTGGGGAACGAAGACTGCGTCTACTTTTCCTACCAGGGACCGTGCAGCAAGCTGCACATCATTGGTGCTGTTTACCGAGGCCTCTACAACATTCCAGTCTTTACCAGACACATATTTCTTTATCCGGTTCTTGTTGCTCACCGAATTATCTTCTCCAGCGTTATAAATTAAACCCAGCCGGTTCATACCCGGCACCATTTCTTCTATTAAGTCCATCTGCTGTTTAATCGGGTCAGCACTGTAAACCCCGGTTACATTTGTGCCAGTAGGCTGGTCAGTTTCTTGAATAAGACCTGCACCCACTGCATCGGAAACAGCTATGAATACCACCGGAATGCCCGTTCCTTTAGCAGCCTGCACCGCTGCCTGTGAAACCGGTGTTGTTATTGACAGAATAACATCCTTTTTATCTGCAACAAATTTATCTGCAATAGTCTTGGCAAGGTTTGGATCCCCCTGGGCATTTTGAATATCAATCTCTACGTTTTCGCCGTCAATAAATCCTTCTTCTTTAATCTGATCTAAAAATCCCTGCTGATCAAGCTCCAGGGCGGGATGAGACATAAACTGGGCAACGCCAATTTTCAAAACATCGTCACCAGTGTTTTTCTGTTCTTCACCGGGCCCGCATCCTCCAGCAACAAACGCCAATACCACCATTATTACAACTATTAAAAAAACTCTTCTCATCTCAACTGTACCTCCTCTTTAATTTAGCCATTCTTTAATTGTTCCTCCTAAAACCAGGAGAAAATAATAAAACCGGTACTCAAATGAGCACCGGTTGATTGCAAGATCCCGATTCATCTCAGCTCTTCTCATCTCAGCTATTCTCTTCTTAACTAGTCTATCATTCTCTAACTTCTTAACTAATCTCTAAAACCTACATTAATATTACAATTTTATTTACACCCTGTCAACTGCAAAGTCACTTTCTACTACTGATTTTATTAACTAATATTTTACTGGTAAATTTAGCTTCTATCTTATCTTAAATACTGGGTTGTTTTTTATCTCCCCTGGTAATCTCTTACTTTTTTGCCCGGACATGTCTGGTTAAAGGGGCAAAAATCGCAGGCTTTTTTTGTTGAGGATAAATTTTTCCCGGTACCTAAAACAAAAGAAACTGATTTTTTAGGCATTAAAAGATTACTTGCTGTTAGAGTAATACTTAGTTTTTCAGGGGTTAGTATGTTAAATATTTTGCGCTGTTCATCAACATTCCAGCCTGCCTGTCCTGGACTTATTGGTGAGCTGCACTTTAAGCCCATTAAACTTGCTTGATTTACTATAGTATCGTAAGCCTGGTTACCAATTTTTTGTAAACAAACAGTGCCAATACCGTCAAGCATATAGGCATCAATATATTTACCTTCTTTCATATATACATCTGTTTGATTTTCTAATTCCGGGCCCAGGGTAAGAAAACTAATTGCAGCATAATCAGCACCTTGAATAAAAGAGGAAAGGATTTTACTTTCCAACTGTTCATCTTCAATATAAACCTTGCTGCCGTCAATTCTTTTTATTTCGTACAAATCATAAAGCACCATGGGATTTATCAGCTTTTTAGCAGTCGTAATTAGTTCCCATTTGTCCTCGATTATTTTAAGTGCCTTTTTAGAATTATCTAGATTCCCTCCCAGCATCAAAATCAATTCTTCTTTTTTTATATCAATATTGAAATCAGTTAAAAGTCCCATAGGATAACTCCTAAAAGTAATGATATATTAAATTCGCTAATTATATTATTTAACTTTTAAGAAAATGCCATAGCCTTCATAAACTCTTCTTTAAAACCTTTATGTGTTGATAATTCTACATATTTTACTTTTTTAGATATTTCCTGTGCTCTTTGTTTTTCTTCATCTGAAACAAGAGTCATTTGAGAACCTTCTCCAGCAGCATTTCCTATCAATTTTATACGTTCAATATCGTTCATCCTGAAACACAGGTACATATGGTACAAGCGCTAAATACGTGGGATCTACTCCTAAAAATAGATGCTGCATAGTTGTATTCCCAACTGCAGTAACATGGTATACATTATTTTTATCTATATTTTCTTTAAATGTTAATGATCTGATTATTTCATTCATACCGGATATTACTTTATTTTTTAGCTCTTTTATACCATTCTCTTTTGAACAGTGAGTAATTCTTGATATCACATCAGCACCATAACTTCTCTGTGGATTACCTGTTGAGCTTACTGCTTTAACTTCACCACTATTTAAATCTACGAGAGTACCAACTAAAGTCGTAGTTCCTATATCAAAAGAAATTCCATATAATTTGTCTTTAGTATTACCTTCCTCAATGTCCATAATGGTATTTTTATTTAATGTAACAGTAACATTAAAATCAGCTTTTCTTAACATTTGTGGTGCTTTTTGCAGCACACTATGAGCAGCAGTTATTTATTACTTATTCATAATGGATAATTCTATCCAGAAGAAATCTTCTGGTTCCCACATTAAGATTTGTCCACAAATAATTGTACCCAGGTGCTGCCCCTTATAAAGTATAGGGGTAGCCCATTCAACTAAACCCGCTGGACAACGAAATATATATGGTTCTCCCATCGTTGCAGCCAATTTTCCTGCACGAGCATATGCTTCACTACACCTTTTGCGCGCCTGGGGATTTTCCCGTATAACTTTACAAAAACGGCACGACTCCAATGGATTTTTGTTCATAATAATAGGATCACCGTTCGGATCTACAATAAATGCTGTTAAATCTGTTGAAGAATTGTAAGTTTCTAAAATTTTTAATAATAGTTCTTTTTCCGCTGAATCTAGGAGCAGCAAATCCTGCAATCAATACACTCCCATTCGATTTTATTACTGAACCACATGAGTACTTTTTTTCTTTTTTATAATCATGAAAAACATCTTGATAATATTAATTTTCTTTATTCTATAAATCATTACTTACAACTGACTAATTTTCTAAATTTATAGAAAATTAGTCAAATATACACCTTTTATATTATTATAAGCTATTTGCGTTTGAAGTTAAATTATTAATATTAGATTAAATTATTAAGCCCGCGGCAATAGTAATTTCCGCGGGCCCTTCTATAAGTTATTATACAAATCATTAATATAATTGTTAAAATACAGATATTAGCTCAAATTTTTATACAGAACATGTTACTTATCGATTTCTTTATCACTTATTTGCTCAACAAAAAGCTTAACTAAATCAGGATCGTACATAGTTCCAGAACCTCTTTTAATTTCATCTAGTGCTTTTTGCTCTGGTATTGCATTCCGGTAAGGACGGCTTGAAGTCATGGCATCATAACTGTCAGCTATTCTAATTATCCTGGATAATAAGGGGATTTCTTCCCCGCGCAACCCAGCAAGATATCCTGATCCATTATAGTTTTCATGATGATAAAGAATAATTTCAGCTGCTCTGTTCAAATGAGGTACTGCTTTTAAAATATCATACCCCCAGCGGCAGTGGTTTTTAAATATTTTAAATTCCTGGTCGTTTAGATTTGTAGGTTTATTTAATAAGTTGCGATCTATTTCTATTTTTCCTATATCATGCAAAAAAGCAGCATACCTCAATAAAGTTAGGTCCTCTTTATCTAAACCTGATTTAATACCTATTTTAAAACTGTATTCCATAACTCTCTCTGAATGACCATATGTATACTTATCTTTAGCATTAATAACTCTAAGCAGCGTATGAAATGAATAAATTAAATTTACTTCTTCCTCTTCTACAGTTTTAAGCAGGTCATCAAAAATTGAAGAATATAATTCTACCCTGTTTTTATTTAAAGATTTTGCTTTATAAAGTGCCTGGTCCGCATTTTTAATAACTTCTTGACTGGTATTAGCCCGGTAATGCCTCGATGCTATTCCGCAGGAAACAGTTATTTTTTTAATATGCTTGTATTCATTAGTATTAAAACCATAACCCTCAATCTTTTTACGAATGTTTTCTGCAATTTTATCAGCTTCAGATGAATCAAACTCCGGGAGTACTATTGCAAACTCGTCTCCTCCGTACCTGGCAGAAAAACTTGTCCCGGGAGTATTTTCTTTTATTACCTGGCTTATACTATTAATCAGGTCATCTCCCTTTAGATGGCCGTAAATATCATTATAATCTTTAAAATTATCTATATCTATTATTATTAACGAAAGGGGCACATACTTTTCGTTATTAAAATAATAACCCAGTCCTTCCTGTAGGTAGCGGTGATTATAAAGGCCTGTTAGATAATCAGTATTGGCAATACTGAACAAGTGTTTGCGATAATCCAGTTCTATATCATACACAGCCCCGCTAAACCAGCCCACTAAAAACATAATACATATAAGAATAAAATTTGACTCTATGATACTTGCAAATTGAAAATAATCTTTTTGAAAAAAATGTGAGATTATTATTATACCCGTGCTTATAAAAGCAAATAAAAAACCTGCTTTTTTACCTTTTATTGATCCTGCAATCAAGGTAGGAGCTAACAATATGTATTTTATGTCTAAAAAATACTGCCTGCTTGAAAATAAAACAACCAGTGCAACAACCAGAGGGAATGATATATATATTATTTCAATAAATATATTTTTATTAATATTGTTTTTGAAATAGTGCAGTATTATTGATTCAACAAGAAAAAAAACTGACAATATTAAAAAATATACTATAAATACATGTGCTTTTAAAGGTGATAGGTTAATTTTTATTACAATAGTACCTACCAGGAAGAAAATACACAGGATATGTGTTGTAATTATATAATTATGTAAATATTCTAAACGATTATGTTCTTCAGGAATCAATTTTTCACCTCATAATTAATGAAAGAGGTGATAAACACCTCTTTCATTATTTTTGTAATGATTTAGGTACTTCTGGCTGGTAATGGCCAAACACACACGCAGATGCTGAAGTAACGTTTGCCAGGAATACTAATGCTGCTACGCCAGAGCTTAGCAACCAGCAAGTTAATCTTTTCATCATTCTAATTCCCCCTTTTCTTATTAAAAATTTGGTCAATTATCCTAAAGAGTAAATGACCAAAAGATGTTAATATAAATGCATTCCACAATAATGCCAGGCTGAAACAGGCAATATATTGGCCAAAAGCAGGTGTATATTGAACAATTATTAATAATAAGCAAATTAGAATTGCCAGTGCAGTTAAAGATAGTGTTTTTAGCCTTTTTCTCCTGGTAGTTGAAATAACAGGTGCAGATGGTGAATCTACCGGGGCAAGCCTGTACAATGTTAATGCACTTATCAATGCTGATAATATTAATAAGATATATACACTAAAGTTTTCTAATAAGGCTAACTTAGCACCCGTTATCCCCATTAATGGAAATATAAGAGCTGTAATTGCTGTACAGCGCCAGGGAGAATTACTATGTGCTCCCCCTGCAAATAACCTGAGGATTGAAGCAGTAAAAAAACATATTAGTGTATTTTGCAAAACCCCGAGTAAAAAACCTAGAAAAACAGTACATAAAATATTTAGAAGGTTCAAGGTTAGGACCTCAACAGCATATGCCAATATTTCTTCTTTTTCCTGGGACTGCCCGGTTTTACTAACTAAAAAACGAGCAAATTTAATACTGTAACCAAGGTAACTCATTTATTAGATCTCCTGTTCAGGCTTAAAAAAGTGCCTGGCAACTAGCGCTATCATAAATATAATTATTGCCTGGGGGATACCTAATATTGGCCAGTATATATTATTCGAAGTAACTTCAACTGCATTAAGTCCTATAATTTTAAAGTAAACAGCATTTGCAATTAATTCCAGGATTGCAAGAGCAAAGAAGCTCATTAAAGTTACCCAGAAACTTTTTATAATTTTTATATTTCCTCTGGAAGATAAATAAAAAATAGTAATAAGCAAAATAACAACAGTATGCAATCCAAAAGAAAATGAAAGTGCTTGCATGGTATAAGAAATTATAGTTAATAGAATACTGAATAAAAATATTTTTTTCCAGGAAAAAGGAACCCTTGCTATTGCAAAGCATAATGCAACTAAACCTAAAGCTTCAGTAATGCCCTGGGCAAAAAAAACCAGAATATATGTCAATTTATGCTACCTCCGTGATGCAAAATTTGGTTTAATAATCTTTATTTCAAGATATTTCTACAAATTCCTTCATTACTCCTAATAAAATATGACCATTGCCCGGCATTTTATTTCCTGGATGACAGCATATATAAGATATCACGTTACAAGAATTATTGCTCAGCATATATTGAAAGGATGAACGCCATATGGCAATAACTACAAAAATTCAATGGACAGAATCAACCTGGAACCCGGTGACTGGATGTTCCAAAGTGAGTGAAGGATGCAGAAACTGCTATGCTGAACGCCTGGCAAAAAGGCTAAAGGCAATGGGTAATCCACGGTATAAAAACGGGTTTAGAGTGACCATTCACCCTGATTTAGTTGACCTGCCCTTACGATGGAAAAAAAGTCGTACTATTTTTGTTAATTCGATGAGTGACCTTTTTCATGAGGAGATTCCTGATAAATTTATTTTCGAAATCTTTAATACTATGACCGAAGCAAACCACCACATCTTTCAAGTACTTACCAAGCGGAGCAACCGTTTAGCTGAATTAGCTGCCGAATTACCCTGGCCTGACAATATTTGGATAGGAGTTACTGTTGAAAATCAAGATGTCATCAATCGTATACATGACCTAAAAAAAACAGGCGCAAAAGTTAAGTTCATATCAGCTGAGCCTCTAATTGAAAACCTGCCTGGCCTTCCGCTTCAAGATATTGACTGGGTTATTGCAGGAGGTGAAACTGGACCCAAAGCAAGACCAATGCACGCTTCCTGGGTGATAAATATTTTAAATCAATGCAGCAAAAAAAATATACCTTTCTTTTTCAAGCACTGGGGAGGAACAAACAAAAAGAAAAACGGAAGATTACTATACGGTCGTACATGGGATGAATTTCCTAAAAAGCAATCAATTTAGATAATATATTTTAATTTACTCATCTTTTTTGCTTTATTAATATATTTACCGGTACTCTCCTGGCCATTACCATATTTTTTATGCCAGTTTGAGGGCACAGGAATATCTTTATAAAGTTTTTTACGCATAGCTTCAAGAAGCAGCGGCGGGCGATTCATATATTCCGCTGCACATATTACATTATTATTTGTTTGTTTGGAAAGCTCTTTGAGCCACTTTAAGCCGTTGAAATCACGTAAAAGATGATGGTCGATTACCAGGCAATTAACACTGCGTGCTAATTTTAATGCGTTATTCCTGGCATCTTCTATTCTTTTCTTGCTAGCACATCCAAGATATAAAGAAGGACCGCTTGCAAGGACTAGCGTTGGATCATAAGCAATTATTTTATCAACAGTTTCTTCGTTAAAAAATTGTATATCAGAAGCATGTACAAATTTTTCATGATCGCTTGATATAACTGTCATCATAACTTTTCCGAGCGAGGAATTCTCTGTATCATGTGGTACAGCTTTTGAGAATTCCAGAATTCCATCTTTTTTTCCTTCAGAATTATTTAAACTTATATTAAGTGCCAGGGCCAAACCCCTGGTTCTTTTTTCCATATTGATTGACTCATTTAATGAGTTTTTTGCCCAAACAGATTTATCAGCTAATGAAAAATTAACAGCGCTAGTGCTTAACTGGTATGGATTTGCTTCAACAAAAGGAATGTGATCCCCGTGATAATGACTGAAAACAATATCAGTTGCATCTTTTAATCCAGCAATTATTTTTCCTCTAATAACTTCACCAACACCAACTTGTACAGGATGAGGAAGCAGACCATAACGCTTATAGCCCAGGGCTATGCCCGGATCAATGATAATTTTTCTATTACCTGCATCAACAATACAGCTTAATCCTCTAACTCCCAGGGATTCAGTTCCCAGTATTTCCAGTTTAAAATTACTCATTTAAACACTCTTTTACAAATTAAATTCATTATTTTACCATGTTATTTAATTAAAATATACCATAAAACTAATAAAAAGCATATAATTTACACTTTGTCTACAGCAGGTTTTTTTAAAATATGATAGAAAAAGAGGAGTATAATTACTCAGGAGGGAAAAATATGGCTCCTCAAAAATCAAATTGTTCAAACTGCAAACTGCGCAATCTTGCTGAAAAAAAGCCCGGCTCATTAATCGGTAAGCTATGGCAGTGGCATACAAAATGGTGTCCCGGCTGGAAAGCATATCAAAGAAAAATGGCTGAAAATGAAACAGATAAATAGGTTATACATGGTAGTTAAGAAATAAAAAAAGCACCGCATCAGGATATATCCCTTTGCAGTGCTTTTTTAATTTAAGTGCGATATGTATTTAACACTTGTTCTGCCCATTTGCACATATCTTCTCTTAACCAGCCCGGGTCCAGTACTTCTACAGCGTCTCCCCATTGAACTATCCAGGTTTTCATTTCATCAATACCACAGACATTGAAAGAAACAATAATCGACCTGTCGTCAAGCTCTTCCTCTATTACCTGTGAAGGATGATAAATAATTTTCTTTATTCTAAACGCTACATGGGAACTAAACTTAAGCTTAACTTTACATGTTTCTCCATCATTGATAACTCCCCAGCTGTGAGCCATATAATTCTGCAGGCTAAAATCTTCCGGGTAATTAAATGTTTCACCTGTATAAGAAATTACATTCTCCAGCTGGTCAACTCTAAACACACGTGTATCCTGGCGCTTTAAACAATAACCAACTAAGTACCAGTTCTGGCGCTTGCAGATCAGTCCATAAGGTTCTACAACTCTTTCACTTACCTGCCCGCTGTAAGCCGCATAATACTTTATCTTTACACGGCAGCAGTCTTTAAGGGCATTCACCAGCTTGGTGAATAATTTCCCTACCCGTTCAGGTTCGGTCAGGGATTCTTCCACTATATGGATACGTTTTTGAATCTTTTCAACTGCAATTTCCTCCGGGTTATAGCGATAACTAAACAATGTAGAAACTAGTGCATTTTTAAGATCATTTAAATAACCACCCAGTGCAGAACCCCGCTGCTGGAGCATACTCATGAAAATAGCCGTAGCTTTTTCCGGGCTCAAGCTAGGCAAAAAACCAATCTCAAAATAGTACATAGTATTTTTATACCCGTATGTATCTTTTTCTTTTTTTCTTAACGGCTTTCTCATATCGTTTTGTATTGCATCCAGATCTCTGCGAACTTGTCTTTCAGTAACCTCGAACTTGTCGACCAGCTCTTTTATAGTTACCCCACCACGGGGGGTTTTTGTATTAATAAAATCAATTATCATATTAAGCCGCAGCCCCCGGCTGGAGTCTTTCTTAGAACAGCTAACCATGAATAACCTCCGGAATAATAATCTATGTTTGTATTTCTCCGAAGGAATACTCATTACCTCCAAGTATTTACCTGTACTATACTTGCAATTAGCTTTTTAGAAATTTTAAAATATCAATGTTTTTAAACTGCTTTGACATTATTAATAATTCCTTTTGACACAATGCTATAAGATTCGATAAACAATCTAACACTTCAAACAACAATTCAAAACTTAATTGTTTACCCGGGTAACTTTTTATACGGTATATAATTTTTTCAAGATAATCAATTATTTCTTCTTTATCCAAAGCAAATCACCTCTATGTTTCAAGTTTAACAGGCAATACAGACAATTCTTTGTCAGCAAAAGTATTTTACAAACAAAAATAAAAAAATTTAATACATAGACAATCTCCTGTCCACCTAAATATATAAAATTAATTTATAATGGATGATTAACTATTTTAAAAAGTAGGTGAACTTTTTTATGCAAGATATTTATAATAACGTGTGGATTGAAACATTTACTGGGCGGAGGTTCTGGCCGCTAGCTCCCCGATCTGAAGATGTTGTTGTAGAAGATATAGCACATGCCCTGTCAATGCTTTGCCGCTATAACGGCCAGTGCCGGTTTTTTTACAGTGTGGGGCAGCATTCTCTATTATGCAGCGAACTTGCACAGAAACAAAGATCAGGTATAAGACTGGCATTATTAATGCTCTTACACGATGCCTCAGAAGCTTATGTTTCAGATGTTACCAGTCCTATAAAACCTTTCTTAAATAATTTTGAGGAGATTGAAAACAGGGTTCAAAAGGTAATCTGGAAAGCATTTTCTATAAAAGAACCGGATGAAATTGAAATACATAAAATGAAAGAAATAGACTTGACATTACTTACCACAGAAGCTGAAACCCTTATGCCGTTTAATAACTGGAATCTACCATATTCATCAACAGACAAAATAACAATATCTGAACGCGTTTCCAGTGATATAAAAACATCTTTTATTAAAGAGTTTTTTAAGTTAAAAAAAATAATGCAAAAAAATAAAATCAGTATTACCGCTTAATTTTATAAAAAAAACAAATAGTATTTTCAGGTAAAAATTATATTAAAATATATTGGACAATTTGCTATAATGTAAATTAGCTTTAATAAGAAAACTCTGGTTTAAACTGTAGTTATAACCTGCAAACTCAAAGGGCCAGTGGATTTACGGAAGGTAGCGGACGGGTACACTGCATAGCCCGTCATTTGCGAAGTGTGATATGGGAGGTGGAAGTGTGACAATTTAAGGAAGTCTGCTGCGTAGACTTTTTCTTTTTCTCAACTCTAATTTCCCACTTCTCACCTCTGCTCTTTGCCCCGGCCCTCCACCTGGCTGTCAGAAGAGTTTTCATACTCCGTTGTAAACAAGAAGCTCGTGGCACGTTTAATAAAACTTTAAAAGAAAATTGCAACAAAATATAACGCAGTTTCGTCTAATAAATTAATAAATAATTTCTAAAAGAGGGATACGGATGGTAATTACTTTACTAGCTATTACATTTTTAATTGCATTTTTAGTTTCTTTTATAACTGTCAGGATTTTTCGTACGCCGCTGGAACGCATATTAAAACGGCTTATTCCCGAGGATATTAGTTATGCATGGTTAAGATACTTGCAATTCGCCATTTACGTCGTGGGTATTTCAAGAGGAGTAGAAATCTGGCAGCTGGAAAAATACATTACTCCTCAAAACAATATACCTGAAAAGAGTAGAGAAATTATTATGCTAAATGCCGACCGCTGGGCTCTTGAAATTTACAGGACAATAATCGGTACACTGAGCGGAATAGCCTGGATGCTGCTGGTCTTTTTTGTATTCGCTTTAGTTGCCTACGTGATTGTCCGAATATTTGAATCAAGAAAATTAGATAATAAGAAATAAAAACCGGGGCCAGCCCGGTTAATTATTGTAATTAATGATTTCACAAACATTTATAAAGATTCTTTGAAAGAGGTATAAGTTTTGCGTTTAAACACCTTTATAATTTTTATAACACTTTTGATAATCAGCTTTATAACTACTTCATGCCGGGCTATTGAACCTGATACTGACATTTTAATTTACGGCGGTGGTTTCGCTGCTTGTGCCGCTGCTGCCACAGCAGCCGATACAGCACCTGAGTTGCAAATAAAGTTAGTAGTTCCTTACCCTGAAAATAAACTTGGAGGAATTGGTACAGTAGGTGGGCAAAATTTTATGGATCTGCGTTTCTGGCAAGATAATTTTGTTACCAAGGGATCTCTTTACCGCTGGTATATAGAAGCCGGGCGTTTTTACAGCACTCAAAAGATGTCCAGTATACTTGAAAACGAAATAAAGTCCCATCCCAATATATCTGTGACGTTTGGTAAAGATATACTTAATGTAAACTGCAAAAACCAGGAAATATTTAATCTTACTATGCAGCCCGTAAAAAGAAAAGCAGATAATTCACTGGCATGGAGCGGTAAGCCCGAAGATATATCTGCCCGGGTATACGTAGACGCTTCAGAAGGCGGCAGGTTAGCCCGTTTAGCAGGTATTCCTTCAAGCATAGGACGGCAGGATTGGCCGGATGAATTCTTACCAAGGGATGAACAGTATAAACCAATAGCACGCCAACAAGCAGCAACTTTAATGTTTAAGGTGCAGAGTGTTCAGACTCCTTCCGAGCAATCTATTATTTCCGGATGGCAGTTTGTTCAAGACCACACTGACAGCTGGGGACTGGCCGGGGGAAAGCATGTATTTCATACTAACCAGCAGGTTAAAAATTTTAACCGTAAATTCGGGCCCCGGGGATTTGTCTTAAAACCTGTTAACGCTGCCCAGGACGGCGCCTACAACAATGAATGGTGGGTAAATGCCCTGCTAGTATTTAACGTGGACGGCCGGGCCCGGAATATGGACCGGGGTACAGAGAACTACCCCCGCAACATGCTGCCCGGCAGTATTACCATAGATCAAGCACTGCAAGATGCACAAAAATTTATTAACCGGCCAGAATTTATCAAAGCATTCAGGCAATTTACCGTTCAAGATAAAAAAACAGGTAAAAAATATGGTTTCCACAATGCAGAACTGGTACGGGAAGAAAATGGCAAGCCTGTAGTGGGAGATATTTTATATACCCGTGAAACTATACATTCTATAAGAAAACCATACAATACCGGCAGCGGACCAGAAAAAACCAGTTTTGCACTACAGCCCTCTGCCTGCCAGCAAGCCGGAACCGGGCCCGAAAACGGGGCAGATACAAACAATTACCAGCACCGCATAGGCCTTGCCCATTACTTTATGGATATAAATGCATACTGTTTTAAAGACATGCTTGTTACCGGCAGCTTTAAATGGCCTGTTACAAAATATGCCAGGCCGGACTGGGCCAAAAACGGACAGCCCGCAAACCCGGTTTACCTCCCTTACGAGATGCTTATTTCTCCAGATGCAAAAAACCTGCTTCTACCAGGATACGCTGCAGGGGCATCTTCAATGGCCTGGTCCCAGGTAAGGGTTCTCCCCAATTTGTCCGTACTAGGAGATGCAGCCGGGGCAGCAGCTGCAGTTTCTGTAAATCAACAGGTTCTACCATGTAAATTTAAAGATAAACAAATTAAAATTGTGCAGCAAAATCTTAAGAAAATAAATGCACGGCTTGATAAATAAGCCCGGGGACGATTCTTAACTTAAATTACTCACAATAAAGTTGAAAACTCTTCTGATAGCTGGGTAAAGGCCGCAGCATCCTCTAAGAGAGAATTATGTATCATAATAAAGAAAGGAGAAAAGTATGAAAAGAGCAGTTGTAATTTTATCCGGCGGGTTAGACAGTACAGTATGCATATCAGAAGCAAAAAAAGAGGGTTATGAAATATTTCCGCTGACTTTTGCTTACGGCCAGCGCCACAGCAAAGAAGTAGAACAGTCAAAAAAAGTAGCCGGTTCTTATGGATGCAGCCAGAATCACCTTGTTGTTAATACTGACTTTTTTAAGGACATCGGCAGCAGCGCCCTTACTGCGGAAAGTATTAATGTTCCAACCAGTAGAAATCCAGGGGAATTGGATAAGGATATTCCTGTAACCTACGTTCCATTTAGAAACGCTGTCTTTTTATCCATGGCAACCGGGTACGCAGAAGCAATAAAAGCAGAAAGTATATACATAGGGGTTAACGCATTGGACTATTCAGGATATCCTGACTGCCGCCCTAGCTTTATAGATGCTTTCCAAGAAGTTATTAAATACGGGACTGCAGCATCCGACCGGGGATTGCACATTACCATAAAAACGCCATTATTAAACCTGACTAAAGCAGAAATCGTCAAGCTGGGTATAGAAAATAATGCCCCCCTGCACCTTACTACCAGCTGCTACCAGGGACGGGAAAAAGCCTGCGGCAAATGCGATTCCTGCCAGCTCAGACTTAAAGGATTCAGTGAAGCCGGAGTCAGAGATCCTATAGAATATGAAAACGAATAATATTAATTTTTAATCTATGCCAATCAGTGCGTGCAGTTGAGGCAGTATCTTAATATTGTCGCCCAGGCAAGGATCGGCAGAAGCTTTTTCTATAAGCCATTTTAAAACCAGTACAGGGTCATTATCCGTACAGGCCTGCAATATAAGCGGGCAACTTTTATATTCACTGTGTACCTGCCTGGCATAGGTGTAATCTTCACCTGTTTTAACTACTACCTTGAGCTCCTTTGATATTTCGCTCAGCATAAAATCAGCAAATGATAATATCTCAGTTATGTTGCCGGAGCTGGGGGGCTTGGGCGATATACACACATGATCAACTTTATAAAGCCACGGCGGTATTATTGACCCCTGTGTTTCTATATGTATTTTGTAGTTTTGCTGGTGAAGCAGCTCTACAAGTCTTTCCAGTTCATGAATGCAGGGGTTACCACCCGTAATGGTTATTCTCCTGGTAATTTGTTCAGCCCTGGAGTTTAATCGTTCAATTATTTCTTCTTCTGATAAGATCTCCCGGGCATCACTTATACGTCTTGCATGCTTAGTATCACACCACGAGCACTTATAATCACATCCTGCTAGCCTGAGAAAAACAGTGCGGTACCCGCAGTACAAGCCTTCTCCCTGTATAGTAGGACCAAATATCTCGTAAACCGGAAGTTTAGACATCTCCAGCATATACCTCCACACAACTGGAAGGCGTTTCCCACAGCTTCACTTTATAAAGGGGCAGTTTATCCTGCAGGGCCCGGCTAACCCATACTGCAATATTTTCAACAGTAGGAACACAGGGCAAAATATCATTTAAATAACAGTGGTCTAACTTTCTTATAATATTTTCCTTAACAAGGTTTTTCAAGTCGTAAAAGTCCATAACCATCCCGGTATCCGGGTTTACCGGGCCCCTTATGGTTACTTCCAGGTGATAAGTGTGCCCATGTATATTCTTACAATTACCTGGATGACCAGGTAAAGAATGTGCACTGTTAAAAGTAAAGACTTTTGTTATAGAAACAGTAGAGCTCATTATTACATCCTTTCACATTTTATTTATTTTTTCATTTAAGACCAATCAACTCATCTTTTACAATATTACATGCTAAAAGCATTATGACTAATTTAATTTATCCCAGGATATATTAAAGCTGCCTTTTGCGCTATCCCCCTTGATAATTACTTTATATTTTCCAGTTTCAGCAAAAGTAAATTTATATGAACCTTCTTTATCCGGCTTAAATTCATGTATTATCTTATTATCTGTAGATAATATTTTCATTACCAGGTCACCGGATTCAACCTGGGAACTATACTCAAACAAAAATGAATCACCTTTTTGAGCATTCAGCGTACCCTTTTCAATGCCTGTAAAGGAGTGGAAACTGGCTTTAATATGACCAGGAATATTAGTCCCTACCCAGCCAGTTTTTGTCTTACAACCACCAAGCATAATCACAAAAATAAAGGCACATATAAATGCTGTAATTAGTTTTTTATTCACCAATTTCTTTTCTTGTCCTCCTTTCAAAACACTGCTAAGAAATTCTAAGCATTTTTTTAATCTCCTTCTTTGAATTATTAAGTCCTCACTATAAAATGCTTATGTATGACTTTACAGGGGAACAAAACAAACAAGAGTTTCGTCTTTAATAATAAAGGGGAAATAGAAAATATGTCACTTATTTTAAGAAAAAGCACTGTACTTATTATAATATTAGCCATGTCAACAAGTATACTTTTATCCGGCTGTTTTTCTGCTGAAAAAGATACCGGAAACAATTTATCGAAAAAAGATAAAAATAATTCTAAACCGGGCATAGGAATATATAATGGACAAATTGACAGCAGCTCAGTAGAAGTTGACATAGCCCAAAATATAACCTTTCTGGATAATAACGGGCCCCGTACTTTTAAACTCTCGGAACCAGTTAAAATAAATTTTAATGAAAACAACTTTGCAAAAATCAAACCAGGGTCCAGAATAGCATTTAAGTGCATAAAAAACGCTAACGACCAATGGGTAATCACGAATATAACTCCCCTATCTGAAGCCCAAATTCCTTCTAAATATAATCGTTTTAATGCCCACAAAACACAAACCGGGGATAATATAATGGGACTTAAGATCAACAGCGTATCAACAAAAAAAATTGAGTGGAGCGAAAAATACCAGGCCAGAGTAATATTCAGCGGAAAACTACCGGTAAGCGGTACTTACATACACTACGACGATAACGCTTTGCTTGAAGACCAGGTCGCATTTGAATTAGACAAAGACAGTGCTGAAAAACTGCCCGAGCTCAATATTGACAACCGTAAAAATTGGTTTCTATTTACCAATCATAATGAAGCTAAAAAAAAGCTGGGCCCAATGGGAAGCAGGGGTAAAGCTGTAATAATAATAAATAATTTCACCATTGACTACAGGCCAGGTACAGAATCTTATAATTATGCCAAACTGCTTTCTATAAAGAAAAAAGATTAGCTAAACACAAAAACTATAATAGAAGCTGTAGAATAAAAAGACCTTCGCCGTGAACTTGACGAAGGTCTTTAAAATATTAATTTATGGCTTCCAAACTTCCCATACTTTTCCGGCCAATTCAGGCGAAGGCTTGAGTGTTGTACCTCCTTCTGTCCAACCGGAAGGCATTACTTCACCAGTCTTTAGATGGTATTGGTAAGCCTTAATTTGCCGTATTAATTCCTGCGGGTTTCTCCCTACTGGAGGTGTAAGCACTTCTGCTGCCTGCACCTTCCCGTCCGGATCTATTATAAACCTGCCTCTTATATCAACTCCTGCATCTTCATCGTAAACATCATACAGCGTTCCAATTTTTCCGCCCTGGTCAGAAACCATGGGAAAAGAAATACCACCGCTAACCATTTTGGAAAGTTCAGTTTCATTCCAGATCTTGTGAACAAAAACACTGTCAACACTAACAGAAAGAACCTCGACATTTAGCTCCTTAAGTGTATTATAGCTCACGGCTATATGTGATATCTCAGTCGGTCAAACAAAAGTAAAGTCACCGGGATAAAAACATAAAACTACCCAACTGCCTTTATAATCGCCGAGATTAATACTCTTAATCTCGCCATTATAAAAGGCATTACTGGTAAAATCAGGGGCTTGTTTACCTACCAACATAAAAAAACCTCCCTCTTAATAAGAATAACATCACTTTTCGCTTAATATTATCCTTAAATTATTTTAATAGTCAACAAAATTTGTATTAAAATTATATTTTTTTTATTAAATTTTAACTTATTTACTGCTATATTCCTTACCCTACCTTACTATTTAATTGGCTTAATCACAAACTTCATGATAAAATAATAAAAATTTTATCACTACATTCAGTAATAATTTTAAGAGCTGCTGCAGGATAACAGCTTAAAGATAACTGGAGGGTAACGTATGTTTATATCCAGGAAAACTACTGCTTTAGAAAAACTGCTTTACAAAACGCTGTCAGAAGATATATGCCAGGATTTTAAATCTGGATCGTTGTTAGATGTTGGGTGTGGAAATGGAAACCTACTGTTTTATATTCAGCAATTAGCCCCGGAAGCCTTTTTTACCGGCATAGACTTTTCTGCAAAGTGCATAAAGCAAGCTAATAAATTTCTTCACAATAAAGAATTAGAAAAAGTTAAGGATAAAATAAAATTTATGCAGGGAGATATACTTGATCTACCCATTCAAGATAATGTGTTTGACAGGGTTATTTCTACCTGTGCTGTACACCATTTTCCAGATACTGCCGGGAGTTTTGCAGAAATATACAGGGTTCTCAAGCCTGGAGGGCAGGCTCTAATTTATGATTTTAGAAAAGAGGCTCCTTATAAAGAAATATACCAGACAATGAAAGAATGGTCAGCCAATTCAATCAGCATTTTCAGTCCGTGGGTAACCAAAAAGTGGGCACAGGAATATTGGGACAAGTATGTCCCTCGCGACCAGGTCATAAATGCAGTACAGAGTACTAATTTTACATCTTACCAGCTGGGAACATTTCACCTCAAACAGCGCCCAATATTTTTCAAGCTACTATTGATAAAATAATCATCATTGCTTAAAGCATATTATGCTAAAGTATGATCTATTTTATTTAAACCGTCTTCCCCCAGAAAAACCATATCTATTGCCCTGGAAACAGCAGATCTCATAATTCCAGGAGAATTTCCTTCCCGTACAAAATAATACAAGTCCTTTGTTCTTTTAGTTTATGATAAAGCTTTTCAACAAGAACAAAACTATAATTGCTGATAGCAGAGAAATGTTATTTATAAACATATACTCCCCGGCAACTTCATGAGCCAATCCACCAGAAGTTTCAGAATATAAGTTCACTCATCCCCCGCTCTTCCGGACCAGTATTTCGCGCAATTCACTCCCCGCACCATAGCTGGAGTAATAAGTATCTTATTATTTAATAGATTCTGGCAACATATTTCTTCCAGGGATACTAAAAGCTTATTCAAATTTTACAACCTCCTGGTTACTTACCTAAAAACATATATTAATAATTACATTTAACATTTCGCAAAATGTATACTACACTCTACAAAACTACTTTATTAGAATTAGAAAACCTGTTAAGTATTATCTTAACAGGTTTTCTACACAACAGCTTACCTTTTAAAATTTTAATAACTTTTTATGTAGCAGGAATCCTGTTAAAACGCACCAAAAACTTGGTCCCGGAATAACCGGTTTCTACTTTTATATCGGCTTTATGCCTTTGTGCAATACTATAACAAATAGCCAAACCTAGGCCAGTACCGTTATCCTTGGTAGTAAAAAATGGAGTACCTATTTTTTCAATTACTCCATCATGAAATCCTTCACCTTGATCTTCTACCTGTAAAATAATCTTATTACCATGCATAAAAGTACTTATATTTATAAATTCTCCTGATTCCATAGCTTCCAGGCCATTACGTACTAGATTTAATATAAGCTGTTGTATTTCATTTTCGTCAAGCAGCAAGTCAGGAAGTGTTTTCAGTTGCAGATATATGCATTTTTCCATTTCCATTGCAATAGAGTTCATCAAAGGATATAAATATTTAATAATAATATTCAAATTCTGCATTTTCTTATTTACCGGCTTATCTTTTGCCAGGGATAAAAATTGTTTAATTATGTAGTCAGCATTATCTATTTCATTTATGATGAGGTCAAACTTGTCTTTGTAAAGCGCGCAATCTTCTTTTTCCATGAGAATCTGGGATAACCCCCGGACTACACTCATCGGATTTCTTATCTCATGTGCAAGTCCTGCAGCCATTTGCCCGATCATGTTTAACCTTTCCAACCGATTAAGCTCTTTATTTAATTTGACCTGTTCAGTAATATCCAATAGAGAACCAACATGTTTTTTAGTTGACGGTATTATATCAATAGTCATCATAATATCTTTGATATTATTAAACCTGTCTATAAATTTAAATCCGTATTTTCTTGGAGTTTTCTCACTATCAATTTTTCTCAAAATATGAAAATCTTTCATCATCTCTAGATCTTCTTTTTTATAAATAAATTCTTTCCAGCTTTTCTTTTTTTCTATCTCTTTTTTTGAATAACCTGAAAGCTGTTCAAACTCAGCATTAACTAGAGATATGGTTGTATCTTTTTCCCCGATCATCATAGCAGTACCCGTATTTTCAAAAATAGTCCTGTACAATTTTTTAAACTCCTTTGTACCATTTTACTTAAATACAATATAAGTAACAACAAAATATTATAGCATAATATTTAAAATATTTAGAACTTTTATTGAATCAGACTTAATCACTAAAACAAACAACTCATTATTTATGCTTATACAACATTTACACTTATTCTTATTTTGTTACATATTAGTAGCACAGCGAAATATTATAATATTTTAAATTTATCAAAAAAACACAATATTTGTCTAATGCATAAGCTACCATCTTTAATGATAGCTTATAAGAGCAAAAAAAAACTCTGCTAAAAAGCAGAGTTTACTTAGTTTTAATTCTGGTATGAAGAATGTTGTCATAGATCCAAGTTATGTTTTTCTTTTTACGATCTATTAATTGTTTAATATTTTTAGACATAGTTTAACCCCTTTCAATTTTGATAACTATTCTCAATTAATATTCTATACCTCACGATATGTTAAGTCAACAACTTAAATACATGATGTTATTAAAGAAATTTTTAATTTAATATTAAGTTATTATTTATTTCTTCGGTAAAAAAATAGTTAATATTAATGCAATAACCGGGAGTATTGTCATTGCATAAAAGACCATGGGAAGTCCCCAGGTATCTGCAACCCAACCTAAAATAGCAGTACCTACTCCTCCCATGCCAACTCCAAAACCCATCATCAATCCTGATATAAATCCTATATTTTCGGGCATCAATTCATGCCCGAATACCAGCGTTACAGCCAGTGTTGAAATCACAGCAAAACCAATTAAAGCTACCAGTATAGTAATCCAGAAACCGCTAGTTATTGTAAAAAGATACAACAAGGGAATCAATAAAACCATAGAGCCTATCATCACATTTTTTAATCCCAACCGGTCTGCTGCGGGCCCGCCTACCAGCGTACCCGCAGCCCCAGCAAAAAGAAATATTGAGGTAAGCGTAGCAGCATAGGCTTCACTATGGTGCAAATAATTAACATAATACTGCGGAAGATAAGTAACCATCCCAAAATGGATACATGACCTAATAATAACTATTAATACTAAGAGTATTACAGGAGGAGTAATTAACACCCGGGAACACTGGCCAGCATCTTTTGTTTCCTGCATTATATTAGATGCAGCTGCTGCTGGTTTAGTATTTATAATACTTGATAAATAAAACCACAAAAAAAATGCCATAGTCCCGTTTAGTAATAAAAGGCTTATTGAACCTCCCATTCCAGCTAATCCGAAAAAAAAGCTTGCCAGTACGGGACCAACTGCAAATCCAATATTACCTCCAATAGAAAAAATAGACATTCCCGAAGCCTTGCGTTTTCCACTGGCAAAGCGTGCAAACTTGGTAGCCTCCGGATGATAGGCAGCTACACCCAGGCCGCTAATTAATACAAAAAAAAGCAAAACAGGATAACTAGAACTAAAACCAGTTAAAGCCATACCTAACCCGGCTACTAAACACCCTAGCGGAACCTGCCAGGCTGTGCGAAAACGATCGCCCAATCCTCCAAAAACAGGCTGTATAACAGAGGAACTCAAGTTAAAAACAAAAGTAACCAATCCAACCTGTAACTGAGTTAATGCAAACACGGGCTGTAAAAAAGCAAGCATCATAGGCAGTACACCCTGATTAATATCTGTCACAGCATGCCCGGTCCCCAGCAAACTTAACACTTTTTTATTAGTTTTATTTTTTTCCATAAAGAAACAGCACCTTAAAAAAGTTTTGTCGTAATTGTCTGACATGCGACTGAACACATGTAATCCTTAATTGTAAGATAACAATACCCCTACTTGCATTTTATATCCCCTTCCGTACAAACGCTCATTAAAGAGCGTTTGTATTTTTACTTTCTTCTTTTTTACCTGCTTCATGCAAAATTGCCTGCCGTTCAAACAAGCAAAATTGAGAAACCAGAAAAGTTATTATTACCGCCATTATAAAACGTCCTATCAAAATAATAAAACCGTTTGCCCCTACCGCCATAAAAATGGCAGTATCTTCTATTACCGCATGACATATAGATAAAGAATACCTCGCGCATGGAAAGTCTACCACTTCGTCCTTTTTCAATAATAATACCAGCACCATATGTAATACCAAACCCGAGTCCTACCATTAAAGCTGAGGCACACTCTTTACTCATGTTAAATATTTTTAACGCAGGAGCAAGCCAGTTTCCAAGTTAATATACACGGAAATTACTATCTACAGCAATTCTCGAAATGTTGTTAAGCCCTTATTTAAACCTCTTTTAAGAGTTCCTATACTAAGCACAAAATCCTCCATATTTAGACGAATTTATTTTTATTTACTTATATTTTTGTTTTTATAACCTTTTATTTAAACCAACTTAATTTTATAATTTATACTAGATAAATGCAGTAGAGAGGTGTATATATATGGCTAACCGCAAATGGGAAAAAGTATACTTTTACAACTCTTATCAACAAAAAATAGCCGGCTTGTTCTATACTGCAGATAAACCAGGCATACCGCTTATTATTGTTTGCCATGGCTTTACGGGCAGTAAAGAAGGTCACGGAACAGCAGTCAACATGTCTGAATATCTTGCTAAGACAGGCTTTGATATTCTTTTATTTGATTTTGCTGGAAACGGTGAAAGTGAAGGAAATTTTGAGGACATAACCCTGTCCGGACAAATAGATGACCTTACCAGCGCAGTAAATTGGTGCAAGCAGCAGGGCACCAGCACCATCATAACATTTGGCAGGAGTTTCGGCGGATCTACTGTTATTTGCCACGCAGCAAAAGATACAAGAGTATCCGGAGTATGTACATGGGCTGCTCCGGCACATCTGGTAGAGCTATTCAGTAACTTCAAGGTCGAGGATCAGGATGTTTCAGATAAGGTAACTCTAGCCGGCAGCAGCGGAACAGTTCAAATGAAAAAAACTTTTTTCGAAGACCTTAAAAAGTATGATATCCCAGGAGCAACTGCAGCTATATCTCCCCGCCCGTTATTATTACTTCAAGGTACGGCTGACAATGTGGTACCACCGGAAAATACCGGGCTGATATACGAAAATTCCAACCAACCTAAAAGGATTATATACATAGAAGAGGACGATCACCAATTTTCCAATTACTACCGAAAAGCCTGGGAATATTGTTCCAGCTGGTTAAAAGACTTTAACTTTTAAAAAATTTCTGATCAGAATATATATGTAGTCCATTTTTCTCTAAAAGAGCAGCAGCAACTCCTTTACCTTCCACCGGCTTTTCGCCTTTTTCTGTAATATAAACAAAAGAAGAACCGCAGGAAGGGCTGCGCTCTTTTAGTATTGCTGTTTTTATATTGTAATCAATGGCTATCCTTAAAGCAATGTCGGCCCCGCGTATAAAATATCCCGTAACGTCTCTACCATAACAATTTATGATTTTAGCTTTTCCCTTTAATACACTACTGCCATCTGCCCGGTCAAACTGTGCAGGAGGTCTAGGTGTAGGTAGTCCCCCCATCACCTCGGGGCAAACCGGAATTAATATGTGATTGTCCTGCATCTCAACTAATTCGTTTCTCAGGTTGTTGCTGCCCGAATATTTACAGTTATAGCCTAAAAGGCACGCGCTTACCAAAATCACATCCAGACGCCCTTTCTTTATTTTTTCTTGCCGCGAGGTAACAGGTATTGTAACCCCCGGTTCAAGGGTCTAGGTTCAAATCCAAAATACTGCTGGACAGCATCTTTTTCAGTTATATTGTCAACCTCTAACTGCTTTAATTCCACCGGCGTAACCGGTGGATCTTTAAATATTTTATTTAAAAACGGAACAGCAGTATTCATCAATGATATAGGAATTCTAATCTTCAACCTTTTTACATTTAATACATTAAACAATTCATTTACCATCTGTATATAGTTTAAGTGTTCCGGTCCTCCTACTTCGTAAACTTTCCCGTACATTTCCGGCGATTTAACAGCTATTAAAATACAGCTAACAACATCTTCCACTGCTACAGGCTGAAATAAACTTTTTCCATTTCCGGGTATCGGGAAAAAAGGTGGAGGAAAAAGTTTTAAAGCCTGAAGCATACGGTCAAAAAAACAAAAACCTTCTCCATAAACAATAGACGGACGCAGCACTGTCCAATCCAGGTTACTCTCACATACAGATTTTTCACCCAACCATTTAGAATAAATATATCTATAAGCAGGCTTATCATTTGCACCCAAGACACTGAGGTGGATAAACCTTTTAACCCCTGTTTCCTCAGCAGCAATAACCAGGTTTAAAGTACCTTCCACGTTCAATTTTTCAAATGTTATATTCTCTGTCTCACGAATCACAGCAACCAGGTGTATTACGGTATCAACTCCCTCACAAGCTTTTGCAATAGAAGAGCGATCTGTAATATCACCTTTTACCGGTTCCACTTCATCTGGAAAACCGTATTTTCCTTTTAACAGGTCACGCACAAGAACCCTTACCTGGTAACCTTGTCTGATTAATTCCCATACCAGGTGGCGCCCTATAAACCCTGTACCGCCAGTTACCAGTATCACCGGGAATCCCCCCAATCTAAGCTCTTCCCGGGCAACTACGTACTGAATTAAATTTATCATAAATTTATAAAGTTTTGTACTAATAAATAAAAATTTTTAAAACGAAAACAAATAGCACAGTAAAATCACTATAAATCCTTCATAAAAACAGAGTGAACAATTGTGAAATATTTTACAGTAAAAAACTACAAGATTAAAACTATAAAGAATGTCAATTAATAAATAAATTTGCTTCCAGTGTAATGGTAAATTTTTCTTTTTTTGACCATTTTCCCAAAGGAAATAAAGTTAAAAAAAAAGAAAATTAATTATAATAAAAAAAGGGGGATTTCTATGAATAAAAACAAATACACATTACCTGTTGATTCAGAATTACATTCCCTGCGTATGAAACTTAAATCCTCCAGCCATAAAACAGTAGAAGAGTGTCAACGGCTGAGAGTAGATATAAAAAAGCTTCAATATGCAATAGCAAGATTAAATAATCCTGGAAGGCGTGTTCAAAAAAACTCGCATAAAAAAAATTATCATACAAAGCATAAGAAAAATTTAAATAAAAACAACACGCCTGAAGTCATTCCTCCCGATTTAGACATAAGCGAATATTTAAACACCAAAAAAGAGATAGCCGCGGGTAAAGAAAATCCAGAAGAAAATAGTTTACCTGTACCAATTGACAATAAAGACAGAAAACGGCTTGCCGTTTATCACCCAGTGAATAATTATGTATTTCCCCGAACTCTGGAAGAAAGGAATAATACAATAGAAGAAAGATTTTCTATTGTAGCAAAAAGAATGAAAGAACGACGCAGTCAATGGATGGAAAATCAGAATACGAAACAACCATGGTGGAAATTAAAATTATGGTAACACTTTTATTTTATTAACATTAAAAACCATTTAAAAAAGATAAAGGGATTATAGAGATTATTTACTTTGCTTAATTATTTTCTTTCTGGGCAATATAATAAAAGAAATTAATAATCATATGGATAAGTTCTGGAGGTGGATTATGAACACAAATACAACCAGTTTGGTGACTGTAGCTATAGGTGTAGTAGTATCACTGGTGGGTTATTATATGACTGGATTAACGGGTGCAGGTATTTTAGGTTTTGGACTGGCATGGATACTTCTTGGAGTACTTGACATGTTGAGGCCCTCTGCTCAAATTAACGAAGAACGAGCAAAATAAAATTACAATAATTGAAAACCCAGGTTATTCCTGGGTTTTCAATTATTGTAATATCTACGGCTTAAAATATCCGGTAAAACATCCGGATTTTCATATATAACATTTCCAACCACTATAGTATCAACCATTTTTAAAAATTTACCAGCTTGACGGGAACTTTTAATTCCCCCTCCATATACTAGATGAATTTTTTTAGTTTCTTTTTTAATTTTATTTATTAAATTTTCATCTCCAATGCTGCCGCTATATTCTATATAAAACATGGAAAGACCCAGTAATTGTTCAGCAAGTAAAACATAAGCTGCTGCATCTTCAATATCAACAGGCAGAGCTTCTGTTAATCTGCCGGCGGCAGATTCAACATTGCAAATTAAGTACCCCTCAGTTACAATATTATTCCAATTTATATAGCTTTGATATTTTTTGATAGCAGCCTGGTGCATTCCAGTTATCCAACAGTAGTGCCCGGCATTTAAAACTACTGGGATAAAGTGAGCATCTACATTATCTACTATTGCTGCCGGGGTTGATATTTCCTGAACAATGCTGCCATTATAACCGGCCATACGAATACTTTCTACTAATTTCTTTGTATTTTTAAAATCAATTCTTTGAGTACCTCCGACAATTACAGCATCTGGCCTATTTTTCACAATAATATCGAGCGCCTTACGAGAAAGGTCTTTATCCGGATCAAGTTTTAAAACTATCCTCCAATGGTCCCAGTTTACAGTATTCCACATTGTATCCGTTCCTTTCATTCATAATATATTTAAGTCATCTTTCTTTGTTGTAATTAATATATTATAATATCTTTATTGTATTTTGTTTATTATAAATAATTAATGAGGTAATGATAAACTTGTTAGAATCAATATTACTTATTTTAAAAGAATACGGCATATGGGGCTTAATGTTGATCACTTTTTTAGACTCGTTTATTAGTCCTATTCCTCCCGAGGTATTATTTATACCCATATGCATAGTTACACCCGGCAAGGCCCCCTTGTTTGCAATTATTACCATTGCAGTTTCAGTCATTGGTGCAACATTAGGTTATTGGCTAGGATTAAAAGGCGGCAGACCCTTGCTTTTCAAGTTTTTTTCTCAGGATAAGATTCAAAAGGGCGAAAACTTAATACAAACGCATGGAATAATGGCAGTATTAATTACTTCTTTCACTCCTATCCCTTATAAACTTATTACTGTATCTTCAGGCGTTCTCGGCTTGTCTCTGAAAAAACTCATTTTTTGGTCTACAATAGGCAGAGGCGCTCGCTTCTTCTTGGAAGCGGTATTAATTATGGTTTATGGACGCGCTGTAAAAGATTTCTTGCTTGGTTCAACTTTTTCTTTTTTTACACTGGTAATAGGTATTATAAGCTTAATAATTTACTTCCTGTATATTATTCGTAAAAGAAAGACTTAACCGGAGATTCCGGTTAAGTCTTTATAAATAATTTAAAGGATTTTTAGCAACTCCGTTAATTCTTATTTCAAAGTGCAGGTGCGGGCCCGTTGCATGCCCGGTTTCACCTACTTTGCCTAAGAATTGTCCCTGGCTTATCTTTTGTCCTATGTTTACCCCGAAAGCAGAAAGATGTGCATATCGAGTACGTATACCGTTACCGTGATTAACCTCTATAAGTCTTCCGTATCCACTTAACCACTCTACGCGAGTGACTTCTCCCGGGGCAGTAGCACAAACACTTTTACCATATTGAGCAGCAATATCAATACCTGAGTGCATTTTTCCCCAGCGCATTCCAAATCCCGAGCTTATTGGTCCAGTTACAGGCCAGATCAACCCTCCGCTCCTAGAAGAAAACATTAGTTTTGTGCCTTTATTGATAATCCTGGGCTTAGCTGGCTGTAAAACAACTTCATTTATGCTTTCTTTACCTACTACATCCCCGTTTTCAGCCATTACCTGGTAAGTAACTTTTTTCTTTCCTTGTTTACCCTGCTGTATAACTTGCCTCTTACCTACCGCTAAGTTAGAATCCATTTTATATTTTGTTTTAAACGGTATCGTCTCTTCGTTATTAATCTCATAAGTACATTGCACATTTAATAAAGGTTCTGTGCTGGATATAACAACTTTTGCTCCTAGTTGTAAAATATCAGACAGTTCCGGGTTTAATTCCTTTATCTTTTCTACTGTTGTATTATGATTCCTGGCTATACCCCACAATGTATCGTTCTTTTCAACAACATGTATTTTCTGCTTTGCCTCACCTTTTACGACTAACTGTAATGCTTCTTTTACACTATTAATGCTTTTTACCTTGACTTCTTCATTTATAATTTTTACATCCTGTATAATATTAACTTCACCATTGGAATTAATAGAGTATTTATCTTTTAATTTATTAATAAAGCTATCAGCTAACTCGTCATTCTTAAAATAAAATTTTTCTTCACCGTCTATTTTAACAGCAGCACCCCTGGTGATAAAATTAACTTCTTCATCTAGAATTTTCAGTAAATCCTCTTTACTCGTTACAGGAGATGAACTCTTTTGTTTCTGTATTTCATAATTTTTTTTGATTTCAACTGCTTGTCCCAACTTGGTGGATTTTTTTTCTTTCAAAGTTTGCAATGCATCTTCTATTGCCTCTTTTTGAGTCACAAAAGCTATTGCTTCATCATTAAAACTAACAGCGTACACCTCATTAGTATGTAAGCCAAAGAAAAAAAAGAGCGCTACAATAAAAACTGCGATTGTTCCACCAACTTTATACCGGTGCTTCCAGATCTTGTTTACATTGTCTTCCATCATAACCTCCTTTATTTTGAGTTAATTTTAACTTTACAAATTTATACTGACACTATTAATAAAATTTTAGCATAATAAAAAACATTCCAGCAAACCAGTTTATGTAAAAATAATAATGATTATAATAATCTATAAGTAAACAATACTGCTGCTTTCTATAAAATTTGGTATAATGTCTTTGTTAATAAATTAAATACACAAATATATTGTTAAAGGAAGTGCACATAGTGGACAGAGAACTTGCATTAGAATTTGCACGTGTAACTGAAACAGCCGCAATAGCAAGTGCCCGTTGGATGGGCCGGGGAGACAAGAACAGGGCCGACGAAGCAGCTACTAATGGTATGCGCAGCATGTTTGACACCGTAGCAATAAACGGTACAGTTGTAATAGGGGAAGGCGAGATGGATGAAGCACCCATGCTGTACATAGGTGAAAAACTGGGCTGTGCCCAATCACCCGAAGTAGATGTAGCAGTTGACCCCCTTGAAGGTACTAATATATTGGCCAAAGGTCTTCCAGGAGCCATATCTGTACTAGCAGTAGGAGATCGCGGAAAATTACTGCACGCCCCTGACATGTATATGGAAAAATTAGCTGTAGGCCCGCATGCAGCAGGAAAAATCAGTCTAAATGACCCTATTGAAAAAACACTGGAAATTACTGCAAAAGCCAATAACAAAAGAGTGCAAGACTGTACAGTAATTGTACTCGACCGGCCCCGGCACGAAAATTTAATAAGAAACATTCGGCACACAGGTGCAAGAGTACGTTTAATCGGAGACGGTGATGTAGCAGGAATCATTGCAACTGCTTTTGAAGAAACAGGTATTGATATATGTGCAGGTATAGGAGGTGCCCCCGAGGGGGTGATTGCCGCTGCAGCTTTAAAGTGTACAGGCGGTGAAATGCAGGCAAGACTCTACCCTGAAGACGAAGAGGAAAAAAAGCGCTGCAAAGACATGGGAATCACTGACATAAACACCATACTAAGCACAGAAGACATGGTAAGCGGCGATGATGCTATTGTTGCTGCCTCAGGTGTTACGGACGGTGAATTATTAAAAGGCGTACGTATGCTCAGTGGAAATATGGCAGAAACTTATTCTATGGTCATCAGGGCAAAAACAGGGACTATTCGATATATAAAAACAACACACATGCTTAACCGCAAGAACACCCCTGTATTTTCAAGCGGGAAATAATATAACTTATTTATACAACTATAAACGAGGTGTAAACAATGCCTGACCCCAATCCTATAGGAATATTTGATTCCGGAGTCGGGGGCTTGTCAGTAATGCAAATTATACGCTGTAAGCTTTCGCCGGAAAACATAATATACTTCGCAGATTCAGCTTACTGCCCTTACGGAGAACGCCCCCCTGAAAAAGTTCGGCAAAGAGCAATTCATTTGTGCAATTTTTTAATCAAACAAGGGGCTAAAATAGTTGTAGTAGCTTGTAATACAGCATCCAGCGCAGTATTAAATGAATTGAGAGAAATATATAAGATTCCTATAATAGGAATGGAACCGGCATTAAAACCAGCTGCAGCTATAACTTGTAATGGGAAAATAGGTATTTTAGCTACCGGGTTAACCATTAACGGAGAAAGGTTCAATTCCCTTGTTCAACGATTTGGAAAAGATATAAACGTAGTAACCCAGCCGTGCCCGGGACTAGTAGAATTAATTGAGAATGGTGAAACAAACAGCACTAAAGTTCGCAGTATGCTTGAAACTTATTTACAACCTTTAATTAAAGAAGAAGTAGATACTTTAGTACTGGGCTGTACACATTATCCCTTTTTGCGTTCTTTAATTCAGTCAATACTTGATCCTGGCATTAAAATCATCGATACCGGGGAACCGGTAGCAAAAAGAGTAAGTCAAATTCTAAATGAAAACTCTTTAAACGCACCTGAAAAAAAAGCACCTGGCAATATAAAAATTTATACCACCGGCAAACCAGAAAAAGTAGAAAAAGTTGTGAAAAGCTTGTTAGAACTTGATAATTTGCAGGTTAATCACGTAACAATATAATAGAACCTGTATTAATGGCAGTTTTTTATATATTCATTAATCGAAAACTTCCTATAATAATTTATTTACCCCGCAATGAGCAGTTTCTGTTAGCAGCACCTAATTTACCAAAAGTAAAATAAAGGTAGAAAGCACTTACTTTTTATACTGTGTTGTGAATTAAGTGCTAGTAAATATCTAACCAGGGGGAATTTTGATTGATTGATCCTGTAGCACTGGAAATAGGTTCTATTACTGTACGCTGGTACGGCATAACCATGGCCTCGGCGTTCATAATGGGCACAATTCTAGCTTATTATCGAGCTGCTTCTAATAAAATTGACCCAGATCACATATTAAACCTGATAACTCTAATAATTCCTTTTTCTATTATTGGGGCAAGAATATATTACGTAATTTTTGAATGGGAAAATTATGCCGGTAATTTTTATGAAATTATAGCTATTTGGCACGGGGGACTGGCTATTCACGGGGGAATTATAGGAGGTATTGCTGCCGGGCTAATTTATACCAGGATTAAACAACTGCCGCCCTTAAAAATTGCCGACATATTATCTCCTAGCCTTATTTTAGGACAGGCAATCGGGCGCTGGGGAAATTTTATTAATCAAGAAGCTCATGGGGGCCCGGTATCTCACACATTTATCAACCGGTTTCCCGAATTTATTGAAAAACAAATGTATATAAACGGCCAGTATTATCATCCTACTTTCCTTTATGAATCTTTCTGGGACCTGCTGGTATTTATTATATTAATATTGCGCTGGCCAGGTAAAAAGTTTCAGGGTGAAATAATGCTGCTATACCTCGCACTATATTCGCTGGGCCGTTTTTTTATTGAAGCAATGCGAACAGACAGCCTCATGATAGGTCCGCTTATGGTAGCACAGTTAGTAAGCGCAATACTGGTTATCGGCAGTACTGCAGGGCTTATCTATGGCCACCGCTGCCAGCTAAAATAGTATAATTTTAAATTCTTTAAACTTTCTTGACTGCCCTACAATAAAATACTACTATGTAATGTAGTAGTATTTTATTGTGTTTGGCAAAAGAAATTATACCTTTCAGTAAAAAGATTCATACACTTTTTTGAACAGGTTTTTTCAATAAAATGCCCGCGAGCTTTTTGCTGACAACGGGTGGGTGGGAAAAAGAAAAAGTCTACGCACAGACTTCCTCAAATTGTCACACTTCCCACCTCCCATATCACACTTCGCAAATGACGGGCTATGCAGCACACCCAGACTCCGCTACCTTCCGGAAATTCACCGTCCCTTTAATTTGCAGATTGTTATCCTCGTTCAGAATCATAGCGGGAGTTTTCTTATTAAACGCCCACGAGCTTGAAGCTCACAACAGAGTATGAAAACTCTTCTGACAGTTGGGTGGAGGGCCGGTGGTTTCCTCCAGGAGACTCCGTATTTTTACCGGGAGCATAAAGTATGTTTTAGAAACCCGCTTAATGATAGTGCATATCAAGTTTTTCACGCCCTTAGCAGCCGGGGGTTCGGGATTTGACGGGCTATGCAGCGCACCCAGACTCCGCTACCTTCCGGAAATCCACCGGCCCTGGCCATAGTTTTCAGGAAGTTTTCTATTTAAA
>JAIPEW010000055.1 GCA_021736985.1 Clostridiales bacterium | reverse complement strand
TCTCCATTATGGCAATTACTACTGAATATATATATTTTACTATAATTTTAGTGTTTCATCAATGCAAGTATCAAAAAGAAAGGCGGCAATTCATCCCCCACCTAAAGAGGTGGGAGACTTCTTGCCGCACGAGTTAAAAAAAATATCACCTTGACTAATAGACTCTTCCGAATTTATTTCAGTGTACCACTGCATAATAAAATTCCCCCTACTCTAACACTTTCTTAAAAGAACCTTTACATTTTGCTTTAGCCTTTATTTTTTTACTGGATTGATTGGGGGATGTCAAAACACGTTCAACATCTTCTTCAATATCAGTTAGTTTTTCTTTACTAGGAACGTCACTCCTGCTACGAGTTTTTCCTTTTATTTTCTTTACCTTTTTCATATTATCTGCTGCCTCCGTACTCTGTTCAACAAGGCCTGCATAGATAATCCAACCACTAATTTCTGATTTATCTTGTAAATCTATTGAAACCAAATTAACCGGTTTATAACCTTCTGCCTGTTGAACTTCAACATTTTTTATCTGTACAGAATATGCAGCAATAGCATTCCCTGATTCCTGAAAATCATGTAATGTTAAAACAGATTTTGGTTTAGCTCCAAGTGGCATTAATATTTTACAATTATTAAAAAAAATATTATCTGCTAAAAAAACCTTATTTTTAGCATAATTCAACTTTTCAATATTTTCTATTGGAGATGTTAAATTTATCCTTTTTAAAGATAATGATTTATATCTACTTGGACTAGTTAGTTCATAACTTAAAGTAGCAGTATTATACACTGCCATTTTAAGACTCCCTCCCCTGGACATATATTGGAAACTCACCTAATTCATATCCATCAACTATAACTTTTGAATTGTATATTCCTTCATAACGTAGAGGAACATTTCTAAAATTTAATGTTACAAGGACACCTTGCATTTCAGGGGGTAAATCACTCTCAGTTTCACTTGGCTTGACATTAGTTTCTCCAGAATCTATTAATGTTTGTTCATTTTCCGGTGCCACAAATAAATATCGAAGTGTATGTTCTTTATGCATATCTAAGTCCAATATTCCAAAAAATATAGAAAATGAAAAATTGCCTGGTACAAATGCTGGTCTAAAAATATGTTGTGGATTAATCAAACTCAACCTCTGCTTTCCTTGAGTAGAATTGTCAACACTACTATCTTCAGTATATACAAAAGTTGATACATATGGCATACATCTTTCCCCCTGCAAGAAACTATATTTACTAACACTACTGATTTGTTCATATTTTATCATATTATACCAATTATATAAACAAAATGCATAATCCCGATACTAGAATTTCCTGATCATCAGGAATGGAGCTTTTGAAAGGAAATTCGAAAAATACGACCTGGTTATCGCTGATGAATTAGGGTATATATCCTTTGATAAAGAAGGTTCAGAGCTATTGTTTACTCATTTGTCATTAAGAGCTGGTAGAAAATCCACCATTATTACTACCAACCTTTCTTTTGAGAGATGGGAAGAAGTTTTTAAAGATCCCGTAATGACTGCGGCCATGACCGATCGTTTAACACATAAATCTTATATTGTTAATATGAACGGTAATTCTTATCGCTTGAAGGAAACTCAGGAGTGGTTAGGTGAACAATAGTTATTATTTTTTATCTAAAGGTGGGGGATTTTTCGGTTATTATCTGGGGAATTTTCGATTGACAAATACAGTTGCAAATTTGACTTGACTCACACCAAATTCACACCATTTCGCCGTTTTCACTAGTTTCGCTAAAAAATAAAAACACCGCAACTCATTGCGGTGTTTGACTTTTTTATGGTCTCCCGGGGGGGATTCGAACCCACGACCTACGGATTAGAAGTCCGTTGCTCTGTCCAGCTGAGCTACCGGGAGATAAAAATGGAGCGGGTGATGGGGATCGAACCCACGCGACTGGCTTGGAAGGCCAGGGCTCTACCACTGAGCTACACCCGCCCGAAAAAGTATGCTTAAATTATCAGCAATGAATATTATACAAAAATTTATCTCATTAGTCAAAGGTTTTTACGTTTAAAATAATAAATATCTCCTTTTATTTTATCCCCTTTTATTTCCATGATTCCATAACTGGACTGCTGCCCGTGTTTAGGACGAGAGGTGCTGCCCGGGTTAAATAACAGTATTCCATCTTGCTCTATATTGAGCGGCTCGTGGGTATGGCCAAACACTACGGCATCTGCGTTTTCTTCGGCAGCACAGTATAAAAGCCGCTGGTATGTAGTTTTTACTTTTAACTGGTGACCGTGTATAAGCAGTATTTTTTTGCCTTCAAGTTCTATAATTTGTTTTTCCACCCCGAGATCGTAGACATCGCAATTCCCCAACACCTTGTACAGCGGGACTTTTACCTGTGCTGCCAGTTCACCTGCATCTCTTACAAAGTCCCCGGCATGCAGTATTATATCATACTGCTCTTTTTGAAGCGCGTAAAGGGCATTTTTTAAATCACCGTGTGTATCACTTAAAACTAAGACACGCAAAAGATCACTCCATAAATTATATTACTTTTCATTAATTGACTTTAAAAAATCCCGGGCCCCGCGCAGCGCCCTCCCGCGATGGCTGGACGCATTTTTAGTCTCTCTGTCCAGTTCGGCAAAGGTTTTCCCGTGCTCCGGGGAATAAAAAAGCGGGTCGTACCCAAACCCCTCATCTCCGCGCGGGTCACCGGTAATTATCCCTTCACAGCTTCCTTCCGCAGTTTTTACATCTCCCCCGGGAGAAGCCACTGCTACCACGCAGCGGAAACGGGCTGTGCGGTTTTCAAAAGGTACTCCTTCCAGCAGCTCCAGCAATCTTTTATTATTTGCCTCGTTATCACCGTGCTCCCCGGCAAAGCGGGCCGAGTGAACGCCCGGGGCCCCGCCAAGGTAATCCACTTCCAGGCCGGAATCATCAGCCATGGTCCATTCTCCCACTGCTGCTGATATTTCCCTGGCCTTTTTCACAGCATTCTCCTTGAAAGTAGCACCGTCCTCTTCTACCTCCGGTATGCTGGGATATTCTTTTAGTGAAACCACCTCAAAATCCTGAGTACCCAGCATATCCTGCAGTTCCCGCACTTTCCCCTCGTTATTCGTTGCCAGCACCAGGCGCAAAATAATCACCCCTTTATAGTCTCTGCCGCCTCTCCCAGTACTTCTTTCTGGTAGCTTATTAACCTCTCTATACCGCTGCCGGCCAGGTCCAGCATACCGTTCACTTCTTCCCTGGTATAAGAAGCTTCTTCTCCGGTTCCCTGTATTTCAATAAAATTACCCCTGCCGGTCATCACTATGTTCATATCTACCTCGGCCATGGAATCTTCCACGTAGCAGAGGTCCAGCATTAATTCACCTTTTACCCTGCCCACGCTGGTAGCAGCTGCAAAATCCTGCAGAGGCATTTTGTTAATATGTTTATCCTTTAACAGCTTGTTCAGGGCGTCCACCAGCGCCACGTAGGCGCCGGTTATAGAGGCGGTGCGCGTTCCCCCATCTGCCTGTATGATATCACAGTCCAGGGTAACCTGGCGCTCCCCCAGCTGTTCGAGGTCTGTAATTGCCCGCATAGAGCGCCCTATAAGCCGCTGTATCTCGTGAGTTCTGCCGCCTATTTTACCCCGTGCCGCCTCGCGTATTTTGCGCGACTGTGTACTGCGCGGCAGCATAGAATACTCAGCAGTCACCCAGCCTTTACCCCCGCCGGAAAGCCAGGGCGGCACTCTCTCTTCAACAGAGGCGGTGCATATCACACGAGTATCCCCTACCTCTATTAAAACCGAACCTTCAGCATACTTGTTATAATCCCTGGTTATTTTAACCGGCCTCATTTCCTCCGGTTTGCGACCATCCACTCTAGGCAAAATAAACATCTCCTTTAATAACTTATTTCCCGCGGCCGGCAGCAATGCAGCAGCCAATGGCTCCCGTATAAGCAGAGTTTTCAGGAATAACAACCTCCACCCGCAGTTCACTTTCTATAATCCTGCGCAGTGCCTCGCTGTAAGCCACGCCGCCGGTGAATACCAGTTTGCCCGACTTTAGTTTGACCAGCATAGGATGCACGCGTTTAAAAATAGTATGGTTCACCCCTGCGGCCAGGGATTCCCTGGAATGTCCCTCCGCTATTTTTTGAATTAACTCGGTTTCCCCGAATATGGCACATGTAGAAGTAAGCTCAACGGGATTCCTATAATATTTACCAAGTTCCTGCATATTTATGTCCAGCACAGAAGCCATGTTTTCCAGGTACCTGCCCGTGCTGGCAGCGCACTTGTCGTTAGTTTGAAAATCAATTAACTTGCCGTTTCTAACCAGTGCAGCCTTGCTGTCCTGTCCCCCCAGGTCGAGCAAAGTAAAGTTATCTAAGCCGGTGAGATATATAGCTCCCAGCACGTGTGCCTTTATTTCCGAGATTGCCCGGGCCCCTTGCAGTTTTATAGTCTGCCTCCCGTACCCCGTGCTCACAGTGTTTTCCAGGTGAAGATTTTCTTCATTTAAAAGCCCGGCCAGGTCTACTGCCAGGCTCCCGTTTTCCAACTTGCCGTACTCGCGGTAAAATTTTATGGTATCAAAAGAATATAAATCCAATTTTTCACCGCGCATAAGGGCAACCTTTACAGAACGGCTCCCCAGGTCAATTCCACATTTCATTTTTTCACCTCATCATTTCCACGAAAGCATCTATTCTCATTTTAGTACGGGCATCAAGCTGGTTGGGCTTGTCTCCTTCCAGCGTCAGCACCGGCATGTCCAGTTTTTCCCGCACTATGAGATCTTCTATCTGGCGGTAGCAAAAACTCTGGGCATAATGAATGATGCCGTCCAGTTCTCTTCTTTTGCACTCTGCTGTAATATCTTTTAAGCGGTAAAAAATGCCGTAAGGATATGAATACAGCCTGTACTGCTCTACTATGTCTGCTCCTGTAAAAGGCATAGTAAACTGGCGCTGAGTTTCGTTATATACTACCCGGGCCCCGCGCTCCTCAAGATAATCATAAAGTTCGTCTACAATAGGGGGCACCCCTATGTAGCCCAGGCGAATCTCACCGCTTCGCGGCTTGTTCTGCTTCACCTTGTCCAGTATTTTTTCAACGCCGGTGCAAAAACTCTCGGGGTCTCCCTGGAAATCGCTGCAGTTTATCTGGTAAAGGTGATTATCCCAACCGCTTACCCTGTTTTCTTTCCAGGTCAGCTTGTCCAGCTCCCATACCCTGTTTCTCACCCTGTCCAGGCGTTTTTTCTGCTCATATACATCATTCCAGCTTACTTCAAAATAATGCATTAATTTTTCCAGCTGCAGTTTCAGCAAGTCCCGGTCGCGGTCAAAAGGATAAGCAAAAGGCACTACCTTTACCCCTGCTATTTCCAGCGTTTCCATTAAGGCATGGGTATTGCTGCAGTCACCCTGGGTAACTGCAATCAAGGTGTTTATACCAGGGGTGCTGAGCACCGTGCTGTAAATCCCCTTTATCCAGGCGCATACGTTGCGCGGGTAACCGGCCAGCTCTGCATCCTCTACTAGTTTTTGCGGGTTTTCCGAAGTTATAAAAATATTATTTAAGTCAACCGGTATCATTCCGGCAGCATATACAATCTCCGCCGGTATTGTAGTAGTAATTCCAACTTTCTGCGACAATATTATCCCCCCGTGAATAATTTTTACTGCTCATAGTGAATTTCCTGCCAGGCTGAAAGAATACTGGGGATGGTTTTTGAGTTAAATTACTCTAGTAATAAACATGTTATTTGACGGGAAAATTATAACATAAAAATAAGCAGGAGGGGGACAAATATGAATTTTGCACATGTAAAAAATAATGTACAGTGGGATTTTAACCTGGAAAAAGAATTCCGGCGGGCCCGCAAACCCGGCTGCACCTTTGTAATTGATGTTTTGGACGGTACAGCACAGCTAGCCCTGTATAATATCAGGGTTAATTACAGCTGCAGCACTACACTGGAGAAACAGCCGCCCCGGGATATTTTAATGAATGCACTGCAAAAACAAGGATATTCTGCCGGTGAAGACGGGTTGTATTACATAGACAAGAATACCCGGGACTGGATTGAAAACAATCTTTTTTGAGGTTTACTCACCCTGTCCTTCACCAAAGGCAGGTTTATTGTAAAGATTCTTCACGTAGCTTGTAGCTTGATCGCTGCGGCTCAAGTTCATGCCGGTTGCCACACACGCCATCATATACCTGCGTACTGCTTCTATTAAATCCGGTACACTTATATTGTCCTCCAGGTAAGGTATTATAAAGTGGGTAATTATTTGAGCTGACATTACGCGCACAAAATTATCCACGCCGGGATAATTATCATTTATATCTTTTATAGTGGGCCCTTCTTTTAACATCTGCATAAACTCCTTGGCTATCTGCTCATCAAATTCCCCGTGTTTCATTATAATTACTCCTTTAACAATAATTTTTATTGTTTTTCCCTTATCTGGAATAAATTATAATAAAACTTCCATGAGTTTTCTGCTTAAACCCCCACATCACATTTCGCAAATTATACAGTGTACCCGGGCTCCGTATTTCGGAAATCCACCGGCCCTTTGTCTTTTATCTAAGCGCTTAGATAAAAGACAAAGTATTGAATATAAAAATGGCCGGGTTCTTAAGAATCCCGGCCATTTTTATGCATTTAAGAATTATTTCGTATTTAGTATACAAAGAGACTATTAAGTAAATTTTATATAAATGTAAAGAAAATGTAAATTCATCATCTTTTTTAATCATATCAAGATTCTCTGGAAGCAAAGTACCCGGCTATACCCCTTGCTGCTGCCTCGGCAATTTGGGCCCTGTAAGAATCTTGTTTTAATAAATCTTCTTCCTCCGGATTGGAGATAAAAGATGCCTCTACCAGGGCTGAAGGCATTTTTGCCGTGCGCAAAACTACGAAGTTGGCCTGTTTCATACCTATATTACGGCGTCCTAAAGACTGCAGCAGCTGAGCCTGAAGCTGCTGTGTTAAAACCCTGTTGTCTTCCTGCGACACTCCCAGCCCGGATATATCGTCCCTGCGGTAATACGTGCTGGTACCTGCCTTAAAAGATTTAGGGTGGGCATTCATGTGAATACTTACAAAAATATCTGCATTGACGCTGTCGGCAATTTCCGTGCGCCTCTCCAATCCCACGTATGTATCTGATGACCTGGTAAGTACCACCCTGGCACCACTCTGGCGCAGCAGGTGAGCTGCCAGCAGGGAAACATCCATGTTTACTGTTTTTTCCTTCAGGCCCGTGGGCCCCTCTGCCCCGGGATCTTTCCCGCCGTGCCCGGGATCGATAACAATCACCTTGTTCTTAACATGTTTACCCAGTTCAGGAGTATATATTTCCATGGTAAGCTGCTCATCTTTACTCTTACTGGCAGTAAACATAACCGGTTCTTTTATATCAAACACCAGGCGGACAACATCTGGATCTTCGCTGTACTTGCTTGTCCTTATTTCCTTGACCAGCTTACCGCTTACATCAATCTTAGAAGGTAAATCACCGGGCTTTACCCCCTTGAGGTCTGCTACCACGCGGTTTGGATCACTCAATGTAAAAATCTCATGCCCCATGGCTCCTGTGGCAGTAACTTTTACCACGGTACGGTCATTTACTTCCCGCACTTCCAGCTTGGCCAGGGCCCCGTCGGAATTCAGCCATTTTTCGTCATCAATAGAACTGTTCGCCTGGCTGCTGCCATTTTGGAGTTGTTCCTCCTGCAGGGGAGTAGTAGCTGATGCTGTATCTATATTAATCAGCCAGTCAGCTATCCAACCAATTGCTCCTTCAGCAAGCCTGACCTTGCACCAGTCTCCTGCCTGTTCTATTACCCCCATGCACTCACCCCGGTCTACCCGGGTTATCACCGGGTGATCTTTCCCGGGACCGCCGCGCACATTTACATCCCATGCATTGACAACACCCTGCATTAACCCTGCTTTATCAAAAGAGCGAGAAGATTGCTGCTTTTTATATTCTACGTACCAGCCGGCTATCCATCCTGTACTGCCGTCTGAAAGCTCTATCTTGCACCAACCGTTAGAAGAGCTTATTACGGGAAAATTTTCTCCCTCTTTTACCTGGTTTATAATATCCCCTGCCTGCCCCGGGGAGCTTCGCACGTTAAGCACGTCTGCCGTAACTACTGCCTGCATTTTTTCCGCCTCATGCTGTGAAGTTGACGCAGGCTGTTCATCCTGCTGGCTTGAATTATGCTTAATCTCTGCATACCAGCCGGCAATCCAGCCTGTACTGCCGTTTTCTAGCTTGACCTTGTACCAGTCCCCTGAAGAATCAACTACACTCAACCTTTCCCCTTCTTTTACCTGGCTCACTACATCTGCAGTTATTTTAGAAGTACTGTGAACATTTAGCACATCTGCTGTAATTACTGCAATCATGCCGGTAAGTGTATCATTATCTTTGATTTGTACATATTCCCCGGCAACCCAGCCATTACTGTCACTATTCAACTTGATCTTGTACCAGTCTCCGGCAGATTCTATTACCGGCAGCTTATCCCCTTCTCTTACCTGGTCAATTAATTCATTTGTTGTTCCGGGCCCGCTGCGTACATTTAATACACCCGCATTGACTACTGCAGTAGATGCTGCTGCAGCATGCCCGAACCAGCCTGCTGCTATAAGCAAGCTTACTGCAATAATTACCAGCCAATTGGCCCTGTCCAAAATCATCTCCCTTGTTTTCATTCCCCGTTAAACCCCTTTTACCGCCGTTTTTTTTGAAAACTTTAAATACTTAATTCAAAACATCCTAAAGGCTATGGCCTTGCTGCTTCATTGTGAGCAGAAAACTCCTGCGCTGTTAATTTTTAATATTCAACATTCTTTACTGTAAATCCTTTTCTCTCAACCAATTTCTAACATTTACCACGGCAAGATCAACAAAAAAAATCCCCTTTATAGGGGAATGAGATCAGCTTTTTAATTCGAAAATAGAAACTTTGTTTTTGCTAGGCCGGTGGAACTCTCCGCTCCCTACTTCGGCACATAAAATTGTCCGAGCTCAATCGGCCTCGGGCGCCGGAGAACTCGCTTCGCTCAGACATGCACCGGCGCTTTTCCTCGG
>JAIPEW010000009.1 GCA_021736985.1 Clostridiales bacterium | reverse complement strand
TTTCCTCGGCCTCAATCGCTCTCTGAATGCGCCTCCGTACGTCCGCTCCGAGTACCACCGGCCTTTATCAGGTTGAAACAATAATAGCGAAGCTATATTTTCATCATTGGTTGTGCCAGGCTAGCATGACGGGTTAATACGTAACTATAATACATCTTCAAAATAACTGCGAACTTCTTTTATATTTTTTGTACAACCTAAGACTAACATTAATTTCACCCTGGCCTTGGGCCCGCTTAAACTTCCTCCTGAAATAACACCAATTTCGTTTAACCTGGCTCCTCCACCTTCATACTCGTAAATATTCATTGTTTTACCTGCATAACACCTGCTGACTATAACAACAGGAATATTTTGTTTAACTGTTTTACTAATAGAAGGCACTACTTGCGGCGGTAAATTCCCTGCGCCAAATCCTTCTATAACAATGCCAGATACCCCTGACTGTATGCTGGCTTTTAAAAGCATGTCGTTCATATCCCACGCTGCTTTTATTAAAACTACATTCTTTTCAATTTGATTTATTTTAAAATGCTTTTCTCTCAGGGGCAAGTAAAAAATTTCAAACTCTTTATTATAAACTGTTCCCATGGGGCCCGTTCCGGGAGAACAAAAAGCAGACACATTGCTTGTATGAGCTTTAACTACATTTTTTGCTTGATGTATCTCTTGATTAAAGAAAACTACAACACCGCAATTACGCATATTAGGATTACTTGCTATCCTAATAGCACCTAAAAGGTTACCCGGAGCATCTACATATGTTTCACGGTAACTTTTCATGGCACCGGTAAAAACTACAGGTTTTGGTGAGTTTACGACCAGTTCAATAAAATAAGCAACTTCTTCCAGGGTGTCAGTTCCCTGAACTACTACAGCACCATGCACATCTTCTCTTGATAAATTTTTTTGCAGTTCCCGGGCCAAATCCAGTGCAATGTCAAGAGTTATATGGGGCCCGGGTAAATTGCAAAACTCATGCAGCTCGACCCTGGCAACCCGGTCAACCCCGGGCAAGAACTGAAATATATCAAATTCGCTTGAAGATGGACTGATAGTATATGTATCTACATTAAATGATGAAGTAATAGTACCTCCCATGGTAAAAACAGCTACCAGTGCTTGCTCTATTTCGTTATACTTATCTGTGTTTTTCACGAACTAATCATCTCCCGGTTATGATAAAACATTACATTTATAATCATTCCCCAACATCAACTCCACCTTTCATACTACTCCAAATTTACAGCAAAAAAACCGGCAAGAATACATCTTTTACCGGTTCTTATATCCCTGTTATTCCATTGTAGAAAAGCTCGTGGGTATTAGTTTAAACGCCGTCAATAACCCGTAAAACCAAAGGGCCGTTGGATTTCCGAAGGATAACGGCCCTCACCCAGCTATGAGAAAAATTTTCATACTCCGTTGTGTGTAGAAGACCCTTGGAGATTTAATTATAAAACCTCGTTCAAGCTGCCCGAACGAAACCCTTCTAAATCCAGGGTAATATAAGTGAACCCCAGATTTTTAAGCCCGTTTTTTACTTCCGTCAATACATTTTTGCTCAACAGCTGACCTATGCAATTTAACGGTACCTCTATACGGGCCAGCTCATTATGATGCCTTAATCTTACTTCATTAAATCCCATTTCATGAAGTAAGGCTTCTCCATCTTCAATTTGTTTTAACTTTCCCAGCGTTATTATATTTCCATAAGGAATGCGTGAACAAAGACACGGCGAAGACGGCTTGTCCCAAACCGGAACACCTTCCTCTTTGGCCAAAAAGCGTATTTCATTCTTTTTAAGTCCGGCTTCCTGCAGGGGACTAATTATTCCCATTTCTCTTGCAGCCTGCATACCCGGTCGAAAATCTTGCGCATCATCTGCATTAGCCCCATCGATTACTGCAAGATTATTTTCCCCTGCCTTGCTTTTCACTTTTCCCATCATTACCTTTTTACAGATGTAACAGCGCTCCGGCTGGTTAGCAGTAAATTCATTTCTATCAAGCAGTATATCATCTTTGATAAGAAAATGTTTAATATTGTAAGCACGAGTAATTTCCCGGGCAATTTCAATATCGCGCCGAGAAATTATCCCTGCATCAAAACTGGCTGCCGCAACCTGCCTGCCTAACACCTGTCGGGCAAAATATAATAAGAGAGTGCTGTCCACTCCCCCAGAAAAAGCAATCATAACACTACCTAATTCCTTTAAACGGCTTTTTAAATTGCTGCGCTTATACTCAATTGACAAATTACCCCTCCCGGATATTATTTTAGAACCCGGGCCTTGGCATAAGTTCTGTGCACCTTGATAATTTCAACTGGCGCTATTTCTCCTACCAACGATCCAGCACCTTCTATATCCAAAATGAACCCATTTATACGGGCAATACCGTCATTTAAATTACTGACATGAGATTCTTCAACCCGAACTTCTAGTACTTCTCCGGATTTAACCGGCACAGTAGCTGCACATATATCTTTTTTATCATACAGCGGGCGTATGCTGACTGATTCTATATGATGCCCCAGGGACCCCCTTATATAAACGGTTTTACCTGTTTTGTTTTCCAATTCACGCAAATTAGCCCCCCCGCTGCCTATTAACCTGGCAGATACCAGGGGGTTAGCCTCAACCAATATAGTATCAGCAGTAGTACGATTTGCTAAATGTAAAATTTGGTTTTTAAAATTTATACCCAGGGTTTCCTCAGAAAGCACTTTACCCCGTCCTTCGCAATAAGGGCATGACTTTTGCAACAGTTCTGGAAGGCTGGGACGAACTTTCTTTCTAGTCATTTCTACAAGACCTAGTTGAGTTATACCCAGGATATTAGTTTTTGTCTTATCATTTTTTATTTCTTCTTCCAGTTTTTTAAGAACCTGCTGCCTGTGTCCTTCTTCCACCATGTCTATAAAGTCAACTATGATAATACCTCCAAGGTTGCGCAGGCGAAGCTGCCGGGCAATTTCAACAGCAGCTTCCAGGTTAGTCTTTAATACAGTATCTTCCAGGTTAGTGCTGCCCACATATTTACCGGTATTTATATCTATAGCGATCAGTGCTTCTGCCTGGTCAATCACCAGGTAACCACCACATTTAAGCCATACTTTGCGTTTAAGTGCTCTTTCCAATTCAGGCTCAATATTAAATTCCTCGAATATATTCTCAGTCTCATCAAGAAAGACTTTATACTTCAAACTAGAATCAGTAATATCTAAAAAATCTTTTATTTTTTCATATTCATGCCTGGAGTCAATAATAAGCCTGTCAACATCTTCAGTAAAGATATCACGCAGAATCCTCTGAACTAATTCCAGGTCCCGGTGAAGAAGGTTAGGAACCGGGCCGTGCATAGAACGATTTTTTATTTTTTCCCACAACCGCGCCAGCATATTTATATCTTGATGAAAGTCTTCTTCATTTACCCCATCTGCTGCAGTTCTAACAATAACACCCATTCCCTCGGGCTTTATCCTTGAAGCTAAATCACGCAATCTATCTCTTTCTTTTTCCACTTCAATACGGCGGGATATGCCAATATAATCCACAGTAGGCATTAATACAAGATAGCGCCCGGGAAGTGTTATATGGGTAGTAACCCTTGCCCCTTTTGTACCAATGGGCTCTTTTACTATCTGTACTATTTTTTCATTCCCTTTTTTTAATATATCACATATATTCAAGTTTTCAGGCTGATCCCCCTGCTTAACTTCAATAGCATCCTCCACATATAAAAAAGCATTTTTTTCGAGACCGACATTAACAAATGCTGCCTGCATTCCTGGTAAAACATTTTCTACCTGGCCCTTAAAAATATTACCCACTAATCTCTGGTTTAAGGCCCTTTCAATATACATTTCTTCTAATATTTTATCTTCTAGTACCGCTACCCTGGTTTCTTCTTCTCCTACGTTAATTATTATTTCTTTAAACATAAAACTACTCTCCTATTATTACTGAAAAATATTTAATTTGATCAAGTTAATAAAGTTTTTTTATTATTATCATAAACAGCAGTACGCATTATTTTAAGATTTTTCACACCTACCGGCAGATAATCCTTAGCAAGAATATTGATAACCTCGTCGGGGCGTATATTCTCCTGGCTTCCCGTTCTCAACTGCATATCTATAATTATTGATTGTTTAGAAACATTTCCTTCTAATGTAATAACACCTGGACGTATATTTTTTTCCCGGGTTCCTTTTTTAGTTTTTCTTTGTATTAATATTTCATCACGATCCTTAAAATTCTGCAAAAAACAATTAAGCTGAGAAGAATCTAACCCCGGAGAAATTTCTGTTTGCACACAGTAATCAGCATACCCTACCTCGGCCATTAAAGGACCTGCCTTTTTATCAACTTCTTTTGCCTTCAAAAATTCCAGGCCCCGGGGAGCGTTGTTGTTTAATTTACTTACCAGTTCCCCCGGTATATTCTGCTCGTTCAATTCTACCTCCAGGTATTCTTTATATCCTTCCACTCCTACCGGAAGCGGAGCTGCAAAAGTGATTTTAGGATGGGGGTTAAACCCTTCTGAGAAAACCATTTGAAGTCCGGCACGACGGGCAGCTCTCTGCACGGTATTTAGCAAATCAAGATGTGAGATGAATCGTAAAAGATCTGTTTTTTTATAAAGAATCCTGTACCTGTACATGCAAATCCCCCTCGGCCGTATATGGCTTTATTTTAAATATCCTGCATATCCCACATCCCGGGCACTTACCTTCCCTACAATCTGCAGTATTAATCCCTTCCAGGGCTTTTTTATGTTCACTAGCTAAGAATTTTTTACTTACACCGCAATTAATATGATCCCAGGGTAAAATATCATCATAGCGATAAACACGGCACGCGAAATAAGACGGTTCCATATCAAAATAATAAAAGGCCTGGCACCATTTTTGAAAATCAAAACATTCGTCCCACCCGTCAAAACGGCACCCCAAAAGCCATGCCTTTTCTAATACAGGAGCCATTTTTCTGTTTCCACGTGCTAGATCACCTTCTAATATACTTAGTTCAGGATCATGCCAGTTAAATACCAGCCCTTTGCCACGCAATTTTTGTTTCAAAAAATCTTGTTTTCTTTTCAATTCTTCTAAAGATGCCTGCGGTTCCCATTGAAAAGGGGTATGCGGTTTGGGTACAAATGAAGAGGCACTGGAAGTAACCTTAAGCTTTCCTTTTTTACTGGCTGCTGAACGCCCTTCACTTAAAACTTTTTTAGATAATATACCTATACCTTCTAAATCGTTATCAGTTTCTCCGGGCAATCCTATCATGTAATATAACTTGATTGATGTCCATCCTGCAGTAAAAGCAGCTTTCACTGCATCTAAAAGGTTTTCCTCATTTACCCCTTTGTTGATAATATCGCGCATTCGCTGAGTTCCTGCTTCGGGTGCAAAAGTCAGGCTAGAGCGGCGTACTTTTTGGACTTCTTTGGCAAGTTCTACTGAAAAAGCGTCTGCTCTCAAAGATGGGAGGGCAGTATTAATCATATCGCTTTCATAGCGGTTTACCAGCTGGCTTGTTAATTCTTTTATCCGGGTATAATCAGAACTGCTCAAAGAAGTTAAAGAAATTTCATCCCAGCCAGTACTGCTTACCAGCTCTTTTGCCTGCTGCAGCAAAATTTCCAGGTTCTTTTCCCGTACCGGCCTGTATATCATGCCTGCCTGGCAAAACCGGCAGCCTCTTGTGCACCCGCGCATTATTTCAAGCATAATACGATCATGCACAACTTCAGTATGTGGAACTATAGGCCTAGTCGGAAATGCAGCATTATCAACGTCCCGAATAAAACTTTTTCTGACCTCAGAAGAAGCAGACGAATCACAATCCATTCTATCAACTGTTTCAGACTCACTGTAAGTAAACCGGTAAAAGCTGGGAACATATATTCCTTCGATGCATGCCAGAGCTGAAAGAATTTCTTTTTTTCCACTTCCATTCTTCTTTTTCTCGACATAAGTATCAATCACAGAGTTAATTACCTCTTCACCTTCGCCTATTACAAAAACGTCAATGAAAGGAGCCAGGGGTTCTGGATTAAAACTGCAGGGCCCGCCAGCAATTACCAAGGGCGAACCTGCCCCTCTATTTTCACTGTGCAGAGATATACCTGCCAGGTTCAACATGTTTAAAACATTGGTATAGCTCATCTCATACTGCAAAGTAAAACCAATTATGTCAAAATCAGCAACAGGCCTGTGACTCTCCAGGCTAAAAAGAGGCAAACCTAACTCGCGCATTTTATGTTCCATATCAATCCAGGGAGCAAACACCCTCTCCATAAGAGCATCTTCGCGGTCATTTACCACTTTATAAATTATCTGCAAACCCAGATGGCTCATTCCTATTTCATACAAATCCGGAAAAGCAAAAACCATTTTTACTTTTCCCTCATTCCAATTCTTACATACAGAATTCCATTCTCCGCCTATATAACGGGCTGGTTTTTCTACCTTGTTTAAAACTTTCTCCAGTTCATTTATCATTAATAGCTTTTCCTCCTGGTAAAATCGAAATACTAAATTGTTGTTATTTTTTCGGAAAAATATTCCTATGAATAATATAACTATATTGAATTAAAATTGCAATTCTTATTATCTAAGCTGCCCTACTGGCAATTCTAAATTACCTTCCAAAACCTTGTCCACTATCTGAGATTCAGTAGCTCTCCCCTTAATCTCTCCGTTAGAATCCATTACCATAACAAAATGATATTTTTGCGGCAAGAAATCTTTGATTATTTTACTCAATGGTACACTATCCAAAGACACCATTATTCTTACAGGTAAGATATGTCCTTCTAACAATTCTTCTTTTTTGCGAACAAGGTGTTTCATAAGAAGATAAGGTACAGCCCTTTTTTCCCGGGTTGAAGCATAAAACAAAAACAGTGCAACTAAAGAAATATCAATACCGGTAACCCCCAGGTATATTCCAAAAAAGCCCAGAACAAACAAAAAAACAGCCCACCGCTGCCCTTGTACTGCTGCAACTCGTGTCGCCTCGGCCAGTCCTACCCTGGAGGCCAGAAATGCACGATATACCCTTCCACCGTCCAGGGGAAAGGCCGGCAATAAATTAAAGCAAGCAATTATCAAGTTGCACTGTATAAAAAAAGGAATAAGATTCCCTGGAATAATATTATTATTCCATAAACCCAGTGCTGCTAAAATCAATATAAAATTGCAAATAGGCCCGGCCATAGATACTTGTAATTCCTTATAAGGTTTATTAAACATTTCATCACTCATGCTTGCTACTCCTCCAAAAGGCATGAGTTCCACGCGGCTCACTTCAACGCCTAATTTCCTAGCTGTAATAACATGGGCAAATTCATGTATAAAGACACTGCCAAAAGCAGTGAGTCCTTTTACTAAAACTCCTGCAATAAAAAATAACGCCAGCAAACCTAAGAAAAAGGGATTTAAATACACATCAACTCCGGCCAAACGGCATATTTTCATGATTACACCCCCGCTAGTTTTCCGTCATAAGCGGCAAAGGATTTACTAATTCCCCGTTTTTCCGCAATTCAAAGTGTAAAATACCATTTTCATCAACTCCGGCAATTTTTTGCCCTTTTGTAACCCACTGCCCTTTTCCGAGAATAATATTACACACTCCTGCATAAAGAGTATAATTATTACTACCTTCATGTTTTAGCATTATATACTTCCCGAAACGCTCATTACTACTTATACATACTGCTTCACCATCCATAGCAGCATGCACAACAGCTTCAGGCCCGGCCTGTATATTTATGCCCGGATGAAATCTTTTCATGCCATCCATAGAATCTTTTTTCCAGCCAAATTCCTGCACTACGCTGCCCGATACCGGAACCCAGATTTTATTATAATTTATATTTTCACCGCTTACCTCAACAGCAGGCCCTGGCCACTGGTTAAATAAAGGATTGTCCCAGTTAACTAATTGTCCTGCAGCTCTTACTGTATCATCCCACACCGGTTGAAAATTCCACTCTGTTGTTAAAAGATAACGCATATTATCCCTTATTTTCTGGCTACCTGGAATATCAGCTTCACGAGCCACAAAAAGCAGCAATATCAAAAATAAGGAAAACAAGAACCTGCCAAACCCTCGCCTTAATTTTTTGTTTAATGAAGAACTGTTTTTACCAATATTGTTATACTTCAAGTTTTTTAAGTCATTATATTGACGTGGAATATCCTTGTACTTCTTCATAAAGGGCAATTTTATCCTGAGCATGGCCACCCCTCCTGTAAATAATTACCTCTTAAAATATATGAAGGAAGTGGATAAATATGACAAGCCCTCTATATATAACACTGTAACTCACAGTTATTTCTCTTATAAACATGTTAAGCTAATTTAATTATTAAAACATTATTTTCTGCTTGCGAAGCTGCACATTGAAAACCAGGCCCAGGGCCAGCAGGTTAGCAATCATATTACTTCCACCGTAGCTAAACAGTGGAAGCGGCAAACCAGTTACCGGCATTATCCCAATAGTCATACCTGCATTTACTAATACATGAAAAACAAACATACTGGCTACTCCCACTGACAGCAGCATTCCAAATGTATCTTTTGCATTCATAGCAACATTTAAAATTCTAAAAAGCAGTACAATATAGAGTGTTAACAATAATAGTGCACCTAGAAAGCCAAGCTGTTCTGATAAAACAGCAAATATAAAATCAGATTCTGGTATTGGTACGTACTGGCCTAAACTCTGTGTACCCCTTAAAATCCCCTTGCCGGTAAAACCGCTTGAGCCTATGGCAATTTGAGACTGTATCATGTGATAACCAGCACCTTGAAGGTCTTTCCAGGGATCTAAGAAAATTGTTAACCTTTGAAGCTGGTAATCCTGCAAGGGAACCCACGTACCAAATTTAAAATGGGCCCATACTGACCCAACTGCCAGTGTTACAGCGGATCCCAGTATTCCCCCTAGCAGTGCCGGGCGAGCACCTGCAGCATAAAGCATGCCAAACATTATGGCAATAAAAACAAGAGATGTCCCCAGGTCAGGCTGCATAATAATTAATAGTGTAGGTACTCCCACATAAGCAAAACAAGGCAGCAAATCCCGCAGGCGATCTAAATACCCTACGCGGGAAGATAAAAAACCGGCCAGGGATATTATAAAAAGCACCTTAGAAAATTCTGAAGGCTGAAATGCAAAGGGCCCCAGATGTATCCATCTTTGAGCACCCATAGCCTCGTATCCAAGAAACAATACAGATGCTAAGAGCATTAAGTTTAATATATATATTTGCCTGCAGTGCCTGGAAAAAATCTCATAAGAAATATATATAATTATAGACATGAGCAAAAATCCAAGTATAATCCATATTAACTGTTTTTCTACCAGATGCATATTGATTAAAGATAATCTTTTCCATATGCCTGCCTGCCATAAATACTCCAATATATTTTCTTCAATTCCCTTTTGAACAAGAATCTTACTAACCCATTCCGTGCTTGTTTTAGCAGTACCTATAATTAATAAAGCATAACTTAAAATTAATGCTATAATAAAAACCATTATGTAATCTATGTTTTTTAATACACGCTTAAAAAACAAGCAGCAGTACTCCCTTCAACATAAATAAATTCCTTACGCTTCGTCACAGCCGTTAAATAAATACAATAAGATTATATAATAATGCACTAAACTAAAAAACCCCAGCAATTACTGGGGAAGCTGGAATAATTTATTTAACTGCCTGACAAGCTCTTATTCATTCTCTTCATTTTCTTTACCGGAATATTCGCTACCAGGGCTACTTGTTCATCTTTATTATCCAGATTTACTTCCAGGGATTCTTCTTCAATCTCCATATAATTTGTTATCACTTCTATTAATTCTGTTTTTAAGACTTGCAGCAATTCCGGAGATATACTGCTTCTATCATGTACCAATACCAATTGCAGCCTCTCTTTAGCTACATTACTACTGGAACTGGAATCTTTATTAAATATTTTGGCAAGAAAATCCAACATTACTTCCCCCTCCTTTTCCCATTACTTACGGTTAAAAATCTTGCGCAGGCGTGTTAAAAAACCGCTTTCGTCGAGGTCCATGTAAGGAATTTCTTCGCCCTTGAGCCGTTTGACTGTGTTTCGGAACGCTTGTCCGGACATTGAGCGAGGATCACGTACTACTGGCTCTCCTTTATTAGTAGTAACAACTATCTGGTCGTCTTCTGGAATTACACCCAGTAAGTCTACAGCCAGTATATCAATAATATCCTCTATACCCATCATATCTCCGGCTCTAACCATTTTAGGGCGCAGGCGATTTATAATAAGTTGTGGTGAAAATATTTCAGAAGCTTCAAGTAGACCTATAATTCTATCAGCATCTCGTACTGCTGATACTTCCGGCGTAGTTAATACAATAGAACTTTCTGCACCGGCTACGGCATTTTTAAAACCAAGCTCTATCCCCGCCGGGCAATCTATAATTACAAATTCAAATTCTTCTTTTAATTCATTACAAAGCTTTATCATTTCTTCCGGGCTAACAGCAGTTTTATCTTTGGTCTGAGCAGCAGGAAGTAGTAAAAGTTCATTAAAGCGCTTGTCTCTGATTAATGCCTGCTTTAACCTGCAGTTTTCTGCAGTAACATCAGTTATATCATATACAATCCTATTCTCAAGTCCTAAAACAACATCTAAGTTGCGTAATCCTATATCTGCATCTACCAGGCAAACTTTATGACCCAGCCCGGCTAACCCTGCACCAATATTTGCCACAGTAGTAGTCTTTCCTACACCACCCTTACCAGATGTAACGACAATAACTTCGCCCATGGATGCTTCCTCCTTATTAGCTTTATGCATTAATTTCTAATTTGCCGGTCATTAAATGTTGAAAACATTTCAATGGTGACTACCCCATCTTTAATCTTAGCAATTTCAGGGAAAAACGTTGTATCATTTTCATCCTCTGGGGCCCTTGTTATGTGATTGGCAATGCGAAGCTGTGTTGGGCGAAGGCGAAAAGCTATAACGGCAGCGTCTTCATTCCCCGAAGCACCAGCATGTACAACACCGCGCAGAACTCCCATGACTATACAATTTCCAGCTGCAACAACCTCTGCACCGGGGTTCACATCACCTAAAATCACAACATTTCCGTTATAACGTATTGTTTGACCGGAGCGGAGGGTTCTCTGAATCAAAACTGTATTCTCGTCTGTATATTGTTCAAAATCATCAGCACCCGTACCCGGAAATTTTACCAGGGATTTTTCTTGTTTAGATTGGCTCAATTTATTCCCTCCTGCAATACAACTTAATTCCATTTCTATATTTTAATAACCAAATCCTGCTAAAAAAATAAAAAAATTATATTATATAAATTAACTTACGATGAAAGGCGTCCAGCAGTTATCGATCGATAAAAAGGCCCGTAAAAAATCAACACAATTATTGAATTATAAATACATAAAGGAATTATAACCCTGAATAGGGCATCAAAGAGTGAAGTACTTAACCCTGCAGAACACAATAATATAAAAGATACCAGTTTTGCAAAAAGAAAAACCAGGCAAACTAACCCCGTAACAACCAGGCGCTTATCATTATATAACTTGGTACCTGCGACTCCTGATATGTAACCTGCTGCAAGCCCGGAGATTATAGCTGTACCCCAGAAAGCTCCGCTCAAAATATCCAGCAGTAATCCTCCTGCAGCTCCCCACAGTGCACCTTCTTTAGCACCCCAGAACAGGCCGCTTAAAATTATTAATATAAAAACGAGATCAGGTTTTACCCCCATAAGCATAATATAATTTAGTACTGTAGCCTGCAATAAGGCTCCTAAAAGTATTAATCCCCCAAAAATAAAAAAGCGCAATACCCCTCCCCCTATTACCTAATTATTAATACTTCTTCTAAGCGGTTAAAATCTACAAAAGGCTTTAAATTAGCTACCTTAAACAGCCCTGAAGTTTCTTTACTTACATTAACAATTTTCCCTACGGCTATACCTTTTTTATAAATACTTCCCATTCCAGACGTAACTACAGTATCCCCTTCACTGACAGCAAGCCCCGCCGGAATATGATTCATACGCAGGGAAGCGGCACCGGCTGTTCCTTCGACAATACCAGGGGCCCTTGTCCGCTGAATTAACGCACCTACACCACTACGTGGGTCGGTTATTAAAAGAACTTCCGTTGTTTTTGCAGATACATTAATTGTTCTACCTACCAGTCCCCTGGCTGATACTACCGTCATATTTTGTTGAATACCATCTCTGCTCCCCTTGTTTATTACAAGCGTATGCAGCCAGTTTTCCGGATTACGGCTGACTACGGAAGCTGGTCTAGAATAAAATTTTTGTCCTTCTCCCCGGCTCCAACCTAAAAGTCGTTTAAGTCTAATGTTTTCTTGTTCTATTTCTGCCATTTTATGTAATTGAGCCTCTAACTGGTTAATTTCTTTTTCTAGCTGTTTATTTTCTTCTACAGCACCTGCAAGTTTAGCAGGATAAGAAATCCAGCTAGAAACCGTATCACCAACCCCGGTCATGACAGAGTAAGCAGGAACAAGGACATCCCGTGATATTTTTTCCACCGGGTTTAAGTTCTCGCTTCCACCTCCTGCAAACCGTGCAACTATAAATAACAAAAAGACAAATACAGCAATTAAAAATAACCTTTTCCCTGTTAAAAAAGGAGTCAATTTAAACACGCACCTTTGTTAAGCCAACTTCTTGGGCTGAATCAAGACTCTGCGCAGTATATTTATATTTTCCAATACCTTCCCGGTTCCGTAAGCTACTGCCATAAGAGGCTCTTCGGCAAGGTGCACCGGCATTCCGGTCTCTTCACGAACCAGCTTATCTAAACCGCGCAGCAAAGCCCCTCCTCCGGCTAATACAATTCCACGGTCCATAATATCTGCTGATAATTCAGGAGGTGTATTTTCCAGGGTTCCTTTTATAGCTTCAAGAATACTCATTATAGGATCCTGAAGGGCATTATATATTTCCCCAGGAGTTATTTCCAGGGTTTTAGGCAGCCCGGTGACTAAATCACGTCCCCTTATATTGTAATTTCCCAGGGGCTCATCTTGATAAGCGGTAGCAATTTCCATCTTTATTTCTTCTGCAGTGCGTTCACCTATCATAAGATTATAAGTTTTCTTAACATGATTGATGATTGCCTCATCCATTTCGTCCCCCCCAATACGAATGGACCGGCTGTTTACTATACCTCCCAGTGAAATCACTGCTACTTCAGTAGTACCACCACCTATATCGACAATCATATTTCCCGTAGGCTCGTGTACAGGCATTCCTGCACCGATAGCAGCAGCCATAGGCTCCTCAATAAGATACGCTTCGCGGGCCCCGGCCTGCAAAGCAGCCTCTCTTACAGCCCTCTCTTCTACTGCAGTAACTCCTGACGGCACTGATACTACTACGCGAGGTCTTAAAAAAAACTTTTTACCGCGAAGAACTTTATTTATAAAGTACTTTATCATATTCTGCGTTACATCAAAATCAGCAATAACCCCGTCCTTCATGGGTCTTACAGCTGTTATATTTCCCGGAGTTCGGCCAATCATTTGTTTTGCTTCATCCCCCACGGCCAGTACCTGGCTGCTTTCACTTTGAAAAGCAACTACGGACGGTTCTTGCAATACTATTCCTCTTGACTTAACGTAAACCAAGGAATTTGCTGTACCCAGGTCTATACCTATATCTTTTAATAGAAATTTAAATATCATATTTGGACCCTTCCTTCAACATTACTTTATTTTATATTATTCCTTTGGCTTTTAAGCTTACGAATTTATTATCACCTATAACCAGGTGATCTAAAACCTTAATTCCAATAATTTCACCTGCCTCTATAAGGCGCATGGTAATATCAATATCTTCGCGACTGGGCTCCGGATCTCCGCTAGGATGATTATGCACGAGGATAACCGAAGCAGCACTTCGTTTTATAGCAGGCTTAAATAATTCACGTGGATGCACCGATGAAGCATTTAAAGTACCTATAGAAATTATCTCCCTGGCCATCACCTGGTTTTTAACGTTTAACAACAGCGAAACAAAATGTTCGCGATCTAAATGGCGCATATCTTCCATAACCAGGGACACAGCATCTTCAGGAGATTTTATAGATATCCTATCAGCAGACACAGTTACAGCTACTCTACGTCCCAGTTCAAGAGCTGCTTTTATCTGCGCGGCTTTAGCTTCACCTATTCCCTTTATAGAACTAAACTCCTCTATTGAAACCTGTAGTAAATTACGCAAACTGTCATACTTACTTAAAATCATAGCAGCAAGATCAATAGAACTTATATCCCTCGTACCCGTACGCAGCATTATAGCTAACAGCTCAATATCCGATAATATTTCCGGCCCTTCCTTTAGCAGCCGTTCTCTCGGCCTGAGCGCAGAGGGAATTTCTTTTATAGTAGCATGATACACTTCAGATTCCTTAACCATAGCTACCTCCGCAAATATTAAACAGGGCATACAAGATTAAACCGATTAAGTAATAATTGGAATAAAACGCTTAAAAAAGGAACAGGAAAGAAGAAGCTGTATCAGATTCTTAAAACAGCTTGAGTATAAAAATTGCAAACTCACTGGTTCCCCCTGCTCGCTTAAAATATAGTTATATTTAAGTTGCTGTATTTAATTCCATGATGCAGTAATATTAATTCCAAACTCCCTCAGCAAAATTATTAGTTTTGTTATCGGGAGTCCCACTACATTATAATAACAACCTTTAATTTGACTGATAAAAACAGCACCTATTCCCTGTATACCATATGCCCCAGCTTTATCCATGGGTTCACCTGTACTAACATAAGCTTTTAATTCATCAGTACCGGTTTTTCTAAACTGCACTTCAGTTTTTTCATGGGCAGTTAGATACGAACTGTCTGCAGCATTAATTATTGCAAGACCGGTGTATACTTCATGCAATCTACCTTGAAGATCATGCAGCATCTGCAAGGCTTCATTTTTAGTATCAGGTTTTCCCAGCACCGTCCCATCTAAAACAACCACGGTATCTGCGCCTATCACTATTCCGTTACTCAAACCCCGGGCTGCTGCGTTTGCTTTTTTATACGCAATACTTTCCACTGCATGAGCAGCATTACCCCCGTCATCAAAATCTTCATCAACAGGTACGGTTCTTACAATATAAGGTATTTTAATCTGCGTTAAAAGTTCTTGCCTGCGTGGAGAAGAAGATGCCAGAAATATATTATTCATTTTTTAACCTCATAAAAAATTATATGCGACGGTAAATTAGTATTCCCAATACCATACCCAGGGCTGTTAAAGGCCCGAGTGTAACATTAAACCCAAAAGTAATGCTGGCAAAATGAAGATCCAGTACTGCCGGTGGACTTATACCAAAATTAGCAGTAGCATTTATGTATGGTATCTCTGATAAAGAATTAGAAACAGCACTTCCAATCATTGCTCCTGCTATCAATAACAACAATAAAATCCACGCACTCTTAGCATTTCTCGTCATTTTTTACACACCTTGTTAACTTATTATATTGCTTTAAATAATATTATTTTTATAAGTCTATCATTTAAAATAGTTGACGACAAGTTATTCATACATCTTATGAATTTGATGTTTTTTATCTTATAATTCCCTGGAAAACAGCTGCAATAAAAAAACTATACAAAAGACCTCCCATAATGGCTAAAAACCGCGCATCTATATAATTGTATTTTCTGATAAAAAAATATATTGCAGTTGCAGCTACAAGAGCAAAAACAGCACTAATAATCGCCGCCGGAATTAAGACCCAAGGAGTAAGTATAATACCTATTGCAGGTATTATTGAACTTTGAAAAACCATTGCCCCTGATATATTTCCCAGCGCCTCCATATCTTTTTTTTGATAAATCCATATTACAGAATTAAATTTTTCCGGCAGTTCCGTTGCTACCGGAGCTATAAGCAGCGACATTATAAAAGCAGGAAAACCAAACATATAAGAAAGATTTTCTACAGAATATACAAAAAACCTGGCGCCTACTATTATAGCAGTAAATGATAACATTAACTGCATAACAACCATAGACAGCACCGGGGTTTCTTTTTTCCGGCACAAATACAAAGGTGCTGGAACATCTTCCTCGCAATTTTCACCTGCAGTTAGTGTTTTATAAACAAACAAGACATATGCACATAACAGTAAAAATACCAGAACTATTTTAAATCTTTGCGGCACAAATGCAGCTCCTACTGCAATTGTATACGCAGTAATAAAAAAAGACAGGTCACGCTGTAATACAGAGAGATCCGGTTTTAAGCATATGTTTCCTCTGCGCGACTTGAATACTATGGCTGATATTCCTACTAAAGCCATAGCCAGTGTAGAAAGCATAAAGGGAGCACCCAGTATAGCTCCAACCCCGATTTCATGTGCAGCTTCTGTAGTTCCCAGTAAAATTGCCGTAACTGGAATAAGTGTCTCCGGTAAAGCTGTTCCTACTGCCGCAAGAATACTTCCCACTGCTCCCCGAGTTAAATTCAATTTTTTGCCAAACCATTCTACGCTATTTGTAAAAAATGCAGCCCCGATTAATATTATTCCCAAGCTAATTAATAAATAGGATATAAAATTTATCAAAAACTCACCTCTACCACTTCAAATCCTCAACCAGGTATTCCCTTGCCTCTGCTACCATGTAAAAAGATCCAGTAATACAAACAATATCCTCGTCACCAGCCATGCTAATTCCACGATAAACAGCTTTTTCTATATCTTCAATAACTTCAACACCGGCCACCCATGGTTCTATTTCCCCGGCCAACTCATGCCAATCACCTGCCCGTGGGCTGTTAGGCCTGGTAATTATCGCTGCACAAGCCCGCGGGGCTAATTCAGCTACTACCCGGGCCCGTTCTTTGTCCCCGAGCATACCCATAACCAGGACAACCCGGCGCTGAGGGAAATATTCATCCAGTGCAGAACGCAAACTCTTAGCACCATCGTAGTTATGGGCAGCATCAATAAGAATAAGAGGTTTTTCCTGGACTATTTCCAACCTTGCCGGCCAGCAAGTACAGCTGAGCCCATTTTTTATGTTTTTGCCAGTCAATTGATAACCTTTCTCCTGTATAACTTCTAAAACTGCTACTGCAGTAGAAGTATTTTCCAACTGGTGCAGGCCCATAAAAGGAATCCACAGACTCGTGTATTCATCCCTGCGACCCTTTACATTTAAATACTGTCCCCTGGTAGATATTTCTCCAACTCTTTCCCAGGTAATATCCGCACCTACATGCACCAGGGGGGCAGAGTTTCTGGCACAGGTCTCTTTAATTACTCCCAACACACCCTGATGCCCGGATGCAGTAACCACGAATCTTCCTTCTTTAACAATACCCGACTTAACCCGGGCAATTTCTTCCCTGGTTTTACCCAGATAATCCATGTGATCCATTGCCACATTGGTAATAACACTTACCAGCGGTTTTTCAATAATATTAGTAGAATCTATTTCCCCACCAAGGCCTACTTCCAATACTAAAAAATCAACATTTTTCTCATGAAAATAACAAAATGCTATTGCAGTGCAGACTTCAAATTCAGTAGGATGTTCAAATCCCTGTTCTACCATGGCATCCAGGTGCGGACGCATTTTTTCTATTAACCTGGCCATATCTTCCGGTTCAATATTTTTATTGTTAACACGGTATCTTTCCGTATAAGAATGCAGGTGGGGAGATGTAAAAATCCCCGCATTGTAACCGGCATCCTGTAAAACAGATACTATCATTGCACCTGTTGAACCCTTGCCATTAGTACCACCCAGGTGTATTACATTTAAATTCTTTTCCGGGTTTCCTAAACACCGCATGAGCTCCGCAATACGACCCAGTCCAAAATTCATACCAAATTTGGTCAAGTTCTGCAAATAATTTAAGGATTCTTCAAAGGTCAACTCAAAAACCCCCTAATTGTCACCAAACATGGCAAAGCGCTCTTTTAGAGTTTGTACTTTGCCGGAAATTTCTACTTCTTTTGATTTTTCCTTTTCTACAACATCACCTGGAGCCTTGTTTAAGAACCCTGCATTGTTAAGTTTACTTTGTATTTTAATCAAATCTTTTTCTGCCGCAGCTAATTCTTTCTCGAGGCGGGCTTTCTCTCTTTCCACGTCTATCAACCCTTTAAGAGGAACATAAATCCCTACTCCGCTAGCTACGGCAGTCGCAGCTTGTTCAGGTGTATCCTCCAGTTCGGAATATATATTTAAACTTGCACTGGCCAGGTTTTCTATATATTCCCTGCCTTCTTCAGCAGCTTGCCTTTTTTCTGGAAAAGATGATACTATCCATGCCTGTGCCATTTTACCAGGTTCTACATTCATTTCACTTCTTATTTGTCTTATCCCCCTGGTAACATCCATTATAGTATTCATTTTTTCTTCTGCATCTTTATTTTTTAATTGTTCATTAGAACCCGGCCAGGAAGAAAGCATAATAGACTCCCCTTTATGAGGGAGATACTGCCAGATCTCCTCGGTAATAAAAGGCATAAACGGGTGCAGAAGTTCCAGGGTCCCTCTCAACACAGAAACCAGCACATACTGGGCTGTTTCCTTATCCTGGATAGTTGTCTTTCCATAAAGGCGGGGTTTTACCAGTTCTATATACCAATCACATATTTCGTTCCACATGTATTCATATAAACTGCGTGCCGATTCACCCAGTTCATAATTTTCCATACCATTTGTAACTTCTTCTATTACTGACTGGTAGCGGCTTAATATCCACTTGTCTGACAGAGCATAATCTTCACTACCCGGGACAAAAGCCGGATCATAGTCTTGCAAATTAAGCAGGGCAAACCGCGAAGCATTCCATATCTTGTTGGCAAAATTCCTGGCTCCTTCTAAACGTTCGAAGTGAAAGCGCAGGTCATTCCCCGGAGTATTTCCCGTAATCAGCATAAAACGAAGGCTGTCTGCACCGTGGCTCTCAATTACTTGAATAGGATCTACACCGTTACCCAGCGACTTGCTCATTTTTCTTCCCTGGGAATCCAGGACCAGACCGTGAATAAAAACCTTTTTAAAGGGCACTTCGTTCATATGAGCAAGCCCGCTGAAAATCATCCTGGCAACCCAGAAAAAGATTATATCCCTGCCGGTAACCAGGACTGAAGTAGGATAATAATAAGCTAAATCCATGGTTTTCTCGGGCCACCCCAGGGTACTGAAAGGCCAGAGCGCCGAACTAAACCATGTATCCAGCACATCAGTATCCTGTTCTATATTGCTTGAACCACAGGCTTCGCATTTTTCAATTGGACACCTGGAAACTGTCATTTCACCACAGTCACTGCAATACCATACTGGAATGCGATGTCCCCACCATAACTGTCTGCTGATACACCAATCCCGCAGATTTCTCATCCAATTCAAATAAATACGAGCAAATCTTTCAGGAATAAACTTTATGCGCCCTTCTTCCACAGCCTGTATTGCAGGTCCTGCCAGAGGCTGCATGCGTACAAACCACTGTTTGGACAGCATAGGCTCAATTACGCTACCGCACCTGTAACAGTGTCCCACGGCATGAGTATGATCTTCTATTCTGATAAGATAGTTATTATTTTCTAAATCTTTTACCACTTGTTTGCGGCATTCCCAGCGATCCATTCCCTCGTACCTGGGCCCGGCCTCACCAGTCATTTGCGCGTTTTTATTAATAACAATGATCTCCGGCAAATCATGACGTTTCCCCATTTCAAAGTCATTGGGATCGTGAGCAGGAGTAACCTTGACTGCACCGGTTCCAAATTCAGGCGCAACATATTCATCTGATATCACTGGGATTTCTTTTTCTACCAGAGGTAAAATTAACGTCTTCCCTATTAGATGGCTGTAGCGTTCATCATCAGGATGAACTGCGACTGCTACGTCACCGAGCATTGTTTCCGGGCGTGTGGTAGCTATAGACAGGTGATCTTCCTGCCCCTTTACCGGGTATTTAACATAATAGAGATGACCCGGCTTGTCCATGTGCTCAACTTCAATATCACTAATAGTTGTCTGGCACTTACTGCACCAGTTAGTAATATAATAATCCCTGTAAATTAACCCTTGCTGGTAAAGGCGCACAAACACTTCAATAACTGCATTATAACAACCATCATCCATGGTAAAACGTTCCCGGTCCCAATCACAGGAAGCACCCAGGCACCGCAGCTGGTTAGTTATACGCCCGCCATAGTTGTTTTTCCAATCCCAAACACGCTCCAGGAATTTTTCCCTGCCGAGATCGTGCTTGGTAACCCCTTCCCGGGCCATATTCCCCTCAACCCGGGTCTGTGTAGCTATGCCAGCATGGTCAGTACCGGGAAGCCATAAAGCATTGTATCCCTGCATACGCCTGAAACGAGTAAGTATGTCCTGCAGCGTACTGTCAAGAGCATGTCCCATATGTAGTTCACCTGTAACATTGGGAGGCGGCATTACTATACTAAAAGGGTCTTTTTCTGGATCAACTTCTGAATGAAAATATTTATTTTTCTCCCAATGACTGTACCATTTTGATTCCACTTTTTCTGGATCATATTTTTTGGCCATATCGAACTTGGTCAAAGAAAAAAAACCTCCTCCAATAAAATAAACTCCACCCGTGCAAGGACGGAGGAGCCGCGTTACCACCTTACTTCCAGCCGGAATTCCAGCCAGCACTCAAACGCTGTAACGGGCTAGCCCGGCCAGGCTTACTTTACATGTTCAACCCGGCAGCTCCAAAGCGACAAGCACGAATACGGACAGGGAACCTTACAGCCCAGGGTTCCCTTCTCTGTAGAACTATTTTTCGTACCCTCTTCTTCACAGCCTTTATATATACTATAAACTACTTATATATTAATGCTTCTTGCAATTGCTGTCAACTTCACATATTTATTTTTCCTATACCCTTTAATAAGCGTGCCTTTTTTACAGGCACATTTACTCCTATAATTCCTGCAGAAATACCAGCTGTAATTAGCAGTAAAAAGCGGGCCCATAACCCCGGGTTCAACAAAAGCGCAGGGGCACTTCCAAGAAACAAAATTAAAACCAGGGTACTGTATAAAACAGCCGTTATGCTCCCGTGCAGCCAACCATACCTGGACGCATGCATTCCGCTGACTCCCCCGCCTGCAAAAACTCCTACCAACATACATATACCCAATGCATAGGGCATGTAATAAGAAAGCTGACCTGATAATGTTACATATAAACCCAATATCACACCCATAAACATGGTTACTACCAGTGCCCATAAAAGACCAACAACCACAGAAAAAAAACTGATACCGCCATTTTTAATGCCAGCCTGCGACCAGTATATAATGCTAAATCTTTTCAGCATGGATTAATCCCCCCCCACACAGCTCATCTTCTACCATAATATGTAAAAGGGCGGCGTTTATGATTAAAATATATGTGGTATAAAATTATAGATTTTAATATATATTTATTATGAACTGCTGTTAAGGGGGACTATATTTCTTGATATTGCAAAAAAAATATATTTTATTATTATTAGCTTTACTGCTTATAGGCTCGGGCATAACTATACAAATAATACAAAGACCTCATCCATACTACATAACATTAGCCCAAACTAGAATGTCAGCAGATATGATTCCACACTACATTGCCAAACAAAATAATTATTTTAAGCAAAATAATGTAGATATTAATATAAAGACATGCAGTAATAAAACCATGGAACAAGTCCTGGCTGAAGGAGAGTCAGATATAGCAGTAATGGAGTTGGCTAATTTTTTACAAGCCATGCATAAACACCCTGAATGGACAGCATTTGCCCCGGCAACAGCAAGAAAATCTTCATTTATATTAACAAAGGAAAAAATAGAGGGATTTGAATGGAAGGACATGAAAAACAAAGCTATTATTGGTCAACCACCTGGCAGCACAGCAGGAGTACTTTTGGAAGCGGCACTGCGAGAAAACGAACTCGCCCCGTATCGCAGCGTAGCCGTTTTTTACAACATTCCACAGGATTTACATGTTGGAGCATTCAAAACTGGCTGCAGCACATATTTGCAGGCACCAGGAACAGCAGCTTCGCGCCTGAAAACCGAAGGTACGGCTCATATAGCTACATCTCTAACGAAGGAAAAACTGCCTGCTTATATATACGTTACAAGCAGCAAGTTTTTATCCAATTACTCGGAAGCTGTACAGGGATTTACAAACAGCATTTATAAATCATTCTTATTTATAAAACACAACCCCGATTCTATTAAAGATTATGTAGATATAGATATTCACGTTATAAATAATTACTGCCAGTATAAAATATGGCCTACCGAACCTATAATAAAAGAAGAAGAAGTGCAAAATTTTATGGATATGATGGTTCAAGCTGGTGAACTATCAAGTCCTATTAATATTAACTGTATAAACAATAAGTTCGCTGTTAAATCAATGAAAAACGTAAAGTATAAGCCTGAACAGTGATATGCAGATATTTTATAAATAAAAAAGCAGCTACTAAGCCGCTTAATATGTCCAATCTTCTATTACAGATAATACTTTTTCCCTACCTGTACCTGTTTCAGAAGAAAAGGGTATTAATATATCACCTTCATCCAGTTCCAGTACCTGGCTAATCACTTTTAGCTGGTTATGTATTTTTCCTCTTTTTATCTTATCACATTTAGTCGCCACAACAGCAAAAGAAAAACCGTAAAAACGAACCCACTCACAGAACTGAATATCTTGAGCAGAAGGCTCGTGGCGCATATCTACTATGAGAAATATGCCTCGAAGTTGTTCCCGCCCGCTTAAGTACTCTTCTATCATAGGCCCCCAGCTAATACGAATTTTTTCCGGGACCCTGGCATAACCATATCCCGGCAAATCAACAATGTAAATATTCTCGTTTAAAACAAAATAATTCAAAGTTTGAGTTCTACCAGGGGTCTTACTTATACGGGCTAACTTTTTGCGATTTACCAGCTTGTTAAAAAAAGAGGATTTACCTACATTGGAACGCCCGGCCAGGGCCACCTCTGGATAACCCTGGCTGGGACAATTCTTCAATGTGGTACTGCTCTTTACAAATTCAGCAGTATTTATTTTCATGGACGGATCTCTGTTCCTCCCTCGGTTTCAGCAACCGGGTTATAAGACATCTCTACCGAAATCTCCGGGGATTCTTCTACGTTAACTCCCTCTTCCTTCATAAGTGCTATTTCAATTACATCATCCATATTGCCAACTAAAACTATTTTAACCTGTTTTTTAATATTGCCTGGTATTTCATCAATATCTTTTTTATTATCCTGCGGCAACAGCACTGTCTTTATACCTGCTCTGTGCGCAGCCAGAACTTTTTCTTTTATACCACCGATAGGAAGCACTCTTCCCCTCAAAGTAATTTCACCGGTCATGGCAATATCATTTCTAACTTTTCGCCCGCTTAACGCAGAAGCTAAAGATGCAGCTATAGTAATCCCTGCTGAAGGCCCGTCTTTTGGGATAGCGCCTTCAGGAACATGCACGTGAAAATCGTTGTTTTCAAACACTTTATGTTCAATCTCAAGCTCATCCGCCCTGCTGCGAACATAGCTAAAAGCAGCCTGAGCAGACTCTTTCATTACATCACCTAACTTACCGGTAAGGGTCAATTTACCGGTACCCTTGTACTGTCCTACCTCAATACTCAATATCTCCCCGCCTACCTCTGTCCAGGCCAGACCAGTAGCTACTCCTACCTGAGCTTCCTTCTCTGCCACGCCGTAGCGAAAACGGGGTGTACCAAGCATCTGGGGTAAATTTTGCACTGTTGCTTTTACTTTTTTAACCTGGTTGGAAACTATTTTCTTTGCCGCCTTACGGCATATGCTGCCCAATTCTCTTTCCAGGTTCCGTACTCCGCTTTCCCGTGTATATTCTTGTACAACTTTGCGCACGGTATTTTCTGATATGCTAATCATTTCATTAGTTAGACCATGTTCTTTGACCTGTTTAGACCACAGGTGGCGCAAACCAATTTGAACTTTTTCCTCTTCAGTATAACCTGAAATATTAATAACTTCCATTCTATCCAAAAGAGGTCTGGGTATATTATGCTCTAAATTGGCAGTTGTAATAAACATTACTTCGGTTAGATCATAAGGCATTTCAATATAATGGTCGCTAAAAGTATTATTTTGTTCCGGATCCAGCACTTCCAGCAGTGCTGAAGTAGGGTCACCCCTGAAATCCATGCTCATCTTATCAATTTCATCCATTAAGAAAACTGGATTTTTGGATCCTGCATCCTTCATGCCCTGTATAATACGTCCCGGCATAGAACCAACATAAGTACGCCTGTGCCCGCGAATTTCAGCTTCATCTTTTACTCCACCCAGGGATAAACGTACAAATTTCCTTTCTAAGGACCGGGCTATAGAACGACCCAGTGATGTTTTTCCTACACCAGGGGGCCCTACCAGGCATAATATAGACCCCTTGCAGTCTTCGGACAGTTCCCGTACTGCCAGGTATTCTAGTATACGTTCTTTAACTTTTCTCAGGCCATAATGATCCTCTTCTAGTATATCACTGGCTGCATTAAGGTCCAGCCGATCTTGCGTTTTATAATTCCAGGGGATAGACAAAAGCCAGTCCAAATAATTGCGGACTACAGTTGCCTCTGCTGCCATGGGAGGCATTTTTTCCAGGCGCTCCACTTCTTTAAGTGCCTTTTCTTCTACCTCTTCAGGAAACTCAGCTTCAGATATTTTCTCCCTGTACTCTTCACCTTCAGCCTGTTTATCATCTTTTTCGCCCAATTCCTTTTGAATAGCCTTCATCTGTTCACGAAGGTAATATTCTTTCTGGGTCTTTTCCATTTGTTTGCGTACACGACCGTTTATTTTACGCTCTAGTTCGACTATCTCCATTTCCTTGGATACAATTGCACACAGCTTCTCTAACCTTTCATTTATATCCCATGTTTCCAAGATATCTTGTTTATCTTCTATCTTCAGGTTAAGATGAGAAGCGACTACATCAGCCAGGCGCCCCGGTTCTTCCAGGTTAACTACAGAAGAAACTGTCTCAGGTGGTATACGCTTTGAAGCCTTAACATATTCTTCAAACTGACTAACCAACTTGCGCATTAAGGCTTCTATTTCACCATTCTTTTCGAATTCTTCCGGGTATTGTTCTATTTTAACCTCGAAGTAGGGCGCTTCTCCTACGTATTCTTTAATTTCACCCCTGGCAAGACCTTCTACCAACACCCTGATGGTACCGCCAGGCAGCTTTAATAATTGTTTCACTTCTGCTACAGCACCAATTGTATATATATCGTCCGGGCCAGGTTCGTCGGTTTGAGCTTCTTTTTGAGTAGACAAAAACACTGTTTTATCTTGTATCATTGCCTGTTCTATAGCCTGCACCGATTTTTCCCTTCCTACATCCAGATGGATTACCATGTAAGGAAAAACCAGGAGTCCCCGTAAAGGTAATAACGGCAATACTCGCTCAACAGAATTCATCGATGCACCTCCTTATAAATCACATTCGCTATGGCTGATTTTGCTTAGGGCAGATTTATATACAATTCTACCATACAAAACAATAGCAGGGCTATAACAATAAGTGCCAGGGATAAAATATACCCGGCTTAAGCCGGGTATATATGCAATCATAAAAAATTTTTCTAATTTTTTCATTGATAAAACATTGATATTAAGCTTCTCCAGGAAACAGTGAAGGAGAAACAATCTTATGATTATCTAGAATTTCCAACGCCGGCTGCACATCACTGGTTTTACTAACCGGATAAGATAATAAAGAATCTTTAATTACATCTTCCAGCTTCTCAGAGGGGATTACTTCCACACCTTCAACATTTTCCAGTATAGATTGATTATTATCTTTAGGTATAAAGACTTTATTCGCACCGGCATGACGGGCTGCTTCTACCTTGGAAACTACACCCCCTACGGGCATAACTAATCCCCTGATAGAAACTTCACCAGTCATAGCAACTTTGTTATCCACCGGGATACCGATAATAGCAGAATAAACAGCTGTTGCAACTGCAATTCCTGCCGAAGGCCCATCTACGGGAATACCGCCGGGGAAATTTACGTGCAGGTCATAATCCCTGGGATCAACATTCATGACTCTGCGCAAAACGGTAAGTACATTTTCCACTGACCCGCGGACCATACTTTTGCGCCTAAAAGTTTTAGCCTTACTGCCTATTTCCTCTTCTTCCACTACCCCGGTAACTATTAACTTCCCTTTTCCGCGTTCAGCTTGTATTGCACCTACTTCTATTTCCAAAAGTGCTCCGCTGTTAGGACCATAAACTGCCAGACCATTAACAAGACCTACAGCAGGCCTGGCAGGTATTTTTTTATCATGGCGGGGCGCATACTGCCCGCTGTGAATTACCCATTCTATATCCCTGGTTGCAATTTTATTTTTTCCTTCTGTTAATGAAATACCACAGGCAATCTGTATTATATTAACTGCATCACGCCCGTTATTAGCGTACCTGGTAAGCAATTTTAGCCCCTGGTCTTCCAGGGGAAATCCAATTTTCTTCGCTGCCCTATGTCCTATTACTTCTACTTCTTCCGGCAATAAAGGCCGGAAGAAAATTTCCAGGCAGCGAGATCTTACAGCAGGAGGAATATCTTCGGGCGTCTTAGTAGTAGCCCCAACTAAACGAAAATCTGCCGGCAAACCATTTTGAAAGATATCATGAATATGCCCTGGAATATTTGTATCTTCAGAACTATAGTAAGCACTTTCCAGTATAACCTTCCTGTCTTCCAATATCTTTAATAATTTATTTATTTGCAAAGGGTGAAGTTCTCCTATTTCATCAATGAAGAGCATCCCACCATGGGCTTTTGTAACTGCACCGGACTTAGGCTGCGGGATCCCCGCCATTCCCATGGCTCCAGCGCCCTGGTAAATAGGATCATGTACTGATCCTATCAAGGGATCAGCAATACCTCGCTCATCAAACCGGGCTGTACTGGCATCAACTTCTACAAACCTGGCATTACTTTTAAACGGAGAATTTTCATTTTTTTTAGCTTCTTCGAGTACCAGTCTGGCAGCAGCTGTTTTGCCAACACCCGGGGGCCCGTATATTATTACATGTTGCGGGTTGGGCCCGCAGAGTGATGCACGCATAGCCTTAAGGCCTTCCGATTGACCTATAATATCATCAAAACTAGTTGGCCGTGTTTTCTCTGCTAAAGGCTCAGTCAACGATATAGCCCTCATACGTTGTAATTTTTCCATCTCTTTCCGAGATTCTTTTTCCACGGCAGACTTGTTACTCTGCTGAGTCTTAAGTAAATTCCAAAAATATAAACCTATTATAACAGCAAAAAAAACCTGGATAAACGTGATAAATCCGGCTACCCCCCCGGAAAAACCACCCATGATAAGCCCTCCTTATATTACCTTTTAAAAATAAACTTACCTAATATTATTGCTAACATTTTCAAATTTTATCCCTCTTATAAATATATCTATACTAAATTGTGAAAATATTTATAAACTTTTTGTAAATTTTGATAATTCTAAAAATTATGATTGAATAATAAGATTCTATTACATAAAATGTTATTATAATACTTTTTTAAAAAAAAGGGGGGGTATTTAAATTGCCACAATAGTGATACTGCCGCAAAAATAATTTGTGAAAGGGGGGAAAATTATGAGCGAAAGCGCTAAAGTTTATAATATAAATGAAAACAGCGCTATATCCGACCCCGGTCCGCTAGGCCTGGCTGCTTTTGCCTTAACAACATTCTGCCTGAGCGTTGTGAATACTGGTCTTGTCCCTGGTAAAGTTGAAGGTATGATTATTGCCCCGGCACTGGTATATGGTGGGGCAGTACAAATACTTGCAGGATTATGGGAATTCAAAAAAAATAATGTTTTCGGTTGTACAGCTTTTAGCTCTTTTGGTGCTTTTTGGATTTCTTTTGCATTATATTTACTTTTTGCCGAGTGGGGATTTATTGAAGCTTCTAGTTTTGCAACCGGGTTGTTCTTAATTTCCTGGACTATTTTCACTGCTTACATGTGGATAGGTAGTTTTGCCCTTAATAACGCGCTTGTTGCGGTTTTTACCCTCCTGCTTCTAACATTTATACTTTTAGATATTGGAACAATGAATGTATCATTTGCACACACCTGCGGTGGCTATGCAGGAATTGCTACTGCACTGGCTGCCTGGTATGCATCAGCAGCAGGAATTTTAAATTCAGTTTATAAAAAAACTGTTCTACCTATTGGCCAGAAGCATAAATAATTAATAAATGAATGAGCCCGGCTGTGAAAAAACCGGGCTCTCTTATATCTATAATATTTTATTGTAGATAACAGGTCAATAAATTCAATATTTCCTGCCACTTCATTGACTTACCATTGCACTGGTATACTACCATAACAACAGGTATACCTAAGTCCTTAGCTACTGCCAGCTTTGCATCAGTTCCCCCTGCTTTACCGCTATCTTTCGTAACAACTACTGACACCCGGTACATTTTAAACAGTGCCCTGTTTACCTGTTTTGAAAAAGGCCCTTGCATGGCAACAATATCTTTGGGCCTGATCCCCATATCTTGACATTTCTTTATCACTTTGTGTTCAGGCAAAACCCTGACTACCAGGCGTAAATTATACTTTTCCTTATAACTTAAAAAAGTTTCCAGCTGGTTGCTTCCCGTAGTCAGAAAAATGGTCTTACCTAATAAAACTACCTTTTGAGCAGCCTGCTCCATGGAGAAAACCTTATAAACATTATGATAATTATCAAGTACAGTTTCTTCACGACCTATGCGATAGAAAACAATACTTAACGTACTGCAGGCCTGTAATAATTTATCTTCTTTTTCATTATATACAGAAGACGGGTGCCGACCATCCACTAATATTTTTATTTTTTTACTATATAACCAGTCAACAAGCATATCAGTAGATACTTGCTCCACTTCATATGCACCGTCATCGTGTACCAGTTCCTTTCCATACGAACTAAAGACAACTACACCAACTCTTTGATCTCTTTTTACTAATTCACGAACGAGTTTTCGACCGTCGCTAGTACCTCCTAAAACCCAAATCAAACTGCTCACCTGCCTAATATTTAACCCCGGCTTTAGGGCCTTCACTCATTTTAATTTTTTATGTAAATACAGAAAACCCCTGCTCCATATAGGGACAGAGGTATCAAATTTAATGTTAAATTTGCACTAACCCTCTTCTCGGGAGGCATACAGTGCACTATCCAGGCAAGTTTCCTGACTCATAGATTATCGCCATCTTTCGCATTCCTGATCAAAACAGTGGCTTATATGAAAGAGGCTAACTATTCACAGTGGCCAGACCGTCCAGGATTTTAACCTGATTCCCTTTTTCCCTGTATCTGCAGGGCACCTGGATAGCAATATATTAAGTTTTAAATGACTTGTCCAGATAAATACAAGGGAGCCTCGCACTAAGCGAGGCCTCTTATGCTGATTCTTCTTGCTTATTCTTATTATCCATGGTAATCACCAGTGGTTTATCCTTTTCTTCAATTGTATCCCTGGTAATAACTACCTTAGAAATGTCATCACGGGCAGGTATATCATACATAATTTCAAGCATAATTTCCTCTAATATTGCACGCAACCCACGTGCTCCGGTATTCCGGCGCATTGCCTCTTGTGAAATAGCCAGAAGTGCATCATGTTGAAATTCCAGATTAACATTATCAAGTTCAAAAAACTTTTTATATTGTTTAACGAGAGCATTCCTGGGTTCTGTAAGGATTTGGATTAAGGCTTCTTCATCTAAAGCATCAATAGTCACAATAATAGGTAAACGCCCGACAAATTCCGGTATGAGACCATATTTTAACAGGTCTTCCGGAAGTACATGGCTCAGTATTTCACCTATATTTTGCTCCTGCTTGGGTTTAATTTCAGCCCCAAAGCCCATAGCTTTCTTACCAGTACGGTTTTCTATTATTTTTTCTACACCGTCAAAGGCACCGCCACAGATAAACAATATATTTGTAGTATCAAGCTGTATAAACTCCTGATGCGGGTGCTTTCTGCCGCCTTGCGGTGGAACACTGGCAGTTGTGCCTTCCAGTATTTTCAAAAGTGCCTGCTGAACACCTTCGCCCGACACATCCCTGGTTATTGAGGGATTTTCAGACTTTCTAGCCACCTTATCAACTTCATCGATATAGATTATGCCTTTTTCAGCTTTTTCCACATCATAGTCTGCAGATTGTATAAGCTTTAATAATATATTCTCCACATCTTCGCCTACATAACCAGCCTCGGTAAGTGTAGTAGCATCTGCAATGGCAAACGGAACATTTAAAAGTCTAGCCAGTGTCTGGGCTAACAGGGTTTTACCACATCCCGTTGGTCCCATCATAACGATGTTACTCTTTTGGAGTTCTACATCATCTATTTTACTACCCATATTTACACGCTTATAGTGGTTATAAACTGCAACTGCCAGTGATTTCTTTGCTGAATCCTGCCCCACAACGTACTGGTCTAATATATCTTTTATCTCTGAAGGCTTAGGAATATCGCCAATATCTAGGCCAGTATCTTCGCCAAGTTCTTCCTCAATAATTTCATTACATAATTCAATACACTCATCACAGATATACACACCTGGTCCTGCAACTAATTTTTTCACCTGATCCTGCAACTTCCCACAAAAAGAACACTTTAATTGACTTTTTTCATTAGCCATAAAATCCACCTCTTTTAACTTTGCTCACGGGCATGGAACACCTCATCCACAATACCATAATTTTTAGCATCATCAGCGGACATGAAGAAATCCCTCTCAGTATCTTGTGCAATAGTCTCATACGGTTGACCTGTATGCTTGGACAACACTTCATTTAATGTTTGTTTTGTGCGTAATATTTCCTTGGCATGGATATCAATGTCAGTAGCCTGACCCTGCACACCACCTAAAGGCTGATGTATCATAATTCGAGAATAAGGCAGGGCAAACCTCTTTCCTTTTTCTCCCGCTGCTAACAAGAATGAGCCCATGCTGGCAGCCTGCCCAAGACATATAGTTGAAACCGGACATCTTACATACTGCATGGTATCATATATAGCCATTCCGGCAGTTACTATACCCCCGGGAGAATTAATATAGAGATGTACATCTTTGTCAGGATCTTCTGCTTCTAGAAATAATAACTGTGCAATAACTAAATTGGCAACAGTATCATCAATAGGACTGCCAATAAAAATAATCCTGTCTTTTAATAATCTGGAATATATATCATAGGCACGTTCTCCCCTGTTGTTTTGTTCAACTACAATTGGTACAAGGTTTGACATATACTTTTCCCCCTTTTAAATATAAATTATTATTACTCTGTTTCAGTTGTGCCTTCAATAATATTTGCTTTAGACATTAAATACTCTACAGCTTTTTCCCTGCACACACTTTCTTTGAAAGTATCCAATTGATTTTGCCCTTCAATAATTTTTCGAATTACATCAGGTTCCTGCTGGTACTGCTGCGACATTTCTTTAATTTTTTCCTCTACATCATCATCTGTAACTTCTATTTTTTGTTCTTTAGCAATCGCATCTAGAACAAGTGATGTTTTTTCTGATTTCTCAGCTTCTGGACGCAAGTTCTGTTTCATATCATCCATGGTAGAATTAGTATATTTTAAATAATTGTCCATGGACAGCCCCTGGGACATAAGACGCCGTTCCATATCTTTAACCATTTCTTCAACCTTGCTGTCTACCATTTCCTCCGGGACATCAGCTTCACAATTATCTACTACCTTGGATATTAAATCTGACTGCATCTTTTCTTTAGCCTTTGCTTCTGCTGATTGTTTTAAACTATTCAACAGATCTTCCTTTAATTCCTCCAAGGTATCAAACTCACTTACATCCTTAGCAAATTCATCATCCAGAGGAGCTAACTCTTTTCGCTTTATCGACTTGACAATTACTGTAAAATCCGCCCCTTTTCCTGCAAATTCCTGGTTGCTGTAATCATCGGGGAAAGTAACAGAAACTTCTTTTGTCTCTCCTACCAGCATACCTTCTATTTGTTCTTCAAAACCGGGAATAAACGTGCCAGACCCAACTTCAAGAGAATAGTCCTCTGCACTTCCACCTTCAAATGCCTCTCCGTTTATACGACCGGTAAAATCTATATTAGCTACATCTCCCTGCTGCACACTGCCTTCTTCAAGATTAACAAGCTGCGCATGCTTATCACGAAGGTTTTCTAATTCCTTCTGTATATCTTCATCTGCAACCTCCGCAGGCACTTTAGTCATTTCTATCCCTTCATACTGGCCGAGTTTTGGTTCAGGTTTTACCTTGACAGTAGCTTTAAATTTAAGTGGCTCTCCTTCTTCTACTTGCAGCAGCTCAACTTCAGGCTGAGCCACAGGTTCAACACCTGTCTCTTCTAAGGCTTCCATGTATGCATTTGGTATCACTTCTTCTACAGCTTCATTATGTATAGCAGATTTTCCAACATAATTCTCTAAAACTCTGCGAGGTGCTTTACCCCGTCTAAAACCAGGTATGTTCACTTTCTTAATCAACTTTTTACAAGCTTTCTCTACTCCTTCTTCAAACGCTTCTACATCAACTTCTACTTCCAACTCCACAGTATTTTTTTCTATTCTTTCTGCTGTTGCTTTCATTTTTAATGTCTCCCCTTTACAATATGTAATTATTCTTATATATATAAATATTCATTAATGACTATCAATTCTACAGCATATGGATATTTCCTCCAGATAAATTTTTAAAAAAGTATTTCATTTAAATATTATCCACTACTTCAAATCACCATACCTTGGTAAAAATAGCCTTGTTAATCAAAACCTCATTGTAACAGTTTATTTGCAATACTGCAAGAGATTTATAAAAATATATGTATAAATTACAAATTTATACATATAAAAACAAAAAAAAGGAGATATTGCTCTCCTCTTTTTACATTACCAATTCAAATTAAAGTATATTTTCTATAACCAGTTTATGTTAAAACAAAGCTAGTACAATATGTGCCATCAAAAAAGCAAATGCACCAAAACAGATCCCATATCCTACGCTAATTTCTATATTTGTATCCTTACTTTCCAACCACGATTCAAGGCAATCAATTATATCACGCTCAACCACATGCTGGCTTTCAACATTAATCTCACATCTTTTCCTATACCCGGCCGATAACTGCACGTAATCCCCCCCCCTTAAATAACAGAAAAGACGTTCCCAAAACTGTTGTTCGGCAATTTCTTCAATTGTACCACACATATGTTCCGCGTCAATATTTTTTTGATATTCCTTTAATTAACAACAATATTATTGGCCTTACAGCTTATTAATTAAAGAAAACAAGTTAATACTATTATAATAAACAAAAAAATAAACAAGGGGTTGAAAGTATAAGTGCTGACATTAAACGAATATTTTATAAAGGCATGTGACCGTCTTCCTGAAGAAGCAATCAGAGTAATGAGTTCTCTGGAAGGCAAAGGGAGTATGAATAAAGAAGGACTATCCCTTACTGCAAAAGTAAAAAGGGCTGTGCTAGATCACATTGTAATGCAGCTCTATGCTCTTGGCTTTGTAGAAATTGAAACTGAGGGTAAAAGTAAAATATGCAGCCTTACACCGCTGGGAAATAATTTTCTTGAACTGATAAAAGCCGGGTAAATAAACCCGGCTTTTTACAGCAATTCTGTTGTATAATCAATTAATTCAATTTCTCCTTGCATTTCTATGAAGTTTATTACTTTTGACATCATTTTGTGAGCATGGGCAGATTCATTGCTTACCGTAGAAACACCTAAAACAGCTACCTGCCAAAAATCCTGTTTATCAACTTCTGAGACAGATACATTAAATTTTGATTTTAACCTATCTATCAGGCTTTTTAAAATCCTTCTTTTACCTTTCAGTGAATTTTCCATACCCATATGAATTTCTATGGTCAAAACTCCTACTACCAATTTTAGACCTCCCCTGCTATCAACTGAAAACATAACTAAATTACAGCTTATTATACTATTTTATTTATAACAATATAATAAAATTATAAGACATAAAGATTATTACTGTGGTTAAAATAATATATAACTCTAACCAAGGGGGGATTTATTTTGAGAAACGGTTCTTTAATGACCGTTCTTGGGACCATTGAATCCGGAACGGGCATGGCTATGCGCGAAAGAAAACCACTGGTAGGCTGGGGCCTAACAGGACTGGGCATGGCCAGTGTTATGTATGGCTTAATGGATATGTATAAAGGACCCCATGAGCGTTAGAGTACAAGGGAGGGATACCCCTCCCTTTATTACATATATTTTTCTACAATATTAAAGGACCGGTAACTATTATTTAGACTATAATAATTACAGGTCCTTTAATGAATTAGCTTTCTTGTTCTTGCTGCTGTTCATTCATTTCAGATATTCTTTTTTCTATTATGTCAAGTTCTTCTTTTATCATGCGGGCTTGTTCTTTTAACATACAAAGTTCATCCTGATATTCAATATCATAGGGCATGGATTGGTAAGGGTAATAACCTGCATAAGCAGTATCAGGCCAGCCTAAGCAACGTCCCCGGCCCCAGCCATAACCAGGGCCTAAACCTTTACCAGGGCCCCGGCCAAAACCCGGACCAAATCCTCTACCAGGACCACGGGAAAAACAACGTCCAGGCATAATACTCCCTCCTTGATAAAATTTATTTATCTTCTATTTTTTTTATCTTTTGCTGAATTGTGTCTAATTGCTCTCTCAAAGATGACAGCTGATCTGTTACATCAAAATCTTCATCGCTGTATTGCTGCCTGCTGCGAGGAGGAACATTGTTTGCAAAACGCCTTCTACGACCAGAGAAAAACCTGTTCATAAAACCCGGACTTGAATTACCAGAACAAAAACCTGCTCCTCGACCTGTTCTCGGACCTTCGCCTATTGGACCTCTTCTATCTCCACCTGGCATAATGATCACCCTCCTAATAGTTTTGAACTTATGTTCATTTAAAATTATAATTTCTTTGCGAACACATGTCAACAATATTAATATAATTATTTAAAATATTCTTCTTCTGCCGTTTTTAAACAACCCGGCATATATATGCCGGGTTGTTTAAAATAACAGGTTCAATAATAATCCTTTTATCTGGTCTATCTCTCCTGCTATAAACAGGTTCCGTTCTTGATCCTCAAAAAACTTATTTGTCAACTCATCAATCTTTTGATTTATTACCTCTACCCGGCTAAGAATTCCATTATAAAGAGTTCTATCCTGGCTTATTTTATATTGATTATTGACAACACTGGACAAATAATCCTTTACCAGCTTTTTATATTCGTAAATATCATTCACACTTAATGTTTTTTTTAGCCTCTCTCCTACAAGAGTTATTTTTTCCAGCATTGCCTTGAGTTCCTGTTCATCATTTTGTTTTTGCACTATACTTAAAGATTTAGAAAATGCTACTGTCTTATTTACCTTCGTATAATTAGTTTTATAATTATTTTTTTTATCTTTCCCAGTTGAAGATATTTTCATTAAAATATTTCCTCCCGCAAAACACGGTGTTATAATAAATACATTAAAAAAAGATTTTCCTGTCCCAAGGAGGTAAAACTAATGGAACGATTTCGCAAATTTATTGGAAAGAATATAAACATGGAAAACATAAAGAATTTAAACTTACATAATGAAAAGATTGCTTGTACCTATCTACCTGATCCACCTGACGATTTTGACGAGCTGGAATTCAGAACAGGATTCAAAACTGAAAACGATATTATGATAATAGCAACAATAGAACAGCAAAATATACAAAAAATATTTATAGGAAAACCAGATGAAAATGACCCGGACATTCCGCTGGCTCTTACTGAAGCCCAAAAAGACGAACTGCTTTCTGATAAAGGCACAGAATTAGAAGAATTTTTCAATTTTATTACTCAATAATAACATCTTGTTTTTACCATGTCTATCAAACAATGTTTATTGTATATTGTTATAAAATTAAGAAAGTGTTATAATTTTGTTTTGTTAGGATTTAATATGATCAGCCGGCGTAGCTCAGTGGTAGAGCAACGCACTCGTAATGCGTAGGTCAGGGGTTCAAGTCCCCTCGCCGGCTCCAGTAATAACGCGGCTTTCGGAGATTATTCGGAAGTCGCTTTTATTTATTTGGTGCCATTTTGGTGCTTAAAATCACATCTACAAACCAAGATAACACTGTGCCATATTAATTCCATATCTTTCAATTCACCAATCCCTAAAGTCATCCCGCGTAAAGTCACAGAATAATCCCTGTTTGTCTCGCAACGGTACCAGTTACCGGGTTCTATCCATGGCTTTGTGAGCTATGGGCGCTGTTTTGTTATACTGCAGTTGATTATATGGAAGTAGCGGCCGCGCCAGTGGAATTCGGTGGGAATGTTGTAGAAGTCTGTTTTAACCAAGAAAACTGATATAGCAATGTATATTGTTAAAGAAAGTAATAAATCAGGTTTTAATTATTCCGATTACAGGGGCGAGTTTGTCAACAATTGCCTCCGGTCTAAAGTAACTCAGAGCAAGAGAAATAATTAAAGGTACGGGATCTTGTTTCTAAAGCATAAGTTGACAATATCCCCGTCCCCCCTGTCACTAATGTTTGACGCCTACGTAAGGGGTATATCACCGGACAAAATTACAAAGCATAAAATATGTAACTTGCACAAATTATGAGGTGTTGCATATGACCGACGCTAAAAAAATTCGCCAAGAAATTAAAAAGAGATTTAATTGGTATAGTTCTATATTTTTACCTGAGGGAATTGTCGAGCCCCATGTTTATGCCCGCGTGCAATCACTTCGCTCCCAATTGCTGGAGACCTCGTTACGAGTAGATGTTAATTTGAGACTTTTCGTTGTAGCAAGTATTGATCAGGATATAGTTTCAGAAAATGCAAAACCAGGTACTAGAAAAACAAAGGATGTGGAAACTACTTCATTCATTAAGCTGCCGAATATGGACAAATCAAGGTCTATAAAATCAATAAGACATGAAGTTGAAGTTAAAAAAGTGAGTTACAGAGGAGATAGAGTCTCGATTATCGGGTCAATGATTCTAATTGTTTCTTATTTGAGTACCGTAATGTTAGATGGAACTGTTATTGAATTCCTTAAAGGTAACCCGGTTAAAGGAGCTAAAGTCGAAGTTAAGGATATTGATACTAATGAGTTAGTGGCGACAACCTCCACAGGGGCAAACGGCGATTATGCTTTTTCTGAACTGAATCCGGGAACTTATTTAGTAGAAGTTATAGCAGATGACTTTCAAATAGAAAAAAGTGTAGCTGTAGTTATGTTAAAGGATAAAGTAGATTTTACCTTGCATAAGTATGTTTAGAATGAAATCACCGGGTTTAATGGTACCAAAGCACAAGAAAATACTGGTACCTAGAAATCTACCGGGTCAGCCCAGTAAATGTTAGCATGGTCGTTATTTAACCCAACCCTTCAACCTTCCACCCCATTGAGATTGCTGAACCTTTTGTTTGACATAATGCTCACAGCTTTTTGTAAAAATGACTCTACCCAGGCAACAAGATCCTTGGGCTTGTTCCTTTCTTCATGCCACTGTCACACTTTTGACATATGATTTGCTGCATTAATTACTGCTTTTTCACGTGCTTGATTCAGCTTTATTTTATTAGCATCAGTCATTTGGTAACCCTCTATGGGGTTATTAATTTTTTTCTTTGGCATTTTTATTACCTCCTTGAAGTATCTTGTTGGCTTTTGAGTAGAACCAATTTAACCAGTTCGCTGGCTTTTGTGGTCATCTCACCTGGTTACACTGGTGCCAGTATGAGTATAAATCCTTGATTTTACTGGATTTTTGTTATGTTCAGCAGACCCTAGGATATCATTATATGACTTGTAAAATATTTACTTAAAAATAAAGGTATTTTTTTGCGAAAAAAAATACTTACAGGTATATTTCGGGATCTTCTCTCTAAAGTATAAGGTGACAACAACCCCGTCCCCTTGTCATGTTACAGAATACTATATATTTTTCAAAAAAGATCTTGTAAAATAGTTTTAAAAAAAGGGAGTGAATAAATGGAGCATCAACCAAAATTTTGCGGTCATTGCGGAAAACCGTTAAACCGGGAGATAAATTTTGCGGCAATTGTGGAAACAAAATTGTAAACAAAGTCCCTGAATCAACTAAAACCAACGACCAATCCTCTGCGCAATTCCCCCTAAAGGAGCAAAATTCAAATAATTCGCATGAAAAATTAGATAAAAATAAAGAAGTCCTGTCACACCAGGAAGATTACAGCAATTTGCAAAATAAAAAGAAGCGTAGATTAAAGTGGTTAATTACTCTTGCTGTTATTATATTAATGTTTATTTTTAGAAACAAATTTCAAGATATCTATTTAGTCCTTCTTTTGGGAACCGGTCTCTGGATACTTCTAGGCCTTTTAAACCCGAAATGGGCCATGTTGGGTAAAACAGTCAGTCGTTTAAAAGTACTCAGGAATGGTGTACTGGCTTCACTTTTATTTGTAATAATGATCGTGACAGCAGTTACACCATCAACACCTGTTTCAGACTTACATAGTTCTTCAGATACTGAGAATATTACTGACACTGTCCAAAACAATACTATTATACCCAGCTACAAGTACCAGAAATATTCATCCAACGGCATAGAAATTACTCTTCCTCCAGGTGCTGTTAATACAGCTGAGAAACTTGACATAAAAAACTCATCAAAAGCACCTCAAACCAATCAAGGCATCACCAATGTTGTAAAATCATACGAAATTAAGCTCGGGAATGTTCATAGATTTGACGGTGATTTGAAAATTAACATTCCCTATGATAGGAGTAAACTTAAATCAAGTGATCCGGAAAAATCACTTGAAGCTGTATATTATAATGAAAAAACCAGCTCGTGGGATCAAGTAAGAACTGCAATTCATAAAGATAAAATATCTTTATACATGGACCATCTTACAGTAGTTTCGGTAGTAGAGAGCGATAGAGCCAAGCCGCGTCAGATTTCTGCCATAGGATCAGCAAACAAAGAGTTATTGAACGAAGCCGAAAAAATTGGAAAAATGGATGCAGGAAGTGCTTCCAAAAAGCTTGAAATGATAGGCTGGAGCCAGGCTTTAAACGCTTACGGAGGGCTGGGCAGTTCAACAACACTGATGGAAGAAGTACTAGAATTTTCAAAGTTGACTGGTGCCAATGATATCATGAAAAATTTAGGGGTTGCCACAACTGTGATACAGATTATGGCAGAAGTCAGTGACGGTAAATATGATACAGCCTCACAAACTGGAACTAAAGGATTCTTAAGTTACGCCATTGCCCAGTGGGGAAGTTCTGCATTGAATGTCGCCGGCGTTGGAATGTTTATTATTGATTATTCTCTCAACACTTTTGCAGAAGAAGCAGAACAGTTAAGGGTGTAAATGCTGGATAAAATATATGAAAAATATTATGCAACAGAGGCTAGTAGAACACCTACCGAATGGTACAATATTTTGTATAAAAAGGTGACCTCGGCAAAAACACAGGATGAAATGAAACAGGCTGTAGAAAATGAACTAAACAATTACGTAAAAAAGATTTGGACGGATGACGGCGCTGTTGCTGCACTTCAGGCAGAGCTTCAAGGCCACGGCTTTACATATGAGGCAGGTTTTGATGATGCAGAAAAAGAAAGATTAAACAAAGTACACAAGTCACTTCTTATAAAAACACTGCAGCCGGTCTTTACAGCTATAGAAAAGAATCTAAGATCACAGGTCATAAAAGATAAAGTAATAGCAAAAAATAAAGCAGAACATTTTCTTAAATACCGGATGAATATTAAAGTTTCGGTTTCCGGAGGCAGTCCTGATGATACAGTGAGGGCAGAGCTGTGGAAAGACAATAAAAAAATTGCTGCTGGTGAGGAATATACCATAGAAGATCCTTATACGGGCCACTATATTGACGGTTTTTCCATCAAAGTAATTGACTACATCAAATATGGTATGCCAAAAACAATAAAAGTTACTCTTACCGGTAAAAATGATAAAAAGATAACAAAAAGCAATAAAATCAGAATGTACAGTGCATCCGATGTTCATGTGGACAATTTCCGATTTAAAGCTCCAAAACTTTCTGATGAAGATGAAAAAATCGAAACTAAAGAAAAAGAAGATTATTCCAGCCAGAATAATAATTCAAGTTATCATTCTATTTATCTAGCTGATTACAATAGCCTGACAGCAGAACAAAAAGAAATATTAAATGCTGATAAAAAATTCCAGGCTTCTATTGATAAATATACGGATATGGACTATAGCATTGAAGAGGTAGATAAAATAGTTGCAGAAGCCTATCAAGAATATTTTAAAACAATAAAAAAATACATTGATACTGGAAAATATACTGGAGATTTTGAAAAAGATTTTGTTGCAGATAAATATGGTACATGGGAATTAAAGTATGATTATGATATTTTAGAAGAAATTATTGAATACGCAAACAATCAGTTTCCATCAAACTAACAGTACTTACTGATTACTACAAACAAGTAAAAAACATATAACAAAAATAATACCCGGTTGTATTCTTAAATTGAATACAGCCGGGTATTATTTTTTTTACCTCTACAGTGTAAAAACTAATTTTTAGTTTTTACAACATTGTTTTAATATCACATAACTTTGAGCATAATCAGCCGCTATTATTAAATATATAGACCAGCTATAAACTCACCCATTGTTGTAACAATATAAGCAAATGTGTTAGAATATGTTAAAATGTGTTATATTTTTATTATAAGCATTTTTAATTCTTACAAGTTTATATCTATCTAAACTGAATACCAGTTTATTTAAAGGGGGAACCTACTAAATGTCGAACAACTTAAAAGGAACAAAAACTAAAAAAAATCTCTTGGAAGCATTTGCAGGTGAGAGCCAGGCTACAAATATGTACACTTATTTTGCTTCAGTTGCAAAAAAAGAAGGTTATCAACAAATAGCCGAGATTTTTGAAGAAACTGCTTATAATGAAAAAGAACATGCAAAACTGCATTTTAAAGCTTTAGAAAAATTAGGTAGTACAATTGATAATCTCAAAGCCGCTGCATCAGGGGAAAATGATGAATGGACAAACATGTATCCTAGAATGGCTAAAGAAGCCCGGGAAGAGGGCTTTGAAAAAATAGCTAAAATGTTTGAAGGTATAGGTGCAGTAGAAAAAGAGCATGAAGAAAGATATGAAGATCTCTTGGAAAATATTGAAAATGAAAAAGTATTTAAACGAGAGGAAAGCATAAATTGGAAGTGTAAAAATTGCGGACATATTCATGAAGGAGAAGAAGCTCCCAAGGTATGTCCAGTATGTGTACATCCTCAAGCATTTTTTGAAGAACTTTGCAAAAATTATTAATGAAAATAAATACAAAAAGGCATTGTATATAAACCACTACAATGCCTTTTCTATTTATTTTTGAACAAATTCATACCCGTTTCTCACCAAACAGTTAACTGGTAACCAGTGATTCCATGGTCAATGGAAGATTATTATTTAATCCCTTGGAAAACAGCAGTTGATGAATATTTAATCCTGAAACTCTAAAAGAAGCAGCACAACTGCGCAAATACAATCCCCACATGCGGACAAAACGCCGGCCGAATTGCTGCTCAATATAGTCCAGATTATCGCAGAAATTTTCATACCACCGATCCAGGGTCATGGCATAGTGTATGCGCAGGCTCTCGGCATGAAGAAGGTGAAAATTATACTCCGGTAAAAGCCAAATTGTTTCCCTTATGGAAGGTATATAACCGCCGGGAAATATATATTTGTCTATCCACGAATTAACACCCTTTTCCTGTACCCCGGTGATTGTATGCAGCATCGACAGCCCACCGGGTACCAGGAGCTTATTTACCTTGTCCATATACACGCCCAGGTTATCCTTGCCTACATGTTCAAACATGCCCACGCTTACCACTTTATCAAACTGGTACTTGCTTTCATCCAGGTCCAGATAATCCAGCAGCAGCACGTCTACCAGGTCTCCCAATCCTAATTCCTCGATTCGCTTTTTGGCAGCCCTGTACTGTTCCTCACTTATAGTTATACCAGTAGCTTTTACATCATGCTGTTGTGCTGCCCTTATAATCAACCATCCCCAACCGCTTCCTATATCCAGCAAACGTTCTCCAGGCTGCAAATTGAGTTTTTTTATGACATGGTCTACTTTTTGTAACTGGGCCCGGTATAGAGAATCTTCCGGTGTTTTAAAATAAGCACACGAATAATTCATAGACTCGTCAAGCCAGAGAGAGAAAAAGTCATTCCCCAGGTCATAATGGTGTTGAATATTGTCCTTTTGATTTTTTATTTGGTTATTTAAAGATTTAAAAGCTGAGAAAGCTTTCTCTCTGAGGCCATTTTCTTTAAAATTATCATCATTTTGTGTAGCAATCCACAGTACCTCTTCAAAACTCCCCTCAAAATCAACGATTTCGTCCATATACGCTTCACCAAATGCTAGCACAGGATCATCCAAGTTGTAATCTGCAGATAATGGTTTGTTAAAGATTATTTTCACTTTAGGTTCACCATTTCCATATTGCTTTCTTTCTCCATCCCAGTAAACAACTTCAAAATCACCGTTAGTTATTTTCTCAAAAAAACTATTCAGCAGGCTTTTTTTAATATCTAACACCTTAAACACCTCTAAAACTAATATTTCCAATCTCCAACAATACAAATGTAATAACTTGAATTATTTATGTTAGAGATGTGTTCACGGTATTAAAAATAAAAATAATCTAAATGTTAAATTCAGCCGATATAAAAGTGTGATCAGAAGGCTTTTCTTTTAACCTGGGTTCCATGTCAATCCATGCCCGGCTGGAAAGTAAAGCCAGAGGTTCTGCAGCCCAGATATGATCAATACGCCAGCCCATTTTTCTTTTCACCCCGTTGGGGACCCGGTAATCCCAGAAAGTATAGTGTCCCTCTTCCTGTACATGCTGTCTAAAAACATCAACAAAACCCCACTCTTTAACTTTTTGCATTACTTTGTGCTCTTCCGGGTGATAACAAACACGACCGTAGAGCCTTTCCGGGGCATAAACATCTATTGGTTCCAGTGCAACATTAAAATCACCTGCCCAAACAACATAAGCACCAGGATCATAATTATTCTGGAAAAATTCCTTTATCCCTTTTAGCCAGTTAAGTTTATAAATAAACAAATCACTGTCTACAGCACGCCCCTGGGGAACATAAGAATTTACTATGTTTACCCCTTTTATCCTGGCAGCTAACAACCGTGCTTCCCCTGCCGCTTCAAAATCAAGAGGCTCATAATTAAATTCTTCAATCCGGTGGGGACTTAAAATTGCTACCCCATTATATGACTTCTGTCCTTTAAATATACAATTGTACCCGGCTGCTGAGAAATCTTCAGCAGGAAATTTACTGTCCTCTACTTTAGTTTCCTGCAAACAAAGCGCATCTGGCCTTTCCTTCTCCAACCAGTCCAGTATTATTTTCATCCTGGCTCGTACAGAGTTGGTATTAAAGCTGGCTATCTTAAACACAATTTTGCCTCCTCTAAATGCACTGTTGTTTTCTTATTTGAAAAGTTATTTTACTTATATATCAATATTTTTTTCAAAAAAATTTTATCATGAATATCATAAAAAAAACAGGCACAGATTGGCCTGATAAAGAGAATAAGCATTAGTTGCCGTATATCTATTCATTTTGGGTAATAAATTAAATGAATAAGACCTTTCATTCAAGAACTATTTTTCACCAATATTTTGGCGAATTTCTACTTTTGTTAGCGGGGGAATAGAAGTTATTTTTGTATTCTTCACTGAATGCATCTTAGTTAAACCTAATTTCAGTAATAACCTTCTTATCAACTTATAAATCGCCTCCTGACTGGCTATATATGTTTTTTGAAATCATATATAGTACAGGTAGATTAGCTGCTTCACACTAAAAACACCCGGGAAGCAGCTGCTTTTTATATTCATAAATTATATGGCAAAACGGCAACTATCAATTCTCATATTATATTTCAAAATACTAAAACCAGGTTAAATATATTTTAGCAGAGTAACATCTACCCTGCTACTTTCAAATTAGATTAACTTTCGACCTCTTTTTATAAAATAGTACCTTCTTCCTATATTCTCCCAAAATTTTAACTCAATTGTAAACCTACTAAAACACTAGCTCTTCTAGGACTTAAGTCCTTTTTGATCAATAATAACAGCTAATTTCGTATCATAATATAGTTAAGTTTTTAAGTAATAGCTATCAGCATTATATTCTTATTCTTTTGCTTGCTGCCCTGTTAAATTTTCTAAACTACTGGAAAGGCTTTTTCCCAATTCTATTGGAAACGGGAATACTATGGTATTAGAATCACTGCTGGAAACTTCTCTCAGAGTTTGCAAATAACGAAGCTGTATAGCTGCCGGGTACTTGCTCATAATCTCAGCTGCTTCGGCCAATTTTTCTGAAGCCTGGTATTCACCGTCTGCGTGAATTATTTTTGCCCTCCGGTCTCTTTCTGCAGAGGCTTGTGCCGCCATTGAGCGCTGCAAGGATTCCGGTAGTTCTACATCCCTAATTTCCACCAGGCTTACTTTAATACCCCAGGGTTCCGTACCTTCATCAATTATTTCTTGTAAACGCTGGTTTATTTCATCCCTCTGAGACAAAAGCTCATCCAGGTCTGACTGCCCGAGAACACTCCGCAAAGTTGTCTGAGACAACTGCGAAGTAGCCCGGTAATGGTCAACCACATTTAACACAGCATTCCCAGGGTCCACAACTCTAAAATAAATTACAGCGTTTACTTTCACAGTAACATTATCCTTGGTTATAGCTTCCTGCATAGGCACATCTGCCGTAAAAGTTCGCAAATCAACCTTTTGCATTTTTTCTATTACAGGAATAATAAAGAAAAATCCAGGCCCTCGCGCACCAACAAAACGCCCCAGGCGGAAAATAACTCCCCGTTCATATTCCTGTACAATTTTAATAGCATAAAACATAATTCCAATTGCCAGTATAATAAAAATTGCTATAAACATTTAACCATCCTTTCGAAATTCAGTTTTCTATTTTTAGTAATTATTCGTTTTTCTTTTTTACATACAGGGTTAACCCTTCTACCCTGATGATTATCGCTTCTATACCGGGTTCTAAAACATTTTCCTCAGAAACAGCGTTCCAGCGCTCACCGAAAAATAACACTTTCCCCTTAGGGTCTAATTTTGTAAGAGTTGTTACCTTGCTTCCTTCAAAACTTTCCCACCCGGTAGCAACCCTGTTGCGGTGTGCCTTTATAACTGCATAAACAACAAAAAGCATTATAGCTGTAACACATAAAACCACCACGGCTATAAGACCAAAACTCACCTGCATTCCAAGAGCATTCTGGCCGAATAGGAACATAGAACCAAAGAATAGGCTGGCAATTCCCCCTATGGTCAAAATTCCGAAACTGGTTAAAAAGATTTCTGCTAAAAATAGGCCAAAAGCCAGCATTATTAACAGGACTCCACTCCACGACGCATTAAGAGTACCAACGGAATACAGGGATAGTAAAAGGGATATACCTCCTATAATTCCCGGGAAAAACAAACCAGGATTACTAAACTCCAATACCAGTCCTAATATTCCCAATATCAGCAGTAAATACATTAAATTAGGATTGCTAACTTTAAATAAAAATTTCTCTTTAAAAGTCATTTCTACTTGCAGCAATCCCGCCCCGGCCGTCTTCAAAAGTAAATTTTCCCCGTTTCCCAGGGTTACCTGCCTTCCATGCACCTCTGTAACCAATGTTTTTAAATCTCGAACATACAAGTCTATGAGATTATCATCCAATGCTTCCCTGGCAGTAAAAGACTTGCTTTCATTAACCGCCAGGGCTGCCTTTTCAACGTTGCGGTTCCGGGTTTGTGCAATACTTCTTGCCCAGGCAGCAGCATCTTCAGTTATTTTTTTATTTTGAACAGGGGAAAGTTCTTGTCCTCCACTACCCACGGGATGAGCTGCACCTATCCTACTGCCTGGAGCCATCGCCGCTACGTGAGCAGAAATAGTTATAAAGGTGCCCGCCGAACCTGCCCACCCCCCGGAGGGAGAAACATAAACTATTACCGGCACATTCGAGTTCATTATCTCCTGGACTATCCCCTGGGTTGTACTGTACAGACCTCCGGAAGTATTCAAAGCAATGACGCAGGCCCGGGCATTCATTTTTTCAGCCTGCGACAATCCCCGGTTTACATAACGCTCAACTACCGGTACTATGGGCCCGTCTATATTTAATATAACTATATCCTCTTCTGCTGCCTCTGCCGTTGCCGGACAAAATACTATTAATGTCACAAATATCAAAATTATAAAACAGAAATTTTTATACATTTTTTTCTTCCTTTTACTCAACTTAGTTAGAGTTTATGATTATACTTTACGATAAAAAAATCCTCCTTTAGAGGTATATTTTTTATGTTTCCCAATATTTTTTAAAATAAATACACCAGTTAAAAAACGATCCGATAAAAAGGGCCTGGCTTCTTAAAATATTATAAATAAACTTCCACGAGCTTCTTGCTCACAACAGAGTATGAAAACTCTTCTTACAGCCAAGTGAAAGATCGGTGGTTTCCTTCAGGAGACTTTGTATTTTTTACTGTGAGCATAAAATATGTTTTAGTGTGCGTGCTCTGTGATACTGCAGCACTCTATCTATTATTCCACACACAACCTTCATGGAAAAGAAGGCTTTAAGATTGTAAATACAGGATATAATTTCCATAATCAAAAAATAAATTGACGAAATCAGTCGTAATATGTAAAATATAAGTGGTTGAGAGAGGTGATCTCTCCTCCGTTTCCTAAATAATTTATATTCATTTTAATCGCCCCAATGAGGGCGTTTATTTTTTATTTAATATTATCTTTCAAAATAACTTAAATAATGAAATGGTTTGATAAAATACGTCAGAGCATATAGAATATAATTAGTAAACATTAAATAAATATTTTACATATCTATTTACAATTAATTGTTTAATAAGGAGAGATAAAAATTCTACAAAATATAAAAAATAAATTTCAGAAAGTTATTAGTTTAAAGGATTCTCCGCACAAATTAGCAAGGAGTATAGCACTTGGCTTTTGGCTAGCCTTTATGCCCCTTCCAGGTATAAACCTGCCGCTAGGTATGTTGCTTGCTAAATTACTAAGGCTAAGTATTCTAGCTACAACAATACCAGCACTTTTACTGACTTATGTATCTCCCTTTATTTATCTTATGAACTATAAGACCGGAGCACTTTTTATCTCTTCCAGTGAAAAACATCCCAAGGGCTTTGAATATGACTTATCCTTTTGGGATAAAGTCGTAGACTTCTTTGCTCACGCCGGGCCTGCCTACTTACTGGGAAGTTTAATCAATGCTTTAATGGCAGCAGGTATTTCATATATTATATTTCTTGTTATTTATAGGAATTCAAATAAGCTTTTTAAAAATAAAGAATCAACAGAATCAACACACGGGTGAACTACCCCTCCCTTCGCTTCGCTCAGGAAGGGGCTTCCAAAAGCAAAGTTGCAGGACTTCCTGGTTCGTAATAGACCCTTCTTGCAGCCTAGCTCCCCAGGCATTTGACCGCCGTCCCAGCGGCACAATTTTTTATGCAAAAACAATATTCCTACACCGGCTGCACTCCTGAGTTGTCCTGTGGGGAGGAACCTTTACCAGTATCCTACCGGCACTTTCAGCCTTGTAGGATAACATTGAGATGAATTCACCCCACCCAACGTCAGAAATACACTTCGCCAGGTTGTGGTTTTTGACCAGTTTTTTAATATACAAGTCTTCTACTATAATCATACCGTATTGCCAAACTAACTGGCTGAATACCTTATGGTAGAAGTTTTTGCGCTGGTTGCGTACCTTTTCATGCTGGCGGGCCAACTTTACCCGGGCCTTAGCCCGGTTCCGGGAACCTTTCTGCTTACGCGTCAGGCTTTTCTGCAGTGTTTTGAGTCTGCGCTCGGCCTTCTGTAGATGCTTGGGGTTGAGTATCTTATTGCCATTAGAAAGCACGGCAAACTCCTTCACTCCTACATCTAAGCCAATGGATTGGCAGTTAGGAGAGTATAGTACTAAAGGTTCTTCCACCGTTAGCACAGCATACCATTTACCAGACTGTTCTCGCTTTATAGTACAAGTCTTAACAATACCATATATCTTTCAGTGCAGGTTTATCTTAACCAGGCCAATCTTAGACAGCTTCAGTTTATCGTTTTTTCTCTGGGACTGGACGTATTTTTTAACATCCTCCAGCTTTACCTCCCCAACGGTGGATAAGAAATAACTTGGCGACCAGAAGTTACCGCCCCAAAGTTTTTTCTTGACTTCCGGATAATCGCGGAAAATCAACCGCGCTGAAGTTGACTTCCAAACTTACCGGCAATTTTTATGTTGGTTTTTTTCAGATACTTTGTTACTTCCGGGGTCAGCACCTTGCGTCGGTATTTGATACAACAGACATAGTGGAACCGCAATGAATACACAGAGTGGCAACCTTTATCAATAGTGTACTTCATAATCATATTATATCAGCGGAACATCAACAGAACAATAGTTCTATTGATGTTCTACAAAAATAATCCCCGCCGGGAAGTCCCCTTCCCGGCGGGTGAGTTAAAATGTAACAGTAAAGAAGGTCTCAAATCGGACAGCAGGCTTATCAATACTCCTTTAGCAGATTTTAGGACTGCATTCTAGAAGAATTGCTGCACAATACTGCAAACAATCTGTTAGTCGGGCAAGCTCACTTTGACGGTGATAATTGACTCTTAAACCCTGTCAGTTTTTTTACTTTCGTTATAAACCTTTCAGTATCATCCCCAGAAACCTGCGCTAGCAGCTCATGTTAGAATGTTTACTCGATGAAGAAACAACTTGTGTAACTATTTCCGGCTCTGCAGGTACTAGAAAAACACTTTTTGCACTTGCTGCAGGCTTAAACAGGGTTGAAAACAGTGTATATCATCATTTTCTGGCCTGCCGCCCTACTATATCTATGGGTGAAAATCTTGGCTTCCTGCCCGGCAGTGAAAGAGATAAAATTGACCCGTATATGCGCCCGTTCTACGATAATTTGCGCTATTTAATAACTACAGATGAAGAAAAGAAAAACGGGTATGACCAGGAATCAGTTAATTCAAGGATTCATTTTTTAGTCAACAAGATGATTACTATGCAGGCCGTTGCATTTATGCGGGGCCGATCTATTTCTAACAATTGGATTTTTATTGATGAAGCCCAGAACTTAACTCCAAGTCAAATAAGAAGTATAATAACCAGAGTTGGCGAAGGCAGTAAAATAATAATTGCCGGTGACCGTTCCTCAAATAGATAACCCCTATCTTGATACACAGACTAACGGGCTTTCTTATGCAGTCAAATACATGCGCAGTTACAAGTATTCAGCACACATTACCCTGAAATCAGAAGACGCTGTTCGCTCTGACCTGGCTTCATGGGCTGCTGCAAACTTAACAATACAATAAGAATAAATCTAAAATATAATACACAGCATTAAAAAACCAGGATTTATCATCCTGGTTTTTTAATGCTTTTTGCTGACAGACGGCCCCTTAACCGTAAAATGCTCCGTATAAAAAATCCGGCCTGCAAGGCCGGAAGGAAAAACACCAATCAAGGAGGTTTCACCTCCTTTTTTTAATAAAAATAAACAATATATACTAATTGAGGATGAAAAGATCAATAGGCCGCAACTCTTGTCACTTTTAATATTACAAAAATATGCAAATTTAGACAATAAGCCTGCAGACCTAATTACCTGGTACTATAATCCTATCGAAAGTACTTAATAGTCAAAATCAGCAATATCCAATATATTTTCTAACCTCCCTGTACTATACAGGTAAATCATTATGGAAAGATGAATTCCTAGTGAAACTAAACCAGTAAGGAACAAATTCCAATTATTATAAGTTAACATGTCATTTAGAATAAAAAACAAGTGAAAGAAAGCTGAAGCACCCGGAAATAAAAACAAAATAGCGATTATCTGCCAAAAGTGCTTATATTGGGCCAGCAAATGACTGAATATAACAATCAAGGGTATCCATGCTGCTGATAAAAACAAGGGGATTTTATTAATATAAACCAGGTCAATACCATGAAACATCCATAATCCAAAGATATTTTGCATTAAATATACTAATAACAAAGCTACGCCCAGGCCACCAATTACTCCAATAAGAGATAGTTCTTTTATCCTTTCCCATGGTACCAATAAAATTGTTACTACTATACCACCTGCAAAAGTAAGTGGTCCTACTAAACCTTCCATTATCATACTTTATCACCCGGGCATATTTTATCCATTATGTTGAGAATATTATACAAATTATTTTATTCTTTTATATCTTTATTTCTAAATATTTTTGCAAACTTTATTACTGTTTAACTTTATATCTTAATTGATTGATAATTTTTTATATTTAAATTTTAACTGCAAATAGTTTTACAAAACATTTAATGTTTTATTATATCAAGTTAAAAATATAATATTATTATTTATTTAAGCACCTTCTCCTTTTTACCATAAATATTATAGATAATTATTTTTAATATGTACAATACTTGCCGCTAATGCGGCTTTTTTTTATATTTTTCTTAATAATATTTGTCTTTAGCTGCAGCCAATTGGGTTATAGAATTAGCCATTGCCGCTGCTCCAAAACCATTATCAATATTAACTACACTTACACCGGAAGCACAGCTGTTTAACATACTCAACAGGGCTGAAAGACCATTAAAGCTTGCTCCATAACCTATACTAGTAGGAACAGCTATTACAGGCTGCCCTACCAGTCCACCGACTACACTGGCCAGGGCACCGTCCATGCCTGCAGCTGCAATAATAACCTGGGCCTGTTGGATCACCTCGAGCTTATCCAGGAGGCGATGAATCCCAGCTACTCCAACGTCATACATGCGCTGTACTTTATTGCCTAAAAATTCAGCACTGACAGCAGCTTCTTCTGCAACCGATAGATCTGCCGTTCCAGCACTCATAACCAGTATATTACCTTTTTCAGAAACTACTTTTTTACCATTTATAACAAGAGTACGCGCCAATTCCGAGTACTCTATATCTATCCCTGGTAATTCTTCATGTACTGCTTCATAAACATCCCTACTTGCCCTGGTCCCTAAAACCCCGGCCCCACTGCCGTTTAATTTTTTTACTATCTCCACCACATGTTCACGACTCTTACCCTGGCAAAAAATAACTTCGGAGAAACCCTTGCGAAGTATACGGTGATGATCCAACTTCGCAAAGTCAATGTCTTCATACGGGAATGTTTTTATTTTGTTAACTGCAGTATCTAGATCTATATTATTATTTTGCAGTTCATAGAGCATTTGCCGGAGTCTCTGCTCATTCATAATTTACTCACCTTTTATTTTTATATTTTTAAATTAACTTGTCCTTTTATTTTATCAAAAAACTATAATTATAAAAGATACTTCTGCAAAATAAAATATCGCCGTATTACGGCGATATTTTATTTATCTTAAGGGGATTTTGGGTTTAAACAATTTTAAAATAAAATTAACCTAATAGAGAATCAACGCTGTAACCGGCAGCCACACTAGCACCTATTTCAGCAGCCTTCTTGTTGATTTCCAGTATACTCTGCTTCTTTTTAGATATAATTTTACCAAGTGCATTTATAGCAGATTCAGTAGATACAACTCCGGTAAGTTCCAGATACGCTCCCAACATCACCATGTTAGCAACGCGTTCGTTACCCAACTGCTTTGCTATTTTACCTGCAGGAATATCATAAACATGAATGTCCTTGCGGCTTACTTTTTTCTCTACAATAGAAGAATTAACCACCATGATTCCACCTGGCCGTACCTGCTGCTCGAATTTTTCCATGGATGGTTCATTAAAAATCAAGGCTACACCAGGTTCTTCCACCATTGGAGAACCAATCTTATTATCTGAAACAATTACAGAACAATTAGCAGTACCCCCGCGCATTTCCGGGCCATATGAAGGTATCCAGGAAACATGCTTGTCTTCCATTAACCCGGCATAAGCTATGATCTGGCCCGTTAAAAGGACTCCCTGTCCGCCAAATCCAGCAATTACAGATTCAAAATGCATTACTGGTCACCTCCTGAGACTTTTTTAAATTCCTGCAGAGGAAAATACTTCATCATATTATTTTCTACCCACTGTAAGGCCTCTACAGGTTTCATTTTCCAATTAGTAGGACATGTAGAAAGAACTTCTACCATGCTGAACCCCTGGCCCTGCTGCTGTGCTTTAAATGCATTTAATATCGCTTTTTTAGTTTTCATTACATGCTTAGCATTATGTGTTGATGTCCGGGCTATATAAGCTGTTGCATCCATCGTAGCAAGCACTTCCGACATGCGCAGCGGGTATCCTTCTTTTTTCACGTCTCTTCCAAGGGGTGTTGTAGAAGTTAACTGCCCCGGCAGGGTAGTTGGTGCCATTTGTCCCCCTGTCATGCCGTAACAAGAATTATTTACAAAAATTACGGTTATATTTTCTCCTCTTGCTGCTGCATGTAATATTTCTGCACTACCTATAGAAGCCAGATCTCCATCTCCCTGGTAAGTAAAAACAGTGCGATCCGGGAGTACTCGTTTTATACCAGTTGCCACGGCAGGTGCCCTACCGTGCGCTGCTTCCTGCATATCAAGATTAAAATAATTATGAGACAGCACTGAACATCCAACGGATGCTACACCAACTGTTTCTTCTCTTAATCCCAGCTCATCAATTACTTCGGCAACCAGGCGGTGAATTACACCGTGCATACATCCGGGACAATAGTGATATTTTTTATCAGTCAAAGACTCAGGCTTGCCGGAGATGACTTTCATATGATATACCCCCGATCTTTTTAATTTCTTCCAGGATCTCTGATGCCTTGGGAACTATACCTCCCGTACGCCCGTAGAAGTAAACCGGTGCTTTCCCTTCTACAGCCAACCGAACGTCGTCAAGCATCTGTCCAGCATTCATTTCTACATCCAGTATCGACCGGCAGTGGGTTAGTGTTTCTCTTATTGCTGATGAAGGAAACGGCCATAAAGTCATTGGCCTTACCATTCCAGCTTTTATACCCATCGCGCGCGCACTATCTACAGCAGAAGAAGCAATTCGTGCGGTAGTTCCAAAGGCAGTTATAATGATCTCTGCATCTTGCGTAAGGTAAGTTTCTGCCCTGGACTCATTATTTTTTATTTGCTCATATTTTTGCTGCAAGTGTTTATTGTGTTCTTCAAGTAAATCAGGGTTTAAATAAAGCGTATTTATAATATTACGTTCCCGCCCGCTACAACCTGTAGTTGCCCATGTTTTTTCAGGCAAGCTGGAACATAAATTTTCTTCTTTAAATTCTACTGCTTCCATCATCTGGCCCATTGCGCCATCACCCAAAACCATTACCGGCATGTGGTAATAATCGGCCAGGTCAAATGCCTTCATAGTAAAATCTGCTAGTTCTTGTACTGAAGAAGGAGCTAAAACAATATTCTGATAATCACCATGCCCGCCTCCCCTGGTAGCCTGGAAATAATCAGACTGGGAGGGCTGTATACCGCCGAGACCGGGCCCGCCCCGCATTACATTTACAATCACGCACGGCAGCTCTGCAGCAGTTAAATAAGAAATCCCTTCCTGCTTCAAACTTATCCCCGGGCTTGAAGAAGACGTCATAACCCTGGCGCCGGTACCTGCTGCCCCATAAACCATGTTTATTGCTGCTACTTCACTTTCTGCCTGTAAAAATACCCCGCCTACTTCCGGCATTTTTTTAGCCAGGAACTCGGGCAGCTCGGACTGTGGTGTAATGGGATAACCGAAAAAGTAACGGCATCCTGCCTTTATAGCAGCTTCGCCGATAACTTCATTTCCTTTCATTAAAACTTTCATGCACTTACCTCCTTTTCTACAGTAATGGCTACATCAGGACACATAACTGCACAAAGGGCACAACCTGTACAGCTTTCCTCTTCCTTTAAATATACGGTAGGATACCCTGCATTATTGGTGCTTTCAGAGAAATCAAGCAGCCCCTTGGGACAAGCATTAATGCATAACCCACAGCCTTTACAGTTCTCTTTTCTAAAACTTACCACTACTTTAGACAACTAACTAACCCCCTTGTCTTGATGCCTTATTTATCAATTAATACAGGCTCTTATATATCAATTTAAAGCTACTAATATAATAATGCAAAAAAAATGCCAGAAGATATACTCTTCCGGCACCGCTAAAAAGGGGATTTAAAGTTTTTATATGTTTGCAATTTTTAGCACATGCATATTTTTGCATGCACTTTTTTGCAAAAATCAGTCGATACCGTATTTTTTAATCTTATCATAAAGACTCCGCAACGATATTTGCAGCACCTGTGCAGCCCGCGTACGATTCCCCCCGGTATAATCAAGGGCAGAAGAAATTATTCCCTTTTCCCATTCTACTTTGAGCTCATTGAAGCTCTCCCCCTTATATTCCATGTTAAATCCGGGAATCGCAGTACCGGAATCGTTTTTTTCTTCTTGTACGTATATCGATAAATGCTTTGACTCAACTTTTGTTTCCCACGAATGCATATTAATCATGGCCCTGCCCATCATGTTTTCCAGTTCTCGCACATTCCCGGGCCAATTATGTTTTTTTAATACCTCGAGTGTTTGTTCACTTATGCCAGACACATTTCTTCCAAACTCCTGGTTTAACTTATTTAAAATAAAATTTACCAGGAGTGTTATGTCTTCTTTTCTTTCACGAAGAGGTGGAATAAAAACAGGGACTACGTTAAGACGGTAATATAAATCTTCGCGAAACTTACCTTCTTTAATCATCTTTTCCAGGCTTGCATTAGTACTGGCAATAACCCTAACATCAACTGGTACAGGTGTATTACTGCCAACCCTGACAATTTCTTTTTCTTGCAGTACCCTTAGCAGCTTAGCCTGTATTTCAGTTGTTATTTCAGTTATTTCATCAAGAAAGATGGTACCGCTGCTAGCTTCCTCAAAATACCCGCGCCGCCCACCTTTTTTAGCTCCAGTAAAGGCGCCTTCCACGTAACCAAACAGCTCACTTTCCATTAAAGAAGGGGGTATAGCAGCACAATTAACTCTTATAAATTGTCCTTTTCGCTTACTTGTTTGGTGAATAGCATGAGCAAAAAGTTCTTTGCCAGTGCCGCTCTCCCCACGCAATATCACTGTTGCAGGTGTCTGAGCGGCTTGCCTGGCTTTTTCAACTGCCTTTTTTATACTTCGCCCTGCCCCCACTATATCTTCAAAACTGTATTTAGCTTCCAGGCGGCGAATTAATTGCCTGGCCCCTTCTAATTCCCTTGACAGGTGGTGTATATGTGACACATCATGAACCACAGCCACACTACCTTTTAATTTCCCGCTCACTATAATAGGAGCAGCATCCACAATTACTTCTCTATGACGCGGGCCCACTTTCATGTATATGCTTTCGACCGGGGACCGGGTATGCAGCACCTTCATATGCACACTTTCGCCCTCGGCTATATCCACGGTTGCCGGTTTATCCAGCACATCGTCTTCTGATAAACCAATTAATTTTGTATAAGCAGGGTTGATTAAAATTCCTTTTCCATTTTCATCTACTACGGAAATAGCGTCACGGGAAGCCTTTATTATCTCCTGCAGCATAGTCCGGGTCTCTTTTAGATTAGTCACATCTTCAGCCATCTGTATAACTTCATTTAATTCCCTAAATACGGCTGCTGCACCAATTATGCTGCCATCATCTCCCCGAACCGGGACCCTGTTGGTTAAAATAGCAGCCCCCGATATTTGCTGCTTGTGATTGATTTCCGGCACACCGGTATTAAGTACAATATGCAGCCTGGTGTTGTGCACCATCTGCTGGATATCCTTCCCCAGCATATCACTGGCGCTAACACCAAATATTTTTTCAGCAGCTTTGTTCATTACAATTATTCTACCTGATTCATCTACTGCCAGTAATCCCTCGTGTATAGAATTAATTATTATATCCATGTTTTTATTCCAGTCCCGTTCTGCAAGCATAATAACACTTCCCTCCTTTCTTTTTCACAAAGTTAATAATATCTCATAGTGCATCTCCCTGCAAAATCAGAGGTTATTAGAAAATACCTATACTAAACGCCGGTACATAAGTATATAAAAGGATCAAACATATTGCCGCCAGGAAAAAGGGCACTACAGCCTTAACCAACCTTTCTATAGAAACATTGGTTATTCCGGACGCCACGAATAGACAAACACCAAAAGGCGGTGTCATCTGACCAACAGCCAGGTTAAATACAGCCATTATTCCAAAATGAACTGGATCCATACCCAGCTGTGTAACAATAGGAAAGAAAATAGGCGTCAGGAGAAGAACAATAGCAGTTGTATCTAAAAACATACCTACAACGAGGAATATAAAATTAATTAAAAGAAGCAAAACAATTTCATTGCTTGTAAAAGATAAAACTGCAGTTCCAATCGCCTGGGGTATATTATTAACTGTCATAATCCAGGTAAAAACAGAAGCAGTAGTAATCAACATCATGATCATAGAGCTGGTAAGCCCGGCCTTAACAAACATATTAAAGAATTTTTTAATATCCAATTCTTTGTATATAAACTTACCCACAAGTATTGCGTAAACCACGGCCACTACGGCAGCCTCCGTAGGTGTAAAAATCCCACCGTAAATACCGCCCAAAATTATTATAGGCATTAAAATTCCCCATATAGCATCGATAAAAGATTTACCCAGCCTAGAGGAACTTATACGACCTTCACTTCTATACCCGTGCTTTTTTGCAATCAGCCACGCGATTACCATATATACCAGTGCGCCAAGAAGTCCCGGTATAATTCCAGCTTTAAACAATTCTCCAATAGAAGTACCTGTGACAACACCATAAATAATCAATGGTATACTAGGAGGAATAATCACCCCGAGTGTCCCGCCTACAGCCTGTGTAACTGCGGCGAAATCTGGCTTATATTCTTTTTTTATCATTTCCGGGTACATTACACTGCCAATAGCTGCGGTAGTAGCTGCAGACGATCCCGAAATAGCAGCAAAAAATGCAGAAGCAGAAATACTAACAAGGGCTAGTGCACCACTTAGCCAGCCGAGAAGCTCATTAGCAAAATTAACCAGTCTATGAGATATACCCCCGTGCTGCATTAATTCTCCCGCCAACACAAAAAAGGGGACCGCTAATAAAACAAAGGAATCTGCGGATGTAAAAAGCCTCTGCGGAATAACCATGAGAGGCAAATCTCCAACGGCTACAAGCGCAGTAATTGAACCTAACCCGAGAGAAAAAGCAATGGGAACCCCTATAAGTAATAAAACTAGTAAAGTTACAATAAGTATAGTGCCGGTCATTCAGACGCACCACCTTTCTCATCCGGGTAAAAGACTTTCTCCAGCGCAAAAAAGAATATCAACAAACCAGCAATTGGTACAGCTGTATATATCAGACCAATGGGGACATGCATAGCAGGAGATAACTGGTTATGCGATAGGTTATACGCACTTAACTTGTATCCATATCTTGCCAGGATAACACCAAAAATCATTATCACTAAATAATTAAAACGAGCTACATGGCGCCTGATCTTTTCCGGCAAAATCACTGTTAAAGCCTCGACAGCAACGTGAACTTTTGAACGTACTCCCAACGCACCACCGATAAAGGTTAACCAGATAAGACAGTACCTGGACAATTCTCCTGACCAGCTTAAGGAATTGGATAATACAAAACGAAAAACCACCTGAGAAAAGGTAGTAATCACCATTATTACAAAAACAGTAAAAATAAAAGCTTTACAAATTTTTTCCAATTGTAAATTAAACCCGGAAAATAATCTCATTATCTCCCCTCCTCGCAACGGTTGCGGTTTAAAGGGGGTAGCCTCCTTAAAAGAGGCTACCCCCTTTATAATACAATTTACAATTAATTATTACTTGCCGGGATCTGCTTCCAGGATCTTTTCTATACGTTCTTTACCGAATTTATCTTCGTATTTGTCATATACACCCTTGGTTGATTCTCTAAACTTCTGTGTGTTCGGCTCTGTAATTTTCATGCCTTTTTCTTTTAACTTGGAAAGCTGAGTTTCTGTTTGTTCCTTAATTTTGTTGCGTTCGAATTCTGCTGCTTCCATTGCTGCATTATTTACAATTTCCTGCTGTTCCGGAGTCAACTTGTCATATGCTTTTTCACTCATCAAGCACAAGGACGGAGAATAAACATGGCCGGTCATAGCTAAATAATCTTGTACTTCATATAATTTTTGTGAATATATAACGGGGATTGGGTTTTCTTGACCATCAATTGTTCCTTGCTGCAGTGAAGTGAAAACTTCACCCCAGGCCATTGGAGTTGGGTTTGCATCTAAAGCCTTAAATGCTTCCTGATGAACTTCGTTTTCCATGGTCCTGATTTTAAGACCTTTTACATCTTCAACACTATTAACAGGATGCTTGGAATTAGTCAAGTTTCTGAAACCATTTTCCCAAAAAGCAAGACCTTTAATACCAATATCATCAAATTTCTTCAGCAAATCTTGACCTATTTCACTATCCAGTACCTTGTGAGCATGCTCTGTACTGCTGAATAAGAACGGCAGGTCAAAGACACCCATTTCCGGTATAAAGTTAATTACCGGGCCAGTTGAAGTAACAACTACGTCTATACTGCCCATCTGTAGCCCTTCAATCATGTCACGCTCTGATCCTAAAGTAGCATTAGAGTGAATTTCAACTTTAACTTTACCATCTGTTTTTTCTTCTACAATCTCTTTAAACTCTACCGCACCCAGATGATACGGATGTGATTCAGCCAGGGCATGCCCGGCTTTTAATACAACCGGTTCATCACTGTCACTGCTTTGACTTTCGCCTCCGCCTCCACAGCCGGAAACAACCAGTGTTAACATAAACAAGGCTGCCACTACAATACTGAGCTTGTTTCTAAACATTACATCACCTTCTCCTTATAATTTTTATGCTTATAACCACGGCCTGGCTTACCTGTACCCGTAACGATTTGATATTTCTGTTGTACAGTTGCAAACAAGTTCTGCTAAGTATCCAACATTATCTTCTGTCATCCTCAAACACGGGCCTGCCACACTAACTGCTGCAATTGGTTCTTTCTGCATATTCAATACCGGTGCAGCAATACATATAATTCCAGGGATATATTCTTCATCATCAAGTGCGTATCCTTGTTCTATTATCTGCTTTAATTCATTTTCGAAATCATCCATATTCTTTAAGGTTTTTGGAGTATAGGAAACAAAATCTTCACTGCCAAACTTGCCTTTAACCTCTTCAGCAGACAACCAGGCCAGCATGGCTTTCCCCAGGGCACTGCAGTAAGCCGGTACAGTTGTACCCACTCTCAGGTCAGTTCTTAAAAAATGAGAACTTTCAATCTTATGAATATATACTACTTTTGTATTATATAATACAGCCAGGTTAACAGTTTCACCTGTTTCCCGGGCTAACCTTTCCATGTAAGGAGAAACTGCTTCCAACAGCCCTACTTTATCAGTAACGCTTGCACCAAGTTCCAAAAGTTTTAGATCTAACATATATTGCCCTGTCTGCTCATCCTGGCGCAAATAACCTCTTTTAGTTAAAACACGCAGCATTCTGTACATTGCAGTTTTATTTGTATTGAAAATTTTGCTAAGTTCAGTTACAGAAAATGTCTTTTGAGAGGTAGAGCATAAATATTCTAAAAGCTCTAAAACATTATGAGCTACTTTTAACATTTTTCTCTTTTTCCTTTTTTTCTTCCAAAGCTTTAATTAACAGAGTAATCACCTGGTTAGCAGGAGTATCAACCCCCAACTTATTACCCTCGGCAGCTATAGCCCCGTTAATATAATCTATTTCAGTACGCCTGCCCCTTTCCACATCCTGAAGCATGGAAGAACGGTTGGGCCCCGTTGCCCGGGCTACTCCCTTAACCTTTTCCAGGGCATCAGTATATGGAAGTTCTATTCCTTTAGCAGCCGCAACCTTCTCTGCTTCACCTACAGCCATTTCCATTAACTTTTGCGTACTTTCAAATTCATTTAATTCACCATTATACACACCGCAAATAGCTGTAAGCGGGTTAATACCAACATTGACAAGCAGTTTACCCCAGACCAGTCCTGCAATATTATCACTTATTTTGGTTTCCAGGCCACAGCGATTAAACTCACTGGATACTTCTTCTACGCGGGGAGTATTTTCACCATCGAATTTACCTATTATCGTTTCACCTGCACCGGCGTGACGAATAAATCCGGGCCCCAAAACAGTCGCCCCGTGTGAAGTTGTTCCAGCTACTATCTCAACATTTCCTGCTGCTCTTGATATCATTTCAGCATTGCCCAGCCCATTTTGAAGAGTAAGCACAACAGTATCTTCAGTAAAAAGGTTTGCAGCGCTTTTTACTGCATTTTCAGTATGATAAGATTTCACAAAGATGATCACCAGATCTTGCGGTCCAAGCACACTGCTGTCATTTACAGCCTTAAGGCAAACTGTTTTCTCCTCAGAGCCTTTTTCTATACGCAGCCCTTTTTCATTAATCTCGTCCACATGTTCCTTCCAGACATCTACCAGGGTTACTTCATTGCCGCCGTCTGCAAGGTGTGCTCCAATAAGAGAGCCCATGGCACCTGCACCAATAACTGCAGTTTTCACTTACAAGATGCCCTCCTCTTTTAATTCGCTGGTTAACTTCTCTGTAATCTCGTCTTTCATGTTAAAAGAATTCTCTTTTCCAGGGAATTGTTCGCCGCGAACATCAGTTGCAAAAGTATTTAGAGCATTTTGAATATCTTGTCCTAATTGGGCATACTGCTTTACAAATTTCGGCACAAATTTATCGAAAATACCCAATAAGTCATGAAGGACCAGAACCTGACCATCGCAGTGAATTCCACCGCCAATTCCAATTGTAGGCACTTTTACAGTTTCAGTAATTATTTTAGCTACAGGAGCAGGAATTGCTTCTACCAATATCGCAAAAGCACCTGCTTCTTCCAGTGCCAGGGCGTCTTTTACTATTTGCTTAGCATTCTCAGTATCTTTACCCTGTACGGTGAAACCACCTAGTTGAGAAGTGCTCTGAGGAGTCAAACCAATATGTCCCATAACAGGAATACCTGCTTTTACAATACCTGCAACCCTGTCTGCCATTGTTACTCCACCTTCGAGCTTCACGCAGTCAACAAGGCCTTCCTTCATAAGCCTGCCAGCATTTTCGATTGCTTTTTCCACGCTCACCTCGTAAGACATAAAAGGCATGTCCCCGACTAAAAAGGTATTTTTGCCAGCAGTAGATACTCCCTTACAGAAAGTTAGCATTGTTTCCATATCAACAGGGACAGTGCTTTCATAACCAAGCATAGTCATTGCACCGGAATCTCCTACCAAAACGATGTCAATATCACTTTTGTCTACATGCGACATCATCCCGTAATCATAAGCTGTCGTCATAGTGATTTTTTTTCCTTCTTGCTTCATTTTCTTCAAAGTCATTATTGTAGGTTTACTCATAATACCATCTCCTTGTTACTATATTTGAAACAGTGTTTCATATAAAGCTATAAGACAATTTTCAACAAAAATCACAAAACTCCTTTTAGAAAATATTAATTTTTTAAAAAAAAATAATATTTTCTAAAATCACTCTTTTATTGAAGCAGCACAAATAAACCCTCCATCTTCACGTCCCCTTTCCCTGGCAGCAGTCTCCAACTGCATCACCACGTCTTGCTGGCTAAAATCAAAATGCGGGGGTATAAAAAGAGCTGCACGGGCCCCTATTAATCTGCCCGGCATTAAACTTCTAAGCTCTCCCAGCGTATAAAAGCGTGCGCTGTTAAAAACACTGTTCTTCTTTTTATGTGCCTTTTGCAAGTAGTATCGTTCCCAGGAACTATTTTTCCCAATGACACCAACAACGATCCTGCCACCTACCTTAACTACCCGGTAAATTTCCTGCAAAGCAGAATAAATTTCAGGCACAAATTCCAGGGCAGTTACAGACACTGCTGAATCAAAACTATTACTTTCAAAAGGAAGACTGCAAACATCTGCCTTAATAAATTGTATTTCCGAACTTGCTTTTTTACGTGCTTTTTCTATCATACCTTTCGAAATATCGGTACCTGTAACCCGAAAACCTTTCTGGTGCAAATCTAAAGAATAATTACCAGTTCCACACCCCGCGTCAAGCACATTATCACCGGCTTGCAAATTTAAAAATTGGAAAATTACGCCTTTTTCAATCCTGTCAATCACACGTCCTGCCGCAGTACTATACCACCTGTCATAATGCTCAACCATACCGTCGAATAATTCTTTCATAAAAATCACCCCTTTTAATTTTTCTTTTACAAAAATCTACAATTTTTTTTGCAGGATAATTTATATTTTAAAATAAATATCTTGAATAAATCCAAAATATAGAAATACTTAAACTATCGAGGCGATAAAATGTTTAAAATAAATGTTTCTGATTTAAAGCCTGACATGAAACTTGCAAGACCAATCTGCAATCAAAACGGCAATATATTATTAGATACAGGAACAAGGCTTACACTCAATATCATAAACAAACTTACCTATCTCGGTATTGATTATATTTATATAGAAAGACAATTTAAAATAAAAGATGTCATTACTAAAAAAACAAGAACAGCAGCTATTAATCAAGTAAAAAAAATATTATCATCTGCTAAACAAAAGGGTAAACTAGAATTTAAAACAGAAGAATTATACTCGACTATAAACAACTTTATTTATGAACTGCTGTCTAATAAATCTCTTATGTTCAATTTAGATACTCTTCGCACACAGGACAACTACACTTTTGCACACTCTGTAAATGTTAGTATACTCAGCCTAATGACGGGTATCACTCTAGGCTTTAATCAAAAAGACCTCAAATTATTGGGTGCAGGAGCACTTTTACATGATCTGGGGAAAATACATATACCCGATTACATACTTAATAAACCTGACCGGCTAAGCCCTGAAGAATTTTCAGTTATAAAAAAACATTCATATTACGGGTATAAATTACTAATAGAAAGAGATGATCTGGGAGAAATCCCTGCCGTGATAGCACTTCAACATCACGAGCATATAAACGGCTCCGGTTACCCATACGGTTTAAAGGGAAAACAAATCCACAGGTTTGCCCAGGTTACTGCAATAGCAGATAAATTCGACGCCGTAACATCAGACAGGGTTTACAAGAAAGGGTGTTCATCTCACGAAGCATTTGAAATGTGTGCAGCATTAGGAGGTTACTTAATTGACCACGACATTGTAAAAGCTTTTCTGCATAATATAGCTGTTTATCCACCCGGAACACACATACAGTTAAATAACGGTCAAGTTGGCGTTGCCCTGGATACCCCAAAGAAATACACTTTATTTCCCAATGTAAAAATTTTATACGATACACAGCTAAATAAATTATCAAAACCCAAAGTCCTATCCTTGGTTAACGAAGACTCATTACATATAACTAAAATTTTGTCAGAAGAGGAAATCACTCTTTTAAACTAGTTTTAAATATAAAAACCCCCTTTAAGTAAGTAATATTGCATATTTTGTCCTACTTAAAAGGGGGTTTACAATATTTACTTAATTAATAAATTGTTATTCTTTTTCTTCAGCATCAAAAGTACTATACCCGCCTTCATAGCCATCACAAGAAAAATTTTTCCAGTACATAAGCTCATGTTTTTCATCTTCAATCATATTTTTTATCAATTCACACAAAGCACTGGTAGGTGCTCCTGCGGCAATTCTTTGGTAAAGTTCTATTTCCTGCTGCTGAATATTAATTATCTCATTAACCAGGTTATGATAAGACATTTTACGACTCCCCCTTTTTATCAGTTAATATAACTGTTATTTTTTCTCGCTATCGCCTACACCAAAGGTTCCGGGCCCGTATCCCGGGCAGTATCCTGGTCCATACCCTGATCCGTATCCCGGGCCATATCCTGGTCCGCAACCTGGATTAGATCCTTGTTCAGGACAATAATCATAGAAAGATGCATATATAGTATTCCATGTAGATGCATCCGCTACTTCTCCATTGATTTTGCAGATAACTTCCATACGCATAGCAGGCGAAGACAGTTGTTGAGCAAGCTCAGCCATAAGCGCTATCTGGCGCAATTCCAGGGTAAGTGCCGTTTTAACATCTTCCAACCACCGGCTATTCAAAATAACAACCCTTCCTTTCCTTTTTTTTCATTTATATTAAATACAAAGCAATTTTGTTACAAATTTACAGCAAAAAATAGACTAAGAATCTAAAAAAACGACATAATAATAAAATGAATTTTAAAAAAAGGGAGGATTATAATGAGCAAGAAAAAAAGACAAAATCAACAAAAAACCTTCAAGGGTGAACTGGTCGAAGAAAGAACCCCCGAAGGTTTTCGTGATTTAGCGGCTGAAGAAGAACACGCCAAGGAAAATCCTTATAAAACACCACCGAACAACCTCACCAACAAAGCAAAAGATTACAACGTTAAAGGGTAAAATTATTCAGGTAGTATTCTTCTTTGTACAAAGTTAGTATATATTTCTCCCCTGCGGAAGAAAGCATTGCGCAGTACTCTGCGGTGAAAAGGAATATTTGTTTTTATACCCTGTATTTCATACTCATCTAGAGCTCTTTGCATCCTTGAAACAGCTTCTTCTCGATCTTCACCCCAAACGATAAGCTTACCTATTAAGGAATCATAGTTGGAAGGAACAGTCCACCCGGTATAAGCTGCACTATCAACTCTCACACCAGGTCCTCCCGGAGGAGCATAATAAGTCAATGTTCCCGGAGAAGGCAAGAAATTTCTGTCCGGGTCCTCGGCATTTATACGACACTCAATTGACCACCCGCGCAGGTCAATATCCTCTTGCTTTCGCAGCATTGCTTCGCCCGCTGCTATTTTTATTTGTTCTTTAACCAGGTTAACCCCTGTAACCATTTCTGTTACCGGGTGTTCTACCTGGATACGAGTATTCATTTCAATGAAATAATAATTGCTGTGATTATCCAGCAAAAACTCAACTGTCCCTGCCCCTTTATAGTTTATGGCCTTAGTTGCAGCTACAGCTAGTTGCCCCATTTTTTGGCGCAGCCTGGAATTAAGTGCAGTTGAAGGGGATTCCTCAATTATTTTCTGGTTGCGCCGCTGTATAGAACAATCTCTTTCCCCCAGGTGAATGGCATTACCCTGGCCATCTCCCAGTATTTGAAATTCGATATGGCGAGGTTCTTCTACATATTTTTCCAGATAAACCTTATTATTATTAAACGAAGCCTGTGCTTCACTTTGAGCAGTTAACACTGCATGTTCCAGGTCTTCTGCACATTGTGCAACACGCATTCCCCTGCCGCCTCCTCCTGCGGAAGCTTTTACCAGAACAGGATAACCAATATCTTCAGCTATACGCAGGGCATGTTCTTTATCCTCTATTACACTTTCAGAACCGGGAACAACAGGCACGCCTGCTTCTATCATTGTCTTCCGGGCAAAAGACTTGTTACCCATTTTAACCATGCTTTCCTTATCCGGACCAATGAAAACCAACCCGGACCCGGAGCACATTTCACCAAAAATAGGGTTTTCTGACAAAAAACCATAACCCGGATGTATTGCATCACATCCCGAGAGTTGAGCAGTACTTATTATATTATTCATATTTAAATAACTTTGATCAGCAGGCGGTGGACCAATACAATATGCTTCATCAGCCATATATACAGGCAAACTTTCTTTATCAGCCTGAGAATATACCACCACGGACTTAACATTTAGCTCCTTGCAGGCCCTAATTACTCTTAAGGCAATTTCACCCCGGTTTGCAATAAGTATCTTGTTAAACATTTATTAAAACCCCTTAAATTGTTTAATTAATCTTTTTTAATTATAAATAAAGGTTGGCCATATTCCACCGGTTCAGCATTTTCTACCGTTATATCAACAATAACTCCTGCTGTTTCAGCCTCTATTTCATTAAAAAGTTTCATGGCTTCCAGGATACACAAAGTTTGCCCTTTTTCTACCCGGTCACCTATTTCAACAAAGGGGGCCGCATCAGGGGCAGGCGCACGATAAAATGTACCGACCATGGGAGCATTTATAGATATTCCATCCTGCTGCTCAACGGTTTCTTTAACCTGCTTTTCTGCCACCTGCTTTTTCCCTTCCGTTTTTCCCTTTTCAGTAGAATCTGTTTTCGCTAAATCCTTTTCCATACTGCTAGAAGCATTAATGTCACTGGACCCTACAGTACCTTTACGTATAAAAATTCTAACACCATTATCTTCCAATGACAACTCCGATACATCTGTTTGGTTGATTAGCTGCACAAGTTCTTTTACATGACTTATTTCCATATCTTCATCCTCCTTACCAGGTGATACACTACCCGTGTTAATTTCTGAAATAGAATTGACTTCTCCGTCCTTCCTGGCTTTTAAAAACTTACCCCCAACCTGGGGAAACATCGCATAAGAGAGATAATCCTCTTCACTTTCAGCTAAATGCGAAGCCTCTTCATATATTCGCTCCATTACCGGTTCTAATAAATCTGCAGGGCGACCCTCAAAAGGTTTTTCATCTTTCAAGATTCTCTTCATAACTTCTTTATCTACTGGTGCAGGGGGACAACCGTAAAGTCCCTTCACATAAGCCTTCACTTCTCCCGGCACCATCTTATACCGTTCTCCAATTAAAACATTTAGAACAGCCTGTGTACCTACAATTTGACTGGTAGGCGTAACCAGGGGTGGATAACCCAGCTCTTTTCTTACACGCGGTATTTCATCTAATACCTGCGGAAGCTTATCAGTAGCTTTCTGCTCTTTTAATTGAGCATCAAGGTTAGAAATCATTCCTCCCGGCACCTGATGATCAAATACGCGCACATCGCTTAGCCTGGTAACTCCCCTATCCTTACCATATTTTATACGCATCTGCTCAAACTTCTCTGCTATATCAAACAGGGCATGCAAGTCTAAACCCGTGTCATAATTGCTGTCCTGGAAAATACGCACTAGTGTTTCGACCGGTGGCTGAGATGTACCAAAAGATAGTGGAAAAGAAGCAGTATCTATAACATCCACTCCTGCCTCTGCACCTTTCATATAAGCTCCTACCGCCATACCACCCGTGTAATGGCAGTGCAATTGAACAGGCAAGCCCAGTTTCTCTTTTAATAATTTTACGAGTTCATGAGCTTTATGTGGCGAAAGCAGCCCGGCCATATCTTTTATGCATATAGAATGCGCCCCTAATTCTGCCAGGCGTACTGCATTCTTCAAATAATTATCCATAGTATGAACCGGGCTTAAGGTATATACTATGGAAGCCTGGATATGAGCCCCAGCATCTAATCCAGCACGGATAGGTACTTCCATATTTTTTGTATCGTTTAAGGCATCAAAAATACGTATGATATCAATGCCGTTCTCTACAGATTTATGAACGAACTTTTCTACCATATCATCAGGATAGTGCTGATAACCCACCAGCGACTGCCCCCGCAGCAGCATCTGCAACGGTGTATTAGAAACATATTCTTTTAATAACCTGAGGCGCTCCCAGGGATCCTCGTTCAAATAGCGGAGACAAACATCGAATGTAGCCCCACCCCATACCTCCAGAGAATGAAAACCTATTTTGTCGAGCATCTTGGCAACCGGAAGCATATCTTCTACGCGCATTCTTGTAGCCCACAGGCTCTGGTGACCATCACGCAGCGTAGTATCGGTTATTTTAACTCTGCTCATAACTATCCCTCCTAACAATAACAAAGTTTATTATAATACATAAGTTATATGTTTAGAAATAGAATTTACATAAGTATACAGTACTTTCTGTTTTATAACTTTTACAATAATTAACCAGGGACAGTTATTTTAAAACATAAAAAATCAGGCATAATGCCCGATTGCATTGATGCTATGCAGATATATTCATAATCTCTTCTAACTATACTATTTTAACTCGCCTCATTACTTTCCAACACGTATACGTTTACATTACGCCTTCCCCAACGCAGTGCTTTACTCCTTGTTTGCATAAAAAGATCTATGCGTTTCCCCTTTACAGCACCACCTGTATCCAAGGCAACACAGTACCCGTACCCTTCTACATACAAGCGTGTACCGAGGGGAATAACCTCAGGATCAACTGCAACAATCCCGCGCCGGGGAGAAATTCCTGTTGCAGTATTATGCCCTGTATAAGTATACGCAGTAGAGCTCATTTCATATTTATTAATATACCTGGTCGTTTTACCCGCCCTTGAAATTACATTTTCCGGTGCCTGGAGTTTATTCCCCTTATTATTAACTGTAATTACAAATTGGCCTTTCTCTTTTATAAAATTAACAGCACAACCAAAGTTCTGTGTTACAAACCTTACCGGTACAAAAATTCGCCCACTTTTAAATATCATATTAATATCTGCCAAAACTTTTTTATTATTTAAAATTACTTCCGACCCGTTATCAGAAATTTTCATAGTACTACCGTCTTTACTTATAACCACTGCTTTTGTTCTTTGATTCCAGGTAACTGCGTATCCCATCTTTTCTGATAATACGCGCAAAGGAACCATTGTTTTACTTTCATCTATAAAAGGACAGGGCATATTTTCTTTTTCAAACTTTATATTTGCCCCATTTAACTTGATTACGGGAGTAATATTTTCAGATGCCCACAGGCTAACCGGCATAATCAATCCCAGTAATACTGTTAAAAATAAAATTTTAATGTACCTCATAATCATCACACCTCTTGAGAAAGTAATATATCTAATTCTCCATTTTATAAAAAAAACCTTTTAATAATTTTTTTACAATTATCCTTTATTTAACATTTTATGCATTTATCTTTTTTAAGTTTCTTGCGTTTTTTTACTGGTATAAACAAACAAGTACAAGGCAGTCATAAATACAATTAAGCCCATAAACAAAAAGGAAAAAGGCAGCCCGGTAATTCCACTGGCTGTACCAATTAAAAACGCACCTAAAGCAATACCTAAATCAATCGCACTTTCTTCTATAGATAATACAGTAGCACGAATATTTTCTCGAGACTTATCTACCAACCATGCTATAAGAGCAGAAATTCCACCTGAAAAACCTATACCAGCTAATGAACTGCTGATAATCAAAACAGGCGAGCCGTAAGGTAAAAAATATAAAACAATTGATCCCAGTGCCAGAAGCATAACCAGGGGCCATACTACTACATTGCGACCTAACCGGTCGGATAAGTAACCAGCAGCAAGATTACCTGCTATCCCTGCAAGGGCAAAATACGTGAAATATATCCCCGGGTTAACTGCTTCCATAGACTGCGAGATATATATAGTCACAAAGTTTAAAATTCCCCCGTATCCAGTAGATATTAAAAATACTCCCCAGTAAGCAAGCCAGAGTTTTTTATCTTTAATTGCCAGGGACATATTTTTATACATACTAAAACCACTGTATGAGCATGGAACAGTTTTTATAAACATAATTAAAATAAAAGAAATTAAACCAGTAAAAAAACTTATTAAAAACCAGCTGTCAAAACTATAATAATCTATTATTACTTGAGCTGCAGCAGGGCCAATTAAAAGGGACAGGCTTAAAATTAAACGGTATAATCCCAGGTAAATCCCCGTTTTTTCTGGAGGAACTATATCTGCCACAAGAGAACTTGCACTGGATAAAAAGGCTGCCAGTGCTATTCCCTGGTAGACTCTTATCAGAATTAATAACCAGCAGTTTGACACCGCTGCGAACATTAAAGAAGATGTTGCAAAAACAAACGCGCCTATTAAAAGCGGCAGCTTTCTGCCTTTTTTGTCCGCCAGGGGCCCAAAATAGATTCTAAGAATTATTCCTGCTATATAAAAAACAGCACCCTGCAATCCTGCAAAAAAAACGTTTCCCCCGAGATGAAGCACATAAAGGGGGACAACAGTTAATGATGTATAAAAGTTCACAAACACGAAAAATGCAGACAAAAAGATAAGTATTAAGTTATAGTACAATCCCTGTTTTTGTGATTCTTTTGCTTTCATAAACATCTCCTGGCTAAAACCTCTTACTTAAATTACAGTAATATAATAATTTTATCAAAAAAAATGTGCATTATTAATATAAAAATAGTTAATAATACAAAAAGTCTATTATTAAGGAGGTTTTTTTATATATGGCAGCTTCTTACGGCGCCCATGAAGTAATGGAACTTAACGAAACTCTGTCAAACACCATAAATACAATTAACAATTTTCAACTATATCGTTCATACACAAAAGATCCTCAACTCCAGTCCATACTGGACAACCACATCCACTTTATGACCCAGGAATACAATGACCTGGTACAGGCAGCCAATCAGAGCAGCATAACAGAAGCTATGCCTTATCAAATGACAAAGAATACAACCCCTGTTTACGGTATAGATAATCCAAGCCAGCAGACACCGAATACTTCTGTTAATCAAATGGAAGATTGCGACATCGCTAGCAGCATACTCCAGTGGCATAAGTCTTCAGCAAAACACAAGATGTCTGCAGCTTTAGAATTTGCTAACCCTGAATTGCGCGGCCTGGTCCAGCAAAGCTCCAATAATTGCGCAGAACAGGCCTACGAGGTATGGCAATACATGAACCAGCGTGGATTTTACCAACTCCCGACTATGAATGACATGACTACAAGATCAGTTATGAACAACTTTTATGGAACAACTCATATGTAGCATCCCCAAAAATATTTTTTAGTCTCACTTGAAAATTTACCGTTTCACCCTGTCAGTTAACTGCAGATACGGGTAGCGGTAAAGGATTTTAATTTAACTAAATGATAAAAATGACATAACTCCTTTATTGACACGAACATGCGTACCCTATTATAATATTACAAAACACATGTTCTGAAAGGGGTTCCCTGAATGACCTTGATTGATTATAACATTTATAAGAGCATACTATGGTTCATAGTGGATAACGACAGGCTCCCGTATTTAGAAGATATCGCGTATAACCTGGCCATGCCTACCGGCATGGCCAGGAAAAGGATAGAGACACTGCAGCACAAGGGTATATTAGATTTAAAACCAGAAGGAATAAAAATATTGAAAGAAGTATTCTGGTGCAAGAGAAAAAATAAACCGTGTTATTAAAATAATAGTTTAATATATATATAAACAGGTAAACATAAAATTTAAAGCACAGCTTTACAGAAACAGTTCAGCAAAAGGAGTCTAAAATATTGGGCAACACGGTAATAAAACATGTTCTAATTATACCGGCCATTATAATTTTCATTTTATCGCTGCAGGTAAATTACGTTCAAGCCCAGGACAACACACTGTACTTAGGAAACAGGGGAAATGATGTTGTCAAGGTTCAGCAAAAACTTTCCCAGTGGGGATATTATGACGGGACTGTAGACGGTATCTACGGCTATCGAACTGCCCAGGCTGTAAGAGAGTTTCAAAGAAAAAACGGCCTTGCTGTCGACGGAATCACAGGCACCAGCACATGGTCCGCGCTTGGCTATGCTGCTGAAAAAAAACAAAATGTTTCCACTTTATACTGGAACAGCAGGGGAAATGATGTTGTCAAGGTTCAGCAGAAACTTTCTCAGTGGGGATATTATGACGGGACCGTAGACGGTATCTACGGCTACCGGACTGCCCAGGCCGTCAGGGAATTCCAGGGAAAAAACGGCCTTACTGTCGACGGAGTTACCGGCAGCAGCACGTGGTCTGCACTGGGATATTCAGCAGGACCACAAGTCACTTCTACAAGTACAGGATACAATGCAAGCAGGTCATACCAGGATAAAACTTATTTATTAGCAAAAGTAATATCCGGAGAAGCAAGGGGCGAACCTTACCTGGGCAAAGTAGCAGTAGGTGCAGTTATAATGAACCGGGTTCAAAGTGCTGCTTTTCCTGATACGATACCAGGAGTAATCTACCAGTACCTGGCTTTTGAAGCAGTATCTAACGGGCAATATAACCGGGTTCCAGAAAAAGAATCATACCTGGCAGCACAGCAGTCCATAGCAGGTTGGGACCCAACCTACGGATGCCTGTATTACTGGAACCCGGTCAAATCTTCAAGCCAGTGGATATGGAGCAGAAACATAACCATGCGCATAGGTGAACATGTATTTGGTGTTTGAGTTACAGAGCAATATAAAATACCCTTCCACCTTACCCGGAGGAAGGGTATTAATTTAAGACATATCGCTCATTTGCATTTCTGTTGCGGGCCCCACAATACTTCTTATTGAACTCAGTGGAATTAATACTTTCTGCATGGAGCCGTCTTGCTGCCTGCGTACTTCAATGTAATCTCGACCGACAGAAGCCAGTCGCCCCCTTATAATTGTACCATCCATTAAATTAACAGTTACATTTCTATCTATACAATTATACAACCGGTCCACCAGGACCATTCCGTGTTGCCTTTCATAACTCTCAGTACCGGACATTGTTTTACCTCCTTTCATACATTTTTTACTAGTTTATGTTTAATAACAATAAATTGTGAAAATATGAGCGCTTAAGTAAGAAGCCCGGAATAAATCCCGGGCTTCTTACTTTACACTTTTTTATAATAAAATTTATTATGCACCTGCTTTATTTACCCTTACGGCACAAACTTTTAACTCGGGAATTTTACATATGGGATCAACAGCAGCAATGGTTAAATTATTGGTTGGAGTCTCCCTGTAATGGAAGGTCATAAAAACAACTCCCATGGGAACATGATCAGTTACCTGTACTTTAGTTGATACTTTTCCGCGCCTGGACTCCACCTGCACCCTGTCCTCATCTTTTATACTGTTTTCCCTGGCATCTGCAGGATGCATCATCATTAACTCTTCAGACCTTAATTCTTCCATTTGTGAACGCCTGCTCATAGTACCGGTATGAAAATGATACAGCATTCTCCCAGTAGACAGCATTAACGGGTATTCCTCATCCGGTTCTTCTGCCGGCGGGAGATATTCCACACTGTGAAACTTACCTTTATCCCTGGTAAATCCATCTGCATGAAGATACATGGTTCCAGGATGATTCCTTGTTGGACAGGGCCATTGTATACCACCTTTCTCCAACCTGGAATAGCTTATTCCCCCGTAAAGGGGAGACAGCTTAGCTATCTCCTCCATCACCTGTTCCGGCCCCCCTGGATATTCCCAGGAATAATTCATTTTATTTGCCAAATCAATTATAATTTGCCAGTCAGGCTTTGCTTCGCTTTCAGTTTTAATTGCCTGCCTGACTCTTTGAATCCGCCTTTCCGTATTTGTAAAAGTGCCTTCTTTTTCTACAGAAGTTACAGCAGGCAGTACTACTTCTGCAAACCGGGCTGTTTCAGTTAAAAATATATCCTGAACTACTAGAAATTCCAATGCTTGCAAGCTTTTTTTTACTTTATTACTGTCCGGATCAGACAACATGGGATTTTCCCCCATTATATACATCCCTTTAAGTTTTCCCCGATAAACAGAATCAATCATTTCTGTAACAGTCAGCCCGGGCTCTTTGGGAAGAGCAACATTCCAGGCCTGTTCAAATTTGTTGTTTATCTCTTTATCATCCACTTTCTGGTAAGAAGCATAATAATTGGGCAGGCATCCCATGTCGCAGGCTCCTTGGACATTATTCTGACCCCTCAAGGGGGCTACCCCGGTCCCTCTTTTCCCGACATTACCGGTTAATATAGAAAGGTTGGCTATCGCCATAACATTATTAGTACCGGTGGTATGCTGTGTAATACCCATAGCATAGATAATAGTTGCTTTTTCAGCACTGCCGTACATGTGTGCAGCTTGCTCGATTAACTCTGCATCCACGCCGGTTATTTCTGCTGCCCGCTCGGGTGTATATTTTTCCACCGCACTCTTAAATTCTTCAAAACCCTCGCCATGCTCATTTACAAACTCCTCGTCCCATAAACCATCGCGCAATATTACATGGGCAAGCCCGTTTAAAAGAGCAATATCTGTTCCCGGGCGATGACAAAGCCATAAATCTGCATACTTAACCAATTCTATTTTTCGGGGATCAGCTACTATTAATTTCTTGCCGTTTCGTACAGCCTGTTTTATCCTGTAACCTGTAACTGGATGAGCCTCGGTTGTATTTGTTCCTATTGCAAACATTACATCCGTTTCTAATATTTCATTCATTGAATTTGTCATTGCACCGCTTCCAAATGCTGTTGCCAGACCGGCAACCGTTGAACTATGTCAGAGCCGGGCACAATGATCAATGTTATTGGTTTGGAGCACCACGCGCATAAATTTCTGAAATAAATAATTCTCTTCGTTTGTACATTTAGCAGAACTCAATCCTGCGAGCGCTCGCCCACCCCACTGGCTTAATATATCTTTAAACCTGCCAGCAATATAATTCAGCGCTTCTTCCCAGGTAACCCTGACAAATTCACCTTCTCTTTTAATCAGGGGGTGAGTTAACCTATCTTTTGAGTGTACGTAATCCCAACCAAACTGCCCTTTACTGCATAGGTGACCTAGATTTGAACCAGATTTATCTGCAGCTACCCCGATAATGGTGTTGTCTTTTACTTTTAATTTCAGCTGGCAGCCTACCCCACAGTAAGAGCAGGTAGTAGTAACTTTTTTAACCTCCCACGGGCGCCCTTTCCACAGAGTTGATTTCTCTACCAGGGCTGCTACAGGGCAAACATTAATGCACATGCCGCAAAACGTGCAGGTTGTTTCCGGCAGCGGGTCATCAAAAGCAGATGTAACCTTTGTATCAAACCCACGATTTATAAATTCATATACATGGGCCCCGTTTACTTCGGCACAAATTGAAACGCACTTGCCGCACTTGATACACTTGCTATAATCCCGTATAAAAAAAGGATTATCTGTTATAATTTTAAAATCTTTCACTTCACCCTTGTAAGGAGTATCTTCTACCTTGTAGCGATAGCAGTAATCCTGCAGGCGGCAATCCCCGTTTCGCTCACAGGTAAGACAGCGCAAGTCGTGATTGGCTATTAAGAGTCTGAGTATCTCTCTGCGGGCTTCTACTACCCGCTCTGATTCAGTTAAAACTTCCATGCCGTCACTAACCTGAGTAGCACAGGCTGCCATAAGTTTACGGGCACCCCTCACCTCCACTACACACATACGGCAAGCACCAGTTATAGGGAGTCCTTCCTCGTAACACAACGTGGGAATATCAATGCCGTTTTCTTCAGCTGCTTTTAAGATAGTATAATTCTCAGGTACAAAATAATCATTCCCATTTATATTAACCTTTACCTTATCCACCATTTCATCTCCTAACCTGGCACAATAGCACCAAACGGGCACTTATCTACACATTCACCGCACTTGGCACAAACATCAGCATCAATATTATGCGGTTGATTTTTTTCTCCAGTTATAGCCCCTGCAGGGCAATGTTTCATACATATACCGCACCCCTTACAATTTTCCTGTATAATTTTATAAGATAAAAGTGCCTGGCAAACACCGGCTGGACATTTCCTTTCTTTAACATGTTTTTCATATTCCCCACGGAAGTTTTGTAAAGTTGTAAGTACCGGGTTAGGTGCTGACTGTCCCAGCCCGCAAAGAGAAGTATCTATAATATTGCGGCTTAATGTCTCCAGCCGGTCCAGGTCTTCCATTTTTCCTTCGCCTTCTATAATCCTCTGCAATATTTCCAGCAGCCTGGTATTCCCTTCCCGGCAGGGAGTACATTTACCGCAGGCTTCCATCCTGGTAAAAGAAAGAAAATACCTGGCCAATTCCACAATACAGGTACTTTCATCTAATACTACCAGCCCCCCGGACCCCATCATGGCACCAGCATCAATCAGCGAATCGTAATCCACTGGAAAATCCAGGTATCCTTCAGATAAACACCCGCCGGAGGGCCCACCTATTTGAACAGCTTTAAACTTTTTATCATCTTTTATACCCCCGCCTATTTCAAATATTATTTCTCTTAATGTAATACCCATAGGTACTTCAACCAACCCTGTATGTCTAATCTTACCTGTTAAAGCAAAAATTTTAGTCCCTTTACTTTGCTGTGTGCCAATCCGGGCATACTGTGAAGCACCTTTATCAAATATAATTGGAATGTTGGACAGTGTTTCTACATTATTTACAATTGTAGGCCGATCCCACAACCCTTTCTCTGCCGGATAAGGAGGGCGCGGTCTTGGCATACCACTGTTGCCCTGTATTGATTCAATCAAGGCAGTTTCTTCACCACATACAAAAGCTCCGGCACCCTGCTTAATTTGAACATCAAAATCAAAACCACTGTTCATAATATTTTTGCCCAGATATCCTTTTTCAAGAGCTTGACTAATAGCTGAATATATTCTTTTAACAGCCAGCGGGTACTCCGACCTGATATAGACAAAACCTTCGCACGCACCGATTGCATAACCTGCTGTCAACATACCTTCTAATACCCGGTGAGGATCACATTCTAATATACTCCTATCGATAAAAGCCCCGGGATCACTTTCTTCAGCATTACAAATAATATATTTTTTGTCTGCCTGCGGTTGGCGCCCGTAGTACCACTTATCACCGGTAGGAAAACCACCACCGCCCCTTCCCCTCACCCCGGAGTCTTTGACTTCTTTAATGACTTCATCCGGTTCCATACTGAGTACTTTCTGTAAACTACTGTACCCACCGCTATTTATGTAATCATCAATACTCTCGGGATCTATTAACCCGCAATTTTGAAGCACCAGCCGTTTTTGCTTTTGATAAAAAGGTATTTCATTCCTTGTTTTCAAAGGTTCCTGTGTCTCAGAACTTTTGTATAACAGCTCTTCGTATACACTGCCCTCCTGCAGGCAGTCTACTAATTTAGGAACCTGCTTATCTTTAACCTGGCAGTAAAAATAACCTTCCGGTTCAATTAATACTATTGGGCCCTGCTCACAAAAACCGTGGCAACCGGTAGGCTTCAAACTATATTTTTCCTCCAAACCTCTTACTTTTAACTCGCTTTCAAGGGCATCATAAACATCCCGCGACTGTGACGAAACACAGGCACTCCCCTGGCAAACCAGAATCTCTTTTTTCAATGTAATACCGCCTTTTCATATTTACCTAGTAATTCAGGAATCTTGCCAGCAACCAACTTGCCATGAGTGTTATCATTAATTGAAATAACAGGGGCAAGACTGCATGCTCCTATACAAGCAACCTCTTCTAAAGTAAAGTTTTGATCCAGTGTAGTTTCACCTACTTCAATATTCAATTCTTTTTCAAAAGCAGCCAGTATATCTGATGCACCCCTGACATGGCAGGCAGTTCCCATGCAAACCCTGATTATATTTTTCCCCCGGGGCTGTAAATAAAACTGGTGATAAAATGTTGCCACTCCTACTACTTTTGCCAGAGATAAGTTCAGTCCTGAAGCTATTTTCTCCAGGACTTCACGTGGAAGATACCCTACTTCTTCCTGGGTCTCCTGCAGCAAAGGAACAAGCCCTCCTGGAATCTCCCGGTATTTCTGTATTAAATTTTCCACATCACTTTGCAACTATTTCCCCCCCTCCCGCTTATACAAATAAACAAACCAGTAAGCAAGACCAACAAATATACCTCCACCTATAATATTTCCTATTGTAACCGGTATAAAATTATTTATTATTGAATTCGGTACAGTTAACATAGAAATATTAATACCTGGAATAGAAGATGATGCTGCCTGCTGCACTGTTTGAGATGTATTAAACAACAGTGCCATGGGTATAAAATACATGTTAGCAATACTGTGTTCAAAACCTGAAGCCACGAAAGCTGTTATAGGAAATATTACCGCCAGCAGCTTATCAGTTAATGTACGGCCGCTGTAACTGAGCCAGACCGCCAGAACAACCAGTGTATTTGCCAGTACCCCCCTTACTAAATTGGTAAAAAAATCCGTGCTGACCTTATTTACTCCAATTTTTACAGACTGTACTGCAAAAGACTGGTTAACCAGATCACCCTGCCCCGATAAAAAGATTAACAGGACTACACCAAATGCACCTATGAAATTTCCTATATATACAAGAAACCAATTTTGCAGCAAATCTCCCAGGGTAATCTTACGAGTCATATAAGCTATTACCAGCAGTGTATTGCCAGTAAACAATTCTGCCGAGGTAATAACAACTAAGATTAAACCCATAGAAAAAACCAGCCCGCCCAGCAGCTTGGTTGTACTGTAACCAAGCTCAGACTGGAAAATTGTCATTGTATAAAATTCCCCTGCCAGTGCTATAAAAGCACCAGCTAAAATCCCCAGCATTAATGTTGTTCTTACCGGGTACTTAGCTTTTTTTACTCCTACACTTTCAGCCTTTTCTGTAACTGACTCAGGAGTTAAAATATCTACGGTTAACTTTTGATCTCTCATTAACAACCTTCCAATCCTGCATCCAGTTTTAGTATGCTTAACTATAATCAAAGCAATTCCTAAAAAAGATAATAAAATTAAGAGGAATAAAAAAAAATAAAAAACGGCAATCTAACAAATATAGCTAATTGAAGCCCCGGGAAACTTATGCTTGATTTCATCTTTAATAATTTTTTCTGCTCCTAATTTAACCTCTTTCTTATAGCAGTATTTTCCCCTACCTTTTGGTTTCATTATATTCCGGTCTAAAAGATTAACTGCATTAGGCATGGCTTCTGCCAGGATTTTTTCATTAGCGAGTCCATATGTCATGAATATAACTTCAAAAAACAGCTTTTTTTTAAGCCCTCTTGCCAGGCTGCTCTCAAGATAATCAAACATATCGCTGTACTTTTTCTCCCAGTCTTCGACCAGTATAACCGGGGCAATATTAATTCCTACTTTATACCCGCTGTGATAAAGCTTGTTTGCTGCTTTTACCCTTTCCTCCAGGGATGAAGTACCTATCTCAACTCTCTTTACAATATCAGCGGGATTAACGCTTATTCTTGCCTGAGTTTTACCGCGGTGGTCCAGCGACAGCAGTTTATCTACACCTGCAAACTTGGTAGCAAAAGTTGCCCTTCCTTTTCTTAACCCGGCAAACTTTTCTATTGCCCACTGGAGATTTCCAGTTACACAGTCTTCTAGAACCATGTCGCTGTTGGAACCAATTTCAAAAAGAGCTTCTTCATCAAGCCGTTCATGTTTTCTCGCAATGGATTTCCAGATATCTTCCCTGTTTACAAATACCCTGAGGTAGGAATTTTTAAAAAAAGTACAATTTAAATAGCAGTACAAGCAGTAGGCAGAACAACCTGACGATGTAAAAGGTACTATCCAGTCAGCAGAGCGCTCGTTTTTAACCAGGCGCACAGATTTTCTGATACCGATTATTAAATATCTCTTTAACTTAATAAAATCACGGTCCGGTAAGTTGCGCAGCTGCGGTATCTTATTATGGTCATCTACTGTAATAATAGGCTTGTCCATTTGCCTGTAACGATCTAAAAGTAACTTCCCAAGATAATACTCTTCAGCTCCTTTTTCCATGTAAACGGCTGTTGGATTAAACACGGCAACTCCTTCTTTACTCAATAGTTACTGTTATGTTTTACTAAAAAATATTACATTATAATTAAAGCTTACGTGCAATAAGTTGGTGCCTGTCACCAACTTATTGCACGTAAAAAACCCCGGTTTGATAAACCGGGGCCCAATTTTTAATGTATTATTCCTGCTTTATTTAACCGGGGTTAAATATGCACGGAACATCCAGATATTTTTCTCATAAAATCCTATTGCATCTCCCAGCAGTACAATTGTATATTCATCATTGTTTTCTCCTGCCAGTGCAGCAAGCTTTCTTATCTGTTTAACAACCTCGGTGAAATCATGGATAACAGCGCGTGCAACATTAACTGAAGAAAAATCAACACTTGGAGCTTCTTTTAATGTAGTAAGTCTTAAAGCCCCTTCTAAACTGGCAACTGGTTTATAACCAAGCATTAAAATTCTCTCTGCTATACGGTCTAATTCTAAAGCTACAAATTCATATAATTCCTGAAGTTTTTCATGCATTTCAAAAAAATTAAACCCCACAACATTCCAATGAAAGTTGTGCAATTTTACATAAAGTACATTCAAGTTTGCCAGGTAGAGATTTAAACCATTAACAGTTTCCTCTGTCTTAGCTTTACTCTCCAATCCCAGGTCTAACAAGCCGTACACTCCTTTCTATACAACGTATTTATACATTGTATAGAAAATAATGCCGGTATGTTACTCTAATTAAACGTTTACGAGTTTTTGCTAATAACAGATATAAAAAAACGACGCTTATCCGTTCTATTGTAGAGTTTTTGAAACATGGGCTGAGCTGTCGCATTTTTTGAACTTATATTCGCGTTAACTTTTTTAAGATGCTTCAGGTAATTTAATATGTTGTGGTTTCCCCTTATACTCTCGGTTTGAAATGATATCTTTAAAGCTTTTTTTACATGCCGGTAAAAATAAATAATGTTTGAACCCGGCGCTATGATAACTTTAAACGGTACCCTGGGTACGGTATCGTGGGTATTTACAATTCTAAAACTGGAATTAATAACCTTATTGTATGTTACAGCAAATCCAGGATCACCAACCCTGGGGGCCCCGAAAGTAACCACAACTGGCTGTCTAAAATTTGTATTTACAGCTATATCAGGCGCGCTGATTAAAGCAAGGGCCCCTCCCAGGCTGTGCCCGGTAATATACAACTTTTTGGACGCTGAAACCCGGCGGAGAACACTCAATACTTTATTCCTGCAGGTCACGTATATAGAAAGAAAACCAGCATGAACATTACCCGCGCACGGGACAAAGTAATACTGCTTCTGGGGATAAAAAAAATCGTAAGTCCACTCATCCGGGGTCAAAGTACCTCTAAATGCAACAATAATATCACTGGAAGATTCTATGATGTAGCCGAACCACTCGGTTGAGCCGTGTATTACAGTCTGGAAATTACCTAACAGCCGGTATCCAGGGGGAATTAAAAAATAACCGGCAGTAAAATATTGAACATATGTCTGAACGCAAACCCTCGCCAAAAATGCACCTAAATTTTGATGTGCAAACATAGGAGTTTTCTCTCCTTAACAAAATTTAGTACATTATATGGTAAAAGATTTCATTAAGTTAATTGATCTTCTTTTTGTTTTTAATTTTTAGCAGGAACTTAATATAAAGGTATTGCTAAACTCACTGCAGCTGCAGTTGTATAAGTATCTTCTAAAAGAATTTGAGCTGTTAATTAAAAATCTCAGCTCTTCCTCTAATTGATTAACTTCTTTTCTTCCCTCTTTAACCGGAACATCAGAGTTAAGTAAATACACGGTATTCTCAGTAAAATAAATCTGCATCCCCGTTTTAGCAGAGATAAATTTGAGCGCTGCAGATACTAACTCTTCCAATTCTCCTGAAGCTGCTGCAAGAACTTTTACAGTAGTGCGCCCGTTTAAATTATTGAAAGTGTATTTTAACATCCCCTGCATCAAGGTAATAAAGGATTGTAGAGAATTAGCACCCGGTGCAAAACCCAGTACCAGCAGCTCCGGGTTTACTAATGCCAGCATTTCTTCCAGTACTAAGGCTGACGGTGGGGAAACAGCCAGTATTAACTGGCGGGCCCGGCAAGCAGTATAACGGTCAATAACCCGGCTTAAAATATCCTGCGAGCACATTTTTTTAAAATTTGCGCCTTCTCCGTAAATCAATGCTTCGGGGAATTCTCCAGCCAAACAGTCCAGATGTTCTGTGGTTATGTCACTTTCTCTTCTATCTGCTACCTCCAGATTTTTTTCAGCAACCACCTGGTTATCTGAATAATTTACATCTACTATGTTTAAATAAATAGATTCGTAATTATTATACTTGTTGATATCCAGTGTATATATAACGTTCTTTAATTCCTTGTTTATTTTACAACTGTTAAACCACCATAAAGCAGGTAATGTAATATTTTCTTTTCCCAGCACTAACCGGGTATGTTGTTCATTTCCAATTAATCTCTGTGATAAAATGGAAAGATCTTTGGTAAAGCAAAGAGGCGAGGGATTGCTTTCACCAAACGGGGCAAGCTCCCGCAGTTCCCGGTATAACGGCATGTTTATCTCAGAAGCATCCAGGCACAGATCAACCTGGTAGGAAGCAGCCTCTTCCCCGGACATATCCCCGGCAGCCTCATCAAGCGCTTTCTTTAAATCGGCAATATTTTCTTCTTCCAATTGAAAACCGGCTGCCTCCACGTGCCCGCCAAAACCTGCCAGGCAGCAGCTGCACATCTCCAGTGCCCTGTAGACATCAATACCACCGGCGGACCTGGCGCTGCCTGCCACTATACCACTTTGTTTCTTTGTCATAAGAAATGCAGGTTTATCAAACATCTCGGCCAGTTTCCCGGCCGCTATACCCATAATACCTTCATGCCACAGCGGGTCGTATAGTACCACGGCACGGCAATTTTTATCCACCCTGGCTGCAGCTTCTTGAATTATACCAGCAGTAATATCTTTTCTCTGCTGGTTTTGCCTGTCCAGCTCCAGCGCAAGCTCTTCAGCTTTATCTTTCTGCCTGCAGAGAAGGAGTTCCAGGGCAAGGTTGGCATGACTCACCCTCCCTGCTGCATTCAGCCTTGGCGTTACCTGGAAAGCCAGGTCTCCCTCGGCAGCATTTTCAGTATCAATACCTGCCAGCTTAAAAAGGGACTGAAGTCCGGGCCTGGAAGTTAACCACAGGTAAGGCAGCCCCTTTACCAGCCAGTAGCGATTATCATCCAGCAGGGGTACAGCATCGGCAATGATAGAAAGAGATACAATATCAAGAAAAGCACCTTCAGGAAGAGGGGTGTCGTATGCAGCAGTTAATTCTTTAGCCAGAAGATAAGCGACTGCTGCCCCGGAAAGCATACGTGCGGGATGCCCATCCGGTAAAAACTTGGGGTTTAGTAGTGCATCTGCGGGAGGAATTTTATTACCGGGAAGATGATGGTCAGTTACTACTATTGTAAGCCCGCATTCCCTGGCCCGCTCTACTGCCTCGTTAGCAGTAATACCGTTATCACAGGTTACTATAAGCTTTATTCCCCTGTCAGCCAGTTTTTCAACTGCCCGGGAACTTATGCCGTAGCCTTCACTGAACCTGTCTGGCAGATAATATGATGCATCGAAACCAACATGCCGGAAAGCTTCTACTAAAACAGCGGCAGCAGTAACACCGTCTACATCATAATCACCGAAGATACATGCCGGATCTCCCTTTTCAAGCGAATTTTTTATCACATCAACTGCCGTATCTATATAAGGTATATCTTTAGGCGGAACTGCCTTGTATTCCAGGGGATAAAGAAGGGCCCGGGCCTCTTCGGGGGTTTTTATCCCCCGCTTCCAGAGAACTTCTGCCGCACGGCGGGAACAACCGCACTTTTCCAAGAAATCATCAAAAGTCATTGAGCACCTCTTAACTAATTAATAAGATATTTCCGGGACATCGTCCCAGCTGCTGATGTTAAGCTCGTCATCCTCGTATTCTTCCTTTTTTTCCGGCTCCATGCCCCTGCACATCATCCTGTACTCGCAGTTAGAGCATACTTTAGGATCTTCAACAGAAACAAAGTCATTGTATTTGCAATTTTTTATTTCCTGTACCAGTTCTTCCAGCACTCTTTTATCCTGGTAATAATCTTCATCACTGTACTTAATAACCACCCTGGTATCGGGAAAACGCGGGTTCCAGTATATGACTTCTACTCCCCCTGGAGAAACAGGGTATCCGGTCACTGCTTCTCCTGCTTCTACCATTAAATAGCGATAAACCATGGTCTGCATAGCACTGCGCAGGGTCTTCCACCTGGGAGGAACCTGACCTGTTTTCCAGTCCAGAATAGTTACTGTACCGCTGTCCCCGGGTAAATATACCGCATCATAAGTTGCCGCGAGGTGCAGCGAAGAACGATTTAATTTTAGAGAAATTTCCGGCATCCATGTACCTATTTCCCTGGAGAAGCAAGATGTCAGATTATTGTACCAATCCTGTATCATCTTCCCCATTTCCCCGCCGGGAAAACCAGGAGGTATACCGAGGAAATACCTCTGTGCCGCCAGGTGAAAAGTTCTACCTATTTCCGAGGAAAGTTTAAGAGCACTGTCGCACTCCACCGGCCAATACAGCCCGTCAATATACCGCAGCCTGAACTTTAACGGGCACGTTTTATAAGCATGAAGAGACGACTGGCTGAAATAAAATTCATCGTCCAGCAGGCTCATGGTATTTTAATACCCCCTTATTATGTAAAGAATAAAGAGCCTTGCAGATATAATTTTCCCTTGTCCCGAAAATCAGCCTCAGGTATTTTTCAGCCCTGGTTATAGTAACGTAAAGAAGCCTTAAATGCTCGTTCACGGCAGCTGCTTTAGCTATCTCCCTGGCTTTTTCATTATCAAAGGTATATCCGTTTTCCAGGGCTTCCAGTTCGGCCTTTATCATAGCTTCCGGGTTTACAGCGTCTTCTTTTAAATAATTTTTTTCCACTTTTACAGGGTCCTGCATGGTTGTAGGAAAATTTATATTACTCATTCCCACGGCAAAAACAGCGTCCCACTCAAGGCCCTTGGCGCTGTGACATGTAGATAGCGTAACCTCCCCCGGGCCCGGCTCAAAACCTGCACGGTCATTTAGTACTTTTATAAAATAATTGAAAGCCCTGTCATTCTTTTTAACCTCTTCGACCAGATCAACCAGCCGGGCCCGGGGATCTCTTCCTGCCCTGACCTGAAATTCCTGAGCAAGACGCTGGGCCATAGCCATGTCATCGCCTTCCAGCCCGAGTTCTTCGGCAAGATACATAACCAGGGATTCGGGCGGCAGGCGAGAAGCACCAAGCCACTTTCTTACTTCTTCTAGGGCGCTTAAAATGTCGGGCCACAATTCATGCGCGAGAATCTCCCCCGGCACCACTCTTTCCAACGGCTCACCGGGCTGCGGGTAAATCAACTGTTCTACTTTCGAGTTAGATAAAAACTCTACCAATTCCTGGGCCTCTTTTAAACCGGGTACCAGGGCAAGCTTAAGAGCACTATTTAACCTGTCGCCGTCATGCGGGTTTACTATAAAGTCTACACACGCACACAATGCCCTCAACGTGTTCTTTACCTCTCTTGCACCGCTATTTATAACTCGATAAGGTACACCCATGTTTTCCAACTCTTCCACTATTTTATCTATAGTAAAATTATTGCGGGTTAAAATGGCCGCCTTTCCTTCTTTCTCACGCTCCAGGTACTCCTTAACACGCGCACAAACATCTTTTTGCTCCCTGTCCGGGTTATTATGCCTTGCAATAAGCGCACCTGCAATTGACGGGTTTTCAGGATTGCCGGGCCCGGGCACCCCATGCGGGACAGCACTTATATGCTGCCCGGCAAGTGCTTCTTTGCACTGACTGTCAGGATGTTCAATTCTAACCCAATCAACCAGCGTATTAGCAATATTTATTATTTCAGGCGTGCTCCGGCTAGAGTAAGATAACGGCTGTACTTTGCCCTGTTTTTTCATCTCAGCACAGAACTTTTTAAAAAGTTCCGGGTCAGCAGCTGTAAAAGTACTGGAAATAGACTGGTTAGTATCCCCCACACGTACAATATTCCCATTTTCCCCGGCAAGCAGGAGCAGCATTTCTTCCTGCAGAGGGGTAGAATCCTGAGCCTCGTCTTCAAAAATATATGTCCACCTGCTGCGCAGGCGTTCCAGTAGATCGCTGTCTGTATTCATAAGATCAAGGGCAAATAAAATTAAATCATCAAAATCACATAATCCACGCTGTTTCAACTCAGACTCGTAAATTCCGTAGATTTCAATGGCCCACCGCAGGTATGATTCTGCAGGCAGAGATACAAGATAATGCTGCAAATAATCATGCCTTAACTTGTGAGCTTTAAAATATTTGACTGCCTGCTCCATCAAGTTCACAGTATTGTTAAACCAGTTTCGACCTGTATATTTATTCTTCCTGTATTTTTCCTGAACCACCGAAACCCATGCTTCCCAGTTATCGGTATCACTTAACCACTGGCGTAGCAGCTGCCTTATAAGCCTGGTACTCCAATCACCGTCAACGACCGGAACTTCGTCAGACACCTGCAGAATATCAGGCCTTTCGCGAACAATTTTTGCTGCCAGGGAATGGATGGTCCTTACTTCAAACTTGTGCCCCAGGTTACTTTTTCCCCTGGCTTCAAGTTCTTGCTTTATCTTTTTTCTAAAAGAAGCAACAGAAGAATTCAGATATGTTACCACCAGGAGCTTACCGCTGCCTACTGCAGATGAAGACAATAATTCCGCTCCCAGGTAAGCCAGTACAGAAGTTTTTCCCGCCCCGGGGACTGCCGGAACAGCTAAGTAGCCCCCCCTGTAATCTGCTGCTTCTTTTTGTCCCGGCCTTAAATTACTGATCACCAATTCTGTCACCCCCCGAAACATTTAATATATGCTCCAAAAGTGGGCCTTCCTGCTCAAACCCCCTGGTATTGTAATTGCTTGCAGCCAGCACAAGTCCCTTCTTTATTTTCCTGGCCAGCGCACGTACAGTACAGGCACAGTTGTATTTTTTAAGCAGCACATCTTGGCCATCTGACCATGTCCCACCGTTCCACTGCCTGGAAAAAACGTGAGGGTTGGACAATTCCTTGGCATCACCGGGAAACCACCCGCTGCTGTAAACATCCAACCAGAACTGGTAATCAGCATCCCTCTGGCTTAACAAAAATGCATACGGTGTTGCCAGTATAACTGCATCTTCAGGAATTTCATTCCCTTCTAACCTCTCCGCAGATATGGTTCCTTTTAAAACCATGTCAATAAACATTTTTCCTATCTGCAGCGGCGTTTCCGAGTTATCAAGTTTTAAGATTGCATCCCCTGCCACTTTGCTGAATTCACAAAAACGTGAAGCTGATTTTAATATCTGTCGGCAGGCATTCACCTGCTCTGTACCCGGTATCAGTGGTACTATAAGATCTGCAAATGCTTTTTGTAAAAAAGCATCAACAGGTAAAGAATCTTTTTGGCAATAATTATTTAACCAGTCAATAAGCTTATCATAGCTTTCACCTGCATAGTAACCGCAGCGCCGCCGGGTAATATCATCCAGTGGTAAAAGCTCCGGTTTTTTCAAAGACACGCAGTTACTCACAAGAAGAGAACTGCGAACAGGGTCAAGCTGTAGCAAGTGGCACATGCTCTCGTGCAAATCACTTTTCCTCAAGCGCAGCCCCCATTCAGGATGGGCAAGTATGGCCAGAGTTATTAATACTACGGCATAAGGTTCATCTATAAGCCTTTTGCTGCGGGTAAAATTAACAATACCGATATTTTCCCCGCGCAGTTCCATCTCCAGGGCATACTCCAGTACCTTATCAATATGCGGTGCAATAACAGCAATTCTATATGGTGATATGCCCTCATTTACCAGCCTTGATATTTCTCTGGCCGTATCGCTGATCATCTCACTGCGAAGTTCAGCGTTTATTGTATTTATACTATGGCCGGGAGAAATACTGCTGTGCAGCGATCCCGTTATATTTTCGGCAAGTACCCCGGACCACTCCAGCATATTAGAAGTACAGGTAAAAGATTCTTTTATTTTATATGTACGGCACAGGGACATCAATTCCCGGGCCCCATCAGGATCAGCTCCGAAAAACCTGGCATGCCCCCCATCTTCTGTAAAAGCCATCAGTGTTTCTTTAGTTTTATCCATGAACCAGCGTATAAAATATTGTGCCGCAGGCCTGGTTTCTTCGAGATTATCAACCAGGAAATAATCAAATTCACCGCTAACGTAATCCTGGTAAAAATGATCCTCGAGAAGATAATACAAGTACAGCTCAACTGCCATTCCGTAATTAAACACCCTGTTCTCCAGGCAGATATGGTAAAACTGGCTGATTATCTTATGTATAATAGAAAAATTGCGCTCGCGCACTTCATCCCCAGGAAATGCCCCCTGAAGATGCCGGGCTGCTTCCAAAATAGGAACCCCGTTAACAGCGGATTTATCTATATTATCCATTACCTGGGCTGCCAGCCTGTGCGGCGGAGATACCACCTCTTCAAGACCAGGTGCAGCTTTTTCCATTAACAGCTCAACCAGGTAATGACAGGTTTCAATAGTCATAAATAAAGGAGCAGAAGATTGCCTGCCGTTAGAGAGCTTTGCATCTACAAGCGGCCAGAACCTGGTTAATTCTTTTTGAACCCAGCCAAAAAACGTCATTATATAAATAGGACCGTTTTTTTCAAACTGCAGTTCACTCCTCCACTTGTTTATTTGCGTACGGTTCATTACAAGAACCAGTATACGGCTGCTTTTTACCTCTCTATTTACAAGCTTTTTATAATATTCCACCAGCCCGGTTGTCTTCCCGGAACCTGCCGGCCCGGAATAACATGTTGGCCGAGTCATAACCATATCCCCCCGGAAAAAATAAAATAAAACTATCCAATTTATTAAAGGATAAGTTTGTTTTTTATTGAAGAAATTATTAGTAAAATTTTCTTTTTTAAATTTTTTTAAAAGGATGTGTTAAAATATGTCTAATGATCCTGCAAAAAATCATGAAACAGGCGAGACATTTAAGACAGGTTTAAGAAAAAAAATAATAATCTATGTTACTTTAGCCCTGGTGATAAGTTCACCTATTGCACATCTAATAAACTTACAGCTTGATAGGTTTAATTTTCTGTCAGGATTACTACTTACTTATACAACATCTTTTATTAACCTGCTTGTTATTACCATTATAATGCTTATTTTACTCGATCGTTTGATATTAAAAAATCTTCGTAAAATACATAGTAGAATCGAAGGAATAACCAATCAAAGCAGCAACCTGGCACAGTATATTGATATAAAAACAGGTGACGAAATGGAATCTCTCGGTCAGTCCGTAAACCATTTAACAGAGTATATTTATAACGCTATCAGTAAAATAAAAACTTCAACTGAAGAACTGAGTTCCTACAGCCAAGAAATTGCCTCATCTACTGAAGAAGTAAGCGCAACTGTCGAAGAAATTTCTAGCACTACTAACGAAGTCGCTACTGCTGCAAGCGAAAGCGCAGAAAACTCCAGTCAAGCATCCCGGGAATCCAGGGAAACATATAAAGTTGCAGAAAAGGGCAACGAAGCTGTACAAAATACTGTAGAGAAAATGAACTCGATTGCCGAAAGTACTGAAAAAGTATCTGCTGCTGTGCAAAACCTGGGTAAACAATCCGAACAAATCGGTGAAATAATAGAGACAATTACCAATATAGCCAGCCAGACCAACCTTTTAGCACTTAATGCTGCCATTGAGGCTGCAAGGGCAGGAGAACACGGGAAAGGCTTTGCCGTAGTAGCTGAAGAAGTGCGCAAGCTTGCAGAACAAACATCCGATTCAGCAAATGAAATTACAGAATTAATCAATCATATACAGGACGGGGTAAACCAGGCCGTAAATGCAATGAATCAAGGTACCTCAGAAGTGAATGAAGGTGTTGAAATTGCTAATAACGCAGGTTCTTCACTGCACCAAATAAAAGAAGCCGTAGAAAAAAATACCTCTATTATAGAAAACATCGCTTCCGGTGCCAGCCAGGCCAGCGAAGGAACCCAGAATCTCTCAACTTCTAACGAGCAGATATCATTGACTCTGCAGCAAGTATCAGACTCTACCCAGGAACTCGCAAATATCGCCAGCAATTTAGAAGAAACTGTCGCCAGTTTTAATATAAATCAAGAACTGCTTGAAATTCAGCAAGAAAAAACTGCAGACAGATTAGAAAGCAGTGAAAACGATGATTCTGCCAGAGGATGCAAATACCTTTCCGGGTGTCCTATTTATAATCATATAAGAACTGATTCTATGATCAACATATACCGAGAAAAATACTGTAAGAAAAACTATCAAGACTGCCAGAGATACCAGATGAAGCAAAAAGGAGCAGATCCCCCCCAGGATCTGCTTCCAGATGGTAAAAAGTTAATAACATATATGTAAAAAAATAAAAAGCTTGAAGGAGGTTATAACTTCAGTGGGATTATTTGACGGTTTAATGGGTAATGCATCAGAGATTTCAGTAGACGATATACAAAAGGAATTTGCCAGCATATTATCTACAAATGAACAAGTTGACAAGGCATACAAGTTGATAAGAGACCTGTTTATCTTTACTAACAAGAGACTTATACTGGTTGATAAACAGGGGGTTACCGGAAAAAAGATTGAATATCACTCTATCCCTTATAAAAACATTTCTCACTTTAAGATAGAAACCGCAGGAAATTTTGACCTGGATGCAGAGCTTAAAATATGGATATCAGGAGTTCAGGAACCAATTTCAAAACAGTTTAATAAAAATCTAAATATATATGAAGTGCAGGGCGTGCTGGCTGATTACGTACTGGGTTAAAATATTCTAGCAACCGAGAAATAAGTTGGTGCCTATCACCAACTTATTCTAACTGGAGTTTTCGAATTAAAAGAGCATGCCGGGAACAAGAAAGAACCATGGAGCAGTAATAATACCCATTGCAAAACCCAGCCTTTTCGCCATATTTTTCTCCATCAACTTTTTGGATTGATAATAATTAAAGAATCCAATTAAGAAAAGCTGCTGCAAGTATTGATACGATAAAAGGAAAGGCTTCAACAGGGCTTTTAGGGGCAATATACCCGTTGAAATTGAAAACCATGGTAAAAACCGACAGTGAACTATCCCTCCCTTCGCTTCGCTCAGGAAGGGGCTTCCAAAAGCAAAGTTGCAGGACTTCCTGGTTCGTAGTAGGCCCTTCTTGCAGCCTAGCTCCCCAGGCATTTGACCGCCGTCCCAGCGGCACAGTTTTTATGCAAAAGCTAAGAAGCTTTGTATCTATGCAAAATATTGATTGCCGCATTATGATCCCGATCCATAACCAGACCACAATGCGGGCATTTATGTGTTCTAACCGAAAGGTCTTTAGCAACAGTATTACCACACCGGCTGCACTCCTGAGTTGTCCCGTGGGGAGGAACTTTTTCCAGTACCCTACCGGCACTTTCAGCCTTGTAGGATAACATCGAAATAAATTCACCCCATCCAACGTCAGAGATACACTTCGCCAGGTTGTGGTTTTTGACCAGGTTTTTAATATACAGGTCTTCCACAACAATCGTACCGTATTGCCAAACTAACTGGCTGGATACCTTATGGTGGAAGTTTTTGCGCTGGTTGCGTACCTTTTCATGCTGGCGGGCCAACTTTACCCGGGCCTTAGCCCGGTTCCGGGAACCTTTCTGCTTACGCGACAGGCTTTTCTGCAGGGTTTTAAGTCTGCGCTCGGCCTTCTGTAGATGCTTGGGGTTGAGTATCTTATCACCATTAGAAAGCACGGCAAACTCCTTCACTC
>JAIPEW010000054.1 GCA_021736985.1 Clostridiales bacterium | reverse complement strand
AAATAACATGTTCGAATTCACAATAAGTTGTGCTTCAAAGTTGCTGTAATCAGTTTAATCAACAGGGTCAAGCCACCAATAACATCCTCGACCTGGAAACACTGCCAATTATAGTGTCTTACAATGGAAGAGTTTTCATCCTCTGTTGTGAGCTTCAAGCTCGTGGGGGTTTAATAAGAAAACTCTGGTTTAAAATGCAGTTACAACCTGCAAACTTAAAGGGCCGGTGGATTTCTGGAAGGTAGCGGAGTCCGGGTGCGCTGCATAGCCCGTCATTTGTGAAGTGTGATGTGGGAGGTGGAAAGTGTGACAATTTCCCACTTCTCACTTCTGCCCTTTGTCCCGGCCCTCCACCCGGATGTCAGAAGAGTTTTCATACTTCGTTGTGAGCTAGAGGCTTGTAGACGTTTATTTAGTTGTTTTTAAAACATGCCATATTTCATCGGAAATAATGCCCAGCCTCCAGAGGGCTATTCCTTCTAACCTGTAATCCCTGGCAGCTTGAATTTTATTTTTTATGCTCCCAGGTGTTTCTGTGGCTGCAGAAATCCCCAGGACAAGTTTACCGGGGGTGATGTGTTTTTTACTTAATTCAACAGCTTGCGTGACAAGGTGTAATGGTTCTGGTATAGGACCGTATTCATATGCCATTATTATAACCCGGTCAGCATGTTCACCTAATTCTTTATAATCATATCCCTTGTATGTACTGTTAAGTGGATGTAAGCAGAGAACGAATTTTTTATTCTTTTCATGTAGTTCTTTATCTAATTTTTTTACAAACTTGTTTAATGTAGTTTGTATTTTATTTAGCTGAGCGTCATTAACATTATATCCAAGGCCTTCGAAATCCAGGTTTATACCGTCATATAGTTTAGCTTCCTCGATAATCTGCTCTATAGCTTTATTTACAGCTGATTCATTTATTAAAAAATTAAATAACTTATCATCTTTATCAGTCATGTGAATTACCATTTGTGTTTTTAAACCATATTTTTCTGCTGCATCTAATACTTGTTCCCAACCCTGTGGACGCTGCCAGCCTGTTCTACTCTGAGTTACAAGATTCCCTTTTTTGTCCAGGCTGTACCATCCCAGGGCTAGTGTATCAATAATACCAGTGTTTTTCTTTCCCGTGGAAGGATATCTTTTGCCAAAAAGATCTGTCCAGCTGCTGAAATTTTCATTACCGAGAGCATAAAATGCTGTTGTTTGCAGGTCATAAGGAGGGGATATTAAGACTGTATTTTTAGAGGCAATCCACTTAACATTAAAATTAAATGCTTCACTAAAAAATCTTAATGGTATCAATGTTTTATTTTGTATTATAACGGGTGCTTCAGTTAATAAAAAAGTATTATTTTGACGGTATGCTGTCTTGTTGTTGGTTTGCAGTTTTACAATTGTATTTCCTTTTTTAGCAATTATTTTATTACTACAACTTCGCCAGCTTATTTTTATATTTAGAGCACTGGCAGTGGTTCGTATGGGAACCATGGTTATGCCATTTTTCATGACTGGTTTAACTTTTGTGTAGTTAACCTGTGTATTATTTGTTATGACCTGAACTGGGGGTTTTTCCTCCTGGGTGTATGCCGGAGTTAAACAAGTGCTAAATAATGTTGTTAATATAGCAGCTGTAAGCAGCAGTTTTTTCAAATTATCACCTCGCTGAAACGATAAATGACAATGATAAATTATCAATTATATCAGGTTAGTTATGCAGAATCGTTTGAGTGCCCGGTTTTTTTTATGTAGTTTCTCCAATCCCCATTTTTTATTAAGAACTCGCTTTCTTCGATTTCCTTTTCTTTTTTTTCAGGACATTTATATAAAATAGTGTTTACCTTCCATGCAAGATCAGGAAGTACAACCTCTTTTTCTACTCGCTCGTAAAGATTATCCGGGTGCCCGGGGCCGTAATAGTTTTCCAGGTCATCTAAAATTCCTAGTATTGATGAGTTTTCGGGTACTTTTACAGCTTCACCGTATACTGTATCGTATCCCTTTATTATGAGCATAGGATAACCATACGACAAGTGATAGAGCTTGCCGCTAGTTCTAGCGTTCAGGCATTGTTGTATGCAGTCTTTTATAAGATAGTGATTTGACATTCCGCGCATCAAAGTGCCGTAGACAAAAACCCAGGGCATATGTAAAAGATCAACCTCCTTATGTAGATATTATAACCTATTTTACTAAATCCTTCTATTAGCTGGTTAATTTATTATAACCTATTTTTTTGTGTATTAACAATTGACAAGACACATGTAAAGTCACATAATTAACATAATATAAAGAAAGCTGGGATGCGTAATGCGTTGCGTAACGGTAGATTACGTGATAGTTGGAGCTGGGGTGGCAGGATTGACTTGTGCACTTGAAGCTTGTAAGACTGGCAGCGTAATACTGTTGAGTAAAAGTATATTACCTGCAGGCAGTACTGCACTGGCACAGGGTGGTATTGCAGCAGCGATAGGAAGTAATGACGTTCCGGATCTTCATTTTTTAGATACTGTAAGGGCAGGCGGAATTTGTGATAGAAAAGCTGTAAAAGTCCTTGTGCAGGAAGGTATAGATAGGATAAAAGACATTATGGATTATGGATATCCCTTTGACAAAGATGAAAGTGGAAAGCCGTTGTTGGGGAGAGAAGGGGCACATTCTTTGTCCAGAGTTGTATCAGCTAGAGGTGATGGGTCTGGAAGGGCCCTTGCTGATACACTAATTAATAAAATAAATGAAAAGAGTAATATTTTTGTATATGAAAAAACATCTGCCGTTAACTTGTTGGTAGAGAACAAAATGTGTGCAGGGGTTTGTGCTGTAGATTTTGCAGGCAATCCTTTGATTTTTAGATCAAGTGCAGTGGTTTTAGCTGCAGGAGGATGCGGACAGCTTTTTTCTTATACGACAAATGATATTAACTGTACTGGTGAAGGTTATGCCATGGCATATCGTGCTGGTACGAGCCTTACAGGTATGGAGTTTGTACAATTTCATCCAACAGCACTGGATTGTAAGGATAATCCTGTTTTTCTTATATCTGAGGCGGTACGGGGTAAAGGTGCGTACCTTGTTGATCAGAACGGACAGAGATTTATGAAAAGATACCACATGTGGGAGGAGTTGGCTCCCCGTGACGCAGTAGCCAGGGCATTATTTGCAGAAAAGCAGAAAGGAAACCAGGTTTTTTTGGATGTTTCTTTTTTAAAAAATACATTTAAAGAATATTTCCCCAAAATATACCAGGTGTGCAGGGAGAAGGGGATTGATGTGCCGGGTGAGCCAATACCTGTAAAACCTGCAGCTCACTTTATGATGGGGGGAATAAAAACAGATTTGTATGGTTATACAGGTGTAAAAGGGTTGTATGCCTGCGGAGAATCAGCTTACACGGGAGTACATGGTGCTAATCGTTTGGCTAGCAATTCCTTGTTGGAAGGGTTAGTTTTTGGTTACCGGGTAGGGCAAAAGATAGCTAAAGAAACTTGGAAACCGTTTGTAAAAGAAATTGACCTGGAACAATGGAGAAATATAAGATTGCATTTACCTTTAGAAAAAAACCAGCACAGGTTTTTTGTATTAAAGAAAATTAAAGAAGTAATGTGGCAAGAAGTAGGATTAGTTCGTACTGGGAAAGGAATTCTTCATGCTATCAACTGTTTGGAAGAAATTAAGGCTGCACTGGAAGATGATGATATTGTTTTAAAAAACATGGCAGATATAGGTGGTATTATTGCCCGGAGTGCCCTGGCACGTAGGGAGAGTATGGGAAGTCATTTTCGAAAAGATTATCCATCCCTGGATATGGATAACAATTTTGATTATTATGCTGAAAGGGTGAATAATGCTGCTTACTGAAAAAATTGTTCGCCGGGCCCTGGAAGAAGACCTGGGGCGGGGAGATATTACCAGCAAAGCACTAATTCCTGATTGCACCAATTCTCATGGTGAGTTTATATGTAATTCAGAAGGAATTATCGCTGGGATAGAGGTTTTAAAAACAGTATTCAGGATGCTTGATAAGCAAGTAGAGGTTGATTCATTTATAGATGACGGAAATGCAGGATATGCGGGTATGTGTATAGCCAGGGTTAATGGTAATACGCGAAGTATACTGGCAGGAGAAAGAGTGGCTTTGAATTTTTTACAGCGAATGTCGGGTATTGCTACTTTAACTAACCAGGTAGTAAAAAAAGTAGCGCCTTATGGCTGCACTGTAACGGATACCAGGAAAACAACACCGGGTTTGCGCGTACTGGAAAAATATGCAGTAACTATGGGAGGTGGAAAAAACCACCGGTTTGGCCTGGATGATGCTGTATTGATAAAAGATAATCATATAAAGGCTGCGGGAGGTATAGGGAGCGCAGTTTTCCGGGCCCGAAAAAAAATTGGTCACCTGGTGAAAATCGAGGTAGAAGCAGAAACCCTGGAGCAGGTAAAAGAGGCTCTGGACAATGGCGCAAACGTTATCATGCTGGATAATATGTTTGCTGCCGAAATGAAGCAGGCTGTTGAAATGATTGGAAATAAAGCCGTTATAGAAGCTTCAGGGGGAATAACCCCGGATACAGCGGTTGAAGCAGCATCTGCAGGTGTTTCTGTGATTTCTCTTGGATGGATTACTCATTCTATGCAGCCTGTAGATATAAAACTAGAACTGGATTAGGGGGAGGGGAAATGGGCAAACTTACCGAGGAAGAAGAGCAGTTATACCGCATCAAACAGGCGAAGGAAAAATTAGGTCAAAGATTACTAATACTGGGGCACCATTATCAACAGGACAGCGTAATTCAATTTGCTGACCTGCGGGGGGATTCTTTCTTGCTGGCCCAGGAAGCAGCCCGCAGTAATGCAGAGTACATTATTTTTCTCGGAGTTTATTTCATGGCTGAGACTGCTGATATTGTTACCTCATCATCTCAAAAAGTAATAATTCCTGAACCCGGTGCCGGGTGTGCCCTTGCCGGCATGGCGGACATCGGCCAGGTTGAACACTGTTGGCACAAAGTAAAAAGATTATTTCCCGGAGAAGTTATTCCTGTTACTTATGTTAATTCCTCGGCTGAGATAAAAGCATTTTGCGGAAAAAACGGGGGGCTTACCTGTACATCTTCCAGTGCTGAAACTGCTTTCAGATGGGTATTTGAACAGGGAAAAAGGATATTATTTTTTCCTGACGAACACCTGGGGTATAATACTGCGTTAAAAATAGGTTTTATAGAAGACAAAATAGCACTATGGGATCGTCACCAGGGAATTTTGGAAGGCAGTAATGATCCGGGAGTAATTTTATGGAATGGTTTCTGTCCTGTACATGTAGAATTTACAAGTGAAATAGTAAATAAAGTTAAAAAAGATAATTATGCAACTAATGTAGTAGTTCACCCGGAGTGTCCCCGTAAAACAGTAGAAAAAGCTGATTTTAACGGTTCTACTGAACAAATAATCAAATATGTAAATGATTCTAAGCCAGGATCGCGGTGGGCTGTAGGTACTGATTTAAACATGGTAAACAGATTGCGCAGTGAAAGTGAAGGTAAGGAGATTATTTCTTTGAACAGCAGCGTAAGTCCTTGCAAAGATATGATGAAAATTAATGAACAAAATCTTTTATGGTGTTTACAAAACCTTACCTGTGATAAGATTGTGAACCAGGTTAAGGTAAACTCGGAAGTATCGTATTGGGCTGGCGAAGCCTTAAAAAGAATGCTTTCTATAAGGTGATGAGTGTGAGCTTAAAACGCAGGAAAAATATTATTAAAATTTTAACTGAAGCTGCTGGGCCCATCAGCGGGTCCCGCCTGGCCATGCAGTTGGAAGTAAGCCGCCAGGTTATCGTGCAGGATGTAGCTATATTGCGGGCCCGCAATTACGAGATAATGGCTACTCCCCAGGGATATGTAATGCCCCGTGAAATGGATTCAGTACAAAAGGCAGTCCTGGCAGTAAATCACCCGCCCTCTAAAACCAGGGAAGAGTTGAATGTCATGGTAGACCACGGGCTAAAAGTAGTGGATGTGCTTGTAGAACATCCCATTTACGGCGAGCTCAGGGGATACTTGATGCTTGAATCAAGGCAGGATGTAAGCAGGTTCTTAGAGAGACTGGAAGAAAAGAAAGCTTTGCTTTTGTCTACTTTGACAAACGGGGTTCATTTGCATACTGTTGAATACCGCAGGCAGGAAGACCTGCAGTCTGCACGAGCGGCTTTAAAGGAAAACAACCTGCTGGCCGAAGAATAATGTTTGTGCAGATTCATTGAACCTGCAGGTCCTGTTCTTCCAACTGCTGTTCAGCTTGTTTTTTTAGGTGCTTAAACGTTGAATCTTCGTTTATTGCTTTTTCACTTAAGTTATATTTTTTTATTACACTAAACTGCCCATTTGGCTCTAGTGTGCCAAGTTCTACTTCGTTTATACTTCTTATTCCCGATAACCTTAATGCAGATAACAGCTGTTCCATGTCAAAATGTGTTTCTTGCATGCTAATAAAAGAAATTTTACCGTCGAGTATAATTACCGTAGGAGCGTTTTCTACCCATGGCCTGAACTTGTCTATTAAAGACAGCCTTGAAAATATAATTTGCAGAAGCAACGCAGTTCCTAAAACTATAAGGGTATAAACTACCGGAGTTTGAGGTTTGACAAGGGGAGTACCTATTACTGCTGCTATTATAAGTATAAGTGTAGCGTCATAAGGTGAAAGCTGACCGAAACCAGCTTTTCCAGTTATTCGCATAATAAATAGTATTAATATGAATATCAATATTGCTTTTGCTACAGCTGCGATATATATCATGTACATTTATCACCTGCAGTGTATTGTATTTACTCTTTTAAACTTACCCCTTTATAGATAATACCAACCTTCTAAAAAATAATAACTAAAGCAGCTTTAGTAAAGTATGTTATAATATACTAAGCAAAGGGGGGTAATGATGACCAGGAAAAGAGGCTTACCATATGCTGTAGGACAAATCTTGATTTTAATTATAGTTCTTTTTTTATTATATACATATTATTACTACGCTTATTATTATAGCGATCCTATTATCTCGGGCCCTTTTAGTGCAGATGTATGGATTAAAAGTTTTTTACTTTCGTTTACTACAACAGCGGCAGGAGTTTTTATAGAACTCAGCCGCTTTTGGGGCTGGGTTATAGAGTACAAATTTAAGCAGGAATTATTAATATTACAGGGGATTCCAGCAGGTCTTATAGGAATGATTCCAAGTACGATATGGACCAGGTATTTTGAATCTGGTTACCCGTTTAATTTTCTAGCTGATCCATCGGTATCAGCAGCTGCCGGAGTCTGGTTCGGTATAATTTTATTGCGGTCATTTTTTGACCATAAAAAAATCGAGGAAGATGAGAAGAATAAAGAAGAAACTGATTATCCTTACAAGTAAATCACAAAAAACCGGGCTTGCAAGCCCGGTTTTTTGATCTGGTAATCTCTTAGTAAAACTAATCTTTAAAAATTACTGATAAAAAAAGGAAATTATGGTAATAAGTAGAATAAATACAGTAACTGCTGCATTATAACTACTTCAATAAGGGGGTTGCTGATTTATTGTGCTTTTTGACCGTTATAAAGAAGTTACAGAACGCTGCCTGGAGCTAGGTGAAAAAATGGATATACTGGCTCAAGGGGAAGGAATTGAACTGCGCCAGCTTTTAGAAGAAAGAGAATGGCTGGCAAAGACCATAACCCGCCAGGTAAAAGGTGTACTGGAGGAAGTTAGGGATGGGATTGAATTTTTGAGAAACTGGATAGAAGAAGAGATAGAAAAAGTAGAAAAAGCATCCAGCAGGGACGGAATCCCTGCTGATGTATTAGACATGGAAAAAGTAATGGATGAAGCTACCGTGATCCGAGACCGGGCCCGTGAACTAATGCTTGAAAAAGAAAGCGGGGAATGCAATGCGGGTGAAGAAGTGTCAGGTGAAAATGTATACCCGAAAGCTGCAGAGATAAGGATTGATTTGCCCAAAGATGAGGATAATATTCAGAACAACAGTAAAATGCACGTAAATTATGCAGGTGAAATTAATAAAGCAATAAATGAAGCAGCAGTATCTGTCAGCCAGCCTACCGGCGGTATATTTAACAAAGACATAATTGCCAGCCTGGAAAATAAACTTGATCCGGGTTTTATAGATAAACAAAAATCACCAGGACCGGCAAGCAATAATAAAAACGAATCAAAAATGACTAAAAAAGAACAATCTAGAAAATCTAAAAAAAAGAAAAAATAAATATTTGCTGTGTAAATGCCCGGTTTTAAATTCCGGGCGATTTTATTTTCTAGCTGGTGGTGCAATAATGTTAAATAATATATAGAAGGCTTTTTTGCACAGGAAGGAGAACTATAAGTAATGAAAAATTATATAAAAGGAACTGAAGAGGTGGAACTTATGGAGGAATTTATCAGGGGAGCTTTTTACGGTGCAGCAATTGGGGATGCTCTGGGCGGGCCCGTGGAATATATGAATAAAGAAGAGATAGAAGAGAAATATGGTGTCTTAAAGAATATGGTAGGCGGGGGGAAAATGAACTTGCAGCCGGGAGAATTCAGTGATGATACCCATTTACTGCTGCAGGTAGCCAAGGGGATACAATATAATTCGCAGTCTCCGGTGGAGGAGATAGGCAGGCGCTTCTTGAAGTGGTACAGGTCCCGCCCGGAATGTGTTGGAAAAACTACTAGAAAAGCTTTTGATAATTACCTTAACATAGGTAACTGGAATGAGGCGGCCAGGATTACTTCCAGGAGTATTAATAAAGTGGACAGCAACGGTGGGCTTATGCGGACCCTCGCAATAACTTTTGGTTACATGAACAAGACAGCTCTTATGGCCTACTGGTCTAAAGAAATAGCTAATATGACGCATCACAGTGAAGAAGGGGCAGCATGCTGCATATTTTATAATTACCTGGTTTTATTAGCCGGTACTTTAAAGTTAACCAGGAGAGAAATGATTACCATGGCAGTAGAATATACTGATAAACAATGTAAAAGGTTGAACCTGTATCCTTCTAATTTTTTCTGGTACCTGATTGCTTCTATTCAGCCCGGGGCGGAAGAAATATATCCCCGGGGTAATGTCCTGGATACATTAGTTACATCTGTGCAGTGCTTTTTATGTGAAGATTCTTTTGAATCCACTTTAACTTGTGCTGTAAACAGGGGAGAAGATACAGATACTGCAGGGACCGTTACAGGAGGACTGGCCGGTGCATATTACGGTTACAGTGATATACCGCAGCAGTGGATTGATGAGTTAAAAGATAAGGAAATCTTAGAAGATGTTATAGATGGATTTTTATAAATTAAACTCCCACGACTTCTTGCTTTTTTTTGCCCGTAACAGAGTATGAATCAATAAAATTGCAAAGAATTTGGTGTGTTGACCAGCATTTTATTGCTGGTTTTTGTTTGCCCGGCATGTTTGCCGAGCCGGTGGGTTGAAAGAAACCCATGTCACCTAACCAGCGGGAAGACAACCCGTAGGCAAGGGCGCCACTGGCCAACGGTGGGGTCTGAAGGAAGCCGAAGGGGGAGCTTGGA
>JAIPEW010000008.1 GCA_021736985.1 Clostridiales bacterium | reverse complement strand
GGTTCTTGGCAAACCAACTATACCAGACGTTGAGGTGTTTTTCATGCTTTTTTTAAAAAATCAAGTACTATACTATAACGGACATCAACACCACCGGAGTTGAATGAATTACATTTTTCTAGGTGCGAAAGCTGAGTAATAAGAAAACTTTGTTTTGCTAGGCCGGTGGTATTCTCCACTCCCCACTCCAGTCGCTCAGACATGCACCGGCGCTTTTCCTCGGCCTCATTCGCTCTCTGAATATGCCTCCGTACGTCCACTCCGAGCATCACCGGCCATAAAACGGCTGCTGAAAGGGTTTTTATTCTCCGTTGTGAGCAAGAAGTTCGTGGGAGACTAATTAAAAAAGCGACCACTATTAAGTATGGTCGCTTACCTTACTTTTATATTAAACCTTTTTCTAATAATACATTTTTAATGTTTTCCTTTTCTACTTCGCCCGCTTCTACCAGTGGAAGCCTGGGAGATCCTACCTGGCACCCCATAATGTTCAGGGCTGCTTTTACAGAAACCGGGTTACCGGCTGCAAACATAGCCTTATATACCGGAAACAACTCAGCATGCTGTTTTACAGCAGATGTTACATCTCCTGATGTAAATGCATCAATCATCTCTTTCATCCCTGAACATGCTACATGCGCTGCTACACTTACAATTCCTTTTCCACCAATTGCCATAAAAGGAAGCGTAGAAGAATCATCGCCACTATAAATAGAGAAGTCACCCGGCAAAGTCCTGTATAATTCACTTACCTGGTCTAAACTACCAGCGGCCTCTTTAATTGCCACAATATTATCTACATGCGATAATTTTTTTACACATCCAGGTAAAATATTCACTCCAGTTCTTCCTGGTACATTATACAACATTACCGGTAATTTTGTACTTTCAGCCACAGTCTTAAAGTGCTGGTATAAACCTTCCTGAGAAGGTTTATTATAATAAGGACCTACCAGCATCACACCATCTACACCCACTTTTTCAGCTTCACTGGTAAGCGCAATACTATCTGCAGTATTATTACTTCCAGTACCTGCAATTACTACAGCTTTTCCTCCAACTTCTTCAACTACAACTTTAAACAGCTCAATTTTTTCATCTTTTGACAATGTAGGGGACTCACCAGTAGTTCCTGCTATGACTAGCCCATCACAACCTGCATCAACTAAACTGCAAGCTAAATTTTTTGCCTGGACATAATTAATAGACAGGTCCTTGTTAAAAGGTGTTACCATAGCAGTCAATAATCTACCAAAATCAGCATTCAATTTCTCTCACCTTCTTTACAATATATATATATTTATAAGTGCTTTTTTATATATTATTTTTTCTGCAGTAGGCATCCATATTTTATTACCAGCTCTGCAATTTGTATTGCATTAGTAGCAGCACCTTTACGTATTTGATCAGCTGATATCCAAATATTTAAACCTTTATCTATAGTATTATCCTCTCTAATTCTGCCTACAAAAACCTCATCTCTGTTAGAAGTATAAAGCGGCATGGGGTACCTGTTATCAGCAAGGTTATCATCTACAATTAAATTTGGAAATGCATCAAATACTTCTTTTGCCTTGGAAGCGGTGATTTTTTCATATGTTTCTATATTAATTGATTCAGCGTGACTCCTGTAAACCGGGACTCTAACCGTAGTAGCAGTTATACCAAAGTCATCATGTATTATCTTATGTGTTTCTTTAACCATTTTCCATTCTTCCTTTGTATAATCCATTTCCTGTAATACATCTATATGAGGTATAAGATTAAAAGCAATTTGATGTTGAAATTTTTGGGGGCTATATTCTCCTCCGGACATAACTGCCTTTGTTTGTTCGCTTAGTTCATTAATACCTTCAGCACCTGCACCACTAACAGCTTGATAAGTAGATACAACCACCCTTTTTATTTTACAAACATCATGTACAGCTTTTAGTGGAAGCGTCATAATGATTGTTGAACAATTTGGATTAGCAATAACCCCCCTGTGCCAAATAACATCTTCAGGATTAACTTCAGGTACAACCAGCGGAACTTCATTATCAAGTCTAAAATTACTGCTGTTATCTATTACTACTGCACCACACTCTACTGCCGCAGGTCCAAACTCCTTACTGGCAGAACCTCCTGCAAATAAAGCAATATCCATACCTTTAAAAGAATCAAAAGTTGTTTCTTCTACTCTATAAGTACTTCCCTTAAACTCAACTTTTCGCCCGGCAGAACGAGAAGTAGCACAAAGACGCAATTCATTTATAGGAAAATTGCGCTCTTCCAGTAAGTTTAAGAGTTCTTGACCTACCGCCCCGGTAGCGCCAACTACTGCAACATTAAAATACTTCATATATAATTCCCCCCTGGATTTTTGTATTACTTCAATTCCGGACCGGCTTAAAAAAATTCAAAAGGACTGCAAAACTGGTTGTTTTTGCCTACCTTCTAAAGCCCATTCAATTGTATCTGGCATTAAATCCATCTTAGATTTTAATGAATTAGGCTTGCCGGTTGGATTATCTTGACCAAATGGTACCATATATATATTCTTTATATTGAGAAGTAATCCCAAGTTTTTAGCATTAAAGCTAAGCCCATCATTTGTAGAAACAGCTAATACAACCGGGCGTTTATTACGCAATTGTGATTTTACTGCCATAAGTACCGGACCATCTGTTATAGCCTGTGTAATTTTAGCCAGAGTGTTTCCTGTACATGGTGCAATAACCAGTACATCCAACATTTTCTGGGGCCCTATGGGCTCAGCATCCACTACAGTTTTTATTAAAGATTTCTGTGTAATCTTTTCAATTGCATTCTTCCACTCTCCGGCACTACCAAATCTTGTATCTGTTTTATCTAAAGATTCACTTATAATAGGATAAATCTCAGCACCTTCTTTTTTTAAATTGTCAAGGTGCGGCATAACTTCATTAATTGTACAATGAGACCCTGTTAGCGCAAAACCAATAGTCAAATTCTTAAAACGCATTAAAACAAACACCTCCAACAAAGTCAAAATCAACGGAGGGTTAATTCTTCAACTAACAGTTTTGGAACAACCTGGGCTAATATCTGGCCTGCTGTTTCAGGAGCTACTTTACCAGGAATTCCTGGTATTAATTCAGCATCAAAACCCAGTTCTTTTGCAGTTTCAAAATCCGTTCCTCCCGGGGCTGAAGCAATATCAATAATTAAGGGAGCAGTTAGTAAGGATTTTAAAAATTCACGTGTTAATACAAGTGCAGGTACAGTATTAAATATAATATCTATCTTATCAATTTCTTTTACTTTTGAATACGCTTCAACATTTACCCCCATCTCCACGGCTCGGGCTATTTGAGCTGGATCCCGGGCCAAAACAGTTACATTGGCACCCAGTGCATGCAGCATTCTCACCAGTGTTATTGCTGTTCTACCAAACCCGCATACTACTGCATTACAGCCATGAATAGTTATTAGCATTTTTTCCATAGCTCTCTGTACAGCACCTTCGGCCGAAGGAATAGAATTTAATATTGCTACTTCATCTATATTCATAACTTCTATTAACCTCAGGTTATATTTTTTTGCCATGTTTTTTAGTGACGTTTTTGCAACTCCTACCAAAACGGGAAATCTATTAGAAATCACTGAAAATAGTTCCTCGTCAACATATACTGATTCCTTATAACGAGGTGTATACAACTTTAAATCCTCACTAACTCCCGGGACCGGCAATATTAAAGCATCTATATTTTCAACTGTCTCCCACAAACCACTGCATTGCTCTATTGTTTTATTTTCAATATTTATTCCAAATACTTTTACACGGGCGCTTAATTTAACTAAATGTTCAGCTAATAAAACTTCCCTGTAATCACCACCTAAAATTGCCAGGCTTATCCCGCTTAGGTTAGGTTGCATACGCAGACCCTCCAATATTCTTGCTATAATAACTTAGTATATGAACTAGTTACTCAAGAGGTGCTTGTTTATTAATTAGTAAAACTTAATCTTCGAAAAGTATTTTCTCTAAACCATATACCATCTCTTCAATGTTACCCACTTTTTTTATTGCTACAATAACTCCAGGCATAAATGATTCACGCGTTATCGAATCGTGCCTGATTTTAAGTGTCTGACCTAAACCACCTAAAATAACTTCCTGATGTGCTACAAGACCTGGTAAACGCACACTATGAATCCTTACACCACCGTTAAATTCCCCTCCCCTGGAACCTGGAATTTTCTCAACTTCTGTAGGAAGTCCCTGCTGGAACTCACCCCGGTTTTCAGATAATAACTCTGCAGTCTTTATTGCCGTACCAGAAGGAGCGTCAATTTTTTGATCATGATGCTGCTCTATTATTTCTACATTAGGAAAGTATTTTACAGCTTCTTGAGTAAATCTCATCATTAATAAAGCACCGATTGCAAAATTAGCCGCAATAATGCAGCCAATTTTTTTATTTTTGCATTCGTTACGTATCGATTCAATTTCATCCGAACTCATACCAGTAGTACCTATAACAGGCTTAACATTGTGCTTTAAAGCAATAAATATATTACTTATTACAGAATCCGAATTTGTAAAATCAACTACAACATCAGGGCAAGAAATATTTATAGCATTTTCCAGGTTATCTTGTAATGTTACACCAATTCTTTCTTGCCCCATCAAAATACCTATATCATATCCTATAAACTGCTGATCAACCGCACCAACTATCTCAATATCATTTTCACGCTGGACAGCTTTTACCACTTCTTTACCCATCCTGCCTGCAGCTCCAGTAACTATAACTTTAATCATAAAAATACTGATTTTACCGCAAAAATAACCGGAAAAACCAGTTCCCCCCTTTTCTTTTTTTAAAACTTATTTTCTAATGTATTAAAAAGTTGTCAAGAAAGCAAATAATGATTTAAACAAAGCAGTATTTTGTGTATTCAATAATAATTTAAACATTTCCTTTTAAAATGTTAGAATTTTTCATAGTATACACTGGTTAACTCATATTTTTCCATCCCTGCTCAATGATATTAACATTTACTCTGTGCCCGTCAGGAAAATCCTGTTTCTGCACACACTATCCCTCCCTTCGCTTCGCTCAGGAAGGGGACTTCCCGGATGGAAAGTTAAAAGATGGTAACGGTAGACATTTCCTAGTGCCAGTGGATGTATTTTTTCAGCGAGCATACGTATTATCTTCGACAACTCTACCTGGTTCACTATACCAGCTTTTTGAGTAACAAGTGAAATAAAAGAATAAACATTCTCTATGTCTATTGAAATTTTTGCTGATTTATCATTAGGATCTTCGGGATTAAAAGGATTATCAACACTCGGGTCAATAGGACCAAGTTCACCCCATTTTCCCATTATAATATTACTTGCCCCCAAGCATATTAAAGTACCTGCGCTGTACGAACGAAAAGGTACTAAAACATTAAAATCAGGTGTATATTCCCTGATTAAACATACAAGTCGCCATGGTGTTAATATATCACCACCCCGTGTATATAAAAATAAATCTACTGGCATTTTTTTAGATATCATTTCCAAGTGCCGGTAAAAAACATGGTTTACATCCGGGGCTATTCTAGTTTTTAAGTTTTCCCGATCTCCTGTAATATAACAAATCAGGCGTGAACCTCTTAATTCTTCAATCTGACGTATAAGTTCTTTCCTGTCCTTCCTGCTCATTATCTCAACATCCAGTCCTTATAATAGCTTCTACATTTATTATTGCCTGATATATTCTATAAAATAAAAAAACCAGTGGTGAATTCCCACTGGGTTTTTAGATTGAAAACCTTCGGTAATCTAGATTAGTTTGATCTAGTTCTACAATTATTACTTCTGCACCTATTTTTTTTACAGATTGCCACGGTATAATTAAACTTTGCCTGTCTACCCAAAAATTAACCAATCCAGGTTTTCTAGGTAAAATTATTGATTCAACATATCCGGTATTAATATCCACTGCTATATCAGATTCACCAACAACACCCAATCTCGCCCCATCAAAAATATTAACAATTTCTTTACCGGCAAACTCCGCCATTCTCATCGTTTCCCTCCGATTTCATATTCACTATAAACGCTTACGTGATTCAATTACTCTTAGAATAAATGGCTGCAAAATAGCTAAAATAATAGATATCGCAGCAATAGGTTCTATTCTTACCACTCCTATATCAATACGCTCGGGAATTTGAAATTCTAGAAAAGTTATTAGTAAGATAACTGATAAGTATATACCTCCTGCAGTTCCAACAAGGCTTGTTAAAGCCCGGGACAATGGACTGGATTTTCCTTCTCCTATAACATCCCAGTCCTTTTCACGATACCTGGTTAATCTTACTCTTTCTCTTATAGATAAAAATAACAAAAGAAAAGTAATTATAGTAATAATTACTGTACCGGTAAACATTGTCCCACCCCCTTATAAAATTTTATGAGCAGGACTAGAAATTATTCCCTTTTTGTACTATGCCCTATCCCCCCACTTCTTTTGGACATACGGGGACTGTCATTATCTGTTATATAATATTTCACAAATAAACCCTGTGCAAAAGATTCTTCTTTTTTAAAAATAAATGGCTCAGAACCAAAATTCTTAACCTTTACAATTATTACACCATCATTCTCGCTGTTAGAATAATAATCCGCATCTATCCACCCCTGCTCGTTGCAAAGCTGAATATCGTTTTTTATACCATAGCTGGAACGTATATTTATAATAAAAATTTCATCCTCTGGCATATAAACTTTTATACCCGTGTAAAATACGTGACTTTCTCCAGGATACAAGGTTACTTCTTCCAGGGGCCAGATATCGTAACCTCCAGAACAGGGAGTAGCTCGTTGAGGCAAATACTTTACTTTTTTTTCAAAACCTGATGCTGCTTCAAAACCACGTCCCTGGCGCTTTTTTAATTCTAGCTCAGCTAGCTCAATAAACTTCTTCAGATTTTCTGTTTTTATACTCTTTAAATTTAGCTCATTATTATCCATTTTTAAAAACCCTTATATTATTTGTATTAAGTATTGATTATTAATCTTTTAGTTTTTTTACTAATTCCATATCATCCAATGAACCTACACTGGCAAGGCAAAAATCTTGAGGTTTTAAATATTCTCTAGCAACCTGTTTTATTTGCTCATTATCTATATTATTTATTTGTTTCACTATCTCCTCTGGCTGTATAATTTTACCTAGATACATCTGTGATTTACCTAACCTGCTCATGCGGCTGTTTACATGTTCTAAACTTAATAACAAGTTACCTCGCATCTGGTCTTTCGCTCTTTGCAGCTCAACTTGTGTGACACCATTTTCCTGGATATCTCTAACCTGGCCATACACTAATTCCAGAGCTTTTTCTATATTTTTTCTACTTAGTCCTAAATAAATGCAAAAAACTCCCCCATCATGATATGAACTGTGATGTGAGAATATTGTATATACCAGCCCCTTTTCTTCCCTAACCTGTTGAAATAACCTGGAACTGATGCCGCCGCCCAAAACAGTATTGATTAACTGAAACACATATAAATTTTCATGGGCTAACGGCAATCCTGGCCCGCCAGTACATATATGTACTTGTTCTGTTTCCTTTTTTAAAAATTTTATGTCATTGTGAGGTTGAGCTTTTTGAAATAAACGGTTATTTTCCTTAGATCTTACATGTCCAAAAATATTGTTTACTTTATCAACAACTCTTTCATGTTCTATATTTCCAGCAGCAGCAATAATTAAGTTAGATGATATATAATATTTATTAAAAAAGTCGATTATTTCCTGCCTGGTTAAATTATTAATAATTTCTTCAAAACCAATTACCGGCCTACCCAGTGGATGCTCACCCCAAAGAGTATGTGCGAATATATCATATACCTGCTCATCAGGCGTATCCTCGTTCATTTTAATTTCTTCCAAAATCACATTGCGCTCACATTCCAGGTCTTCCGCAGAAAAACATGAATTTAACAACATATCGCTTATTATATCAAAAGCATACTCAAAAAATTCATCTAATACCCGTACGTAATAACATGTATATTCTTTTGTAGTAAAGGCATTTAAATGCCCCCCTACTGCATCAAGTGCTTCAGCTATATCTCTGGCTTTACGGTTATTAGTTCCTTTAAACATCAGGTGCTCTATAAAATGCGATATACCTGCTGCTTCCTGAAATTCATCCCTGGAACCTACATTTACCCAAAATCCAATCGTGACAGACCTTACATGGGGGATTTTCTCAGTTAAAACTTGCATACCATTGTCCAATACATTTCTCTTATGCAATACTTGCCCTCCTAAACAAAAATTAGAACATCTAATTGTCAATATTCGTTGTGAAACAAATTACTCCTTCCCGAATAAGTTACCAGGGAAAAAGGTTCTTTATATATCTTGTTATTTTTAAACCTTTATACTCAGTTTGAACAGAGTTTCTTGCTACCAGGTTAACATATCCTACTGGTTTTTCACGGTAAAAAATTTTAACTATACCTATTATATCTCCACTCTGCACCGGAACTTTAATATCATCTTTAATAATACATTTTGTTTTAAAGTTTGTTAATGTGTTTTGGGAACTTAAAAAAACTTTTGAACTTGCTGCTGATGCCTCTAGCGTTTTTCCGTTACTACCGGATACTTTAATTTCTTTTATTTTTTCCCCACTTTTTATTATTTCTTTTTCTTCAAAATTATTAAAGCCGTATTCCATTAATTTAATAGAATCTTCATAACGACTGTCACTGTGTAATACAACACTAATTAAAAATTTATTATCTCTTTCAGCGGATGCAATTAGGCACGACCCGGCTTTATTTGTCGTGCCAGTCTTTACTCCGTTAGCATTTGAATATATCCATAGAAGTTTATTTGTATTTTTAATTGAATACATCCAGTTTTTTTGCCTGTTTATTTTAGTAAACGGAGTTTTCACAATTTCTCTAAATGTTGAGTTCAAAAATGCATACCGTGTTATTAAAGCAAGATCATAAGCTGAAGACAGGTGATTTGCAATTGGTAAACCATTGCTGTTTATAAATACAGTATCATTTGCCCCCAGTAAATTAACCCTGTTATTTACAAGTTGCATATACATTTTTTCTGTTCCGCTCAGACCTTCAGCTATAGCAGCACAAGCATCATTACCAGATTTTATTAGTGCACCGGTTAATAACTGTTTTAACGTCAATTCTTCTCCCTCAATAAGATGAATACTTGATTCTCCAACATTGGCTGCCTTTTTACTCACAGTTATTACATTATCTAAATTACCTATTTGTAATGCCATCAAAGCCGTAGCAACTTTAGTAGTACTTGCCGGGGGACGAGCTTGATGTGAATTCTTTGAATATAACACCTGCCCTGTTCGTGCATCTAATAGCACTGCAGCATCGGCCGTTATAGAAATGCACGGGTTTGAACAAGCATTATGCACAGGATACATACATAAAAATATATAAAATAAAATTAAGTATGTTGTTATTTTTAGGACATATTTTTTCATATTAAACTCCCATGAGCTTCTTGTTCACAACAGAGTATGAAAACTCTTCTAAGACCTTGGTAAAGAACCAATGGTTTCCTCCAGGAGACTCCGCATTTTTACTTTGAGCATAAAGTATATTTTAATGTAAACGCTTTGTGATACTGCACAGCAAGTTTTTACGTCCTGAGTAGCCGGGATCTCGGAATTTGATTGGCTATGCAACGCACCTAGATTCCTCTACCTTCCAGCAAATTGTTATTTACGTTTAAGACCATAGCCTTTTAGATCTGATTATAATAATTCCCTATCGCGAAGATTTTATGTAACTGTCTTTATTGTCATTAAGCAGCTGGCTAACTGTAACCAGTGAATACCCCTGTTCGCGTAAAGATTGAATTATCTCAGGTAATGTATGCAATATGGGAAATGTAGGATGCATCAGTATTATAGCTCCGTTATGCGCCTTTTCATTTATTTTATTTAAAATAGTATCGGGGGTTGGATTTTTCCAATCAACAGTATCTATACTCCAGAGTACAGTCAAGTAATCTGCCTGGTCCGCAGCTTGAAGTACCGCTGGCCCTCTTTCTCCATAAGGAGGAGCGTAGAGATTTGTTTTTTTCTCTATTATATTATTTAATACTTTTTCACATTTTTGTATATCTTGTAAATTATCTTCCTTCGACAGGCGATCCGGGTGTGGGTGAGAATATCCATGGTTGCCAATTTCGTGACCCTTTTCATAAATTTCTTCTGTAAGTTCCTCATTTTTTTCAGCCCATGTACCACCAATAAAAAAGGTCATTTTAACATTGTTGTCGTCTAAAATTTTTAACATTGCAGGTAATATATCTTCTCCCCAAAAAACATTACATGTCAGTGCTATTTCTTTTTTCCCTGTATTTCCCTGGTAAATCGGTTTTATATCCGTAGATACTGTTTTCGAAGTATTATTATTTCTCATACACATACATATTGTTATTGATGAAACCACCAGTACTACACATATCACCAGCATAATCCTTGCTCTTTTTATAATTAACACTGGCAATTGATATATACACCTCTTTTTCATTAATCTAATATATGTAGATAATATGCAAAGATAGTTTAAATTATAATTCTATAAATTAAAAAACCCCTACTATGTAGGGATTTATCTATTGGTTATTATTCCGTTTGGGGCCTGGCTTATGTTGAGTAAATTTTTTATTATTATTATTATTGTCTTTCTGCTTTTTTCCGTTAGATGATTCTTCCTGATTATCCTCCGGAGGCGGTGGCGGCATTGCCTCTTTTTTAGATAGTTTCAATCTGCCCATGTTGTCATAACCTATTGATTTTACCTGTATTTCATCACCTTCGCTAACAACATCTTCTACCTTGTTAACACGATTGTGGGCCAGTTGAGAAATATGAACAAGCCCTTCTTTACCGGGCATACCCAGTATTCCGGGCACAACCTCTACAAAAGCACCAAAATCAGTTACTTTTGTAACTTTTCCGTCATACATTTGGCCTGTTTTAACTTCTTCAGTAAGCTGTTTTATTATTTCTTCAGCTTTTTTCCCTGCTTCAGGGTTTACTGCTGCAATAAAGACTCTACCGTCATCTTCAATGTCAACCTCTACCCCTGTTTCTTCAATAATTTTCTTTATAGTTTTTCCTCCGGGCCCGATAACATCACGTATTTTTTCAGGCTCTATATAAGTGCGAATAATTCTCGGTGCATAAGGTGACAATTCCCTTCTTGGCTCATCAATTACTTCTTTCATTTTGTTTAAAATGTGCATTCTACCTTCTGTTGCCTGAGATAGAGCTTGTTTAAGTATATCCCTGTCAATACCGGAGATTTTAATATCCATTTGCAGTGCTGTAACACCTTTTTCAGTTCCAGCAACTTTAAAATCCATATCTCCCATGTGATCTTCAAGACCTTGAATATCTGTCAAAACGCCAAAATTAGCATCCTCTTTAACTAACCCCATGGCAACACCTGCAACAGGATCAGAAATGGGAACACCAGCATCCATTAACCCCAGGCAACTGCCGCAAACACTTCCCATGGACGTAGAACCATTACTTTCTAAAACTTCGGATACAATACGTACTGTATAAGGAAAGTCGTTTTCAGAAGGAATCACTGGCTCTAATGCTCTTTCTGCTAGAGCCCCGTGACCAATTTCTCGGCGCCCAGGTGACCTCAAAGGCTTAGTTTCACCAACACTGTACGGGGGAAAGTTATAATGATGCATAAAACGTTTTGTTGCCTCTGCACCCAAACCGTCAAGTATTTGTTCTTCAGACACAGCACCAAGAGTAACACTGGATAAGACCTGAGTTTCTCCCCGTGTAAATAATCCACAACCATGGGTTCTCGGCAGCAAACCTACTTCCACATTAATAGGTCTAACCTCATTAAGAGCCCTACCATCTACTCGAATATGGTCATTTAAAATAGACAGGCGTATCTCTCTTTTTTCAATATCTTTTATTATCTTAATAATTTCATCTTCACTATCAGGATACTCCTCGGAATAATATTCAATAATTTCATCTCTTATTGAATCCAAATAATCTTCTCTTTTTTTCTTACCATACTTATTCACTATACATTCTCTTACAGCATCTTTTATTTTTTTATTGGCTACCTCAGAAACTACGTCCATTAAATCTGTCTCATTCTCTTCTTCTAACTCAATTTTAGAGCTGACCAGGTTCATTTTCGCGGCTTCTTCGTGAAAACTATTTATAAATTCAATTACTTCTTTAATAGCGTCATGTCCAAAAAAGATGGCATTCATTAAAATATCTTCTGGTACCTGCGAAGCTCCAGCTTCAACCATCATAATAGCGTCTTTGGTACCTGCCACAACTAAATGCATGTCGCTTTTTTCTGCTTGACTTGTCGTAGGGTTTACAACGTATTCTCCATCTACCCTTCCTACTATAACTCCGGCAATTGGGCCATCAAAAGGTATATCTGAAATTGTCAGGGCACTCGATGCACCAATCATTGCAGTTATTTCAGGTGGATTATCCTGATCAACTGACATTATCGTAGATATTACATGAATATCGTTTCTAAGCTTTTTAGGAAATAAAGGGCGCAGGGGCCTGTCTATCAACCGTGCTGACAGAGTCGCCTTTTCACTAGGACGACCCTCCCTTTTTATAAAACCACCGGGAATTTTTCCGACTGAATACAATCGTTCTTCATAATCAACAGTCAAAGGCAAAAAGTCTATGCCCTCACGTGGTTTTTTAGACATAGTTGAAGTAACCAGCACAGCTGTATCTCCATACCTTATAAGCACCGAGCCATTAGCTTGCTTGGCCACTCGCCCGGTTTCAATACTTAAGGTTCTACCACCCAGTTCCATTTCTTTTTTTAAAATGCTTTGTTCTTGCATAGAAGGTTATAACCGGCAAAAACGACCAACCTCTGGTCAGTAACCGGTTTTCCTCCTTTCCTGGTATACTATATTATTTAATTAAATTAACTTATCATATCACAATAAATTATAAATACGTTATAATTAGTATTGCATATCTTATCTCTAAACATACATGTGTTAAGATTTATCCTTTATACACCAAGAAGCGGGTAATTTCCCGCTTCAATTTATTTACGCAAACCAAGCTTGCGAATTATAGAACGGTAACGTCCAAAATCACGGTTTTGAAGATAATTCAGCAATGCTCTGCGCTGTCCTACCATTTTTAACAATCCACGCCTGGAATGATGGTCCTTTTTATGAATTTTTAAGTGTTCAGTAAGTTCTGTAATACGTTGGGTCAATATTGCTATCTGTACTTCAGGAGAACCTGTATCATTTTCATGCGTCTTGTGTTCTTCAATTAGTGATTGCTTTTTTTCTAACGTAAGTGTCAAAATCTCACCCCCTTTTGCATAAACTTTATAAATTTATTTTCCGTGTCCTGGATTATTATTTCCCAATAATAGTTATTACCAGGCGCCCTCCGGAAATATCCTTGGCTACAATATCAAACATACGGCCCGACTTGGCAAAAAACCCCCGAAATCGTGTTGCAGTCGGTATACGGCCTGGGATACTACCAGCAGCCTCAACAACATCAACTGCAATAATTTTTTCCTGCCTAAAATTCTGCAGCCGTTTGCGCGCATGCTCTGTAATAATAATTTTTTTTACCACTAGTAGGCCTCTGACTGCTTAATCTCTTCATTTTCTTTTTCAGTTAAAAAAGCATACAAAGCATCCTGAAAAGCCGCAAGCCTGTAGTTTTTTTCACCATACTCTAAATATATTTTTTCCAATTCTAATTTTAAACTTTTAAATTCTTCACTTAAACATATAAAAGCTATCTGGTGAAGCCACTTTTTAATTTCTTCATCGGGGGAATTAAAATTAGGAAAAGTCATTAGCTAAACGTCTCCCTTCTTTTCGGGGCGTTTATCGCGTTTATTGTAGCATAATCTGTTAAGTAAGTAAACTTTCTAAAAAAATTATATTAACAAACAATAATTTTATTCTAATTCTGCTCTTGCATAATAAATATCTTGTTCTATTTGATCAATAAGCTCTGAAGCTGAAGAAAAACGTCTTTCTCCTCTTAATCGCCTGATAAAACAAACTTTAATTTTTTTCCCATAAAGATCGCTACAGAAATTTAAAAGATGTACTTCTATATTCCTTTTCTGGGTTTCTCCTTGGAAAGTTGGTTTAACACCTATATTAGCAACACCTATAAATTCATCTTTATCTATCAGCACTTTCACAGTATAAACACCATTAGCAGGCACCATGATACGTGAATCTATTTCTAAATTTGCAGTAGGAAATCCTAGTTTTCTTCCCAATTTTTGTCCTGATATTACATATCCCTCAACGCAGGGAATGCACCCCAAAAATTTCCTGGCAAGAACTGTATCCCCGTCAGATAATATATTACGAATTAAAGTACTGCTAACAACTTGCCCATCTATAGAAACTGGTGGCATTATATGTACACTAAAACCATATTTATCTCCTAATGCCTTTAATAAATCGGGATTTCCACGTCCTTTATATCCAAAATTATAATTATACCCTATAAAAACCCACCTGGCATGCAATGATTCTTTTAAAACCCGGCAGACAAATTCTTCTGGCGTCATTTTTGCAAATTCAGAAGTAAACCTGGACTTTATCATTATGTCAACGCCCAAATTAGAAATCTTTTCTTGTTTTGCTTCTTGAGTTAAAAGCATGGGCGGAGTATTTTCCGGGTTCAATACAGCTGACGGGTGTGGGTGAAAAGTTAAAATTGAGGAGGCAACCTGCTCTTCCTGAGCCTTTGCAATTAAGTTTTGTATTAACCGCTTGTGTCCAAGATGAACCCCGTCAAAATTTCCAAGGGCTACTGCTAAATTTTCATATTTACCAGTAACATCTGTCCAGTCTCGATAAATTTTCACCGTATTTAAAGCCTCCAACTTTTCAGTTCATTCCAATACTTTAACAGGTTGAAAATAATATGTATTCTCACTTCCACTCACTTTTCCTGCTGTCTTACCAATAGCCAGTGTTTTATTATAAAAATTCAACTTTATATAATTATCTTTTTCAATTTCATTTTTATTAATTTTATCAACTTGTAATACTACACGATTCCCGTTATGTACAGCGTTTACCAAGTTTTCCCTGACCTCTACACAGCACAGATCATTTAAAGTATTATTAATAGATATCAAGGCATTTCGCAATTTACTTGATTCTTGTAACTCCTTAAGTTCTTCCAGAGTATAAGTGTTATCAATATCAAAATACCCAGCACTAGTACGCAAAAGAAAAGACATATGAGCACAAAGACCTAACCGCTTTCCTATATCAGAGCAAATAGTTCTTACATATGTACCTGCAGAACACTTTATATTAATAATAAATTTAGGTAAGGGTAAACCCGTATCAAAACTGTCGATAATTAATAACTCATGAACACTAACCCTTCGAACTTTTCTCTCAACTTCTTCCCCTGCCCTGGCAATCTCATATAATTTTTTACCCTTGTGTTTAACAGCTGATGTCATAGGAGGTATTTGTTCAATATTACCTGTAAATTCCTTGAGGATTCTATCAACTTGCTCAACTTTTAATGTAGAACAATCCTTAACCTCGGTAACCAAACCAAAACTGTCCTGAGTAGTTGTTGTTTGGCCCAAAGTCATTTCAGCACGGTATTCTTTATCATGAGACATGTACTGTATAATTTTTGTTGCCTTACCAATACATACAGGCAGGACACCTGCAGCTCCCGGATCCAAGGTTCCCGTATGACCTACCTTCTTTTTACCCGTTAGTTTTCTTACAAAATTAACGACATCGTGCGAAGTCATTCCGGGAGGTTTTAAAATATTTAAAACCCCGTCCATTTTGGCTCACTGCCTTTCTCTGGTAAAACTCCTAAGGCTGTATTTACTAATTTATTTTCTATCTTCCGAAAATCACCTTTCAATATACAGCCGGATGCTTTCACATGACCTCCGCCGTCAAACTTACCGGCTAAATTATTGACATTCACAGCACCCTTAGAGCGAAAACTGATTTTAAACACCCCGGGATCTAGTTCTCGAATAAGGATAGCCACTTCTATTCCTTTTATAGAACGAGGATAGTTTATAAGGCTTTCTGTATGTTCATCACGAGCATTTACCCGGTCCAGATCCCCTTTAAAAACTGACATCCAGGCTATCCTACCACATTCACTTATTTTAAGAGTCTGCAGCACATTGCGAAGTAAAAACAATGACGGTAAAGGTTTTTGATCAAAAATTAGAACATTGATTATCCCGGGCTGTATACCTTTCTCCAATAAATCAGCTATACGCCGGTGTGTAGACGGGGTAGTATTTTCGTATTGAAAAGAACCTGTATCAGTAATTATGGCAGTATATAAACATACAGCTGCATCAATATTGATATCCATCTCTGCTTGCATCATCATATCGTATAGAATCTCCCCGGCAGCTGCAGCCTTAAAATCAACATAATTATAATCTGCAGAAATGCCATTATCAGGATGGTGGTCAATATTTATGGTTATAATATTCCAGTCCAAAATTCTCTCGTAATCACCCATACGGTCCGGTACTGAACAATCTAAAATAATGCCTACATCATAATAATCTTCATCAAATTCTTTATCTCCAATAATTAACTCATTCAATCCGGGTAAGAATGTTAAATTATCTGGCACCGGATCTTTACTTACCATGGTAACTTGCTTACCAAGACTCTTCAATACTATACCCAGTGCCAGTACCGAACCTAGAGAATCCCCGTCCGGCATTATATGACCGCACAGTACAAACTTATTATTTTTATTAATTACAGTAATAATTTCCTCCAGGCTATTCATCTACCTTTTCACCTTTATCCTCTTTGTTCACTTTATCAATCAAATCCATTATTTTCATACCGTAATCCATGGATTGGTCATGAATAAAATATATCTCAGGTACATAACGCAATCTTATGCGGTTACCAAGTTCTGTCCGCACAAAACCTTTGGCTTTCTGTAAAGCATCTATGGTTGTATTTTGCTCATCTTCTTTACCCATAACACTGACATATATTTTTGCGTGCCGCAAATCAGCAGATACATCAACCCTGGTTATGGTTGCAAACCCAACACGGGGGTCCTTTAAATCACTTGTAAGCATATCCGAAATTTCCTGTTTAATTCTAACTGCTAATCGTTCCGGACGACGAGACATCCGGACCACCCCCTAACATTAATCGTTCCTGTTAAGTAAGTTCCCTTTTAACTGCCTCTGTTGTAAATGCCTCTATTATATCATCTTCATTAATATCATTGAATTTTTCCAAGGTTAGCCCGCATTCATAATTTTCTACTACTTCCTTGGTATCATCTTTATATCTTTTCAAGGAATCCATTTTTCCTTCATAGACAACTACCCCATCTCGAATAAGGCGTGCACCTGAATCACGTACAAGTTTTCCGTCAGTCACATAACATCCTGCAATTGTACCCAACTTGGAGACCTTAAAAGTTTTACGGACTTGTGCATGCCCCAGAATAACTTCTTTATATTCGGGGTCTAATAAACCAGTCATTGCTGATTTAATATTTTCTATAACATCATAAATTACCCTGTAAGTTCTAACATCAATCTTTTCTAATTCCGCAGCTTTTCTAGCATTAGCATCAGGGCGAACATTAAAACCTATTACAATGGCATTTGATGCAGAAGCAAGCATTATATCCGTTTCTGTTATTGCTCCAACACCTATGTGTATTATATTTACTTTCACTTCATCTGTAGATAATTTTTCAAGTGATTGTTTTAACGCTTCTACAGATCCCTGTACATCAGCCTTTATAATTAAAGAAAGTTCTTTTACTTGCCCTTCCTTAATTTGATTAAATACATCATCCAATGATACTTTAGGAGCAGGTACTTTTAGTTCTTCTTCACGCTTGCGATCCTTGCGTTTTTCGCATATATCTCGTGCCTTTTTCTCGTCTTCCAGGGCAAAAAATTTATCACCCGCATCAGGAACTTCTGAAAAACCAAGCACTTGTACAGGAAAAGATGGACCTGCTGAATCTACTCGTTCTCTTCTATAATCCATCATGGCTCGAACTTTTCCATGGGAAGTACCGGCTACCAGGGCATCTCCTACTTTTAAAGTGCCTTTTTTAATTAAAACAGTAGCTACAGCGCCGCGCCCTTTATCTAATTTAGATTCTATAACTATACCCCTAGAATAGCAATTAGGGTTTGCTTTGAGTTCCTGCATCTCTGAAACAAGCAATATCATTTCAAGCAAATCGTCCAGTCCTTCATGCATTGTCGCAGAAACTGGAACACAAATTGTATCTCCACCCCATTCTTCGGGTATTAATTCGTATTCTGTTAATTCCCTTTTAACCTTATCCTGATCTGCATTGGCCTTATCAATCTTGTTTATAGCAACAATGATTGATACCCCGGCTGCTTTAGCGTGATTAATAGCCTCAACAGTCTGCGGCATTACACCGTCATCTGCACCAATAACAAGTATTGCTATATCTGTAACCTGTGTTCCTCGTGCACGCATAGCAGTAAATGCCTCGTGGCCCGGAGTATCTAAAAAAGTTATTTTTTTGCCATTTCGTTCAACCTGGTATGCACCTATATGCTGTGTAATTCCACCACTTTCACTTGCTGTAACTTTTGTTTCCCTTACGGCATCTAATAATGATGTTTTTCCGTGATCAACATGGCCTATTACGGTAACAACACATGGCCTTGATTGTAATTCTGATGGGTTATCTTCTATTTCTTGCAAAAGTAATGACTCATTATCTTTTTCTTGCTTAACTTTCACTTCTACATTAAATTCTTCACCAACAATAACTGCTGTTTCAGAATCAATTTCCTGGTTTATATTGGCCATTACTCCCATGGACATTAATTTCTTTATAATTTCTGAAGACCTAACGCCCATCTTTGTTGATATATCTTTTATAGTTATCGAAGATGGTATACTAATAGTTTTTCCTTTAACCTGTATATTGTTTTTGTTATTATCTACAGTTTTTCTCTTTTTGTTTGGAATAGACGGCATTTTACCTTCATTATATTTTTTTAGTTTATCATTTTTTTGCTTTTGCTTTTGAGACTCTCTGTAAGCTTGTTTTTCTGCATTCTTGGCTTTTTCATGCGCGTGTTCTTTTTCTTGTGCCTTTGTCCGGTCTGGTTTAGCCTTTTCCGCAGCTTTAGCTTTATCTACAGGCTTGCCTTTACTTCTTGACTGTTGATTGCGATTATCTGCATGTTTATTTCCGGCTGGCTTATTCCCATTAGCTTTGTCTGTATTAGTTTTATCCTGAGTATTATATCTCTTGGTCTTAACTTCTACATTTGAAGTACTGCCTGTACTTTGTTCACTTTTAGCAGCATTTGTTTGTGGTTGATTTCGCTTATTAGGGTGTTTGTAACCACCACTTTTAGAAGATGACGGTTTATCTGAAAACCTCCTGTCCGGAGGTCTTGAAGGCACCTTATCAACCAAACCAGGGTTCTCATTTTTTCCTGTACTCTCATGTTTTTTATTATTTGTCGGCTGTTCCTTTTTTCTATCTCCTCCGGTTTTAGGATCAAGTTTTTTACCCGGGGAATTGTGATTCTCACTCTGCTGAGTGTTAGCTGTACTTTTGGGTTTAATTTCTTTTGTTAATTTTTCTACCTCTGATATATCAAGAGTACTCATATGAGATTTTACATTTATTCCAGACTCTATTGCTTTATTGATCAATGTCTTACTTTCTATATCAAGTTCTTTTGCAAGTTCATGCACTCGCTTTTTGACCATTAAATCACCTCCAAGATTTTAAGCCACTCATAATATGGCCTACTCCCCTTTCCAAGCCCTTATAACGTAAGGGCGATATTATAATCTTTTTTTATTTTTCTTCAATTTTTGCTAATAACTCTTCATATATTTCGGGTGGTATCGTAACATTCAGATTCTTCTCCAAGCGCTTTGCTTTATAGGCTTGTTTAAAACATTCACTGCTCAGACACAAATAAGCTCCTCTTCCTGACAGCTTTCCTTTAAAATCAATTTCTACATTATCTTCTGGTGTACGAACTACTCTAATCATTTCTTTCTTGGGTTTAACCTGCTGACACCCCACACACATCCGCTGTGGTATTTTCTTTTTTTTCTTAGGCATAAACCCCCTCCTAATTTTCTACCTGATCATGAAACAATTCTTTATATTCATCAGGAAACAGTTCAGCCATTTGGCTCTCACTTTTTATATCTATCTTCCATCCGGTTAATTTTGCAGCAAGCCGGGCATTTTGACCTTCTTTTCCTATGGCCAGTGAAAGCTGATAATCAGGCACTATAACCCTGGCAACTTTTTCTTCTTCCCAAATTTCTACTGCAACTACTTTTGCCGGGCTAAGTGAACTGGCAATATACTTGGAAGGATCTGCATCCCAACTAATAATATCTATTTTCTCACCCTGTAATTCATTAACAATTGACTGCACACGCATTCCCTGGGGCCCGACACACGCACCCACAGGATCTACATTTTCTTCTTCTGAATAAACCGCAATTTTAGCCCGCTGTCCAGCTTCCCTGGATACTGATATCAAGTCTATTATACCTTCTTGTAATTCAGGGACTTCCATTTCAAAAAGACGTTTTAATAAACCCGGATGTGTGCGTGAAACAAAAATTTGAGGCCCTTTTGTAGTTTTTCTAACTTCTACAATGTATGTTTTTACTCTACTTCCCTGGGGATATTTCTCCCCCGGAATTTGTTCTGTCGGGGCAAGTATAGCTTCAGTTTTTCCTAGCTCTATTAAAACATTTTTTTGCTCTGTTCTCTGTACAACTCCATTTACAATATCGCCTTCCCGGTTAGCAAATTCTTCATATACTATGTTTCTTTCTGCTTCTCTGATACGCTGCACAACAACCTGTTTCGCCGTTTGAGCCGCTATGCGCCCGAAATTACTAGGAGTAACTTCGTTCTCAACAATATCTTCCAGTTCATACCGGGGGTCAATTTTTTGTGCTTCTTCCAGGAGGATTTCCATTCTAGGGTCTTCTACTAATTCAACAACCGTTCTTTGTGCATAAACTTTAAAATCACCGGTGTCTCTGTCAATCTCTACCCGGGCATTCTGTGAAGAGCCAAAATTCCTCCTATATGCAGACAATAATGCTGCTTCTATAGCTTCTAGAAGCACTTCTAATTCAATTCCCTTTTCCTTTTCAATATCCCGCAATGCATCTAAAAAATCCGTATTCATATAAAATTATCCTCCAAGGCCCTGAAATTCAGGAGCTAATTTAGCCTTAGCCACTTGGTCCAAGGGAATATACACATCGCTTTTATCTACACTTAACTTTATCTCATCTTCAAGTACACCTTTTAAGACTCCTTTAAAGCGACGTTGGCCATTAACCGGTGCAAAAGTGCTTATATTAACAGCATATCCTTGAAAACGCTCATAATCCGCAACTTTCCTCAAAGGGCGATCTAGACCAGGAGACGAAACTTCCAGAGTATACGGGCCCGAAATAGGATCATTACTATCAAGTACCGGTTCTACACTCTGAGATATCAATTCGCAATCATCTAAATCTACTCCTTCAGGCTTATCTATAAACAATCGCAAAAACCAGCGCCCACCTTCTTTAATATAGTTTACATCTACCAACTCCATGTTTTTTGACTCAACTACGGGAGCAACCAGTTTTTCAACTGCTGTGGGAATATTTTTGCCCACCTTAATTACCCTCCCTATTTTTTATTTTTCACATAATAAAATGAAAGAGTGGGATATACCCACTCCTGAAAATAACCTGCTAAAAAGTTAAAACGTTCCCGCACTTAATTCATGGTAAGTATATCATAGATGTATTTCATGAGCAAGAAGCACAGGACTTACATCAATTTTAGTAACTTAACATACTTTTAACTTTTTCGCAAACATTTTCTTCAGGTATCATTACAATATCCCCGGAAGAGCGTTTTTTAACTTCTAATTCACTTGACTCCAAGGCTTTTGAACCAATTGTAATTCGCAGTGGATAACCAATGAGATCAGCATCTTTAAATTTAACTCCCGGGCGTTCCTGGCGATCATCAAGTACTGTTTCTATTCCATTATCAGAAAGGGTATTGTAAACTCTTTCAGCCATATTGAGTTGATCATTGTCTTTAACATTTATTGGGACGATTACTACATGATACGGTGCAATTGCTCCGGGCCAGATAATACCTTGTTCATCATTATTTTGTTCCACGCATGCAGATAACACTCTGCTAATTCCAATTCCGTAACAACCCATTACGATATATTGCTCTTTTCCTCTTTCATCTAAAAAAGTTGCTTCCAATGCCCGGCTATACTTATCACCTAGCTTAAATACCTGGCCGACCTCTATTCCCCTGGCACCGGTCATGGGCGATGAACAATACGGGCAGGCCTCACCAGCCTGAACCATTCTAATATCTGCAACCTTGTCCGGCTCAAAATCCCGCCCTGCATTAACATTGATTAGATGATAATCAGTTCTATTAGCACCTGTAACTGCATTAGTAATATTTTTGACTTCATGGTCGGCTATAATACAAATGTCCAGGTTAACCGGGCCCGAAAACCCCATATTTCCTCCTGTGACTCTGCTAATCATTTCAGCACTAGCCAACTCCATATGTAAACAATTAAGCTCATTATACAATTTCACCTCGTTAACCTCGCGGTCACCACGTACTAATGCTGCGATTATTTCATCATCAGCACTATAAATTATTGTTTTTATTGTTTTCTCTGCAGAAATATCAAGAAAAGATGTTAACTCCTCAATAGTACCTACATCTGGAGTATGTACTTCCTGTAATCTGCTAGGCACTTCATTTGATGAATCCTCGCCAACTGCTGAAATCGCTCTTTCTACATTGGCTGCATAACTACAGTCATCATTTTCACAATAAACGATTTCCGCCTCTCCTGAATCAGCCAAAACCATAAATTCATGGGTATCACTCCCGCCGATAGCTCCGGAGTCAGCTTCTACAACCCTGAACTGCATTCCACACCGGGAAAACACATTTGAATAAGCTCTATACATCTTTTTATAACTTATATCCAAACCTTTTTCATCACGATCAAAAGAATAAAGATCTTTCATAATAAATTCTCTTCCACGCAATAAACCAAAACGCGGTCTTCTTTCATCCCTGTACTTATTTTGCATCTGGTAAAGAAGAAGAGGCATTTGTTTATAGGAATTAACTTCTCCCCTTACTAGATCAGTAATAATTTCTTCATGTGTAGGTCCCAGACAAAAATTTCTATCATGGCGATCCTTAAATCTTATCAATTCTTCGCCATAAACATCCCACCGGCCTGACTCCCGCCATAACTCTGCCGGCTGCATTATAGGCATCAGCACTTCCTGTCCGCCTTCACGATTCATTTCTTCCCGCACAATTTTTTGTATTTTTTCCAGTACACGCCACGCCAGCGGTAAATAGGTATAGACACCGGCAGCAGATTTTCGTATAAAACCAGCTCTAAGAAGCAGCTTATGGCTAACAACTTCAGCTTCAGCAGGAACCTCTCTTAAAGTAGGTATAAGCATCTGGGATACCCTCATGTAAAACACCTCCTGTTTCGCTGCTTTCATATCCCACGCTAATTATTCTTCACAAAGTTTATAAACCTCTTTTACTAATTCATCAGCAAGCTTGTCCCCGGAAACTTTTCTCATTACCTGTCCCTTTCGAAAAAGCACTCCTTCACCTTTCCCCCCGGCAATACCGACATCCGCGTGTTTTGCCTCGCCGGGCCCGTTCACCGCACATCCCATCACTGCCACTCTCAACGGCTTTTCTATTCCCTGTAGGCGATCCTCCACCTCCTGTGCAATTGGAATAAGCTCTATTTCAGTTCTTCCACAGGTAGGACAAGAAATAAGTTCAATTCCACGCTGCCTTAACCCAAGGGACTTTAAAATATCATACCCAACTTTAACTTCATGTCTTGGATGCCCTGTTAATGAAACCCTTATTGTATCGCCAATACCTTCTGCTAGAAGAGCACCTATCCCTACTGCGGATTTTATCGAACCTGTGCGCAACGTGCCTGCTTCAGTAACCCCAACATGCAAGGGATACTCTACCTTGTCTGACAGTATTCTGTATGCCTTTAGCATTAGAGGTATATGAGACGCTTTCAAAGATATTTTAATATCTTTGAAATTCAACTTTTCCAAATACCTGATATGCCTTAAAGCACTTTTCACCATACCTTCTGCGGTAGGAACACCGTCCACATCCAGCAAATCTTTTTCCAGTGACCCTGCATTAACACCAATCCTGATAGGAACTTTCTTTCGGGAAGCAGCCGAAACAACAGAGGCAACATTTTCTTCCCCACCGATATTTCCCGGGTTTAACCGCAATCCATGCACCCCGGCATTAATTGCTTCTATGGCAAGCTTGTGGTTAAAGTGTATATCTGCTATCAATGGTATATTTATCTGCGGCAATATTTTATTTAATGCACGAGCAGCTTCTAAATCTTTAACTGCTACTCTAATTATTTCACAGCCTATATCCTCCAGTTCTTTCACCTGCTTCACTGTATCTTCTACGTGCCTCGTGTCAGTGTTAGTCATTGACTGCACGCTAACAAGGGCTCCGCCGCCAACCTGTATCCCGCCCAGTTTAACCCCTCTTGTATTATCTCTTTTTAACATGACAACACTCCTACGGTAGACTCTTGTTAACAGTAAATAACTGTAATATATCATTGTAAGTAATAAACACAATTAACATCAAAAGCAAGCCAAATCCTACCATATGAATAAAATTCTCCTTTGCCGGGTCCAATGGCTTACCCCGTATTCCTTCTAAAGCTAAAAACATAATTCTACTACCGTCCAAAGCGGGAATGGGGAACAGATTAAACAACCCGAGGTTTATACTTAAAAAAGCCGCTAATCTAAACAAATAAGCCATACCTAGATCCGTAGCCTTATTAATCTCGTAAACAACTCTTACCGGTCCCCCTAGGTCTGCAGGCGCCTCCCCGGTAATCATTTTACCTAGAAAATCAACAATCAAAAAAGTTATTTGTCCAGTAAATTTAGTTCCCTGTACCAGGGCTGAAAAAGGATTTTGTCTTTGAAAACTATTCTCAGGATAAATTCCTATGTGCCCTTGCCCGTCATCACCAACAGCAGGTACCATATCAAGAATTAAGTTATTACCATCCCGGTTAATAGTTATATTAATATCCTCTTCAGCATTTTTACTTATTAACCTCGTTATATCTTCCCATTTATCAACCCTCTGGCCTTCAATAGCAACTATGCGATCTCCCGATTTTATTCCAGCTTCTTCTGCTGGATCATCAGCGACAGTTTTACTAACAGTTGTACTGGGCACAGGTATACCCTGAATTATAAATATACTGGCAAACAACACTATCGCCAGTATAAAATTCATAAAAGGACCGGCAAATATAACCCCTGCGCGCTGCAGTACAGTTTTATCATTAAACCCTCTACCTTCTTCTATACTTTCCTCCTCTGGATCCATTCCTGCCATTTTAACAAATCCACCCAGGGGGAAAATCCTAATGTTGTAATTTGTTTCACTTTTTCTAAACCCTACTAGCCTGGGACCAAACCCCAGACTAAATTCATGGACCTGAACTCCTGTGAGCTTTGCAATAGTAAAATGGCCTAATTCATGAAAAAAAATGAGCATTCCAAATACTATAACGGATGACAAAAAGGTAGTCATAAGACTCACCCCTACATATTAATAGTGTAAATACTGTTGAGCTTCTTTTCTTGCCCATTCATCAACCATCAAGATATCTTCCAGTGCCGGCTTAAGCACTATTGCGTGCCTGTGCATAATTTTTTCAATAATTTTAGGTACATCCATTAAACCAACTTCTTTGTTCAAATACCCTCTTACAACAACTTCATTTACTGCGTTTAAGACAGCAGGCATAGTTCCTCCAGCCTTACCTGCCTCGTATGCCATCCTCAAACACGGAAAACGTTCCAGATCAGGCGACTCAAAAGTAAGATCGCGTATAGGCCGGGAAAGTCTCGGGGCTAGTCCCTTCACGCGATGCGGGTAAGTTAATGCACCCTGTATAGGCAAACTCATATCAGGAACACCTATCTGGGCTTTTATTGAACCATCAATAAATTCTACCATGGAATGAATTATACTCTGGGGATGAATCAAAACTTCGATATTATCATAATCTACACCAAACAACCATCTGGCTTCTATAACTTCCAGGCCCTTATTCATAAGCGTAGCAGAATCTATTGTTATTTTTGCACCCATATCCCAATTAGGATGCTTCAAGGCATTTTCAGGAGCAGCTTTAAACAAATAATCCATACTCTTCTCTCTAAATGGACCACCTGATGCAGTAAGAATTATCTTTTCAACCTCGTGTTCATCTTCTCCCCAAAGACACTGCCAAATAGCCGAATGTTCACTGTCCACCGGCATAATACGCCTGCCATTTTCTTGTGCTAAGTCTGTAACCAATTCTCCGGCTGCTACCAAGGTTTCCTTATTTGCAAGTGCAAGATCCTTTCCTGCTCTCAAAGCTTCAATAGAAGGTGTAAGACCTACAGCACCTGAAACAGACGTCAAAACAATATCCGCATCCTCCCATGTAGCAGCAGCAATTAACCCCTCATACCCGTAAACTACTTTTGTATTATCTCCAGAGTTTAAATTATCCCTTAACCAATCAGCGTCTTCTTTATTTGCCAGCGAAACAACAGCTGGGTTGAAGGTTTTAACCTGCTGTAGAGCCAACTTTTTGTTTAAGCCTGCTGCAAGGCCTAAAACATTATATTCTGATCCAAGCTCTTTTATCACATTTAAAGCCTGACAACCTATAGATCCAGTACTACCTAATATAACTATTCCTTTCATAATACACCTTCTATAAACTAATGAATTTTATATATATTAGAGCGTGTTTTTATTGCTGCCTGCAAAGTTATTACTACAATAGGCCCGACAATAAGCCCAACCACTCCAATAGTTTTTAGACCAGCATACATTGCTAACAAGACAGCTAGCGGGTGCAAACCCAGGTTAGAAGCTACAACCTTGGCTTCAAGCATTGCCCTGATAACTACTACAATAAGATATAACCCCAAAAGCTTAAATCCATACCCCGGTGATCCCATTATAAAAGCTCCTGCTGCCCATGGTACATATACTGCTCCTGGTCCTAATACCGGAACTAAATCAAAAAATCCAATAATTAAACCCATGGTTATTGCATAACTGTTTCCTATTAAACTTAATCCTAATATACTAAGTACACTTGTTATGAATACCAGGATCAACTGTGCTTTAATAAAACTCATAAAAGCACGTGCTGACTGCTGACTCACGTTTACTGTTCGCTCTCCCCATGGTTCAGGAGCTATTTTAACCCACAAGTTAATCAAACGTTCCTTATCCTTGCTAATAAAATAAGATGATACAAGACTAATCATTATGATTATAAGTGCTCCCGGTAAGCTTGATATTAATGTCAATAATGAATTTGCCAATGAACGCGCCCAATGCTGCAGCGTACCTCCCAGTGTATTCAATACTTTCTCAAGGTTAAAGACTTGCTCAAGCTGACTGGTTACACTTTCAGGCAAATTCAAATAAAAACCTTGCCCTTTAACAATAATATCTTCTAAATACAATTGCAGTGAATCTACATAAGCAGGAAGAACAATCGAAAGATCAGTAAGTTCAGCTGCCAGGTGAATTATTAATATTGTAATTAAAAAGCCAATACCACCAAAAAAAACTAACATTGAAAACAAAACTGCAACTGCCCTGGAAACCCTGGTTAATTCTTGAATATTCTTTATTATAGGTTCCATAAACAGGCTTATCAATATTGCAATTATGAACGGCATTAATACAAGCAATAAATATTTGAACCAGGTAAATACTTGCGGTACAACAAAATTAGCAGCTGCATATAATGCAAGTACAGTTAGAGCACCTATTAATATTAAAGACAATCTTTCAATATGACGGTGCACTCGCGTCACCTCATCTTATAATAAACAAACATACATATACATATACTGTCGGAGCAGTAAAAAGCATACTGTCAAACCTGTCAAGGATACCCCCGTGACCAGGAATTAAATTACCAGTATCCTTCACACCTGCTTCACGTTTGATCGCAGACTGTACAAGATCTCCAAACTGGCCTGCTACTGCAATCAAGATCCCTAGCGGAAGAACAACTAAATATGTCATAGAAGGATAAACCAGGGGAAGCAAAAAAGCAACAAAAACACTCCCGATAACTCCAAAAAATGCACCCTCTCGGGTCTTCCCTGGACTAACTTTTGGAGCCAGAGGCACTTTCCCAAATTTCTTTCCACCCAAATAAGCCATTGTATCATTTACCCAGGTACACAACAGTAACAAAATCAACCATTTTAACCCGCCATCAACATTGCGCAGCAGGTACAAATATGTAATCATTCCCACGTATAAAGTAGAAAAAAACATGACTGAAACATTTATAAAACTTATTTTTTCTATATAAAAAAGGGGAAATATAAAATATATTAATATTAAGATAGTAAGTGAATTTATTGAATATGTAACTCCGTTAATATAAGCTCCTAATAATAATATTACCCCGCCAAAAAAAACAAGGAAAGGCTTGGTCTTTATTCCTAAACCCAACATTAAGGATATCATTTCTGATAATCCCAAAAGCATTATTAATGCAGTCAAAAGCATTAAACTAACCCCGCCGTACCATACAGATATTAAAATAAAAGGTATTCCCAGGACAGCACTGAAAACTCTTTTAAAAAATGAAGACTGCCACAACATCACGAGTGTTCCAAACCCCCAAAACGTCTCTTTCGATTTTGAAAATCAATTAAAGCATATAAGAATGTATGCCTGTCAAAATCCGGCCACATAATAGTAGTTAGCCAGAATTCCGTATATGCCAGCTGCCATAACAAAAAGTTACTAACTCGAAAATCTCCTGAAGGGCGGATTAAAAGGTCGGGATCAGGATAATCACCAGTATACAAATGCCCGGATACAGTGTTTTCATCTATATCTTCAGGTGATAATTTTCCTTCGAATACTTCTCTGGCAATATCTTTTATACCATCAACTAATTCCATACGTCCACCATAATTAAGAGCCAAGTTTAAAGTTAAACCATTATTATTACAAGTCTTAGTCATAGCCATCTTCAAAGCTTCCTGGGCACTTTGCGGCAGTACCCAGGTATTCCCTATCGTACTTACGCGTACACCATTTTTGTGTAAATTATTTATTTCACTATACAGGTACTCCACTAAAAGTTTCATTAAAATATTTATTTCTTCTTGCGGCCTCTTCCAGTTCTCCGTAGAAAAAGCATACACCGTAAGAATATTTATTTTTAATTCAACACATAATTCAACAACTTTCCTGAGGGATTCTACACCCGCACGGTGCCCTTCAGCCCTCGGCATATTTTTATTAACAGCCCAGCGCCCGTTACCATCCATAATTATAGCAATATGACAGGGTAGTTTAGAGCAATTTAAAGCTCTTTTCAATTCATCCTCATTTATGTTTTCTGATTTAAACAAGGGATTATCGCTTGTTGACAAAAAACACTACCCCCTCTAATTTTTCCATGTAGATTATATAAATAATATTTATTAATATAAACAAAATAAAATTATTATTCTATAATACTAATATATTATTTGATATTTAGTATTAAACCCCCTCTAACGCTGAGGGGGTTTAATGTTCACATCTTGTTCCCTTGCCACTGTTAACATGATTTTCCCCGCGGAAACTTTTTTACATCTTACAACTCTCAGTTTACCTTGGGTTTTTTGTACAGGGGGTGCTGTATATAATATATCCACGTCCCACCCTGATTCACTATAGCTGGACATCGCTACATCGAGCTCCTGGGCTAATAGCAAGTACCCTTCCATATTACCCATATCCTTTATAATGTCATTATATCCTTCTCTTTAGCCGAAGCAGTGTCATCTATTTTCTTGATATACTTGTCTGTAAGCTTTTGCACATCATCCTGCAACCTCTTTAAGTCATCTTCAGAAATCTCGCTTTTTTTCTGTTGTTTTTTTAACATATCATTGACATCTCTTCTAATATTTCTTACTGCTACCCGGCCTTCTTCAGCTTTCTTTTTGACAACCTTAACTAATTCATTGCGTCTTTCTTCTGTCAACTGGGGTATAGACAACCTGATTACTTTTCCATCATTAGCAGGTGTAATACCCAGATCCGACTTCATTATAGCCTTTTCTATATCATTAAAAATACTTTTATCATACGGCTGTATTACGAGCATTCTCGGCTCTGGCGCAGTTATTGAGGCAAGTTGATTTAGAGGAGTTTGTACACCATAATAATCAACTTTAACTTTATCTAGCAGTGCCGGTGTAGCTCGTCCTGCACGCAAGCTTGCCAGCTCTCCTTTTAAAACATCCAAGGATTTCTGCATATTATTTTCAGCTTCTTTAAGAAGAGAATTAGCCAACTAAATCACCTCCAACATAAGTACCCACATTTTCACCTGCAATAACTCGCTTTATATTACCTTTTTTAGTCAGATTAAATACAATCACAGGTATGCGGTTATCCATGCATAAGGATGCAGCAGTAGCATCCATAACTTTTAACCCCATATTTAATACGTCTATATATGTTAGTTTATCAAATTTTTTAGCACCAGGGTTTTCCCGAGGATCAGAGTCATAAACTCCATCAACGCTCTTAGCCATAAGTATACCTTCAGCCTCAACTTCTGCCGCCCTGAGTGCTGCCGTTGTATCAGTAGAAAAATACGGGTTGCCCGTGCCAGCTGCAAAAATTACAACTCGCCCCTTCTCCAGATGCCTCATGGCTCTTCGTCTTATGTATGGTTCAGCAACTTCCTTCATCTGAATAGCCGTTTGCACCCTGGTCTCAACACCATGTTTACTTAAAGCATCCTGCAGGGCCAGTGAGTTCATTACAGTAGCAAGCATTCCCATGTAGTCGGCAGTTGCCCTGTCCATACCTTTTGCACTTCCAGCAACTCCACGCCATATATTGCCTCCACCAACAACAACAGCTAATTGTACATTCTGCTGTACTATTTCTTTTATCTGTGCAGCAATACTATTGGACATATCAGGGTCTATACCATAACCCTGCCCCCCTGCCAGTGCTTCTCCACTTAATTTAAGTATTACACGCTTGTATTTTAGTGATGCCATCAAAAGCTCGTTGACCCCCAGTCTTAGACTGCTTCTACATAATATTAGAAAATCCTGTTTAATTTAATTAACATAATTTATTTTTTACCTGCAGCAGCCTCTACCTCTTCAGCAAAATCATCTTTTTTCTTTTCTATACCTTCACCTAATTCATAGCGCTCAAAACGGCGAACATTAATATTTTCACCTATTTTACCAATTTTGTCTGTAATTAACTGAGATACTGTGATATCAGTATCTTTTATAAATAACTGTTCCATTAAACATATTTCTTTAAAATATTTGTCTATCCGACCTTCTACCATTTTTTCAACTATATTGTCCGGTTTACCTTCATTCTTAGCCTGAACTCGAAGTATATTTTTTTCCTTTTCAATTATCTCGGCCGGGACATCTTCTCTAGATACATACTGCGGATTTGAAGCTGCTACTTGCATAGCAATGTCGCGCACAAATTGCTTAAATTCATCAGTTTTTCCTACAAAATCAGTTTCACAATTCACCTCAACCAGCACACCTATCCGGCCGTTACCGTGAATATAAGAATCTACAATACCTTCTGATGTAGTTCTTCCTGCTTTCTTTGCAGCAGTAGCAAGCCCTTTTTCTCTTAAGTACTGGTTAGCTTTTTCCATATCTCCACCTGTTTCTTGCAGAGCTTTCTTACAATCCATCATTCCACAACCAGTACTTTCCCGCAGCTCTTTCACCATGTTTGCAGTTATTTCGGCCATAATTCACTCTCCTCGTTGCGTTTTTTCTTCTTATTATTATTCCCATTAATTCGATTAACAAAAGCAACATATACAGAAAAAAGGCAGGGGAACTGCCTATATAAACATCCCCTACCATTTATTTATTCAGCAGCAATCTGTTCACCCTGCTTACCTTCTAAAACAGCATCAGCCATTTTAGCAGTTAAAAGCCGCACTGCTCGGATAGCATCATCATTTCCCGGTATAATATAGTCTATTTCGTCCGGGTCACAATTAGTATCTACAATTGCAACAATAGGTATCCCCAGTTTGCGCGCCTCCGCTACTGCTATCCGCTCTTTACGAGGATCTATTATAAACAATGCAGCAGGAAGCTTTTTCATATGTTTAATTCCACCAAGGAATTTATTCAGTCTATCTTTCTCATGCATTAGCTCACTAACTTCTTTTTTAGGAAGCAAGGCCATCTTTCCTTCTTCCTCCATTCTTTCCAATTCATGCAGCCTGTATATACGCTTGCGTATAGTTTGGAAATTTGTGAGCATACCTCCCAGCCAGCGCTGGTTAACAAAGAACATATCGCAACGCTCAGCCTCTTCCTTTACTGATTGCATAGCCTGTTTCTTAGTTCCAACAAATAATACACTTTCATTTTTCTCAGCCAGACCCTTAACAAAATTATAAGCAGTTTCCACCATTTTAACTGTTTTTTGCAGATCAATAATGTAAATTCCATTACGGTCAGTAAAAATGTAGGAAGCCATTTTGGGATTCCAGCGCCGCGTTTGGTGTCCAAAATGCACACCTGCCTCAAGCAATTGCTTCATTGTAATTACAGACACTAACAGTCCTCCTTTGGTTTTTCCTCCGCTGCATTTAATCACAGGCACCCAGAGGCACCCCCCGTGAAATCCAAGCAACGTGTGTGATTTATACCGGATGTATTCTAACACAAAGTTTGCCAGGGTGCAAGGAACCTCAAATAAAAAATCCACAGCTAATACTACTGTGGATTTTTTATTAATGTTTTGATATACGATCTAATTCTTCTAACAACCGATCATTTAAAATCTTTATATATGTTCCTTTCATTCCTAGCGACTTTGATTCAATAACACCTGCACTTTCAAATTTACGCAGGGCATTAACAATAACAGAGCGTGTTATACCTACCCTATCTGCTATTTTACTGGCAACTAATAAACCTTCATCTCCATCTAATTGATCAAAAATATGTTGAACTGCGTCCAATTCTGAATATGATAATGTCCCCAGTGCAATTTGTACGCCTGCTCTTTTCCGGGCTTCATCTTCCATACGATCTGCTCGTGCACGCAATACTTCCATACCTACAACCGTAGCTCCATATTCTGCCAATATTAAATCTTCATCAGTAAAGTGCTTATCAAACTTGGCCAAAACAAGAGTACCCAGGCGAGAGCCGGCACCAATAATAGGTACTACAGTAGTTACTTTACTATTAAATTTACAGGGCGTATTATGGTCAAAAACGCAAGCATTGGCTGCCTGACAAAAATTAGCATGAGTTTCATTTATTCTGAGCAAATATTCGTTGTATTCTTCCGGAAAACCAGCAGGAGATTCTACTATTTCTTGCATAACTTCACATGTAAATCCTTTAAGATAATTAAAACCTAAAGGTTTTCCGCGACGATCTATTATATAAACACTACATTCCATATTTTCACTCAGTACTGCAGCAATTTCTTTATAATCTACAGGATATCCCGCAGACTTTTGTAAAAGCTTATTTATAGCACGAGTTTTTTCTAATAAATTACGCAATTTTTATCGCCTCTTTTCCTCAAAGAATGTACCGACTCAGGTCTTGATCTTTTACTATTTCACCAAGTTTGATCCACACATATTCTTCATCAATTGTAAAAGATTTTTCATTTAATTCAGGGGCATCAAATGAAATATCTTCAATTAGCTTTTCCATAATAGTATGCAGCCTACGAGCACCTATATTCTCTGTTTGCTCATTAACAGTATACGCGATTTTTGCAATTTCGACAAGAGAGTTATTAGAAAATTTAATTTCTATTCCTTCTGTAAACAATAACGATGTATATTGCTTTATTAAAGAATTCTTTGGCTCGGTAAGTATTTGCAGGAAATCATTTTCAGAAAGATTTTCAAGCTCAACCCTGATAGGAAACCGGCCCTGAAGTTCTGGTATTAAATCTGAAGGTTTTGACATATGAAAAGCCCCTGCTGCTATAAAAAGAATATGGTCGGTTTTTACTGGCCCATACTTAGTCACAATATTTGACCCTTCAACAATGGGGAGAATATCCCTCTGGACTCCCCCACGAGATACATCTCCACCGGTATTCGATTCGTTAACAACAATTTTATCAAGTTCATCTATAAATACAATCCCATGTTCTTCTACCCGCGTTACAGCTTCAGATTTTACTTCATCCATATCTATCAGTTTTTGCGCTTCCTGCTGGGTAAGAACCTTTCTTGCTTCGTTGACTGAAACTTTTCTCTTTTGTTTTTTCTTGGGAAACATGTTTCCCAGCATATCCTGTATATTTATCCCCATCTCTTCGTAGCCTGAACCGCTAAAAACTTCAAGCATAGAAGGTGATTCTTCTTCAACTTCAATCTCTACTTGCTCTTTTTCCATTTCTCCCCGGGCAAGTTTTTCCTTAATTGTTTCTCTCTCAAAATATATTCTTTGCTTCATCTGTTCTTGAGAAGAATCATCCTGCTCATTCTGTTTGCCGCCACCAAAGATCATTTCAAGAGGATTTTTAGGTTGTGAATTATCTTCCGGCATCGGAGCAAGCAATTCCACCAAGCGCTCTTCAGCTCTTTGAGATGCTTTTACCTGTACATCACTCATTTTTTCCTTCTTTACTTCTCTAACTGAAGTTTCTACTAAATCACGAATGATTGACTCCACATCTCTACCTACATAACCAACTTCAGTAAATTTAGTTGCTTCTACTTTAATTAAAGGAGCATTGACTAATCGAGCCAATCGACGGGCAATTTCTGTTTTCCCTACACCTGTTGGGCCAATCATTAATATATTTTTGGGTAAGATTTCTTCCTGGAGATCACCGCTAAGCAGACTGCGCCGGTATCGATTGCGCAGTGCCAGGGCAACTGCTTTTTTTGCTTCTTTCTGGCTTATAATATATTTATTAAGCTCTGTTACAATTTCTTTCGGAGTCATCATGATAAACACCTCACCTTATAATTCAAACAAGTATTAAACAAAACTAATTACAGCTCTTCTACTGTTATACTGTCATTAGTATATATACAAATATCCGCTGCCACCCGTAGAGATTCTCTAACTATTTCAGATACCGGCATTTCAGTATTTTTAACTAGTACTCTTGCAGCGGCAAGAGCGTATCCCCCTCCTGACCCGACAGATATTACATTATCATCTGGCTCTATAACTTCTCCGCTACCGCTTATAACAAGAAGTTTCGATTTGTCTGCTATAATGAGCAAGGCTTCAAGCCGGCGCAAATATTTATCCTGGCGCCATTCCTTGGCTAACTCCACGGCAGCGCGTTGCAGATTTCCATTATATGCTTCTAACTTGCCCTCAAAACTTTCAAACAATGTAATAGCATCCGCCACTGAACCGGCAAAACCGGCCAGAACCTTTTTATTATGCAGAAGGCGTACTTTATTGGCATTGTGTTTTAATATAGTATTTTGACCAAACGTTACCTGGCCGTCCCCGCCCAGAGCGACTTCATTTCCTTTTTTTACTGCTACTATAGTAGTTCCGTGAAACATTTTAATCTCCTTTTTATGGTTTATGCACGTGGATGTGCTTTTTTGTATTCTGCTTTAAGTCTCTCTTTTGTGACATGAGTATATATTTGTGTAGTTGAAAGGCGTACATGCCCCAAAAGTTCCTGAACTGCTCTCAAGTCAGCTCCATTATCCAAAAGGTGAGTAGCAAAAGTGTGCCTGATTGTGTGAGGACTAATACCTTTCTCTATTTGTAATTGTTGCACATATTTTGAAATTACACCCCTTATCCCCCTGGCTGTAATTCTTCCCCCACGATAATTTAAAAATAATGCTTTATCATTACTTTCTTTTCCTCTGGATAATTTATCGCGCGACTTTTGTAGATAACTTTCAAGTGAATTTACAGCATATTTGCCTATATAAGCTATTCTTTCTTTTTCACCCTTTCCGCAAACACTTAAAGTTTTTTCCTGCAAAGATACATCATCTGTATCAAGACTAACAAGTTCACCCACCCTGATTCCGCTTGCATACAATACTTCCAATATTGCCCTGTTTCGTATTCCCAAGTTATTATCCAGTGAAGGAATTTCAACAAGTTGTCTTGCTTCTTCAGCGAACAAAAAACTAGGCAAGTGCCTGCCCTGCCTAGGAACTGATAGACGCTGCACAGGGTTTTCACTTAAAAAACCTTCTCGTGCCAAAAATCTACAGAAACTCCTCCACGCAGATAACCTCCGAGACATAGTTGCCCTTGATAAACCACGGGCCCGCAATCTCCCTAAATATTTACGCAGCAGTTCATAACTGAGATCAACCGGAGCTATATTTGCATCATTTTTACCTGAAACTTGTGAAAAAAAATCAATGCCGTCAAACAAATCCATGCGATAATTTTCTAAAGTTTTTTCAGAACAGTTTTTCTCCACTTCCAAATATAACATATAAGAATCTATGTAACTATACATTAAATCTCATCTCCTGGTACAAAACCCAATGCTGCCGTATCCTTTACCCATTGTTCCATTGTTGTTAACGCACGGCGAGCAATTTTTTCTCTGCGCTGAAACTTATCTTTAACTTTTTCACCCAGGGGAGGCATAAGCCCAAAATTAATATTCATAGGTTGGAAATTTCGTCTATTTGCAGAAGATATATAATTAGCCAGCGCCCCGTGAGCTGTTTCCTGGGGAAAAACAACAGTATCCAGGCCAACTGCTGTCCTGGCAACATTAATCCCGGCAACTATACCTGAAGAGGCCGATTCTATATATCCTTCTACACCTGTGACTTGCCCGGCCATAAACAGTTCTTTTCTATATGTACACTGGTAAGTAGGTCCCAGCAGAGCAGGAGCATTAATATAAGTATTTCTGTGCATAACACCAAATCTTACAAACTCAGCATTTTCAAGCCCGGGAATTTTCCTGAAAACTCTTTCCTGTTCCCCCCACTTGAGGTGCGTTTGAAAACCAACCATATTATACAAGGTACCTTCTTTATTGTCCTGGCGCAGCTGTACTACGGCATACGGCTGTTTTCCGTCACGCGCATCTACTAGGCCGACCGGTTTTAGAGGGCCAAATTTCATTGTATCCTTTCCCCGCGCGGCCATAACTTCTATGGGCATACATCCTTCAAAATTTACTTCTTTTTCAAAACTTTTCCTGGGCGCCCTTTCGGCTGCCAATAATTCTTCCCAGAAATGCTCGTATTCTTCTTCATTCATAGGACAATTCAAGTAATCTGCCTGTCCTTTTCCATACCGGGTAGACCAAAAGGCTACATCTTTATTTATTGATTCAAGAGTGACAATAGGTGCAACAGCATCATAGAAATACAGGTAATTTTCACCGGTTATTTTTTTAAAGTTTTCAAATATTGCTTCAGAAGTAAGTGGACCGGTAGCAATTACAACAAAACCTTCAGGTATTTCTTCTAATTCTTTGCGGTACACAGTTATTTGAGGATGATTATTTATTTTTTCAGTAACCTCACGTGCAAAATTTTTTCTGTCAACAGCCAGCGCGCCACCTGCCGGTACTTGATTTGCATCAGCACATTTCATGATAAGCGAATCCAGCAAGCGCATTTCTTTTTTTAATAAACCTGCAGCATTCTCCACGGCATCAGCCCTTAGAGAATTACTGCATACTAATTCTGCAAAATCACCAGTATGGTGAGCTGGAGTTAATTTAGCAGGCCTCATTTCATACAAATCAACATTTATACCTGCTTTAGCCGCCTGCCATGCAGCTTCAACTCCGGCCAAACCGGCACCTATAACTGTAATATTTATATTTTTGTTTTTCATCCTGACACTTCCGTTTAAAATTTAATGTACTGCTGCTTTTTTAGTCCTTTTAGCTTTACTAGAACTTTTTTTAGTGGTTTTTTTCTTTTCTTTTTTATTTGAGTCACACTCTTTGTTAATACAGCGATAAACTTCCTTGCCTCTTACATTTTTCTGTACCATCATGCTGCCGCACTCCGGACACTTCCGTGCAGTTGGCTGATCCCAGGTGACAAACTCACAATTAGGATAATTGCTGCACCCGTAAAATTTACGACCTTTTCTGCTTCGCCGTATCACCAGTTCGCCCCCACACTCAGGGCAACTAACCCCCGTATGTTCCAATAAAGGCTTGGTATACCTGCAGTCTGGGAACCCCGGACATGCCAGGAATTTACCATATCTCCCCATTTTTACAACCAGGTTCCTGCCACATTGCTCACATACTTCATCTGTAACCTCGTCTTCAATTTCTACCTTGCCGATTTCTTCCTCTGCTTTTTTCAGGTTTTCCGAAAAAGGCCAATAAAACTTATCTAAAATTTTAACCCAGTCTACTTCTCCTTCTTCTACATTATCCAGCTGCCCTTCCATTTCTGCAGTAAACTCTACATTTAAAACATCAGGGAAATGCTGCCTTAACAGATCAATAACTAACGTTCCCAGTTCGGTAGGATAAAACTTTTTATTTTCTCTTACTATATAGCCTCTATTTAAAACAGTATCTACAATAGGAGCATAAGTACTGGGCCTGCCAATTCCTTTTTCTTCAAGTGTCTTTACCAATGTAGCATCAGTATACCGGGGGGGAGGTTGGGTAAAATGCTGCTCAGGCACAAGCGACCGTAATTTTAATTCGTCATCTTTGTATAACACAGGAAGAGCTTTATTACTTTTATCATCTTCCTTTGTATCTTTACCCTCTGTATATACTTTCATAAATCCCGGGAACTTCGTTACTGATCCCGAAACCCTGAACGTATATTCCCCGGCAGAAATATCCACACTTGTAGTTTCTATAAGTGCAGGACTCATCTGGCTGCTTATAAAACGCTGCCAGATTAACCGGTACAATCTTAACTGTTCCCTGCTTAGATGAGACTTTAACGCTTCAGGGTCTCTAATAACGGAGGTAGGCCTGATAGCTTCGTGAGCATCCTGCACTCTTCCTTTCTTACCACTCTGGCGTTTTTTTTCAGGCAGGTATTCCTGTCCGTAATTATTATTAATATAAACAGATGCTTCTTCCTGCGCAGTTGCAGATATTCTTGTAGAATCTGTTCTGATATAAGTAACTAACCCGATAGGACCTTCCTTACCCAGTTCAATTCCTTCATAAAGCTGCTGAACTACCATCATTGTTTTTTTAGCTGTAAAATTAAGCTTACGGTATGCTTCCTGCTGCAGGCTACTGGTAATAAAAGGGGCAGGCGGGTTGCGCTTCTTTTCTCTTTTTTGAACTTTTTCAACAACGTAGTTGACACCATTCAAGTCTTTTACTATACCGTCTACCTGCTCCTGGCTAGATATTTCTGCTTTTTTGCCTTTTATTTTGTTCAGGTATGCTTCAATAACACTGCGGCCCTTGGCTAGTTTTGCTGTTATTGTCCAATATTCCTGGGGCACAAAATCACTGATTTCTTCTTCCCGGTCACAAATAAGTTTAACTGCTACAGACTGTACACGCCCGGCACTTAAACCTTTTTTTATCTTCCTCCACAACAGCGGGCTGAGATTATATCCTACAAGGCGATCTAAAATACGCCTGGCCTGCTGGGCATTAACTCTATCGCGGTCGATTGGCCGGGGATGTTTTACAGCTTCTTTAACTGCATCTTTAGTAATTTCATTAAATTCTATACGGCATGGCTGATCCTCGTTTAACCCCAGGGAATTAGTCAGGTGCCAGGCTATTGCCTCACCTTCTCGATCAGGGTCAGATGCCAGCAAAACTTTTTCAGATTTTTTAACTGCAGATTTTAGCTCTTTTATCGTTTCTCCCTTACCCCGTATAGTTATGTACTTGGGTTTGAAACCATTTTCCACGTCAACCCCGAATTGGCTCTTGGGTAAATCCCTAACGTGTCCCATTGAAGCTTTTACATTATAGTTTTTTCCTAAAAACTTGGTTAAACTTTTCGCCTTTGCAGGAGACTCAACTATTACCAACTTCTTACCCAAAGAAGTCACCCCAATTTAATTGTAGCGGCACTAGTAACTAAGCACCGTATTTAATAAACATTTTTCCAGGAAGCTGTTTTATTAATCCTTTTATTTCTAAATACATAAGAATTGATAAAACATCTTTAGGAGCAACACATGACCTATTTACAATATCATCCAGATAAAGAGGTTCCTCAGATAACTCTTTAAATATTTTTTGCTCAATATCAGATAGATTAACACTTACATTACATTTTGACAATTCCTCTTCAGAAAAGAGTTTATATAATCCGATTTCATTTAATATATCTGCAGCACTTTCTACCAGTTTAGCCCCTTGTTTTATCAGGCCATTGGGGCCCTTACTCATTCGGTTTAAAATGTTTCCTGGAACAGCAGCCACATCCCGCCCCTGATCCAGGGCTGAATCTGCAGTAATAAGGGCCCCACTTCGCTCAGCAGCTTCCACTACTACTACTGCTTTTGATAGACCACTTATCACGCGGTTACGAACCGGAAAATGCCACGCCTCAGGAGCTGTTCCCGGCGGAAATTCAGATAACAGGGCCCCGGTACTCGCAATCTGCTTACTAAGCTTATCATTTTCCGGGGGATATAAAACATCTACACCACACCCTAATACCGCAATAGTATACCCCCCTGCATCCAAAGCACCCTTGTGAGCTGCTGCATCAATTCCTCGAGCCATACCACTTACTACAGCAACACCGGCCCGGGCCAGATCACAGCCCAATTTCTCAGCAATTTTAATACCATTTGGAGTTGGTTTTCGAGAACCTACCAGGCTTACTGCATTAAACTCTTGCAATTCCCCTTTTACAAATATCCCTGGAGGAGGATCATAAATATCTTTCAGGGTCTCGGGATAATTTTTATCATAATAACAAACAAATTCAATATTTTTACTATCTAAAAGGTTTATTTCTTCAACTAAATTTATACTTTCCCGCCGCTTTATTAATTTTTCGCCACTACTACTGCCAGAGCCCATAACCTTGCCCAATTCACTGCCAGAAGCCTTCCATGCAGCCTCAAAAGAATCAAAATAATTCACCAGGGACCATATCTTTGCAGAAGACCCCGGCAGTAAGAGCTGCCATCCTAGTAAATACTGTTTTTGATCCATATAAAACCTCCGAAAATAAACAAAAACATTACGCTTACTTTTCGGGATCTGAATGGAATTTCCTGCAATAATAAATTTTTTGTTCAGGTTATTGTCTTATATTCACCGTACTTTTTTTCCTGGAAAAAGCATTAAATAATTTGTCTATAGACTGCTCGTTCTGCCACATGTTCAACCAGGGCAACTCACTTTTTTCAGCAATTTTTGTTTTAATGTTATACATATTATAACAAGTAGAAGATGTTATTTTAGATACTTCTTTCCAGTCCAGCGGTGCAGATACAGGCGCACCCGGTAAAGGACGCAGGCTGTACGGATAAGCCATAGTTTTTCCCTTTGCATTCTGCAGATAATCTATGTATACCTTACCATAGCGTTTTTGTATTTTCCTCTCTATAGTATTCTTTTGCGGCTGAGCATTTACAGCTAATTCTGCTGCAAACTTCATGCACAGGGTAACTTCTTTAAAGGTATAACGCGGCAGCATTGGAATAAAAACATGCATTCCAGTAGAACCAGATGTTTTGATATAAGAATTCAAATCAAAATAAGTTAATATTTCTTTGATTAACAGTGCAGTTTCAACAACCATATTAAAGCTGGTACCTTCGGCAGGATCAAGATCCATTACGGCTATATCAGGGTTATATACATTTTTTAAGGTACTTAGCCATGCATGTACTTCAATACACCCCTGGTTGCAAATCCATACTAAAGCAGCTGTATCATTACAAATAATATAATTTATAATTTTCCGAGTATGCTTTACGGGGAATGTTTCTAACCAATCAGGAGCATAATCCGGGCATTCTTTCTGATAAAAAGACTCTGCATTAATTCCATTTGGGTATCTTTTCATCACCAGGGGACGATTTTTTATATATGGCAAGACATACGGGGCCATTTCAGAATAATATTTAATTAAATGCACTTTTTTAAACTCTTGTCCCGGCCAGAATACCTTATCCAGGTTAGTAAGCCGTATTTTTTTATCATCTACTTTTATAGTTTTATCATTCATACAGAAACGCCTCTCGGTTCCTAAATTTTTATTTTGCATTAAAACTAACTAACACGTATTCACAGTTTTACAATCTCCTGGACTTTTATCATGACGCAGCCCCTTATATACCGGATGCCTTAACAAACCCGCTTCTGTTAAAGATGAGTATTTAACTATACATACTAAAAGGGGCTTTACCCGGTATATATTTTTCCAATCAATGTTTAGTGCATATAATTCAGTATTAACATCTCTTATAGGATTCAATTTACTTAATAATAACTCTTTTTCTTTTTCTGAAAACCCCGTACCGACTTTTCCCTGGTAAACCAGCATCTCTCCCCTATAACCGCCGAGCACCAGGGCCCCAAGAATATTACCTCTTTTACCGGGCTGGTACCCGCAAATAACCAGGTCTGCTTCCTTTATATTTCTTATTTTTTTCCAGTGAGCAGAACGTTTTCCAGGCAAATATACACTGTTAACCTCTTTTGCCATAACACCTTCCAAATCCATACCAGCGCTAGCATCAAAAAAATCCTTACCATTATTTAAGACATACTCAGATAACAACAAATGATCTGAAGTTTTAATGTTGCTAGATAATATTTTTTTCTTTTTAATAATGGCAATTTCATAATTTCCCGGCCATTAATATATAAAATATCAAAAACAACAAAAACAGCAGGATACTTAACTGCTGCACTTTTAACTTTAATTTTATCTTTTAATCTCCCGCGCTGTTGTAAATTATTAAATGAAGGTAAACCATTATTTAAAACAATGATTTCCCCATCAAATAAACACGGCTTAATATTTTCAAAAAAATTAACTGTACAGAATTCAGGAAAAGTATCGGTTAAATTATTACCGTTCCGGGATATTAATTTTATTTTTCCCTCAAAATAGAAAAGACAGCGGTAACCGTCCCATTTTATTTCAAACAAATAATTTTCACTATTAAAAGGGTTAGAATCTACAGCAAGCATTGGTTTTAAAAAGGGAATATTATTTCGACTCAATTAATTCTTCCCCGCCTTTATTTTCTTCATTTACTTTATCAATACTTGCCTTTAAAGCTGACATTAGATCTACAACTTTTTCAGTTTCTGCCTGTGCCGGTTCCTCTACTTCTTCTCCTGCAATTTTTGCCTGGATCATCTCCATTAAAGACTTTCTATACTCATTATTATACTTGGAGGGTTCAAAATCACCAGAAAGGCTTTCGATTAAATTTACCGCCATCTTTAATTCGTTATTATGAATATTTACATTATACTTTAACTCTTCTAACTGACTGCTGTCTCTCACTTCATCCGGATAATGCATAGTACTCATCAACACTACATTGTCTACTACTCTGATAGACGCAAGAGACTCCTTACTGCGTATAATAACCCGTGCTACTGCCACTTTTTTCGTATCATTCATAGATCTTTTTAGAAGTTCATAAACTTTTTCTCCACCTTCCCCGGGAACTAAAAAATAAGGCTTGTCATAATACACCGGGTCTATCTGAGAAATATCTACAAAATCCATAATATCTATACTCTTAGTTGTTTCTCCGGGAATATTTTCAAAATCCTCATCTCTTATAACTACATATTTCCCTTTTTCGTACTGGTATCCCTTAACTATTTCATCCGGAGCTACTTCTTCATCACAATAAGGACAATATTTTTTAGATTTAACAGGATTTTTACACTTTTCATGAAGGTAATTAAACCGTATATCCTTTCTTTCAGTGGCAGCATACATTTTTACCGGAACATAAATAAGGCCCAAACTTACAGCACCTTTCCATAAAGGACGCATACTCCACCTCTTTTCACAGTTTCAAATATTATGGTAAATCCATACAAATACCGGCAATAAAAAGGCAGTTACAGCAATAATAAAAACACCTGCAGCACCCATCCTGTACCCATTTCTCAGCGACCAAAAACCATAACTTGATAAGTAAAAAGCAATTGAAACAATTATTAACAAAGCTAACAAAGTTATCATGAGTTCCCCTCATTCATTTTAGAACTATCTCTTATAAGACCTATTCTCCGTATATTAACATCAAAAGTTGTATTTATATTGTAGTTTGGATAATTTTCAAGCCAATTATATTTTTTCCACTGCTGTAAGGTCAAAAATTTACTCTTCGCTTCGTTCCCAAAACCAAATATATCAGATTCAAATTCTTGCTGAGTTTTTTTCACTAGTTTATCTGCCTGGCCTTTTAAAGTTTTTTCCAGAGATTTTTCCACTTCTTTTATCTTATCAGGTTTTTCATAATGTATATTGCTCTGTATTGATAAAAAAGATGCATCCAGCGGTACTGTTACGTTAATTCGAGGTACTTCACCTTTCATGTTTATTTTAATATCAGTATTTCTCTCCGAAGTTATACTTAATATTATGTATTTATTTTCTGTATTTGGGTCGGGGAGAGAATATACACCTTCTCGAAAAGTATTTTTTATCATGTCAACAACAACGTTTTCCTGGCCGTTTATTTCTCCTACCATCTTACCATCCCGAAAAACAGCTGCCCCCATGAATTCCAATTTATTGCCGCCTTCACGGGGGATTTTTCCTGCTATAAAACTACCTTCGTTGATTTTTTTTGTATTAGTCTTAATCTCATCAATTTTCTTTTCATTAATCCCGGCCATGATAGCTACCGGTTCCGCCCCAATAGACTTAGCAGAATTATAAAAATTATTCACCCGGCTTTCAGGAAAAAAACCAGAATGACGCCTGCTATCAGTTAACGTTTCAATATACTTGGCAGGATTATCCTCCATAATAGGTTGAGTATCTTTTATTATATCTTTAGCTTTTTTATCGCTTACCAGGATATGAGTATTCCGCCTGAATTCATGATACCTTACCAGGGGCGCTAAATACGTTTCCATGTTATTCCTGGCCAATCCACTGGAAAAGACAATAGCCTTTGTATGTTTTAATGTAGGACGTCTTTCTAGAAAAGAGCCAAACATGTTTAATCCACCTATAATAGTAGGTGTCTCAACTGAAACAATCATAGTAGACTTATCACCACCACCACCGCCAGCACCTCCACCCCCGCCGCCGGCTATATTCTTGGGGACTGCAATCTGTGCAGTTAAAGTAAGCACATTTTCTTCACCTTCATCTACACCAAGTGCAAGCACATAAGCGGTTTGATCTGGATCTGAGTATCCCCAGCAACCGTGCATCACTAACGTTGTTGATATTATTACTAAAATACTAAGTAGTTTTTTCATTTAGCACTCTACCCTTTCTGCGCAATATTGCTATAATAAGCAGTATTGCAGGCAAGGCAAAAGTAGGTATCCATCCCCACACTCTAATTATTTTTTCATCTACATATAAAGCAGTACTGACATTGGAAGGTATTAATGATAGAGATATTATTATTACAGCACTGGGTAATATAAAGGGACGGTAATACGGTAGTCTAAGCATACGTGTAATTATAGCTACAATTGCATATAAACCTATGGTTAATTTTAGAAGAGCTGCTATTCCCCACATTGGTAAAAAAACAACCTCCATTCTTTCGAAAAAACCGCCATAACTTATCAGCCTGGCCATTTCAAATGTAGGTAGTGACATCTCTTTCCCTAAAACTGGCGGAAATACTAAAATAAATGCCAGCACTGTCAACAGCATGATTACCCCTGATATAACCAGGCTGGTTATTCCATATCTTAATATTTTACTATTAGAGTTTTTTATAGCAGGATAAATTACTGCAATTACAAATATTTCATAAAAACTGGAAACGCTTAACAATCCTCCTGTTAAAATATTATCCGCTCCCAGACCTAAAACAGGAAACAGGTTATTTGTTTCCCAGTATTGATTTGTCAAGATAATTACTAGTACAAACATTAATCCCACAATATAAAAAGATATTCTAGTGCTGCGCCCAATACTTTCTAATCCGAAGTATGTTGCTAATACAGCCCCAAATAATAACCCAATTATAGCTATGCTCACCGGTAAATCTGGAATTGCAACTGTTAGCGCGCGTTCAGCAAACTGGCGGGCCACCATGGATTCAACTGCTAATAAAAAAAACAGGTACCCCAGACAAAAAAACAAGTTGATGTAGGGCCCCACCAATTCATTTCCTACCTCTACAATAGTTCTGCCGGGAAATCTGTTTAAAAGATAGATAAGCGGGAGAAATGCAAACAGGCTTAATACAATCCCCAGCAGCATTACCATCCATGCAGCAGAATCTCCTAAATACACCATGTAGGCCGGGAAAGTAAGAAATATCTTGGCAATAATAAATACAACTGTAATAAAAATTGCTTCTCCAACACCTATACGCCCTTCATTAACTATCGTCACCGGGTTTTCCTCCCTTATTGCGATTCCCCCCATAACGGCTAACATTTGGTTGTACCTTATCCTGCAGCGGATCTATAAAACCGGGCCTCCCTTTTTGTTCCCAGACAGGCCTCCTCCAGAAAATATCTGTTCCGGGCCCGGCCGGGTGTCCTCCCATAGGTGAAAGAAATGGAACTTGAAAAGATTTTAAGCTTGCAAGGTGATTCAGGTGAATAAAAAATCCCAACACTAGCCCCCAGACTCCCAATGTAGCCCCTAAGATAATATAAATAAACCGCACGAAACGTATTGACATTACCAGATTATGATTGGGAATTGTAAAAGAACCGATAGCAGTCACAGCTACAACGACAATTAAAATGGGACTAACTATTTTTGCAGCAACAGCAGCCTGTCCAAGTATTAAAGCTCCTACAATACCCAGGGTAGTACCTATAAGCCCGGGGATTCTTATACCAGCCTCCCTGATTAATTCAAAAGATAACTCCATAATTAAGACCTCTACTACACCGGGGAAAGGCACCTGTTCCCTGGAACCTGCAATAGCTAATAACAAATCAGTAGGTATCATTTCATGGTGATAAGCAGTTACTGCTATATATATTCCAGGTAAAAAAAGACCTAAAAAAACACCTAACGCACGTATAATACGAAGTATTGATCCATAAGGCCACCTCAAGTAAGCATCTTCAGCTGTCTGTAATATACTTAAAAATGTCATAGGTAATATTAATACATGCGGAGACCCGTCTAATATTATAGCTATCCTACCTTCAATTATATGATTGATCACCCTATCCGGGCGTTCTGTTGTCAGTACCTGCGGGGCAAGAGCAAAAGTATTATTTTCCATGAACTGCTCCAATAAACCGCTGGCACCTATGTAATCTGTTTTTATCTGATCCAAACGCTTCTTGGCCTCTTTTACTAATTTCGGGTTAACTACACCCTGCAGGTACATCATACCGCAATTCTTTCTATCCTTGTAACCAAGCTTTACCATCTCGGTCACCAGGTCCGGGCTGTGAAAAGCCTTGCGAATTAATGCAGTGTTTACCCGGTAAGTTTCTGTAAAAGCCTCGTGAGGGCCCCTAACCACCCTCTCAATCCCTGGCTGCTCAACAGAACGGTGCTCCCACCCTTTTGTTTCCATTATTAATGCTTTTTTCCCACCATCAAATAAAATGGCAGTGTCCCCGCTCAAAATGCCATCAATAACTTTTCTATATTCGCTTACTACTTTAATTTGATTTCCAGGAAGCAATTTTTTATGCACTATTTCATGCAATTCCCCTTCTTCGGTATCCCATCTCAGCCGACTTAACAGCATCAAAGGTTGAAAAACCGAATCATCCTGCAGTGCCTTATCTGTTAGGCCTTCAATATAAACGGCATTCGCCCTTACAGGAGGATTTATCCCCAGGGAAAACTCCCTAAAAATCACATCTTTGTTTTTAGGGACATGAAAAGCCTTCCTTAAAAAAGCGGTATCTTCATCCAAACAGCCGGTAATTTCTAAATTACCTGTATTAATGATAGGCTCATTATCCTTACTTTCACGAGACGAACCGTTATCATTAGAAATTAAGGGTTTTGGCTTCACTCTTCCTCTTGACTTTTTTTCTCCCGGATCACTTTCATCCCGGGAACTTAATCCAATATAATTATCATCAGATTCGTTATCATGTTCGTCATCACCAAAAGCATCTTCTTTATGCGGGGGGTGAAAAGTTAATAACTCTCTAAATTTATTTAACTGAAAAATTTATTTGCCCTCCCTCTTTATAATTCATTTTTCTTCTATATACTCACTCATTCTCAAAATTTTGTTACTATCAACAATTTAAGCGATAGATAAAAGTTGAAGTAATGCAATTATCTGTAAGTCAGGTATACCCATCAATAGGGGGTTGCTTTGTTTGGAAAAAATGATGGTACATTGGATCTCCACATTACCCCTAGTAGTTTACCCTTCCATATCTCACGAGGTCCTTATGACCCTCTACATTCCTTCGCTCTACCTCCAGAGGGTTGAGGCCAGATAAGCTCCTCGAAGGGCCTAGGCTCAAATGGTTTTATGTAACGACTGGCATATCCGTGCTCCTATTATTATGATTAACGCATTTAAAGAATTTATCAACGTTATAGTGTAAACCCAAATATTCTGCTCAGGCTGCTTCCTGCAACGAAATTACTAAACTGTTCTTTTCCAGTTCCTTGCCATTACAATTTTATAATTTTGATTATACTTCATAGTAAATACCTCATCTGCTCAAAATAGGTGTCGTTGTGCAACGATACCTATTTTGAGCAAGAGGTACTTTTTTATTCAAACATTATTTATTTCATTACAGGAATGCTCTCTTAATGTAATCATACTAATAACTGTAATTTTTTATATGATAAACCAAGTTAACTAAGATTATGTAATTTAATAAAGTAAAATATAAAACATTTATTTATTAAAATTTTAGTTTTGAAATCACAAAAGGTATTGACCATTCTTTAAAACGTATTAATGCTGCCGGTTAAATTTAAGATTTATTGATATTTAATAATTATATTGTTATATTATTAATGTAAATAAACTAAAAATTAAAATTAAAGACTCAAAATTTAAAAAATATGGGAGGTTTGAAAATCCGTGTGTGCCAGCATGGATACCGGCGACTACGACCGACGATGGTTAACCAGAAAAACAAGTATTACGAAGTTAAGTTATCCCAGGAAAAAAATTTCTTATCTTGCTAGCATTTATAACAATGCGTACAGGGATTACCCGGAATATGCAGATACTATGGGAAAGAGTGTATATAACTATCTGCTTCATTTCTGGGAAAAAGGTACACCAGAAATTTTAGTTGCAAGATGTAAAGAAATGATTGAAGGATTTATAATTCTGGATAGGAATTGGGAAACGCGCAATAATGAACCCGTAGGTGAAATACATGAATTTGCAGTTAAATACGAACTAAAGGGGCATAAAATAGGCTATAACTTACTAAGGACCGGAATAAATTACCTAACCCAAAGCGGCACTTATAACATAGGCCTCTGGGTAGGTAACAACAATAAACCTGCTTTATCTCTGTATAAAAAGCTAGGCTTTAAAGTACAATTCAGTGATATAAAGTGGACTAAAATGGAATATAATGACCAATACAAGAACAGGATCGACAATAAAATTACAACTTATAAATTTCACGATACAAATAATAAAGTGGCACTTTAAATAAAAGTGCCACTTTATTATTTATGACTGTTATTAAAATATTAATATTCTTCCCTTAACATTCTTTTTAATATTTTGGAACTTGCTCCCCTGGGTAATTCATCCCTGAATTCAACGTCCCTGGGACATTTATAATTGGCAATATTTTCACGGCAGAAACTAGTGACTTCATTCTTTGTTAAACTGCATCCGGGATTAAGAACCACATAAGCTTTTGGCACTTCTCCACGCAATTTATCCGGCATCCCAACCACAGCTGTTTCTGCAACAGCTGGATGAGTGTATAACACTTCTTCAACTTCCCTCGGGTACACATTAAACCCGCCTACAATGATTAAATCTTTTTTGCGATCTACTATATATACATAATTATCTTCATCTTTTTTACCCAGGTCTCCGGTATGAAACCATCCGCTGTGTATTGATTGTGCAGTAACTTCCGGCAGGTTTAAATATCCTTTCATTACATTATCACCTTTCACAGTAATTTCACCTATATTTCCAGTTGGTACTTCATTATCTTCTTTATCAACTATTTTCACCTCTACCTCCGGTAAAGGCGGGCCTACTGAACCATGTTTGCGCTTTTCAAGCCGGTTAACATAAGATATAGGCGATGTTTCTGTTGGACCATTTCCTTCAATAACTATTATACCGTATTTATCTTCCAGCGTTCGCATCATCTCCAACGGCATTGCTGATCCCCCGGACACAAACATATATAAAGACTCCAGTTCTTCCGGAGAAGCATCTTTTGTAACCCTTAAAATAGCTGCATACATGGCCGGAACTGCAGGAAATATAGTTACTCTGTGTTTATTTATAGCTTCTAATACCTTGTGCGGTAAAAACTGCTCTAAAATAACTACTGAAGCCCCGGTACACAAAGGCGCCAGTATACAGACTGTTTCGGCAAAAGCATGGTAAAAGGGAAGCACACCTAAATAACGCTCCCGGTAATCCACTCCAATGGCACTTGTCACTGCTTCAGTATCAAAAACTAGGTTATTATGCGTCAGCATAACACCTTTAGGTTTACCGGTAGTACCAGAAGTGTACAAACAAGCTGAGACATCATCTTCACTTACCCGCGGCCTATTTAAGTCAGGCTGCTGGTCAAAGAGTTTTTCGTATTTAACCAGGTCACCATCATCTTCTTCTCCCATAACAATTATTTTACGCATAAAAGGAAGTTCGTTCTGTATATTTTTGATTACCGGTACAAATGGAGGTATTGTAATAACGGCAACTGCTTTGCTATCACTTAGTATATAAGAGATTTCCTGTTCTTTAAGTAATGGATTTATTGGAACTACCGGGGCACCGAGAAAATTAAGAGCCAAATAACTCACAGAATACTCCAGGTGGTTTGGCATCAAGATTGCCACGTATTCACCGGGTTTTATATTCTCTGCTTTAAGACCAGCAGCAAGACGTCCAACCTTTTGAGCTAACTCACTGTAATTTACCTCTCTGTCCTGATAAATAATTGCAGAATGTTCAGGATATTTATCCGCTGACCTTAATAAAAAATCGCATACCAGCAATTTCATACACTCCGATCATATAGAAATAAGATTTAATTTATAACATATTTATATTATATTATTACATTCTTATGGATCACACCACTCGCAGGGCTGATAACCTGCGTCATAAGCCTCATCCCTTGATTCAAATCTTAATAGATTATCTTCATCTATTTTTTGAGCCCACTTACAGCCAGGGCGGTGAAATTTATCGCTGTTTTTGCTGCCTACATAGTAATCTTCAGTATTTTCTTCCTTAAGCTCCCACAGGCCTCTATCCGCTTTACGAGCTTCTCGCTGGTATTCTTTAAAATAATCAACATATTTTACATTCGGCGGTACAGTCATCAACTGTGCATAGCCCTTCAAGAGCAGCTCGGCATTAAACATTTTTTCCCGCACTTCTTCTTTTATCTTCTTTTCAGGTTCACTAAGCCAGATATAAACCAGAAACCTGTTGTACCGGTCTCGCTCTTCAACATCTTTTTCTAACCATATTTTTTCACCGTCTAACCTGTTTTTAGTATAAGAAGAAGCTTTTTTTCCATAGGGCTCTATTTCCCGGGTGGATTCCGGGGTGTCTATACCAATTAGACGCAGTTTTTCTTTTTTCCCGCCCGGCATTATTACATGCAGCGTATCCCCATCCACTACGCGGGTTACAGTAGCAGGTATAAGTTTTTGCTCTGAATCTTGTTCGCCAGTACACCCGGCACAAAAAATTATAAAGCAAAAAATTATAATTACCACAAACCTGCCCGTTTTCAGCAGCAAACACCTCCTTTTCTTATCCTACAAAAATCAGTACTAACTGGTGTAATTTCTATTGCACTTATAAATATACTGATATAATTATTTACCTAAAAAATGTTACACTAATAAGACAGTATTTACAAGGAGAACTTATTTTGAACAAAAACGCAAATTCATTTGACACTAATTTACTTATTATCTTTGGGATAACTTTAATGGCTGTGCTAGGAGTATCCAGCATTACCCCGGCTTTTCCCAAAATAATGTCTGAGCTCAACCTTTCTGAGACCCAGGTAGGACTCTTAATTACTTTTTTTACACTACCGGGAGTTTTTTTAACTCCTTTCTACGGGATAACTGCAGACAGAATAGGCCGTAAAAGAATACTGCTGCCCTCTTTATTGCTATTTGGCACAGCAGGAGGACTGTGTGGATTTACCTCTGACTTTAATACCCTGCTTGTTCTTCGCACGCTGCAAGGTATTGGCGGGGCCCCGTTAGGATCTTTAAATATTACTATTATCGGTGATTTATACCAGGGAACCCAAAGGGCCCGGGCTATGGGACTCAATGCTAGCATACTCAGTATAGGCACAGCTTTTTATCCCATCATAGGCGGCATCCTGGCTACATTTGCCTGGTATTATCCTTTTCTTTTGCCCTGGCTGTCTCTGCCGCTTGTCCTGGTTATATGGAAATATCTCAAAAACCCCGAGCCTGAAAGTGAACAAAAACTTAAGCATTACTTAAAAGGTGCCTGGAAAGATATAAAAAACAAAAAAGTAATAGGCATCTTTACTATTGGAATACTTATATTCATAATACTTTACGGGAGCTATTTGACATATTTTAGCATTCTACTGGGACAGGTATTCAATGCTTCTTCTTTTACAATAGGCCTACTTTTATTCGCCGGATCTATAAGCACAGCATTAGTTTCAGCACAGCTGGGTAAAATTAATAAACGTTTTAACAAGCAGAGCATTATCATTACCGGCTTTTCAGGCTATACAATATCTTTAATAATTATTCCTTTTGTAAATAACTTGTGGCTATTCCTGTTACCAGTTATACTTTTTGGCGCTTCTCAGGCACTGACTGTACCAGTTTTACAAACTTACTTATCAGAACTAGTATCACTGGAATACAGGGGTGTTTTAATGTCTTTAAACGGTACAATGTTGAGATTAGGGCAAACACTGGGCCCCGTTGTAATTGGTATTATATTTACTTACACGGGATACAACGGGCCCTTTTGGGCCGGTGCAGCCCTGTCCTTATTTGGTATCGTCATTATCGCAACAATTCTCAAAACCCCTAGCAGCCATAAAGATACTGCCAGGTGAAACAACCCTTTTAACTAACTAGGCTTACCAGCTACCCCTGCTAAACTAAATTTGCTAATTGCAGGATAAACGGTAAGCGAAAATCTTTTCATATAAAATAATAAACCTGGAAGCCAGGTTTTGAGTAAAAATTACAACTGGAATAATCTAGCATCAAACTATAATATCTTACTTAAAAAAGCCTGGGTACGCTCATGAGAAGGATTATTAAATATTTGCTCTGGCGTACCTTCTCCAACAATCATTCCTTCATCCATGAAGATAACCCTATCTCCAACTTCCCGGGCAAATCCCATTTCGTGAGTTACAACGACCATGGTCATACCTTCACGTGCCAAATCTTTCATAACAGTCAGCACATCGCCTACCATTTCGGGGTCCAGGGCTGATGTGCATTCATCAAACAACATTATCTCCGGGCGCATTGCCAGGGCCCTGGCAATAGCTGCTCTCTGCTGCTGCCCGCCGGAAAGCTTCTGAGGATAAGCATAGGCTTTATCGCTAAGTCCTACTTTCTCTAAAAGCTCCATACCAACTTCTTCTGCCTGCTTATTACCTAACGAGCGTACCCTTACCGGGGCCAAAGTTATATTTTCCATGACCGTTTTATGAGGAAAAAGGTTAAACTGCTGAAACACCATCCCAACTTCCTGACGCATTTCATTAATATTTGTCTTAGGATCTGTTAAAGACACACCATTAATAGAGACATCGCCTGATGAGGGCTTTTCCAACATATTTATACAGCGTAGAAAAGTACTTTTCCCTGAGCCGCTAGGCCCGATGACTACCACCACTTCCCGGGAGGCTATTCGACAATTGATATCACGCAGCACCTCTAATTCATTAAAACACTTGTACAAATTTTTAATCTCAATCACCGTATTTCAGCCTCCTCTCCAGGTAATCTACGAAACGAGAAAAAGTCAATGTCATAATTAAATATATTAACGCTACTTCCATGTATACAGCAAATGCCTCAAAAGTACGGGACACAATTAGATCACCCCTGTGAAAGAGTTCCCCAAAGCCAATAACTGATACCAGTGCAGTATCCTTTAACAATGTAATAAACTCATTTCCAAGCGGCGGTATCATTCTTTTAAATGCCTGGGGAAGTATTACATGCCGCATAGCCTGCCGGTAAGTCATTCCCAGGGATCTTGCCGCCTCTATTTGGCCTTTCTCAATAGACTGTACGCCGGCACGGAATATTTCACCTATATAAGCCCCGCTGTTTAAACTCAATGCTATTAAAACAGCTGCCAGAGTAGGTATATTATTAAAAAAAGGATCTATACCGAAAGCTGCTACCAAACCCTCCTGTATATCTCTTAATATATCAGGGATCCCGAAATAAATGAGAACCAACTGAACCAATAAAGGGGTACCCCGGAAGAAATCAATATAACATGTGGCAAAAAAAGACAGTATGCGATTCTTGGACAAACGGGCCAGCCCGGCTGACAAACCCAATATAAGTCCAAAACATATTGACACAATAGTTATAAATAATGTTATTCCTGCTCCTTGCATTAATACTGGTATACTTTTTATAGCTACTTCCATTTTGTCACCTCACCGGGCCAAACAGGAAAATATGCGCAAAACTAAGTTTACGCATATTTTCCTTTTAGCTTATCATTATTTTTCTGCAGGTTCTCCTGGCAAAAATTCTGCTGGTGCTTCTGCAAACCATTCCTTATATATTTCAGCGTACTCACCGTTTTCTTTTAAAGTCTCGAGCGCGCTGTTAACTTCCTCCTGAATTTCCGGTTTATCCTTGGGAACTGCAATTCCGTAAAACTCACTGTTTAATATTTCGCCCACGATTTTTACATCATCATCTTTACTTTTACTAATATAATTAGCTGTAACCGGATAATCATTTAAAACAGCATCAATACTCTCATTCCCCAGGGACATATAAGCCGAATTAACATCCTTATAGTCCACTACATCAGCACCGGGAATTTCTCTTGCAGCCTTTGCCCCTGTAGTCCCCAGCTGCACACCTATACGCTTACCTTCCAGATCTTCTATGCCTTTTACACTATCATTACTTTCCAAAACGGCAATACAAAGACCAGACTGGTAATATGGTACTGTAAAATCAACTTTATTCTCGCGCTCTTCATCAATAGTCATTGCAGCAATACAAGCATCAATACTGGAACTTTCCAGTGCCGGTACCAGTCCTTTAAAAGGATAATCTTTAATAACTACGTTCCAGTTATTAACTTCACCAATTGCACGAATAAGGTCAATATCGAAACCCACATATTCTCCGTTTTCATCAACTGACTCAAAAGGTGCAAAAGTAGGGTTAGTACCAACTACAACTTTCTTTGCATCGCTAGAGTCCTCGCCGCCACAACCGGCTGCAACAACAAGGGCCATGGCAAATAAAACCAACAACCCCAAGCTAAATAATTTTTTCATAAGTCTCCTCCTCCATTTGTCAAAATAAACAAGAAAAACAGATACTTTTACAAAAAAACATACTCTTCACCTAAAACTTAAAAATTCGTTCAAAGTTTATAAAATCCTGCAATGATTTTTATAATATAAAATAAAAACCCGGAGCTTTTTATTACTCCGGGATCGGTACTTATTCCACATTATAAAGATAAAGGAAAGTTATTATTTAATCTACAGCATGTACATCTGCTGTCATCTTAACAAATATTCCTTGATCACAATCTGTATTGCTTTGTTCAGAAAACTCCTTAATTGGTCCTATATTTATAGGGTTCCGCACCAGCTTATCTATCAATAATTTGTTGGTAGTATTAACTAAAATTCTACCCTCAGCTTGATATGAAAATGATTTATCTTTGAGAAACAATTCTTCTGGAGACCCTGCTGAATTGTAAAAAGGAATATGTTTATTCAAATATTGAACACATCGAACTAATACATCCGACTCATTAACTCCCATGGATATAAGTTTTCTCTTTATCATTTTTACAAACTCCTCCATGTCATGTATTAAAACTAAGGAGGGCTGCTTTTCTTCATCTGCCGATAGTCCATCTGCAAACTCCTGAAAAAATGTTCCTGGTATATAAGTTGAAAGAGTGTGTTTCCCCTCTTTTCCACTACAATCAAAAAGACTTTGCTTTAATAAAAAGAAACAAAAAGCCGGCATTTGCATTACACTTTTACGCCTAAAATATAATAATTTCCCATTAGACACACATTCAACATCATTATATTTTTTATTGTAAAAAGTCACTGAATCCACGTCTGAAGGGTGACAAGCTGCAAACACCCCTTCGTATAAATCTCCCTGACCTTTTCCTTTTTTTTTCTCTATATCAGCCCATGCTCGAGCATTATTAAACATTATAGTCCCTTTATTTACCAAATCATCTGCATGCTTAGCATTAGTACACCTAAAAATCGCATATAACTTATCAGGTTGTGCCCATTCCACGTTTTTCACTTCCTTTTACATTTAACAGGTTCCTTGCCCTCTAACTTATAAAATATATTCTTACTCTGATAACAAGGATAAATACGTCTGAGTCTTTAGCATCTGTGGAATGTATTTCTCTCTGTTTGAGAAAGCGGGCTGTAAGATAAATTAAAATTACAAAATATTATAATCATATATTGCCAGCTATTGTTTCCATCTTGCAAACTAAATCCTATCTATATTTTTTGAACACTATGCTAAGGATAAGATGCTTATAACATTCAACTCTTGCAACTTATTTACTGGTAAAAAAACGACTTCTTTTTTTTGAGCTCGTTCAAAATTTATTCTTTAATAGCCTGTATAATCTCCTCAGGTATCCGCCTGGGTTTCAGTTCCGGTCCTACACATGCCAATTTCACTTTGCCTTCAACAAGCAACTTTTCATCAGCGGCTCGAAAAACCCGTTGAACAAGGGTAAAAGAAGATTTTCTAACTTCCAACACGGATGTTTCCACCCTTAACAAATCGTCATGCAAAGCCGGAACGCAGTAATCAACCTCCAAGTGTACAACTGGAAAGAGAAAACCCTGCCGGGCCAGGTCTCCTACAGAAAATCCCCGGTTACGAAGGTATTCAGTCCTTCCTCTTTCAAAATACTTCAAATAATTTGCGTAATAAACTACCCCGCCTGCATCAGTATCCTCGTAATAAACCCGAATTTCCATAAAAATATCCCCCGTCAAAAATTATATCTGCATTCTTTTCACTTTAGATTCCCACTTTTGCTTGTACATATCATCCTCAGCCTCTTTAAAAATCTCTCTCAAGTCTATTTTAGCACTTTCCATGATCGCGCAACCTAATGCTATGGAATTAGGCACATCTTTCACGTAAGTGCAGCAGCACTTTTCATTTATCTTTTTGCATATTCTGTTTAATTCTTTTTCTGACGTTTGGAGAAGAAGGATTATAAATTCATCGCCACCCCAGCGGACAACAATATCATCTTCACGGCAGGAAACTGTCAAAATTTCAGCTGCTTGCTTCAACATTTCATCTCCAGCACTATGTCCATAAGTATCATTTACCAGTTTGAGATTATTCACATCTGCCATGATTATGCTGATGGGTATCTGCATTTCAGTATCCAAACTCTTCATTTTTTCTTCCAGGTAAAACCGGTTATACAGCCCCGTGAGAACATCGTGAAAACTTATGTAACGCAACTTCTCTTCTGCCTGCTTTCGTTCAGTGATATCGGTTAATACTCCCTGGACGCCAACTACCCGCCCTTCCCTGACTACAGGACGAGCAGCAGTTCTTACCCAGACAGTGCCACCGTCCCTGGTAACAAAACGATATTCTGTAGCTTCGTTGACACCTGACATTATCTTTTGAAATTGATTTATACGCCCTTTTATGTCTTCTGGATGAACAAAATCAGTAAATCGCATTTTAGCCAACTCATCAGGAGTGTAGCCGCTTATCGATTCAACATTTGGAGAAATATACTTGACTTTGGCATTTTCATCAAGAATGTAAATTATTTCATTCAGGTTCTCTACAAGTTCTCTATACTTTTCCTCACTCTCTCGCAGTGATTTAACAGCCGTAATATCACGATAGATCACAGCAAAAAAACCTTGCTCACCACTGTAGGCAGTAATATCACACCAGCAGTCTGCCTCCTCAAAATATTGTTCTAAATGGGCAGTCTCTCCCGTAAGAGCCACTTTCCCGTATATGCCAATCAAGTCTAGCTTCGACTCTTCAATACCTGGATAAACTTCTGTAGCTTTTCTGCCTATTACCTGATCCCTTAAAAGACCTGTCATTTTTTCAAAGGCCGAGTTCACTTCAAGAATGATATAGTCCACCGGGTTGCCTTTGATATCGGTAACAATTTGGTGATAGGCAAAGCCTTCCGGTAAGTTTTCTACTAGTAGGCGGTATTTCTCTTGCGCAAAGTTCATACTATTCCACCTCCCCCTATAAACAAATGATTTTTGTATATGGTAACAAACTCATTCTTAGATTGCATTGCTATTATAAATTAGGATAGCAAATATCTATAAGCATTATTTTAGAATTCCACCGGCATAAAAGTGCGTTCTGCATATTTATTCTACAAATAATCCTAGACTAAAAGCGCCTTATTACACTTTCCATGGATTCACCAACTTCAACAATGTGCTTATCCGGATCATATAATCTTATAACATGCTGTCCTCAAGGCTGTTCTTTTTTTATGTACAAATTTTACGATTCTTGTTATTTAATTTTTTTAAGTTTTTTATTAATATTCAACTGTGCAAATCATTCCCCCTGTCGTTATATGGAAAGAATGTGACGATACACCTGTCCTATGTAGGTTAAGAAAAATATCTCATAAATGCAGTAAAGACAGGATATAACATATTCTGTGAGAGAGATTAATAATAGAGTGCGGGAGGGTGGACCACCACCAGGTAACAACTGCTGCAATAACATAAATAAAATACTTATCTGCCTAATAATGGATAATTAATTAACGGAAAAGTTAACTGAAATTCCCTTTTCACACAACATTTAAGAGTTACAGGCAATTTCATAATTAAAACATTCTCATTAAAAACTACGCAAAATTCTTAACCGAATCACAAGATTTCTTGTAAACTAGCATATTCTTCCTATTATGGGGAGGGAGTAACTATGCCTTTTTTTGCTATTAACTGGTTATATTTAGAAAATCTGTTTTATATTTTTTATCGGTAATAAATGTACACAATGATTGATAATTAGTATTGTTGCGCATCATACCTAAAATACACAGCAAATTGCAAATATTTACTACAGTATGTTTTGAATACAATATATTTAATAATCCAAACTAAACTTAATAAAATATTTTTTTCGTTTAAAAGATACCAAAATACTGGAAAACGAGGTGTATTTATGGTGCAAATAGGAAGGTATCATATCGGAAAAGCAGAAACGGCTAAAGAACCCGAACTAAATGCTGGGGAAGCATATTTATTATGGGACCAATTGATTTCCAGGTATGATATTTTAGAAAAGAATCAATTATATCAAAATTTCGCCCACGATCCTGATTTTATATTTTTACTTCAACAAGGCATTAAAATTTTAGAAAAACAAGTAGATATCTTAGAAGAAGAAATGAACACATTTAAAATAAACTTGCCTGAAAGACCACCAAAAAGTGTTAGAGTTAATGTCAATAGTGGTATACTTGGAGATAGTTTTATGTTTAAAGATATATTCACTGGTATACAACACTTTTTAGATAGCCATACTCGCTTTATACGTTCTACAACTACTAATGATCCTCTACGAAAAACACTTATCAATTTTCTTAAGGAAGAATTAGATCTATATGATGCAATAGTGAAGTATGGTAAAACAAAAGGGTGGATACAAGTTCCTCCTATGCATTTAGTATAAAAGCAGAATGCAGGAATATATTTTTAATCCTGCGGTATTTATGATTATTGTTACATATTACCTTCATGCGCAGCAAATAAAAGATATTTTGCTGCGTTATTTACATGTAGTGTGCAGCTTAAGAACCATTAAGGCTAATGTCCATCATCATTGGCAAAAGCTTGTCGGGGAGAACTTAATGTTACCTTATAAGTTAAGTTAAGATTTTCCGCCTGCCCGGACTCAATATTAAAGAAATACTGCTCTTTGCAGTAAATCTTAATCATAACTGAAGGTTGAGAGATATCAGGTTCATTCATGTTTGCCCCGTAAGGAAAATCTGATTTAAGCAGCGCTTGGTGTGTATTTGCCAATGGAAATATATACATTCTCCATCCAGTTGCTGCTTGGATAGAATTTTAGTCAAGTACACTCTGGGATAATTGGTCGGACAATACTTTCTTATACATCCGCACCATATGGATAATGCGAAATCAATAATTGGATAATACCTTATTGCTTATGCTGTAAGCAGTTTCAACCAACCTTTTATCTGAATCCTAATTAGCCTCCTCCCTCCTGATAACATCTCCAAACCGGTATATCCGCCGGGGCAAAATCAAAATCCTTTAAATTACCCCTTTCGATCCACTTGGCCGTCTCATGAAAATTTAACGTGATTTCCCCGCCGGTAATTTCCGCAAAATAGCATATTAATTCAATTTCGCCGGATTCGTATTTATAATTGCTGTTCATAAAATGCCCGGTTATTTTTATATCAAGGTTTAACTCTTCTTTAATCTCCCGCACCAGGCATTCCTCCGGCGTTTCCCCTGATTCTACTTTTCCACCCGGAAACTCCCACTTTAAACTAAGTTTATCTGTCCTGGGCCTCTGGGTAATAAGAATTTTGCCATTCTTTTCAATGATGGCTGCGGTTACTTTTTTCAACTCTTTACCCCACAATCATTTTATTGGTCTTTTTCAAGAACTTGGCCGGGATGGGCTGCTCCAACTTCCAAACGATACTCATGGGCCTGGAGCCCTGGTGCTGTACATAGTAGGCCAATCCCAGGAAAGTGTAAGGCGCTGCCCCTGCAGCATCGTTTTTAAACTCCCGGACAAACAATGCCACCCGGCTGCCATTTTCCCGGTGGTTAATATATCTCTGCCCTGTTGGTGATTGCTCGGCAGTGGTACTCTGGGACTGCCAGTGGAACAGCCATTCATTTATTGAGTAATCATCATACATTGTAGAGGGCGAATATTGCTTATCCGCTTTGTTCAAGGTTATGAAAAATATATCTAGCTTCTTGTCCTGCAAATATTTAACCCCCTCCCGCATGGACGGCATGCGGTCTCCGGTATAATAATCAACTGCTGCCAGGATCTGGTCCCGGGTATAGGTGCAGTGCAGGTCCATGGGACTATTGAAACCTAAATCAACCGGCTGGTCAACAAAGTCTATCTTTTCATAGCGGTATCGCAAAAGTTCTACCATCTCCTCAAACATGACGGGGTTTTGCCTGATGCGATTAATACTTTCACCAATAGTATTAAAACCGCTTTTAGGCAGACTTTTTTGCCATACTGTATAGTGGGCCATCAACAGCATTCTGCGTTCTACTTCAGTTAAAACATTTTCTTCAATACTTTCTTCAGCCTGTAAAACTCTTAACAGAAATTCAATCCACCGGCGGGAGTCGATGGTACACAATCGGGACAGTGCCTTTTCCAATACTTTTTCATCGGGCCCGTCGAAATCCTCTCTTATTCCTGCCTTAACAGATAAACGGCTAAAAGAAGTCTTACTGTAAAACACCCTGGTCTCTAAATGATAATATTCCAAAAATTTAGCCAGAGTAGGCTTTTCACCGGTATCTTCTTCAAAAGACGCCAACCTGGCGACAAATCCTGACAGCCGTCCCAGGTTGCTGCGAATATTGTTTAAAATATATTCCTGTGCTTTCTTTTCCAACTGTACAAAACAACCCTTGGGCAAGCCGGTAAAACCTTCTGCCATCTCTCGCTGTATGCCGCGGGCAGTTTTGATCAAGAGCGCTTTGAACTTTTCTTCAAAATTGTATTTTCTATTCGCCTGGCCAATAAAGTCCAGTACGGTAAGGCAGTCCTTATCATCATGCAGGCGCAATCCCCGGCCCAATTGCTGCAAGAAGACCGTCAAGCTCTCGGTGGGACGCAGGAACAGGATAGTATTTACCTCCGGAACATCAACGCCCTCATTATAAAGGTCCACCACAAAGATAAATTTAATCTCACCTCTGACTAGCAGCATTTTAGCATTATTTCTCTCTTCTTTCCCGGACCGGGCAGACAGGGCCATAGCCGGAATGCCGAAGTGATTAAAAGATTTTGCCATATACTCAGCATGTTCGATAGAAACACAAAACCCTAGTCCCTTTACCTCATTTATATCCGTTACATAACGATCCAGCGAAGTAATTACGTGCTTGACCCGGGTCTCATTTCCGGTATAAACATTACTCAATTCTCCCCGGTCATAACCTCCCCTGGACCAACACAGGTTATCTAAATCCACGGTATCTGTAACGCCAAAATATTGAAACGGGCACAGGAGCTTTCTATCTATGGCCTCGGGCAGGCGAATTTCAGCTGCAATGCGGTTACCAAAATATTCAAGTACGCTTTTGCCATCCATCCGCTCCGGGGTAGCAGTAAGTCCAAGAAGAATTTTAGGTTGATAATAGGAAAGCAGTTTTTGATAGCTTGACGCTGCAGCATGGTGAAATTCGTCTACAATTATGTAATCATAATAATCAGGTGAAGTATGGCTGTAAAGCTCCCGGGAATTAAAAGTCTGTATGGAAATAAAAAGGTGGTCAATACTCTCCGGAGTGTATCCCCCAACAAATAACTCACCAAAATTAGGCTCTTTGAGCACAGTACGAAAGCAGGCCAGGCTCTGCTTTAAAATCTCTTCCCGGTGGGCCACAAACAGCAGGCGAACCGGCCGGCCTTTGTTTTCATGGCAAAAGCGCTTATAGTCAAAAGCAGAGAGCACTGTTTTACCTGTACCTGTTGCCGCCACCACCAGGTTATGCCAGCGCCCCTTTACCTTTCTCTCCGCTTCCAGCTTATCCAGTGTTTCCCTCTGGTACAAATAGGGAGCGATATCAAAATTAAATGATACAATCTCATCACTTATATTGCGTTCAGCCTTAATGGCATGCTGAAGAAATTGCCTATCTTCTTTACTATAGGAAACGAACTCCCTGTCATTCCAATAAGTCTCAAAGGTGGCTTCAATCTTTTTGATAATATCGGGCTGATCTTTTCGAGTTAACTTCACATTCCATTCCAACCCGGAGGATACAGCAGCTCCAGAAAGGTTAGATGACCCCACATAAGCTGTGGTAAAACCGTTTTGTCGGTAAAAAACGTAGGCCTTAGCATGAAGCCTGGTATTCCTGGTTTCGTAGGAAACCTTTATCTCAGTATTAGGTAATCCCCGGAGAAACTCCACAGCCTTGACATCAGTAGCCCCAAGGTAGGAAGTTGTAATAATTCGCAGCTGGCCCCGTTTTGCAAACTCCTTCAATTCGTCAATAATAAGCCGCAGGCCGCTCCACTTGATAAAGGAAACCAGCATGTCTATCCGGTCCGAGCTTAAAATTTCTTTTTTTAGCTCAGAAAACATGCTCGGTTCATACGCTGACCCGGTAAACAGTGAACTGGCTGCAATTGAGGTTACCGGGCGGACAATATTAGTTTTTTCATTTACTGCGTAAGCTGAATTCTGTCTCTCCATAAACGCAAGTAACATTTGCGCACGCCTGTCCACTGTCATGTCAGACAAAGAAGCATCATCTATATTATCCACCATTGTATTTATCAAATCATTACAGACAGAAATCTGCTCCCCTACCTGGCCACCTTTATCCTTGATACTGGCAAGCACCTGCAAAATGATCTCAGCAAGATAATTGGCCAGGACCCTGGCCGCCTCTTCACTATCAATAGATTCTTTTTCTACTATGTGCTCAGGCGAATCTATCTCTTTGGAAATAAGCTTGTTGAGCACCTGCTCGTAAATACCTGATTTTAGCATTTTACCACCTTAACTAAGCAAACAACCGTCTACTAACACTCTTTGACTTTTGGCATCCTAGCAAGAAATCCACTTTGCTTCTTATGTGGATATGGCGAAGATACTTATCTTCTCCTTTGTCGGGTTATAGACCAAGTTATGGCATACCTTTGTCCTATGAACCAAACCGCACGAACAATCCCTCTGGTCACAATAAAAATTATGAACTTTTTATATTGCTGACAAATATAATTGCAAGCAACTTTTTTATCTCTTCATATATTTCTACTCTTCAAGATATTTCTCTTTAACAAAATTGTACCATCCCTGCTGAAAGTCATTGGGGCTAACTCCCAAAACCTTTTGCACATCCCCTTTATTTTTAATTAATTCTCTTACAGACGCTATATCCCACTTGTCAACAACATACTCTATGATTGTATAACCAATTGAATATATTACTTTATAATCATCCTTATTATCAACAATTTGTAGAAAACGCGGGTAATTACCTTTCCTCATGAATTCTAAATTATTAGAGTCTCTAATTTGATTGGCTTCATATAAAGCTACTGCTTCTTTTAACCATTTAGGTACATGTTTATATGAATCCTTAGCAACATGTCGTGTAACCCCGTGTGCAAACTCGTGTACCGCTACTACTAGCATTTCTTCATAAGTATGCGTCGGACCTGGATTATTAGGAGAAACCATATTTATTTCTCTATTGCCTGAAAAACCTCCAACAGACCAGTCTGGTGCATTAGGTCTGCCTGTGGCCTTATGATACGTTTCTAAATCCGGATATATCCTTACTGAAAATTTGGGAAGGCTTTTCGGCTTAAGATCATTAACAATTCTATCGAAATTATCTTCTAGCGTACTAGAGATTTCTCCAATGGATGAATCGTCTACATTGGTATAATAAAAGTTGAAATGCTCTGTTTCCTTTGTCTCAAAGTCTAAATCATGTGTAAGGTTATATTTTTCTTTAACATATTCGTACCATCCCTGTTGGAAATCATCACTGCTAACACTCAGGACCTTTTGCACATCACCTTTATTATCAATTAAATCCCTAACCGCAGATATCCCCCACGTATCTACAACATATTCAATTATCGTATAACCTATCTGATTCAACAACTTTTTAGAATCACCATTATTATTGTATGTCATCTCTAAAAAATGAGGGTAATCATCATTTTTCATGAAATCAAACTGCTTTATATTCCTGGTCATATCAGCTTCATATAGTGCTATCGATGTCGTCAACCACGGGGGAATTTCTTTATAGGAGATTCCCGCAGTTTTAGCTGTAAACATACCACTAATCGAATATACGGCTGACTGCAGCACAACATTATAATCATGAACAGGGCCCGGATTATTTGGAGATACTATTTTTAATATTTCATTCCTATGACTTATAACTGATACAAGCCAATCCGGAGCATTAGGCTTTTCTATCGCCTTGTGAAACACACCTAAATCCGGATAAATGAACACTTTTATTTTGGGTAGGTCTCCCGGCTTAAGGTCATTTATTATTTTATTATACTTCTTTTCCAGGTAACTGCTGATATCATCAATAGATGACTCATCTGTTTCAGTATAATAGAAATTGAAATGCTCGGTTTCTTTTGTTCTAAAGTCTATTTCTGTAGCAACCTTATCCGCTCCGTTTTCTTTGTTATCATCCTTTTCTGCCGAACCGCATCCTACTACAATAAAAACAATAAATAAAAGAACGATGGCTAAAATAACTTTCTTATACATTTTTTCACCTCTTTACACTTTTACATATTAACATTTTTCAAACAAATCATAGCAGCAGGAACAGCCATCCTCCAACCGTTGGGAATATGTATTGTCTTCGGTCCAAACCTTGTTAGGATGCTCAACATTGAAGTTTTGGTTAAGGTTTTCAACAACTAGATAGTTATAATTTTAGTTGGTACTGCTTTGAATTATTGCTTTGTTTTAGCGACAACTCAATTTTCCCACATTAGGCGAAATGGCTCATATCACCTAATCATATGGGCAATGGGAAGCTATAATTATCTAATAGTCAATCATGGTATATTATGCAGTAAATTAGGATGCTCTATGCTAGAAGCAAAAAATCTAATTAGACTGCAAATACTTTTTTAGTTTTTTAGGAGATTTTTCTTCATTTACTGCCCTGAGTTTAAATGCCTCTTGATGATTATTATTATCTTCTTTCCACTCTATTGTCATTGTCAAAACATCATCATCTCTGAAGAATGCACTGTTTTTCCCATACATGCCTGAACGAGTAATATTTCCAAAAGAATTAAGTTCCATATTTCCACAAGATTCTCTACCGCAACCTATGGAATCCTCATATTTCCATTTTGTAACAATTACATCGTTAAATTCATTTTCTTTATAAGTCAGCTTTAAAGAATTCTCAGATGTACTTTCATACTTAATACTACCGTCTCCCAAGTGTCTATTCAAATAGTTATAGCCCATTAACTAATTTTCAAATATTATCTATTATTATTTAATAATTTTCTTGTCTCAGCATAATCCTTCTCATGAACTTCCAATCGTGCTGTAGTATTTCTCCCTGAGCCCCAATTGCCGAGGCTATACAAACCTTTCACCCTGCACTTAATATTGTTGCTCTTCAAAAATGAATATTTGGAATAAACCTCTTCTACGTTAGATTCAAATATTGGCAACCAACTTCTCAAATCTTTCCGTTTAAAATATAAAAATATTATAATCCCAATTACAATAAATAAGTAAAATAAAAATTTCACTGCAATTACTCCCTTTACAGGTATATACCTGTAAAAATCTTTTTTAGCTCTGTAAGAGTTATTATTTAACTTTTTCAGTACTACACCCGGAAATTAATGATAATTTCATGTTCTATTTTTTACCATCCTAATTAATTTCTAAAAACTAATTATCATCACTTCTAGTTATATATCTCTCTATTTTTACTTTATTTTTTGCATAAAAATGAATATCTTTACCTTTCTTTACAATTTTAACCTTACCAGAATCATATGGATAATGCGAACTTAAGTACGGCCTTATATTTAGTAGTACGTTTCGATGGCTCATTCCAAACCAATATCCAATTCCCTGACCTTGTTCAAAGAACAAGGAGCTTGTCCCTACACACTCAATTTACTGTCAAACCGAAGCTTAAAACCAGAATATAAAATCATTTGGATTATATTCGGCCCCCAACTCAGGTGCCCAATCAACAATATGATAACAATTCATGATTTCTCTAGGAATATCGCTTCCTCTAGGATTTTGTAGTTTAACCTTAAAAGGGAAATCTTTTTCTGACCCATAATCCATAGCATGACTTTTGCCATAAAGCAAAGGCCTATCTGCTGCCGCATTAAGAAATTGCGTTAACTGTCTATCGATAAAAACTGCATCCACATTTTCAAAATCTAATTTATGGCCATTTTTATCTTTAGCGAATGATCCTTCTAAAAATAACCCGTATGGTTTACCTATTAAGGCTGATATTGGCTCATAAATAAAGTCATCCCAAATAATAAATAAAACGCCAAAAAAGTTATTCGTTTTTTTAAATGAACTAAATTTTTCATCTGCTGATATTAGGAAGTCTTTAACTGGATTATCTCGTGGCAACGTCACTTTACCCCCCTGAAAAATATCTTTCTTTCCCATGGCTCTAGTAGCAATTTGATAAGGATTCTGATTCCTCTGCTGCATATGGTTTATCAAAGAAGGCTGCTTCACCTCTATACCTACAGAGTAATTATTATTTTTTATGATAAATTCTGGATTTTTATTAGATACACCCAAAGATGGTTCATAAAGGAATTCAACTTCTTGCTGAGTAAAATAGTTTACTGCTTGATTAAGCACATAAATTTCTGAGCATATTTGTAACAATTGCTCATAATGAGGTAGATATTTTTCTTTGCCATTAATTGATGCAATACGGTCGATTAAAACTTTAGCAACCCCATTAATCCTTAATTCTATATTGTACAGAGCTTCTATAATTGCTCTAGCAAAAGGATGCTCTAATCCACTTTTGTAAAAATCAAAATGGTATTTAAACCAATGCCATTCTTTACATATATTGGAACTTAGTATTTGATGAATAATTTCTTGTTTTTTCACAATCCTCACCTTTCAATAATTGCATCTTTTTTACCACGGTTCATTTAGATCATTATACATAAACTGTTTATTAGAACCAGTGTTCCGGTGAGTAGTGAATCACTCATTCCGGAAATAAGAAAGTAAATTATCTTGTTTCAATTTAACGTATAAATGTTTTTGCTTGATTAATGGTTTAGCACTAATCAGGAACTGGGTACTAAGCGAGGGGTAAAAAACTTCCTGCATTTTTCATTTAAATCAGGTGGTGCTTCAGAAGTAAAAATGTAGTCATAGGGAAACCACTCCACTAATTCAGAAATATTATATGGGTTCATACCCAAGGCATCTGAGAGATGTTTATATTCAAGGTTATGATTACAAAGGTTATTAACTAGATACTTAAATGTCGGTCCGGAAAAATGATATCTAAAATCACCTGACAACAATGAATCAAAGGAATCCCGGTAAAGCACCACAGCTGAAATACTATTCCGTTCATCTTCCTTAATATTACAAGGAATAAGTCCATCATCGTTTACGAAGATGCCATTTTTAGTGTTTACAAAAATACTTAAAGGTTCGTTTAACCCACATTAGCAGCATTATCACAACAGAATATATTCCTTTTTATAAGCTTCTATCTAACTTGTTGAATCTTATTTGCCCCTGCAATACTGGCAAAAAAAAACAGCCAAGCATTTTTGTCTATGCCTTGGCTGATAATGTTAAAATTTGTTCAAGAGAAATCAATATCCTTTGTTGCATTATAATAAATATTGTTGAAAAAAAAGCAGCCAACAGTGGGCTGCTCTATAAATCCATCTTTATACCGTACTTTTTTAGCCAGTTTCTGCGCCACTTATAGTCAGGCAAAATTGAAGCCACCATGCCCCAGAAGTCTTCAGAATGGTTTTTATGCACCATGTGGCACATTTCGTGTACCACCAGGTAGTCCAGCACAGGTAATGAAGCCATGATGCAGCGCCAGTTAAACAGGAGTTCATTTTTGCTGGTGCAGCTTCCCCAGCGCCTTTTTTGTTCCTTGACTCTTATTTTAGAAGGCTGCATATTAAAATGTTGCTGGTAGTAATTTACGCGCTCTTTTATCTTTTCAAAAGCTTTTTCCCGGTACCATTTTTCTACGGCATCTCGTATTACGGCATCATCTTTTACCGGTGTTGTTATGTAAAACTTGCCCCGGTAAAGTTTTACCTCGGGCTTTTTTAGTGTTTCGTCTGTAAACAGCTGCAGCGAGTAAGTTCTCCCCAGGTACATGAAGGATTCACCGTTAACAAATTCTTTCTTACCCTCCTGGTACCCTACATTTTTTATTTCAAGGAGTTTTCGTAAAATCCACGGGCCCTTTAACTTTACTTTGTCCTTGATTGCCTGCCTGGGAATATTTTGTGGTGCTACAACTGTTACTTTATCAGGTGGTTCTACCCTGATTTCCAGGCTTTTTCTCTTGCGGTATATAACTTGAAAGGGAATCTCCCTGGTTCCGTATTTCACTGTTAGTTTCATGATTTCCCTACCTTAATTATGTTTAGCAAGTTAGAATAACAGAATATTTAAGCATGTGCTTTACTATCAATTATTGCAACAATAACTAATACTTTTATATTATAATACAACAATCTAAACAACCATAGGCATTATTAATTTAAAAAGAGCTGTAATGCTCTTTTTAAATTAACTCTTCACATGTAAACTTAACTATCTCAATTACTTGTAACAGTCAGACGGTCTGTTCTGAAGTTATATTCTCTTATGGCAGCAGAATTTATATTATTTGCAAACCAGTAAGAAAAGCATTAAAATCTGTAGAAGGACAATTAATTTAATTATTTGTCTAAATTATAAGTATGAACAAGTAAACCAAACGAGAGGATAAAAATGGAGGATAAGCTTATTACTATAGAAAAACCAGCACAAACTGAAATAATTATCAAGAAATCCCGTTTTATTACCTCAATTTTTCCAGCTCATAATAAAGAAGAAGCTGTTAATACAGTCAACCGGGTTAAAATGGAACATAACCAGGCCAATCATAATGTTTATGCATACGTAATTAATGAACAAGTTCAGCGGTGCAGTGATGACGGTGAACCAGGCGGTACAGCTGGAAAACCGGTTTTGGACGTAATTAAACACAAGGGTTTAAACGGAGCAGTTTTGTTAGTAACAAGGTATTTCGGCGGAATAAAGCTTGGAGCAGGGGGATTAGTCCGAGCTTACAAAGATGCAGCAGTTAAGGGCATAGAAGCTGCCGGAATTTCTGAGAAATTATTATATCAAGAATTAAACATCATTATGGATTACCAGCAGCTGGGAGCAATAAAAAATGAAATTGAAAACAGCGGGGGACGTGAAATTATTGTCGCTTACGAACAGCAGGTGCACATGCAAGCATTTTTTCCTCTTGAAAAAGTAGATATTATAACAAAACGCCTTATTGACATGACTGCAAACCGGGTTAAAACTGAAAAAGGAAAATATATATACTTATAATAATTACCTTCTACAGGCTGAAAAAAAGTAGGCAATAAAAAACAGAACCCGGAGGTTCTGTTTTTTTTAAAATCAACAAAATTTTTTACTCACTTTATCGCCGTTATAGGAGAATAAAACTCTTTTATTATCTAATACCGTCTCTAAATGTGCTGGCCTGCCCCACAGTTTATATACGTGTGGCAATGTTCTTTCTAAATAGTATATATCTAACTCGTTTCCCTCAAAAACATGTTTCAGATAAAGTTCTCCTCTTTTTTCAAAATCACCGTCTTCTACAATAATATAAGGGAACCCGCCGTTTATAATATTAGCTACTAACCCATCTCTAATATTTTGCCAGTTTTTTTCAACCACTTTCCATTCTTGACCTATTTTCCTGTATAAATACAGGTCCTCCTGTTCAATAAAATTTTTGCTCAGATAATTACGCAGGAATGATACATCGTTATCAAGTTCACGTACTTCAAAAATTTTATCTCTGCCTTCACTTCCAGCACGGCCGTATTTTACTTTTTCTTCTTCTGACGGTTCATCCCACCGATTCTCAATATCTTCCAGCAGCTTTAGTCCCAGGTGATAGGGATTAATAGTTGTTTTCGAATGTTGTATAACTGAGGCATGCAGTTTTGCAAATTCCAGTGATTCATCTTCATCCAGATCAAGTTCACGCATAATACGCGAGTGCCAGTAAGTCGCCCAGCCTTCATTCATTATCTTGGTCTGCATCTGCGGCCAGAAATAAAACATTTCCTCTCTAATTATAGATATTATGTCTCTCTGCCAATTTTCCAGGTCTCTACCGTATTCCATTATAAAACATAAAACATCTTTTTCTGTATTTTCAGGAGACTCTTGATTTTTTTCTTCTTCTCCAGAGCCAGTTTTTTGTTCTTTTTCGCCCATTTGCCACAGGTCATTGTAAGGCGCTTCTGCTTTTTTTACTTTATTTGTACTGCTTACAGGGTCCGATTTTAGCATGCTGCTTTTTTCTTTACCGATATGACTATAAAAGTCAATATGCTCCTGCAGGCAGATCACAGAGTCTAAAAAACTTTCTACTCTATCTTTACCGTAAGAGAACTCATAATCTCTTATTCTCTGTGCAGATACAGACATAGATTCAATCATTTTTCGGTTAGTATTTTGAAAATGTATATTATTTTTAAAGAAATCGCAATGAGCAAGGACATGAGCCATAACCATTTTATTTTGAACAATAGAATTCCCTTCTAATAAAAAGGCATAGCAGGGATCTGAATTAATTACCATTTCATACAAGCGGTTTAAATTATAATCGTACTGGGTCTTCATTTTATGATATGCCTTGCCGAAACTCCAGTGCGAAAATCGTGCAGGCATTCCATATGCTCCAAATGTATATAATATATCTGCAGGACATATTTCAAAATGCATATTAAAAAAATCCAAACCAAAATCCCTGGCTATTTGTGTGATTTGATCCAGGGATTTTTCTAAGATATATTTTTCACTTAGCAATAATTACCACTCCCGACTATATTAACTATGCCGTGAGGTAAATAAATCCTAAACATTAATTTTTTCAGGGACCGGGCTAAAGAATTTTTTTAATGCAGGATATACACCGCTCTTATCTTTTATAGACACTGTTATAAAATTACTATCTTCAATCTTTCTAAATGCAGACTTTAAAGTACTGGCAAAATAATACGGGCCTTCTATTTCACCATAACCTACCAGGTTGCAGTACTTTAATAGATCCTGTACCAGGCGCACACACTTTTCATTATCTGAAGACAGGTTATCCCCGTCTGAAAAATGAAATGCATATATATTATAATCCTCGGGATTATACCTCTTCTGGATAACTTTTAATGCCAACTCGTAAACAGAGGAACACCGGGTACCCCCGCTGGCACCAACAGTAAAGAATTCTTCCTCCGTTGTCTCTGATGCAATCACATGATGTGACAGAAAATTAATCTTGACATTCTGATATTTAGTACGCAAAAACCGCACCATCCAGAAAAAAAAACTGCGGGCAATATATTTTTCAAAAGGCCCCATACTTCCCGACGTATCCATCATCGCCAGCACAACAGCACTGCTTTCATACTTGTAAGTAGGTTCCCATGCTTTGTACCGCAAATCTTCACGCTTTATATTACTTACGCCTTTTTTACCATCAAGAGCCCTGCGTTTTATGTTTTCTAGTATAGTACGCTTCCGATCAATATTCCCCTGTATTCCCATCTTACGGATATCCTTAAACTCTACGGACTCCGATGATAATTCCGGCTTTTTCTTTGGCTCTAAATTGGGAAGTCCTAAATCCTCAAAAATCATTTGTGCTAGCTCATCTATAGTTATTTCTGCTTCGTAATAATCTATTCCTGGTTCATCCCCTGCACCTTTCCCTGGCCCTTTTGCAGCCTGTTTTTTGTAATCTTTTCCCAGTACATCTCCTACACTACTGTCTCCCTCTCCCTGGCCCGCATGCTGTTTTTTTCCATGGTCAAATTGAAAATGCGGTTCTTCAAGAGATCGTACAGGAATCTTAATTATTTTATGGCCGTCGGATAAAATAATACTTTCCTCGCTTACGATTTCAGCCAGGTTCTTTTTTACAGCCTCTTTTACTTTCTCCTGGTGGCGCTGGCGATCTATTTCACCTTTTCTGTGCAGGGACCAATCTTCACGGGTAATTATATAATTACCGGGCATAATACTCCCTCCGTTATCACCTGTTTAACAAGCTGCCCACGTATTTTAACAATTCGTTGGCACAGATAGGACAATAACCATATTCATCTATCAATTTTGCACTGACTTCATTAAGACGCCTTATTTGCTCAGCATCAGGTGTCTTTGTAGTTGTAGTAATCTTTACTACATCTTTTAGATCAGCAAACAATTTTTTCTCCACAGCTTCCCGCAATCTTTCATGGGATTTATAGTTAAAACGCTTTCCTTTCCTGGCATAACTGGACAGGCGAATTAATATTTCTTCTCTAAAACTTTTTTTAGCGCTTTCTGAAATACCAATCTGTTCTTCAATAGACTTCATTAATTTTTCATCTGGTTCAACTTCCTCATCAGTAACAGGGTCACGCATTTTTGCATTATTACAATATGCTTCTACATTATCTAAATAATTATCGAATAATACTTTTGCCGATTCTTCATAAGAATAAACAAATGCTTTTTGCACTTCTTTTTTAGCAATTTCATCATATTCCTGGCGAGCTGCAGAAATATAGTTTAACAACTTATCTTTTTCTTCTTGAGTAATTGAAGGATGCTGGTCCAGGCCATCTTTTAACCCGCGCAGGACGTCGAGCGGGTTAATACATTTAGTTGTAGTTTTAATTAAAGAAGAGCTAAGCCGGTTAATAACATATCGCGGGTCAACACCGCTCATACCTTCGTCCGAGTGTTCTTCTTTTAGTTCTTTGACATCTTTTTGCTTAAATCCCTCTACATCTTCACCGTCATATAATTTCATTTTTTTAACCAAATCCATCCCCTGTTTCTTGCTTTCTTTCAAGCGACTCAGAACAGAAAATATGCTTGCTACTCGCATGGAGTGCGGGGCAATATGAATATCTTTCATATCACTTTCTTTTATCAGTTTGTCATATATTTTTATTTCATCAGAAACTTTTAAATTATACGGAATCTTCATTACTATTATTCTTGATTGTAGGGCTTCATTTTTTTTGTTGCTTATAAATGCTTTATATTCATTTTCATTTGTATGCGCCACAATCATTTCATCTGCTGATATTAAGGCAAATCTTCCTGCTTTAAAATTTCCTTCCTGTGACAGGCTTAAAAGATTCCACAAGAACTTTTCATCACATTTTAACATCTCCTGGAATTCCATTATACCGCGATTGGCAATGTTTAATTCCCCGTCAAAGCGGTAAGCACGCGGGTCGGATTCAGCCCCGTAATCAGCTATCGTACTAAAATCAATGCTTCCTGTTAGTTCCGCTATATCCTGAGATTTAGGGTCTGAAGGTGTAAATGTACCTATTCCCACCCTGTTGTCTTCATTAAAAAAAACACGCTCAACTTCTACATCTTCAATTTTTCCTCCATATTTTTCTTCCAGCATCAACCGGCATGATGGGCACAATTCACCTTCTATATGAATACCGTATTCTTTTTCAAAATCTTTACGCAATTCTTTTGGTATCAAGTGCAGAGGTTCTTCATGCATAGGACATCCTTTAATAGCAAAGACTGCTCCTTTTTCAGTTTCACTGTACTTTTCCAGTCCGTTTTTTAACATCTGCACCAGCGTTGACTTACCTCCGCTTACAGGGCCCATCAACAGAAGTATTCTTTTTCTTACATCCAGCCTCCGGGCAGCAGGATGAAAATATTCTTCAACCAATTTTTCCAGTGTTCTTTCTAAGCCAAATAATTCACTCTCAAAAAACTTGTAACGCCTGGTTTTATTTTCGTTTTCTTCAACTCCTGCATCTTTTATCATTTGGTATATACGAGAGTGAGCCAATTGACACACCCAGGGGCGTTCTTTAACAATCTCTAGATAATCTTTGAATGTCCCCGTCCACCTCTGCTGTCTTTCTAATTCGCGTAATTCTTGCAGGCGATTAAAAAAATCCACTTTACCCCTCCCTACTATAAAACTAAAAACCTAGGTTGGTAATGGTATATTATTCGAGTACACTATAAATAATGAACAAGTAGTACATAAATATTCGAATATAATAAAAAAAAACAGCAACTAAGCTGTTTTTAGAACTAAATGACCGTCCTGCACTATTAACTGGCAGGACGCTTTTAAAGCAACCTTTCTAACATTACTGAATTAGCCCTTTTCTCAAAAGTATCATCTAAATCATTTAAAAAGAAGTTTTTATTCCTTCGTTTTAATGCCTGTGATATCATGTAATCAGTAATAGCAGCATTTTTAGGAAGAAGAGGGCCGTGTAAATAAGAACAAAATACATTTTTATATCTCGCACCCTCATGCCCATCTGTTCCATTATTGCCATTACCGGACATTACTTTACCTAGTGGTTCTACACTGCCTAAAAATGTTTTGCCACCATGGTTTTCAAACCCGGTAATATACACCTCTTTGTCTCCCATCTGCAAGTTAACAGCTATATTCCCAATTAATCTTTTATTCCCTGCCTCAGTATAATAATCCAGTATTCCCAGTCCAGGAACTCTTGTACCATCAGGCATTAAGTAATACTTACCTAATAATTGATACCCGCCGCATATAGCAAGAACAACCAGGTTATCTTCTATGGCAGTTTTAAGGTTCTCAACCTGTTCACCTAAATCAGATGCCAGTAAATTTTGCTCTCTGTCAGAACCTCCACCCATAAAAAGAAAATCATAACTGCTAAAGTCAACCTGATCGCCAAGATTTACTTCCTCTACTTTTACCTCTATACCCCTCCACTGACACCTCCGGTAAAATGCAATCACATTGCCCCTATCTCCGTATAGATTCAACAGGTCAGGATACAGATGGCATACTTTCAGCACTATAACCAACTCTCTTTGCCTTTTTATTTAATATAGAATCAACCTGCCACAGCGCAGTATATGTCACCAGAAGATATGTTACTTCACTCTCCTGGGACAATGCGGCAGAAACTGCTCCCTCTAAGCTTTTCTCCACGGTTATCTTGTTTGTAGAAACCCCTGCATATTTCAGGCGAACAGCCATCTCTTCTCCTCTTTTTCCTGTACATATAAAGTTATTAAAATAGTTTTCTTTTTCTTCTATGGCTTCAAAATTTACATCCCAGAGCCATGAAATATCCCTTCCATCTGCATCATTATCGTTTATAGCAATCAACAGGTTTTGAAATCTCTCCTGGGCAAGAAGCGCAGCAAGAGACTGGTTAAATCCAGTGGGATTTTTTACTAGATTTAATAAAACTGGTTTATCATTATAAAAAAAACGGTCCATCCTTCCTATAGCTGACGTGTAATTATAAAGCACACCAGCACTTACTTGTGGTTCAATACCAAGATATACTGAAGCCGCAAATGCTGCCAGTGCATTGTAATAGTTGTAAACCCCACCGGCAGGGACAGATAGATTAATATTGTTATTGTCAAAATACATACTACCATAAAAATAATTACCATCTTTATAGACCCGGGATACATTGATATCAGGCTCCGGACGCCGAAATTCACACCCGGGACACACATAATCACCCAGCTGGCTGTAATGATACAAATTGTACTTGAGATTATTGCCGCAAAAAGGGCAAAACTTGGCTTCCTTTGTATCTTCTATTACGCCGGTAATTGATGTTTCTATAAAATCAATGCCGTAAAAAAAGGCTGCTTGTCCTGTTTTTTTACACAACTGTGCAACTAAGGGGTCATCTGCGTTAAGTACTAATTTTACTTTCTCTGTATTTTTTAGCGCCCTGCTAACTACCTGGATAGTAGTATCCAGTTCCCCGTAACGATCCAATTGATCTCTAAAAAAATTAGTTACAACAACAGCTTGCGGTTTTATGTCAGATACTACTCCCGGAAAAGCTCCTTCATCAACTTCTAAAACGGCATAATCACAGTTTATTTTTCCACTAAGTCCAGCAGCTTTTATAAAAGCTGCTGTGACTCCTTTTTTTAGATTTGCCCCTTCCAAGTTAGCTAACACTTTATACCCACTGCCGGCCAGAATCTGCGCCAGCATATTATTAGTAGTTGTTTTTCCGTTTGTCCCAGTAACTATAATTATACCTTTGCGCAATTGGAAACTAAAACTATGTAATAGCCCTGGATAAATTTTTAAGGCAATCATGCCCGGCAATGTAGATCCTTTACCTTTTCCCAACAGCCTACTTAGCAGCATAACTACTTTGGCAAGCCAGAGAGCAGATATTGTTTTTATTAATCTCAAGTCTTTAACCTCCTGGTGCTTTAAATCCAGCTCGGCAAAAAAAATATTAACCTGTTTATTATATAACTCCGGGCATTACGTACGTACAAGAATAACATACACTGTTGTATTCTTCATTATCAACTTTTTCTTCATAATTTACTAAGAAAAGCCAGTGGCCCTTGGCATTAAAAGTAAAATCTACTTGTCCCTTTTCATTAGTTTTTTGACTATAAGGATATACGGGTTCATCATATAAATGGTAAGTAATCTTTACTTCCGCGCCCGGAAGTATATTGCCATTTAAAAGCACCTGCAGGTTAAAAGTATCTCCAGGGTGATACTGCATAAATTCATTTGGGACAATTTCTAACCCCTGTCCGGTTATAATTCCTTTGTCACATATATGGTGACCTACTGGAACCGGAAGGCGAGCCCATTGGTAATAATATTTTCCATCATACACACCGGCATCATTTTCCACTACCAGGTGGTAAAGTCCTGATCTACCAGCCTTGTGCTGCACTAAAATTTTAGAGTCACTGTCTAGAATCTCTGCATTTATAACTTTTCCATCCGGCCCGTTCACATGCGCCGTCAAATTCTCAGGATTTCCCGGGACCATTTTTTGCATAGCACTACCCCATAATACTTTTGTTTTTATACTATCTCCCGGGTGAAAATGGAGCTGAGTAGGTTCTAACCAGATAATATTACCCTGGGTTATCTCCTCAACAAAATTCATTAGTTTACCTCCTTTAAACTACCTGCTAATTTCCTAATAATGCTTTCCACAGTTTAGGCGGGCAAACATCTTTAATTAAAATATCTTTGTAACTATTTTTTCCCTTAAATACCGTAGGCTTATAATCATCAAGCCGGGGACATGGTTTGCAGCCTTCGTTAAACAACATTTTTTGTCCGGTTCTTTGAATATGAAGCAGCCAATTTCTAACTAACTCATCTTCCCCGGTATTGACAATCACCTCCCACAGCCTTTTAGCCCGCTGCGTAGCCGGTGAACATATGTACAACTGGCATACCATTGGTCGATATTTATAAATACTGCACAAGCTGCTTTCTCTATCCAAAAATATACATTTGTTATCCTTTCTTCTAAGTAGTATTATATCAACTACAGGCCCGTCTACTGAAATATACGCTATTTTTTTAAGGATTCTTTGAATATCAAAAGCTGCATCATCACTTTCCAGTAGCTTTCTCAAGTTCAGTACATCAATCCAGGTAAGCGGAGCCCTTTCCCTGCAGCACAAATCACATCCTGCACATGTATTGCGCCCTGGGGCGCGAAGGCGGTCTACCGGCGAATAATCTATAGCATAATTTAAAGCATCTAGATAATCCTGTACTGCAGCATGCACGTCCCTTACTTTTACATCATAACCTGTTTTTCCTTTAAATTTTACAATATTAATATTAACTTTATTCATCAATTACATCCTTAATTAAAGTATACTATATTATATATCATATCCTATATCTTTTTTATACTTAATTAATACAGTAAATCATTTTCTATATAAATTATGTTAAAACCTGCTAACTACCAACAATAATAATTGTGGTATAACTTGGTAAATAAGTAAAGGTGATAAACACCTTTACTTATTTACCTGAATTATCTTCATAGAAAAACCCGTCTTTACCTTTTTTATACGCAATATTATCCATTTTTTCTACAAAACCCGTTTCATCAACGTCTTCATTGGAAGGACCATAATAAGCGCCTGCCCCGCTGCCAGGGGCATTCTCCTGTCCTCTTGCAACAGATTCCCAGCTGTCTTCCCCATCAAATCCCGTATAACTTTCAACCGGCCTTTCCATAACATCTTCTTCTACCGGGCGTATTGAGTCACCAGCCTTGTTAGTACCTGTATTTTCGCTGCATGCACGGCACATTGTTGTATAAGGAATAGCTTCTAATCTCTCTAAAGAAATTTCCTTATTACATTTCTCACAGATACCGTACATACCATTTTCTAGCCTTTCAAGTGCATGGTTAACACCTCTCAGGCGTATCTTTTGTGACTCCTGCAGTGCAGAATCTTTACTTCTTTCAAAAACTTCACTACCTACATCAGCAGGATGCTGGTCATAAACTGACAATTCATTTATAGAGTCTCCAAGAGAATTTTCCAGACCTTCACCCTTCATATGAGTAATAAGTCCTGATAAGCCATTTTTCTCCTCCAGCAACCTTCTTTTGAAATATTGCAGAGTTTCCCTGTTCAAATTCTCACCTTCCTAGGTTAATATACATCTACCTGGCTTGCAATTGAAGGCGAACTAGTTCTACTAAATTTGCAATAAATTCACTTATTAACGGCAAATTTAATTTTACTATTTTTTGTAATAACAATATAACTACGGCGCCTAATATAGCAAACCCGACAGCTATCCCTAGCCCGCGAGCTAGACCGCTTATAAAATTTATATACAGCAACTTCCACGGGCTTTCCAGCAAGCGTATATATTCTGTGAGGTTCATTCTTTCCATGTTTTGCGATATTTGCTCTAATCTTTTTTCCAGCGCATTTAACTGTTTATCTCTATCATTTTCCATGCTGCCCCTCCTACAAATAATATTTCCTGTAAAATAAAAAAAATAAGCAGGAATATTATTCCCGCTTATATGTAAAACTCTTTATTTTATTTTTCAATTTCAGGTATCTCTAACTAACCTTTTTTTCTCTTAATTTAAAATCAACCCACACCGGACTAGCCGTAAATATCGACGAGTAAGCCCCGCTTACCACGCCTATCAGCATTGCCAGTACAAAGTTTTGTATTGTAGAACCACCGAATAAGAATAAAGCTACCAGTACAAACATCACAGTTAAAACAGTATTTATAGAACGTGCCAGTGTTTGCCATAAACTTGCATTAACCAGATCTTCCAGGCTTTCTTTCCTCTTTCTAGTACGCAAATTTTCTCTTACTCTATCAAAAATAATTATTGTATCATTAATAGAGTAACCTATTATAGTAAGCATTGCAGCTACAAAGGCTGAATTAACTGTTATCTGTAATAAAGAGAAGATACTTAGCACAATAAATACATCGTGTAAAATAGCAATAATAGCAGCTATTCCCTGCTTAAATTCGAACCTTATAGAAATATATGTTAGTATCAACGCTGATGCCAATAATAATGCCCAGAGAGCACTGTATATTAATTCATTACTTATAATAGGGCTTACTCTCTGATTACGAAGAAGCTCCATACTTCCTGCATTTTCATTTAGCGCAGTTAAAATGTTTTCACTCTCTTCTTCAGTCAATTCGCTTGTTCTAATAATATAGTCTTTATTATCACCTTTTTGTATAACCGCATCTTTATAACCCTGTTCTGTAACTACACCTCTAACCTGGTTAATATTAACATTTTCCTGGAATCTGACTTCTATTAAACTTCCCCCGGTAAAATCAATTCCCAAACTAAGTCCCTGAAGCATAAGAGATATTAATCCAGGTATTATAATTGCCAGGGATATTAAGTACCATATTTTACGGAGTTTAACAAAATGAAAAGTCACTTTATACCCCCCCTTATGCTCCGTACATTTTCGTATTATTTACTATATTACTGCTTGCTGCTAGCTTCAAAATCCACCGGGTTAATGTAATTGCAGTAAACATACTTGCTATAATACCTATACTCAACGTAACTGCAAAACCACGAAATACTGAGGTACTAAAGTAATAGAGCACTATTGCTACTAATAAAGTAGTTACATTGGCATCTATTACCGCTACCAGGCCTCTTTTAAAACCGGCATCAATAGCTGGCCTGAGAGATTTACCGCTTCTCATTTCTTCTTTTATTCTTTCAAATATAATAACATTTGCATCGACTGCTATTCCCAGTGTTAACAAGAAACCAGCTATACCCGGCAGGGTCATCACCGCACCAATACCTATAAATATTGCCAGTACAATCAAAGTGTATATTAAAAGGGCTAAATCTGCTACTAATCCTGGAATACGGTAATAAAAACCCATAAAGACTAAAATAGCAATAAACCCTACAATTCCTGCTTGAACTGAGCTGTTTAATGAATCCCTGCCTAGTTGTGGTCCTACAGACATTTTCTGTATAACATCTAGATCAACCGGCAGAGCACCTGACCGGAGCAATATAGACATGCGGTTTGCTTCTTCAAGATTTGCATAACCTGTAATACGTGCTTTTCCATTTAAAATTGCATCCTGGATAGTTGGATTCTGCAGCATGCTGCCATCCAAGTAAATACCCAGAGGGTTACCTACATTTTCCCTGGTAATATTTGCAAACTTTTTGGCACCTTCAGAAGTAAATGTTAAATTAACATCTACGGCGCCGCTATTCGGATCCCTTGAAGCCTGGGCATCTTTTAAAGCCTTACCCGTAAGTACAGTTATACCGTCTTCTGTTTTAAACTCCAAAAAAGCCGTTTTTATCATGTCTTGAACAGCTTTCTCCGGGTTCTTTACACCGGCAAGCTCAACAATTACTCGCCTGTCACCTTGAATCTGTATTACCGGTTCGCTAACCCCCAGTTGGTTAACCCTCTCCTGTATAATAGCCTTTGCTCTTTTCATAGCATCGGGGGTAATTTTTGTATTCTCATTTTCCTGGGCTTCAAGCACAACATGTACGCCACCCTGTAAGTCTAATCCCAGGGTAATATTTTCCTGAACCCAGGGCAATTGCTTGTTGTTAGAAAAGACTTGCAGCGGGGCGAAAGCGGATATACCTACCGCTATTATAACAACTATTACAGCAGCAAGTATAAGTATTTTGCTCCATCGCATTTTTTTTCCCCCTCAGTGTACTTTAAAGCAATTTTGCCTCATTAATAACAAGTTCAAAACTGCAATCCAAAAATATTGCCGCCCTGCGGCACAACGTCATCCTGGTTAGAAATATCTCAAAGTATTCCATAACCGAACATATATTTAGATCAATATTTAAGTCCATAATGATTTTCTTATCATAGTTATCAATTTTAAGGAATGATTCTTTTACTGCAAAATTCACGCGATCATGTATATCAAAAGTAGAACGGTCTTCATTCCTTACTCTGGACATGTGCACATCCGACTTATCGGCAAGAATAAGAGCAGCGCCGACTTCGTTCACCGGATGCCCATATTCTTCTTCATGATTTGCTATTGCAGAAATAACAATTGATAATTCTTCAGGGTCCATACCCATGTTCAATAAAATATTTGAACACAGTACTGCACCTGAAATACCATGTTGATTTCTGCTTATCACATTGCCAATATCATGCAAGTAACCGGCTATAGCAGCCAATTCAATTATTCTCTGTGAATAATTTAATTTTTGTAAAATATTTTTTGCAAGTCCTGAAACCAAATTAATATGTCTGTAACTGTGTTCTGTATAACCTATGATTCCTAGATATTCATTACCTTTTCGTATAAAGCTGTCTATTGCTTCATTTTTTTTAATATCATCCAGTGTAACCAAACATTTGGCCTCCTGCTAAAAATATTTTATTATAATATTTATTCTTCTTGCTCTTCAGGACTGGACTGAACCTGGGAAATGGCGTTTTTTAAAACTTCAATGCGCACATTATCTGCCACTTTAAGAATTACAGTATCATCTTTAAGCTTAACTATAGATCCATGTATACCTCCAATTGTTACTATATTATCATTCTGATTTAAGTTAGCAATCATTTCCCGGTGCTGCTTCTGCCTTTTTTGCTGGGGCCTGATAAGTAAAAACCACAAAAGTGCAAATAAACCTACAATATAAAGCACTCCTACTAAATTACCTTGCACTGAAAATTCCTCCTTTTTTGCAAATATTTAAGTATTCGTTATATATTTTAAATTCCCCTTTTAGAGATGCTTAATTTTATGTTTTATAAAAAAATCTCTCTAAAAAGTTTTCTTTAAACTTTAAAAAAGTTCCTTCCCTAATAGCCTGACGAATGTTATGCATTAACCTGGCCATAAAATGAAGATTGTGTATTGTAGTAAGCCTTATACCTAAAATTTCATTTGCTTTGATTAAGTGCCTTATATATGCCCTGCTGTAATTTGTACAGGCATAACAATTACAATTCTCATCAAGCGGTTTAAAATCTCTGGCATACCTGGCATTGCGTATTACAAGTTTTCCTTCACTAGTAAACACAGAGCCATTTCTGGCCATCCTGGTAGGTAATACGCAGTCAAACATATCAACCCCCCTGGAAACAGCTTCAAAAATACAATCAGGAGAGCCCACTCCCATTAAATACCGGGGACGGTCAGCAGGCAATCGCGGAGTAGTATATTCCAAAACACTGTACATTAAATCTTTTGGCTCCCCTACACTTAACCCACCTATCCCGTAGCCGGGAAAATTTATATCTAACAGGTCATTGATACTTTTTTCTCTTAATTCATTATATACTCCACCCTGTATAATGCCGAAAACAGACTGGTCTTGCCGGTTGTGGCACTCTTTACAGCGAGCAGCCCATCTTGTAGTTCTTTTTACAGCATCACTGGCTTCTTCCCAGCTGCACGGGTAAGGGGAACATTCATCAAATGCCATTGCAATATCTGACCCCAGGGACATTTGAATTTCCATGGCTTTTTCCGGGCTAAAAAAATGTTCAGACCCATCCAGGTGACTTCGAAAAGTAACACCATCTTCAGTTATTGTACGCAGCGGGCCCAGGCTAAAAACCTGAAACCCCCCGCTGTCAGTCAAAATGGGCCCGTGCCAGTTCATAAAATTGTGCAACCCACCGGCATCCTGTATTAAATCATGTCCAGGGCGCAAATACAAGTGATACGTATTGCCGAGTATAATTCGCCCGCCGGTATTATATACTTCTTCCGGGGTCATTGTTTTAACAGTAGCCTGGGTCCCTACAGGCATAAAAACCGGGGTATTAAAACTCCCGTGTGATGTTTTTAAAGTTCCCAGGCGGGCCCTGCTGTACAAATCTTTTTGTATTACGTTAAAATCAAGCATAACTCCTCCCTAAATAATAAGCATAGCATCGCCAAAACTGAAAAAACGGTACCGTTCTTTTACAGCACTCCGGTAGGCATTTAAAATATTTTCCTTACCGGCAAACGCTGAAACCATCATTAACAAAGTACTGCGAGGTAAATGAAAATTAGTAACCAGCCCGCTTACAACCTTAAATTCAAAACCAGGATAAATAAAAATATCGGTCCAACCTGAATAAGGAACTACTTCTCCACACTGTGCTGCAACAGACTCCAGGCAGCGTGTTGTAGTAGTGCCTACTGCTATAACCCTACCGCCGGCGTGCCTGGTGTTTTCTATAGCTTTTGCAGTAGAAGCATTTATTTCATAAAACTCCGAGTGCATGTGATGTTCTTCAATATTTTCCGCATGAACAGGGCGAAACGTTCCCAGGCCAACATGGAGCATGATATTTACAACATTTACACCCCTTTTTCTTGCTTCTTCTAACAAATCAGAAGTAAAATGCAGTCCTGCCGTCGGCGCAGCAACTGATCCCGGGGTATCTGCGTACACAGTCTGGTACCTGCCGGGATCTGCAGGTTGTTTTTTTATATAAGGCGGCAGGGGCATTTCCCCGGCTTCTTCTATAATTTCTAGAAAAGATCCCGTATACTCAAATTGCATAATTCTCCCACCGGTACTGGTTCTATCTTTCACTACTGAGATTAATTTTTCATTAAAGTCAAATTTATCTCCAATGCGGGCTTTTTTACCTGGCTTTACCAGTACCTCCCAACAATCCAGGTTAATCGGTCTCAACAGCAATACTTCCACCCTGGCCCCCGTGCCTCTTCGAATACCCGTTAAGCGGGCCGGAATAACTTTGCTGTTATTCAACACCATGGTATCTCCCGGAGACAGATAGTCTAAAACATTTTTAAAAATCCTGTGCTCTACCCGGGGTATATTTTTTTTTAATACCATTAGTCGAGAGTGCTCCCTTTCTAATGCCGGTTCCTGGGCAATCAATTCTTCTGGAAGTTCATAATCAAATTCGCATAATTTCAATTATATTCACCTTTAAAATTTTCTGAAGAATATTTGCAGCAATAAAAACACCTGTATAGATAGTAGTATTTCTATATATACTGGTAATTATAACCTGTTTCTCCCATTCACCAGATACCTTATAATAAGCTGCTGGAAGTAAAAAGCATAAAAAAATATTATTTATAATCACCAGGTTAAGCCCTATAAAAAAACACAGCTTTAAGAATTCGTTAAAAAAAATTTTTTTCCTGCTAAAACTTTTTCATCAATGCCTGAAAATAAGATTTACAATAACAGTAATGATAAAACTCAATAAGAGCATAGTCACCAATGGAAAGTAAAATTTTACATTTCCTTTTTCAAAATACATATCACCCGGTAATTTACCTATAAATCCTATTTTTCCTCCAACCATAATGATTCCACCTAGTAATACCAGGATAAGACCTATAATAACAATACTTTTACCAATAGAGTTTAAATCCGGCACCAGGCTCACCTTCTTTTTTTCCTTGTATTACAATAGCGGTCTCTTTCACTATAAATACAACCGCAGTACTGCTGCCTGTAAAGACCTAACTCTTTTGACCTGGTTGTTGCTTCCTTAAAACCGGGACGAAAATCTCTATATAAAAAAGGTACACCTTTTTCTTTTCCTGCTGTTTCACCAACTTCTTTGATTAACTGCTGGTCTTGAAAAGGACTTACAAGCAGGGTACTGCTAAAAGCATCAAATTTGCCGCGCTTTGCAACAGCAGCAGCCTGTCCAAGCCGCATATAATAACAATATTGACATCTTACGGATTCTCTATATACTACTTTTCGCAAGAATTCTTCCAGGTAATACCCTTCATCAAAAATTACTTTTAAATCAATATCATTTGCATATTGTTCAAGCGTATCGCGCCGTTTTTTCCATTCTGTATATGGATGTATATTGGGATTATAAAAATAACCGTATACCTCTGTACCTTCATTTCGCAGCACATCTACAGGATATATGGCACAGGGTGCACAACAAATATGCAGCAATAAACGCATAATAATATATCCCCCTTGCTACTGTTTATCTATACCCAGATGCTTATAAGCATGATCGGTAGCTATTCTACCCCGCGGAGTACGGGCTAATAAACCTAACTGCATCAAAAATGGCTCGTAAACTTCCTCCAACGTTCCTGCTTCTTCACACAGGGACGCTGCTAAAGTTTCCAGCCCCACTGGACCACCTTTAAATTTTGCCGTAATAACTTGCAATATACTCCGGTCTACATTATCAAGTCCCAGAGGATCTACTTCAAAGAAAGTAAGTGCTTTTTGGGCAATTTCTCCAGTAATAATGCCTTTTGCCTTGACTTGAGCATAATCCCTTACTCTCCTGAGTAGGCGATTAGCAACCCTTGGAGTTCCCCTGGAACGATAAGCTATTTCTTTTGCACCTGCTGTTTCTATACCAACAGCTAAAATCTTACCTGCACGCATAATGATATTGATTAAATCGCGCCAGTCATAATAATCCAGCCTATTAATAACACCAAAACGGTCTCGCAGTGGCGAGGTTAATAAACCGGCCCTGGTTGTAGCACCAATCAAAGTAAACCTGGGCAGGTCCAACCTGACAGTACGTGCCCCCGGCCCCTTACCGATAACAATATCCAGAGAAAAATCTTCCATTGCCGGGTACAAAATTTCCTCTACAGCCCTGCTCAACCGATGTACTTCATCTACAAACAGTATATCACCTTGTTCAAGGTTAGTTAGAATAGCAGCCAGATCACCGGGTCTTTCAATTGCTGGCCCGGATGTAACTTTGATATTTACTCCCATTTCATTTGCTATAATATAAGCCAGTGTTGTCTTTCCCAGGCCGGGAGGACCAAAGAGCAAGACATGATCTAAAGTTTCTCCACGCTCTTTTGCTGCTTGTATAAATATTTTTATTGTTTCTTTAGTCTTTTGCTGCCCGATATATTCTTCAAGTTTGCGGGGGCGAAGACTTGTTTCTGCTTCCGCATCTTCTTTTTGCTCCGCCGCGGATATAATTCTACTGTCTTCACCCATGTATTAATAACCACCCTTCCATCAATTACAAGTTACTTAATACTTTTAAACTCTGTTTTATTATGTCCTGCAGTGCTATATTCTCACCTTTTTGTTCTTTAACACTTTCTACTGCAGATTTTGCCTCATCATGACTGTAACCAAGATTTACAAGCGCTGCTACTCCTTCGCTAATTTCAGCCGTACAATTTTCCACATTTTTTGCTGCACAGACAGCAGGTTTATTAATTTTGTCTTTTATCTCCAAAATAATGCGCTGAGCTGTTTTTTTCCCTATTCCAGGAGTTTTAGCCAGTAGAGCTGAGTTTTCATCTGCTATTGCACTGCGCAGTGCTTCAGCAGGAAAACTGGATAATAAAGCTGCTGCCCCCTTAGGACCTATCCCGTTAACATTTAATATCATAAGAAATAATGAAAGTTCTTCTTTAGAAAAAAAACCATACAGCTGCAATTCATCTTCTTTTATAATAAGCCGGGTAAATAATTTCACTATGTAACCTGTTTCAGGTAATTGATTATATGTTGAATTCGTTATTAAAATTTCATAACCTATACCGCCCACATCAACTACTGTCATTCCCGGATCTTTATAAGCCAACTCACCATTTATGAAAGATATCATTAAATCCCTCCCGGCCAGTTGTATGTGTGAGCGTGACATATACCCACAGCCAGTGCATCAGCAACATCATCTGGGCGTGGAATATCTTTCAAATTAAGTATATTTTTTACCATGAATTGAACCTGACCTTTATCTGCTTTACCATAACCCACTACAGCCTGTTTCACCTGGAGAGGAGTATATTCATAAACATCCAGGGACATATGGGCAGCAGCTAGCAATACTACACCACGAGCATGTCCAACATCCATGGCAGTCTTGGTATTTTTATTAAAAAACAATGCCTCCACTGCAAAATGCTCCGGCCTGTATGACCGGAGGATTTCAGTTATCCCGGAATATATAGATTGAAGTCTTGCTGCCAGTGATAGCTTTGAAGATGTTTTTATACAATCATAACTAAGTGCCTTAAATTTGTTACCATAATGATCTATTACACCGTAACCCGTAATCGCCATACCGGGGTCAATACCCATAATTCTCATTCACTTCACTCCTTTTCTTATGGTAGCATATCCCCCTTGGTATCGCAACTAATTAAATACCGTGTACTATAGATTTAAATAACTGTATCTAGTTTACTATTTTAATTAAATTCATCAAGAGTATCTAAAACAGCATTTAAATCACTCTCACTAGTAAATTCGAGTGTTTTTCTCAATTGCAGTTTAGTAGAATAATCATGTTTATCAAAATTTATTGCCAGATTAAGTTTTTCACTTAATCCTTGCGGCAGTTTATTCAGTGATATATTTTTTTCTACTCTGATTAGATCTTTATCATAGCCAAGTGGGCCCTTATAAACTGCCAGATTTCCTTGATAAATTCCCAAATGTCTATATTTAAGATGCTTGTCACATAATTTATCCATAGATTTGCTTAACAACACTATGTTACCGCTAAGTTTACTTATATTCCATCCATCTTTCTCAGAATACAATTCTTTAACTTCCTCTACAGTCAATCCCTGCATTCTCTCCGGTGCAGGACCTTGAAATATAGTTATTTTATCTCCGCACACGTATACTTTTTCCTTTCGGATTATCGTACCAGGGTTAATTAAAACTTCTTCATTTTTTACCTCTGGTATATACTTGCTAATAGCACTAGATACTGCATGTTCCGGTAAAAGAACATAATTTGTAAAAACAAAATGTGTAATTGCTGTAATCATTACAAAAACAGATGCTACAATACCAAGTTTAGCTAACTTTCTAATCACTCCTGATCCCCCCCCATATTATGTATCATTTATACATTATTTCCGTAATAAGGGGGGTTTATGCAATAAAAAAGGGTTGATTTGTTAAATAACAATAACCCTTTTATTTAATCTTCAGTTTCATAATTTGTATATACCTCTTGTACATCATTATGAGATTCCAGCACATCTATTAATTTATTCATTTTTTCGGCATTTTCACCTTCGAGCTTAATTGTATTCTGCGGAATCATGGTAACTTGTGCTTCTACTATTGGAATATCATTTTTTCTCAACTCTGATTCAACTAGTTCTAAATCCTCAGCTTTACAAATTATTTCAAATACTTCATCTTCGACTTTTAAATCTTCGGCTCCGGCATCCAAAGCTGCAAGCATCATATCTTCTTCATCAAACCCAGATATTTGTTCTACAAAAATTATACCTTGTTTATCAAACATCCACGTTACACAGCCGGCTTCACCCATATTACCCCCGTGCTTGTTAAAACAGTGCCGTATTTCACTTGCAGTTCGGTTTCTATTTTCTGTTAATATTTCTAGTAAAATTGCTGCTCCTCCGGGACCATACCCTTCATAATTAATTTCTTCGTAGTTTATCCCCTCAAGCTCACCGGTACCGCGCTTGATTGCTCTTTCAATATTATCATTAGGCATATTTGCTTCTTTAGCTTTTTGAACAACAGTTTTTAATTGCGAATTCTTTTCAATATCACCGTCTTTTCTTGCTGCTGTTATAATATCCCAACTTAACTTTGTAAACACTTTGCCTCTTTGCGCATCAACTTTTTCTTTCTTTCTCTTTATATTTGCCCATTTAGAGTGACCTGACATAAACATACCCCTTTCTATGCACATTATTTTAACATAATTAAAATGTGCTATAAAGAAAACATTAGCCTTGTATTAGGCTAATGTTTTCTAAGTTATTTTATTGCCAGATTGGAGGCGCAGCAGGCAATTGTTTTTTATGTAAGCTTTTTCGCGCTAACTCATCAACTCTTAATTTTACCTTTTCCGGCGCACTACCATACTTAATATAATTATCTAACTCTCTATAACTAACTCCAATTTCTTCTTCATCATTCTGTCCCACCCACAACCCTGCGGAAGGTTCCTTTTCAATAATCGGCCTTGGAATATCTAACACTTTTGCCATCTCATTCACTTCTTCTTTAATAAGATTAGCAATTGGAAGAAGATCAGCTCCACCGTCGCCGTGCTTTGTAAAATAACCTATAGTTAATTCGGTTTTATTGCCTGTCCCAACAACTAACGAGCTTTTCCTGGAAGCATAAAAATAAAGTGTAATCATACGTAATCGAGGTTTAATATTTAAAATAGACATATCCTTTTTATTTGGATCATACTCAGTACCGTCCAATACTTCTACTAACTGCTCAAAAGGATTACTTAAATTTACAACTTTATAAGAAACATCCAAGTGTTCAGCGACCAGACGGGCATGTTCCTCATCTTTAGGATTACTGTGGCAGGGCATTATAACACCAAAAGTATTATTGGGATATGCTCTTTTACACAAGGCCATGGTTACTGCAGAATCAATACCGCCGCTCAAACCTACTACAAAACCTTGTGATTTACGGTTTTCAGCTTCTTGTTTAAGCCATTCTATAATCTTCCCTGCCGTTTTCTCCATGCCCATGTAGATCCCCCCAATTCATAATACAAACTAATACACTACAACAGGACACATTACAAGTATACAATTTACAATTAATAAAATCAATGTTAAAAAACCTTCCATTACGGAAGGTTTTTTAAAAAATAAGTCCGGCAACGACCTACTCTCCCAGGGGTAAACCCAAGTACCATCGGCACTGGTGAGCTTAACTTCCGTGTTCGGCATGGGAACGGGTGTATCCCCACCGTTATGGTTACCGGAAA
>JAIPEW010000053.1 GCA_021736985.1 Clostridiales bacterium | reverse complement strand
TTGCTTGGCATAGCCTAATCAATAATTAAGAACCGTTGGGCAAACGGGGTTAGCTTGGTAATTATACTGGCGTTAGCTAGTACGTCCCAAGAAGCCCCCACCTCTAAGCGTTAGCGTAGGTAGGGGAGTATGTCACTTATCTATAATCTTCTTACCTTTTTCGATTCCCTCTACTTGAGGATTAAGTATTACACTGTCACCTTTTTTTACCCCTTTTGTTACAGCAACTTTCTGTTCGTTTTCAAATCCTTTTTGGACAGGTTGAACTTCCGCTTTCCCGTTTCTTACTACCCACAGCGCATCCCCATCTTTATACGGAAAGATTGCTGTTTTAGGTACCACAAGTTGATTTTCTTTTTTGCCAGTTGTAAATTTAACATCCAGCTCGTATCCTGGCTTTAAATCAATCGTTTCTGGCAAGTGCGGTTTTATTTTAACTTTAACCCGGTGTTCTTCCAGTCCAAGTACAGACATTTTTTTAACAGCAGTAGGGGCAACTTTAACTACAGTCCCTTTAAATTTTATGTCTTTGTCATTTATTTCTTTAATTAATTCTACTTCTTTACCTGTCTTTATGTTGGCTGCATCTTCTGTAAGAATGTATACTTGCACTAAATAAGAGTTTTTCTGAAAGATGTTCATTACAGGAGCACCAGGAGTTACCACCTGGGATTCTTTAATGTTTAATTCCGAGATAATGCCATCTAGTGGTGCGGTGAGGCTGTTATTTTTTACTTTATAATTTAATAAATCAATTTGTGCACGAATGGCATCTTTTCTTCCTTTGTAATACTGCTTGTTGGGCCCGCGCTTTTCTTGTAACAGCGATAGTGCTATTTTTTGCTGCTGCCAGTTTTTCCGGGCAATGTTTAATATTTTTTCTGTATCTTCATATTTACTTTTACTTATTGCATCTGCTTTGTATAATTGCTTTAAGCGGTTAAAATTATTTTGAGCAGACTGCAGTTCCTCTTCTGATTTTTCCAGCTGCAGTTTTTGTTTCTTTAATTTTAGTTCGTACGGTTCCTCAAAGGATTGAGCTTCTTCTCCTTTTATACTGTTTAATTCTGCTCTTAGCTGTTTTAATTGAAGTTTAATCTCACTTGAATCTATGACAGCCAGCAGGTCTCCTTTTTTTACGGTTTCTCCTTCTTCAACTGGTAAATTAATAATTTTTCCGCTATAATCCGGGTAGATAGGCTTTTCTACGTCGGGGATTACTTTCCCACCTTCTTCAAATGTTTTAGTTATAGTACAGGGTTTTACTTCCAACAGGTCTGTTTTTAGCGGCCTGGTAATTTCAAAAATGATTATTCCCAGTATGATGACAGCTGCAGCAGATCCCAGAATTATTTTCCATTTTTTCTTCATGTTTTGTTCACCGCTTTCATGTTATTCCCTTGAATTCAGGGCTTCTACCAGGCTTAACTTCTTTATTTTTCTGGATGCTGCCTGCTGGGCAATCCAGATGGAAACTGTTGTTGCTCCAAAAGCAATTAAGATTGATAAACCAGTCATATCTGAAGGCAGGGTATATACATCGTTGCTCATGGTTTGCGCCATTCCAACCAGTAAGATTTTTGTAAGAGGGATTCCTGCTATCATTCCGAAAATACCTGTAAACCACTGTTCAAAGGTTATAACGGAGAGTACTTCAGAAGGTGTCATTCCCAGTACCATCATTGATGCTAGTTCATGGCTGCGCTCTGATAGAGTGATTACTGAAGAGTTATAGATAATAGCAAATCCAGTTATAATTCCTATAAGGGCAAGGGCCCCGATCATACCTGCAAAAGATCCCATTAATTTTTTGGATTCTTCAAGACTTGCAGAACGTTCACTTATTCCGCTTACGTTATCAGCCCTGTTGTATTCTTTTTTAAAGGCAGTTATATTTTTTTGATTTATTTTAAGCATTGCTGATGTGGCAATTTCTCCCTGGTCTATGAGGTTTTGCAGTTCTTCATCTTCCATATATGCATTTATACCCATGTACTGGGGAATTACTCCTACCACTACTACTTTTTTTTCAATGTCCGGCCTTTTTTGCATTACACTATTCATATTTAATTTCGTGCCGGGTTTTGCATTTAATAGGTTAGCCAGGCGTTCTGAAAGCAATATGCCTTCACCGGGAGGTTTTATTTTGTTGTAGTTTTTATCCATGATATTATAAAGCCTGCTGTTTTCAGGCAGTCCCAGTATAGTTACCTCTTTTTTAAGCCACTTGTTTTTAAGTGCAGCAGGAATCTCTGTCATAGTTTCTACCCTGTCCACGCCGGGAAAATTTTTTAATTCACGCGTTATATCGTTCCTGTCGCGTGGATTAGTGAGGGAAACCTTGACGTCATATGTTTCTATTTTTTCATACTGGTCGAAGACGACCTTATCCATGATATTTTTAAAGGACCATGTTGTTCCTAGTATAGAAAAAGTAAACATAATACCTAAAAGTATAAAGATGCTGCGGCCTTTATTTCTAAAAATATTGCGAATTGCCATTATCCCCTGTACAGTTAACATGTTCCAGAATACGGGGATTCTTTCAATTACTGTCTTGCCGGCAGAAGGAGGCGCAGGAGGACTCATTGCTTCTGCAGGCTGCATGGCGAGAATTTTTCTGCAGCCCATGTACCCGGCAAAAACAGAAAAAGAGAGAGAAAGCAGTATGCTGGTAAACAGGTATTCCGGCGAAAAATTGCTGTTAAGCCCGGGCATGTTGAAGTATGTTTGATACATTTCAGTAAAAGGATATGACATGGCTATACCTAAAAGCCCGCCTGTTATGCCTCCTGCTGTGCCTGTAAACAGGGCATAAGACATGTAGTGAAATAATATTTCTCTGTTTGTATATCCAAAAGCTTTTAAAATCCCAATTTGTCCCCGCTGCTGTTCTACCATTCTTTTAAGCATAATGTACAGTATCATGCCGGCAACTGCTAAAAACAGCACGGGCATTGTTTGTGCCATTGACTTTAAACCTTTTAATTCTTGAGAAAGCAGCATGTGGCTGGTCTGGTCTTTACGAGGGTAGAGTTTTTTTAGCCCGTACGGTTTTAATTCTGGTTTGATCCTGTTTTTTATTTCACTAAAACTTGTTCCGGGGTCTAATGTGAAAACAATATCGTTAACTGTTTTAATAGAAAACAACTTTTCCATTACGTCAGATGGAATATAAGCAATTCCAAATGTTTCAGGAGAGGGGTACAATTCACTTGATGTCCTCAGTGCGTAGATAAATTCAGGGCTTCTTCCTACTCCGGCTGTGCGCAGGGATCTTTCTTTCCCATCAATTATAACCTGTATTTTATTATTAAGTTCCAGGTTGTTTGCGCTGTAAAATTTATTATCTAACCATATATTTAACTTGTTTTTATTCAGTTGTGCTCCTTTTTCCAGTCTTACACCGTTAACAGGGTTTTTCTCTTCTGGATCAATAGAGATAAGCCGCAGGTACACGTTTTCTTTTCCTGCAGAAGAGAGGACCCGTACATCTTTTACCAGCCTGCCCTGGATTTTATTAATACCTTTTATGTTTTTTAAATCATCTATTTCTTCACGTGGTATTGCCTTTATTTGAGCAAAACCATCGGCAAAATTTTGATTTCTATAGTAGCTGTCTTGGGATAAGTTTAAATTGTCAATAACCATGGATAGGGAGATGAAAACCATGAGCCCGATAGCTATAATGGTTATGCACGCAGCATAGGAACCTTTATTATTATTTAGGTCACGAATAACTTTTTTCCATAACATTACCAGGTCACCTTCTCCGGTGATAAAGGAGTTTCATTTTCTTGGATGCTGCTCAAAATACCATCTTTTAAATAAAATACGCGATCTGCTATTTGAGATATTGCCGCGTTATGGGTGATAATAATAATTGTTTTATTATAAGTCGTGCAGAAGTCTTTAAAAAGCCTTAAAACTTGAGTGCCTGCCTGAGTGTCCAGTGCTCCCGTGGGTTCGTCGCACAGCAGTATGCGGGGATTTTTAGCCAGGGCCCTGGCCAGCGCGACGCGCTGCTGCTGACCGCCGGACAGCTGTGCCGGAAAATGTTCTGCACGGTCAGACAGCCCGACTTTTTCCAGGACATCTTTTACCGGAAAAGGATTTTCAGAGATCTGGGCAGAGAGGTTAACGTTCTCGTATGCTGTCAGGTTAGGTATCAAGTTGTAAAATTGGAATACAAAGCCTACATCATGCCTGCGGTAAAGTGTAAGCTGTTTTGAATTGGCGCTGTGCAGAGGTGTATCCAGGTAAAACAATTCACCTTCGCTAGCTTTATCCATTCCTCCTATAATATTTAGAAGAGTACTTTTTCCCGAGCCGCTGGGCCCCAGGATAACTATAAGTTCACCTTCCTGGATATTAAAATCCACACCTCTCAGGGCGTATACATCTACTTCACCCATCTGGTAAATTTTTTTTAAATTTTTTGCCTGTATGATTGTTTTCATCTATATATTCCCTTCTTAAGGTAATATAATGTTTTATAAGAACTTATCAGCAAAAAACAACCTGACCTGGCGCTCTACTTTATCTTTTACCAGTTCTAATGAATTCTCTTTTTCATATAAATATAAGATTAATTGTGCTGCAAATATGGAATATATACATTCTGCCCCGTCTCTTGGATTAAAGTTATCTACCAGCAGCTTTTTTTCCTGGTAATGCCCCAAAAGGTACTGTACCTGTTTAATTAACTGAAAATCCAGTTCTGTGAATTCACTCATTGTTTGCTGGTGACTGTCAATATTGGAGAAAAAGACTTCAATTATTTCTTTCCATAATTCTTTATTTACATTTGACATGCCGTTAATGTAAATTAAACAAAGATCAGTTATTGATTCAATTACGTTTTCACCTGGATTATAAAGAATTTTGTTTCCCCTGGTTTCCAGTTCTTGAGGATGGGTATAGAAAATATTTAAGAAGAGCTCTGACTTGGAAGAGAAATAATTATAAAAAGTACCTATCCCTGTATTAGTCTTTCTTGCAATTTGTGTAATTGTAGTTTTTTGATACCCGCGTGAAAGAAAAATTTCACGCGCAGTATTGATAATCTTTTCCCTGGTTTTTTGCTTTTTTCTTTCTCTTAAGTTTGTCATAATATAAACCTGCCATAAATATGAATTTGTTCATAAATGAATATGTTCATATTTTAATGCTTTTATAATCCCACGTCAAATGTTTGTGGATTATGTTAATAACTTGTGGATAACCCTGTGGGCCGATTGAGCGGACAATTTTATGTGCCGGAGTAGGGAGCGAAGAGTACCACCGGTCTGGCAGAAACTCGTGTCAGCCGTGCACCCAGACTCTACTACCTTTCGGAAATCCACCGGTCCTTTCAATTCACAGATTGTTACCGGGAAATTTCCTGATTAGAATAGCCAGTAAAATCCATGTAAGTGTATAATAAAAGATTGAGGGGATTAATAAGGAGGTTTTTCGGTGAAAAAAACTACTGTAGTTTTTTTAATGCTATTTGTGCTTCTTTGTTTTATATTTACCCTGGTTAGCAGTGTGTCAAATATTACTGACAGCCTGTTTAATTCGGTGAAACAGGAATTTTCCCAATTTGCCGGTTTGCAACCCTTGCAGCTTCTGTCTGTTATATTTTTTAAGAATTTGACCACCTGCTTATTTGTTTCCTTTACTTCATTTTTTTTAATAGGCATTCCTATAGTATTATCTCTTGTTGTTAATACAGCCATAATGGGTGCCATATTATCTATTTATCCCGGCTTTATAATAGGTATATTGCCTCACGGTATAATAGAGATTCCTGCTCTATGTATATCTTTTGCCCTGGGATGGAATATTTTGAGAAGAAAGGAAAAATTATTTTTCAAGTTAAAAAAAAGGGATGTAATTTTTTTTGCCAGAGTTGTAATTCCTATGTTAGCTGCAGCAGCAGTGATTGAAATATATATAACTCCTGTAATTATAAAATGGTTTATACCTGTTGATATATTATCCCTTGTTTGATATTGACAAGATGAGGAGTTAGAAATATATTTTTACATGGAAGAAGATCTTAAATTAGTGATAAGAGGGGATTTATTATGGAAAATACAAATACTCGTCATGAAACCAAAGAATTTCAGGCAGAAGTGAAGCAGTTACTGGATATTGTTGTAAATTCTATTTATACGGACAGGGAGATTTTTTTAAGAGAACTTGTTTCCAATGCAGCAGATGCACTGGAGAAGCTGCGCTACCAGCAAGTAGCTGAAAAGGAAGTACAGGACAGCGAACTGCCCCTGGAGATTTCTATTGATACTAATGAATCTGAAAGCACTTTAACTATTACTGACAGCGGTATAGGTATGACCAGGGAAGAAGTAGTGGAAAACCTGGGAACTATTGCTCATTCTGGTTCCAAGGCTTTTCTACAGCATCTCATGGAAGAAAATAAGGCTGATGTTAATTTAATCGGGCAGTTTGGCCTGGGTTTTTATGCTTCTTTTATGGTGGCCGATAAGGTATCAGTATATACCCGTTCTTACCAGCCTGAAGCGCCAGGCTGTGTTTGGACATCGGAAGGTGCTGGAAGTTTTACAGTTGATGAAGTTGAAGGGCTACAGCGCGGCACAAAAGTTGTGCTGCAGTTAAAAGATGATGCAGCAGAATTTGCTAAGGGAGATGCTGTAAAAAGAATAATAAAACAGTATTCCAGCTTTGTTCCTTTTTCTATACTGGTGGACGGGGAGAAAATAAATACTGTACAGGCAATCTGGACTAAGAATAAAAATGAAGTTTCAGAAGAAGAGTATACAGAGTTTTACAAGTATATAGCCAATGCACATGATGAGCCCTTGCTGAAGCTTCATCTGACGCTGGATGCCCCGCTTTCCATACAGGCATTGTTGTTTGTACCCCAGGAAAATTTTGAGCGCTTTGGTTTTGGCCGCATGGAACCGGGTGTAAATGTTTATTGCCGGAAGGTGCTTATACAGGAAAAAAGCCCGGATATTCTTCCCGAGTGGATGCGCTTTTTAAGGGGAGTAGTGGACAGTGAAGAGCTGCCGCTTAGTATTTCCCGGGAAAATATGCAGGATAGTGCACTGGTGTCCAAGCTGCGCAAGGTGATTACCGGGCGCGTGCTCAAGTTTCTAAATGAAACAGCTAAAAAGGAACCGGAAAAGTACAAGCAGTTCTGGGATAAATTCTCTATGTTTATTAAAGAAGGAGCAGCATCTGATTTTACGCATCAAAAAGACCTGGTTAAACTGTTGCGTTTTGAGTCTTCCAGGGCAGAACCCGACGAATTGGTTTCGCTGCAGGATTACCTGGATAGGATGCAGGAAAACCAGGATACTATTTATTTCATAAACGGGCCCAACCGGGAAGCTATTGAATCAGGCCCTTACATGGAAGCTTTCAAGAACCGCGACCTGGAAGTTCTCTATACAAAAGAAGCAGTTGACGACTATATATTAAATAACCTGGGTGAATATGAAGGAAAGAAATTGGTTTCTGCAGACCAGCAGGATTTAGACCTGCCGGTGGAGGAAAGTGAAGGGGAAACTCCTCTTTCAGAAGAAGAAGTTAATTCCCTGTGCGAGTGGGTTAAGGAGACCCTGGGTGAAAAGGTAACTGAAGTACGCCAGTCTAAACGCCTGGTGGACAGCCCAGCCGTAGTACTTAATCCCAGCGGCGTTACTGGCAGCATACAGAGAATGATGCAGGTAATGCACAAGGATGAAAATAACACAGGTCCTAAAACGCTGGAAATCAATGCTCGCCACGAGATAATAAAAAATCTTAACGAGCTGAGGCAAAAAGATGAACAGTTTGCTAAAATAGCAACAGAGCAGATATTTGATAACGCACTGGTTGCTGCAGGACTTATTTTAGAACCCAGGTACATGGTAGACCGCATATATAAAATAATGGACAGGGCTCTTCAATAATAAAATTTTTAGGCGAGGATGGTACTCAAGTGCTGTCCTCGCCATTTTTTTTCGAAAACTTTGTTTTTGCTAGGCCGGGGGTATTCTCTGCTCCCTACTCCGGTACATAAAATTTTTTTGTCAATCGGCCTCGGGCGCCGGAGAACCTTTATTTGCGAAGTGTAATGTGGGAGGTGGGAAGTGTGACAATTTTGGAAGTCTGCTGCGTAGACTTTTCTTTTCCCACTTCTAATTTCTCACCTCTCACCTCTGCCCTTTGCTCCGGCGCTTTTCCTCGGTCTTAACACGGCTGTCAGAAAAACTTTCATTCTCCGTTGTGAGCAAATTTAAGTAAAAGAACTATTTCTATATTTTTTTTGCTTGAGAAGGAATTTTCTTAATATTGTTGAACACTTGAACATATGTAAAAAAAGCATTAAGGAGGGAATGTATGAGAGTACTTATTGTTGCTTGTGGAGCTTATGTTTCCGAAGGGTATGGCTGTCCTGGAGAGTGGAAGTGCCTTAAAGCTGCTGCTGACAAAGAAGGTCATTTCAGCGAGTATGATGAAGCAAAAGTTGTAGGTTTTTTAAACTGCGAGTGCCCGGGTCGTACGCTGATTTCTAATATCAAGTGCGTTAAAAAGAATGTTGATTTTGACGTTGTTCATTTCTCTACTTGTACAGTAAATGCCTGGCCGGGATGCCCTTACATGGATATTGACGAATTAGCTAAGAAAATAGAAAATACTTTTGGAGTAAAGGTTGTAAAAGGTACTCACCAGTATGGTTAAGAATTGCCGCTTTAATGCGGCCTTTTTTTATGGTTAATTGTTTACATATATATTAATATATAGTAATTTTTGCAGGTGAGTTTTTTATATACGGAGATTATACGGGTAGACTAATAAATGTTTTGAAAGGGGCGTCAATAATGTCCGTATTGCATTTGCCTGTACTTGTGGAAAAACTTCCTGCACGTGAAAAGGCACTTTTTGAACGCATTTATGAAATTGATTCTCCTCCGGGCTGTCTGGTCCCAGAAGAAGAAATGGAAGAATGGGTTTCGAGGAAATTCGGCGGGCTGGAAGACGTAAAAAAACAAAGAATAATGCGGGTAACTAACCTTGTTACCGGCGAGGGGGCCCTGTTTAATCACCTGCGCGGCCGCCGTCCCATGGATGGGCAAGGCAGCGAGGATTTAAATTCTCTGGTAAGGGAATACCGGGAGGGCTGTCCTTTTTGTTCACCGGAAAAGTTTGCCCCGCGGGATTCCTTTGGGCGCATTCGCGGAAAGTATTGTATTACGGCAGCTAATCTTGCCAAGTATGACGGTTATCACGGGTTAGTTATATCTAATGAGCACCATCCTTTAAAATTTAACAGCGACATGGTAGAAGATTACTTCCAGGTAGCTTCCCGTTGGTTTTCAGAAGCAGACCGGCATGCTGTAAAAGAAGGGGACAGTGAACCGAGATTTCCGTTTCTGATGTGGAATTGCCTCTGGCCCGCGGGTTCTTCCGTGGTGCACGGCCACCTCCAGTTGACTGTCACCCGAAAGCGGCATTATCCCCGGGTAGAGCACCTGCGGAATTGTGGGATTAATTATGCAAGGCAGCATGGAAGTGATTATTACAAGGACTTGTTTGCTGTTCACCGGGCCCTGGGCCTGGGGTGGACGGAAGAAGATTGCAGTTTATTTGTATCGCTTTCACCGGTCAAGGAAAAAGAGACCTGGATAATGATGCCGCCGGGCCCGGCGGGGCCCGAAAAATTAGGACGTTTAGGTAGAACCGTAAGTGGTGTGCTCAATACGTTAAAAGAAAAAACCGGCTTAAACAGTTTTAATGTTGCTGTTTACTTGCCGCCACTGTCGGAAAATACAATTGGTTGGGAACAATTTCCCGTTATTGCCCGCATAGTTGACCGCGGGTGCGTGTATAGACGCACGGCTGACTTTGGTGCAATGGAACTTTTTGCTGCCAGCGTAGTAAGTTCCGATCCTTTTGATACGGCCAGCTTGCTTAAAAAATAAACATAATTGTTCTCCAAATAAACTTCTATGATTCTCCGGCTTACAGCGAAGTATGAAAATTTTAACTCGTGCGGCAAGAAGTCTCCCACCTCTTTAGGTGGGGGATGAATTGCCGCCTTTCTTTTTGATACTTGCATTGATGAAACACTAAAATTATAGTAAAATATATATATTCAGTAGTAATTGCCATAATGGAGA
>JAIPEW010000052.1 GCA_021736985.1 Clostridiales bacterium | reverse complement strand
ACCCTTCACCCAGCATGGCATATACATATTCTGAAAAGAGACGTATTTTTGCCGTAAATTTTTTCACTCTTTCACTCCACTGCGGGTCGCTGCCCAGTATTTCCATGTACTGGTTTTTGAGTGCATGGGCACATGTTGGGCAACAGGTAATGATATGCTCCACTTCCGCCTGCTCAAACACCTCTATATTCTGTTTAGCCACTTTTACCGCAGAATCACGTGATCCCATATATATGGCCGGTACACCGCAGCATGTTTGTTCCTGAGGGAATACCATTTCTATATTCATACTCTTTAACACTTTGTTAGCACACTCACCCAGCTCAGGATATACAAAATCAGTAAGGCATCCTGCAAAAAAGGCTACCCTGGCGCTGGGAGCTGCAGGCTTACTGAAATCCTCAGCCCTATCGCGAAGAGCTTTGTCTGCAATAACTGGCAAACTGCGTCCTTCGGCCAGATCCGATAAAAACATGGGTAAATGGCGTATTTTGCCCCCGCTCTGGAACGGCTTTTGAGCTAACCGCCCGGCCTTTATCAAGCGGTGGAAAAGTTTACGATTGGGCAATATTTTTTCCATGGCAAATTTCTGCGTGCCCGGCAGACCATTTTTCTCAACTTCCCTGCTGCGCAGCTCGCGTATTAATTTCGGTATATCTATATTAGCAGGACAATACTTCTTACACTGCTCGCATCCCAGGCAAAGGTTTTGTATATCTTTTGCATCCTGCATACCGTCAAAGAAAGCAGTAAGAATAGTTCCAATACCGCCGGTATATATTTTACCGAAAACATGCCCGCCCAGCAGCTGGAACACTGGGCATACATTCAAACAAGATGCACAGCGTATACACTGTAATGCTTCTTTAAAAACTGGATCTTTTTGCATCTCACTGCGCCCGTTATCCAGAAGTACAATATGCAGTTCTTTGTCTGCAACTGATCCATCCGGGTAAACAGCCTGGGTAGGCCCTGTAATCATAGAAACATAACTGGTTATTTTTTGTGCAGTAGCACTTCGCGGAAGAGCTTCTAAAATAGGCTTTATATCTGCAAATTTTTCTACAAACTTTTCCAGTCCAACAACAGCAACATGTACTGGAGGAAGCGTAGCAGCAAGCCGCCCGTTACCTTCATTTGTAGTTATTACAAGTGTACCGGACTCGGCAACAGCTATATTAGCGCCTGATATGCCCATATCAGCTGAAATAAACTTTTCACGCATTTCTTCCCTGGAGACTTGCACCAGGCGGGAAATTTCCGGGGATAATTCCTGGCGGGTTTCCTTTGAAAATATATCCGATACTTCATGTCTTGTCATGTGGATTGCTGGCATGACCATATGAGACGGTTTTTGACCGCTTAATTGTAATATCCACTCCCCCAGGTCTGTTTCAACTGTATCTATTCCTTTTTCATTTAAAAATTCATTTAAGTGTACTTCTTCACTGGCCATTGACTTTGATTTTACAATTCTTTTTGCATTTTTCTCTTGAGCCAGTTTATAAATATAATCTCTTGCATCTTCGGCATTTTGTGCCCTGACAACTTTTGCCCCGTGGGATTCAGCGTTTTTGGTGAATTTTTCTGCAAGTTCTTCCATTCTTTCCGCAGCATCACCTTTGACTGAAGCTATTTGACTGCGCAAGTCTTCGAAGTCTTTACCTGTATAAGCCTTTTCCCTGGAACTTAAATACCCGTCACCGAAGCGGCCCAGGGCCCCGCGCAAGTTTTCATTGGCCAGGGCTTCATCTATATTTGACTTTATATTCTTGTTATTGCTCACCCGGCTCACCCCCCGCTTCATCTACTAAAATTATGTGCAATTCCCCGGGACCGTGCACACCTATGGTAAGAACCCTTTCAATGTCAGCAGTACGGCTGGGCCCGGATATAAATGATACATAAGCGGGCTTTTCCTGTTTTTCATTAAGATAATCTATTGCCTCGTTAAAAGTTTCTATTAACCCGCCAGTAGGGACAAGCGCCACATGTACAGGAGGAAGGGTAGAAACCAGGCGCTGATCCAGGACGGTACCGTCCTGGATCAGGCTGCCGGTTTCTGCAACAGCCTTACCTACTTCAGATAAACCTATATCTGCATCTCTAACATGCAGCTGCAAATTTTCACTGTACACATAAGTATTTAAATCTTCAACTGCATTCAAGCATCCGCTAACCATGCCGGATGGAGCAGCAGCTATTTTTTTGGCACCTTTATCTTCAACAATTTTAGCCAGCTGTTCTCCTGCACCCTTCATATCATTGACCCTGTAAAGATTCGCCGATAAGGCTTCTGCCTGTTTTTTAAAGTTTTCAATTATTTCGTTAGCTGGTTTATTAGTAACCATAATACCCTCCTAACCGGCATTCCTAACTGACTTAGCAAGCATTTCTATTGTGTGTATTACATTCTGGTGCATATTTTGCTGTCCAAGCCCATCATTTATTTGCATACGGCAAGAGCCGCAGCCAGTCACGACCGTGTTAGCACCAGTTGACTTAATATCTTTTAATTTATGCTCCAAAACGCTAAATGAAAGCTCTGGCCGTTCGAAACTGAATGATCCTGCCCCACCACAGCAGCGTCCAGGGTCTTTCATAGGTATATACTTCGCACCGGGGATCAACTTTAATAATTCTTCTGGTTTGCCCGCTGCTCCCATACCACGACCTATATGGCAGGGCTCATGATAAGTAAAGCTTTCATTTACTGGCCCCAATAGTTTTTTGTTCAGCGGCAGCACATCAGTAAAGAATTCTGAGATATCATAAGTCTTGTCTGTCAGTTTCTGAGCCTTACTACTGTAATCCGGGATATCACTTAATAATTCAGGATAATACTGCCGAAATGCCTCGCCGCAAGTACCACAAACAGTAATTATTGCATCAGCTTCAACCTTAGAAAACATATCTACGTGAGAAATAGCCATTTCTCTGGCTGTATCCCGGGCCCCGTGAATAACTACCGGCGTACCGCAGCAGTGCTGAGCACGGGGGAAAATCACTTCTACACCGTGTTTTTGAAGTACTTCCAACAAAGCCTTGCCTACTTCGGGATATAAATAATTAGTTGTACAACCCGCAAAAAACGCTACGCGCATTACAGGGTTTGATACAGCATTTTTCTCTGCCACCTGTTCTTTTAAAGTCTTCCTGGCCGGCGATGGCAATACTCGCCTTGTGCTTAAACCAATAGGGAACCTGGGACTTATGCCCTTTCCTCCCCTTTTAAAGAAAAGTCCCTGTGTTATCCCTGCTGTTTTTACTCCTTTATCCATCAACTTGGGCCGGGAAAGAGCATTTAAAGCAGCCCGCTGGGGCCAGGGAAGCCCACGGTTGTCTGTTAATGCTGCCCTTAAGGATAAAATAATTTTATCCACCCTGACCCCGCAAGGACAATTTTCAACGCATGCCAGGCAGGTAAGACACATATCAAACCGGTGGGCAAGGCCGGCAGTATAGTCTACTTCTCCGTTTAACACTGCCTCTGCCAGCCGGATCTTACCCCGGGCTACTGCAGCTTCAGAATGATTTTCTTTATATAATGGACAAACAGCCTGGCAATTGCCGCATTTCATGCATTTTACAACTTCAGTTTCAATATCTTTTAGAATACTATTCATTCTCGGGCCCCCAGTCAAATCTCATCTTCCCAGGGTTTAATATATTCTTCGGATCAATTGCCTTCTTAATTTTCTGCAACACATCCAGGCCGGTTTCTCCCAGCTCCCATTCCAGGAACTTAGCTTTAGCCATACCTATACCGTGTTCACCGGTAAGCGTTCCACCCATTGCCAGGGTCTTCTCAAATATTTCTTCAACAGCCTTATGCACTCTTTCCATCTCTTCCTTATCTCTTTCATCAGTTATAATGGTAGGGTGCATGTTGCCGTCTCCAGCATGACCAAATGTACCAATAGTTAAGTTATATTTTTCTGCAACTTCTTCAAATACACTTATTATGTCAGTCAACTTATTGCGCGGTACAGTTGCATCTTCCAGCACTGTGGTAGGCTTAACTTGAGCAAGGGCAGGGAGGGCATCCCTGCGGGCTTGCCATAAGTCATCCCGCTCATTACTATCCCTGGCCATTTTTACTTCTCCATTATTTTTCTTAACTATTTCCAGCACTTTTTCAGCTTCTTTTTTTACTACTTCCGGAATACCGTCTACTTCAATAAGCAGCATAGCTTTAGCTTCTACAGGAAGTCCAATTTTACAGTGATTCTCTACCGTTTTAATTGTAACCTGGTCCATAATTTCCATGGTAGCCGGGATAACCTTATTTTTTATTATTTCTATTACTGTATTACTAGCATCTGACAGGCTGTGGAAAGATGCAGACATTGTCTCCCGTGTTTCCGGTGCCGGAATAAGTCTAACTGTTATTTTAGTTAAAATACCCAGTGTTCCCTCAGAACCTGTAAACAGTTTTACCAGGTCATAAGCAGTAACATTTTTTACTGTTTTGCCCCCGAACTTTGCTACCCGGCCGTCTGATAATACTAATTCCAGGCCCATTATATAATCCTTGGTAACCCCGTATTTTAAACCTCTAAGTCCTCCGGAAGATTCGGAAACACTACCACCCATGGTAGCTGTGCCAACTGTTCCCGGGTCCGGGGGATAGATTAACCCGTGGGGAGCAACAGCATTATTCAACTCTTGAATAATAACTCCAGGCTGTACGGTAGCATTTAAGTTCTCTGCATCTACTTCAAGTATAGAATTCATCTGCAGCAGAGATAACACAATGCCGTTTTTAACCGGTACAGTGCCACCGCTCAAGTTGGTACCCGAACCTCGCGGGTACACAGGTACATTATATTTTTGAGCAATTTTAACTACTTCTGCTACTTTCTCAGTGCTGCCGGGGGTTACCACTACTTCAGGTAATTTTTGAGGCATATCTGGAGTAGCATCGAAAGAATAGCATAATAAGTCTTCATGTTGTGTTATTACGTTATCTTTTCCTAAGACTTTAACCAATTCATCAATTACATTTTTTTGCATAAATCATCCTCCTCCCACGGGCCCCGGGGTCCGGGACCGAAACATAAAGTATTAAAGCGCTATAACAATACTCCCGCTGCAAAACCACCGTAAATAACTATCAAACCAAAAATCCCCACTGCCAGGCCGTATATAAGGGTTGGTATCAAATTCCTGCGGATAATAATACCTTCTACCCCGGTGAGTCCAACAGTAGCACAGGCAGCGACAACATTGTGGACACAAATCATATTACCTACACCGCCGCCTATATTTTGCAGTCCAAGCGTTACTACAGCAGGCTGTCCCAACTGCTGGGCTACTCCAAACTGGAACTGGGAGAACAATATATCGGAAACAGTGTTTGAACCGGACATAAATGCACCTAAAACTCCTACAAATGGTGCTACCAACGGCCAGAGAGCACCCACTCCTATGGCAGCTGCTTTAGACATAGTAAGCATCATGCCGTCTATATTCTGCATATTCACACTGGACTGTACCATAACTTGTACCATGGCAACAGCAAAGAATAAAGCTATAGCGGGGTTTACTATCTGCTTAAATGTAGCACCCCAGGCTTCTTTCACTTTATCACCGGACATGTTGTGAACAAAGATAGCAATAAGAGCAACAAGTACAAATGGTATAGTTCCCGGCAAGTACAGATAAGCCAGGGAATAATCAATTCCAGTTCCCATGATATTTGTCCAGTTTAATGTCTGGCCAGCTAAAAATCCTTTTAAACCTAACTCTGGAATTCTTGTAATTACCAGAATTACAGCAATTAATAAGTATGGTATCCAGGCTTTCCATGTAGGCATATCACTCTGTTCTTCAGAACCGGTATCAACCATTCCCTTCCAGTTTTCTTCCCACTGGCTCTTATCAGGGAAATCCCAATCATCTTTAGGCGTCAAGAAGCCTTTAGAAGCTGCGATTAAAACTACTGGTAATCCAATTAACGCTCCTACTAGCGCAGGAAACTCGGGACCTATATAAGCAGTTATTAAATAAGGTATTGTAAAAGCTAAACCTGAGAATATGGCAAACGGTGCTGCTGCCAGCCCGTATTTAATTGAACGTTTTTCTTTGGGGCCAAAGAAAGCAGTAAGCATGCAAATAGCTAAAAGAGGTATAAAAGTACCAATAATTACATTTGGAATTGCTGTCCAAATACCTACCTGGTTTAAAAACGGAATAAAAGCATCTGCACCAAGTTTGTCTACTACAGTACCCTTCATTACCTGCCCGATACCACCGATAACCGGTGTACCAACAGCACCAAACGGAACTGCCACGCTGTCAAATATTAGAGCAACCATGGCTGCACCCAGAGGGGGAAACCCGAGTCCAACCATCAGCGGTCCAGCCAGAGCAGCAGGAGTACCAAAGCCAGCTGCACCTTCCACGAATGAACCAAACATCCAGCCTACGATAATAGCTTGTACCCTGCGGTCAGAAGAAATCCCGTAAAAACCACGGTTAATAGAAGCCATGGCACCGCTCTTTTTCAAAGTATTCAGAATCAGAATTGCGCCAAAAATTATAATCAAAATATTAAAAGCAGATAAAAAACCGTAAATTGTAGAAGCAACAACGCGTACCATTTCTACCTGCCAAACCGAGAGCGCAATAACTGCTGCTATAGCCCATGCTACAGGCATTACCTTTTTAGCAGGCCAGGAAAACACCGTCATCATAATGATAGTAAATAAAATTGGTATAAAAGCAATTAGAGCAAGACTTGCAATACCCATTTGCAAACCTCCTTTTTTAAATTATTTTTAAATAAACAATAATACAAATTTTTTAAATATTTGTCCCCCAACCACCCCCTTGCTACATACGTCAGCCACATGATTTGATGATGGTCTGACCAGTTATTTTATAAGATAAGGCCTGGTTAAAAATCTAGAACTCCAGGCCTTATTTATAACTAGTTAATAACACTCGATGTAATACTATCTAAATCAGCACAACCAGTAAGAATCATTGCCTGCTTTAGCTGGGCAGTTAAACTTTCAATAATCTGCTGCACACCTTCTGCTCCACCGCCAAAAGCACCGGTTATTACCGGACGCCCTATAAGTACGGTATCTGCGCCCAGGGCCAGCAGTTTGAGCACATCTGTTCCTGCTCTTACTCCACCATCAGCGATAACTGTTACTTTACCTTTTACTGCCTCCGATATTTGGAACAATACTTCAGCAGCACCAGGTGTATAATCTAAAATGCGCCCGCCGTGATTGGAAACTACTACTGCTGCTGCCCCTGCTTCTGCAGCCATTTCAGCCTCTTCAACAGTCATAACACCTTTTATAATAAACGGTAGTTTGGTAGCACTAATAACATCTTTAAGTTCTTCTGCAGTCTTAGGGCCAACAGGTTGACCTTTTAAAGCCATTGTTACCAGTCCGGCACCGTCTATATCCATACCTGCTGCAACTGCACCAGAGTCTTCTGCCCTGCGAATTCTTTTAATAATCTCTTCCTGTTCCCTGGGCTTTATAACAGGTATTCCCCATCCGCCTTCAGCATGTACTGCTTCCACGCCTGAATCATACATTGCCGGGTCAGCACCGTCTCCGGAGAAACCAAGACTGCCTGCCATTTTACTTCCTGACATAACCATGCCTATGAATTCTCTTTCTGTTAGGGCTCCACCCATATTGTAAGTACTGCCAGTTAATGGCGCAGCCATTACCGGTGTATTTAATGTTTTATCAAAAAAACGGCAACTTGTATCTGGATCTTTAGCATTGTGCAGCGTACGCAAGTTCAGTCGATACTTTTTTAGAGCCTCTAAATTAGCCCTGAACGCCTCTCCTGTTCCAATTCCCCCCATACCCGGAACCTCTCCTGAACAGGCCCGGCCGTCACAGACAGGACAAACCCGGCAGTATCCCTTTAGCTTTTTTCTCGCCTCTTCTCGAATTTCATTCATATTCATTTGCTATCCCCCCCTGGTAAGTATTAATATGACCTGTTGTGCTGCTGGTATGACCACTATTTATACACTTACATTTTTATTTGTTAAATATACTTCTTGTTTATTGGTAAAAATCCTTCAATAAAAAATAAAATTTTTAGATTTTTTTACAATTTTTCAACAATGAAACTTGAAAACTTACTAATTTTTAATGCACATCTATATTAGCAGAACCTGTACTCACAGAAATTTTTGCACTACCCTTCCCATTTCCCATAACAATATGAGCTTCATTATTTGTACCATTTTCATCATAATTTGCAGATGAAAGGCCGGACACATTAATACTACCTATCTTAGATGATGCATTTATTATTATATTTGACTTGCCTGGAATATCAAAAACTATATTCCCCACGTTACTAACCAGGTTATATTGACCGGAAACAGGTTTTTGCGATCTAAAAGAAACCTGCCCCAGGTTAGTTCGAGCTGAAACATCTCCTGCAGCATCAATTATTTCGATTTTACCGCTGTGCGTCCCGGCATCAATATCCTCCTGTATACCTGTTAACTTAATAGCTCCAAGTTTTGTCTGCACTTTAATCTTGTTTTGTAAATCTTTTGCGTTTATTTCGCCCAGGGTACTTTCTGCTTCCACCTGCATACCCCGTGGAACTTTAACTGTTAAGTCCATTCTAATTTTCTTTTCATGACTGTCAGAATTTATATCCGGTACCGCAACATTGACAATCTCACCGTCGCGCTTTATCTCGGGATGAAATTTACCGGACAAATTCTGAAATGTTTTTTTATCATTAGTTTGAAAAATAGAAGAAATATGCAGCTTATTATCCTGGCTGGACTCTAAATTCAGTTTTCCTATGCGCTGGTTAATCCTTAAAAAATTTTCTTCAGGTGCAACTTCTACCGGGTTACTGCTCCAATTCCAGCTGTACTCATAATCACTGCCTGATTCTATAATGCCAGTACCTATATAATTCTCAATATTATTTGCCACACCTGTAATCGCTGTCCCCACACCGCTGGCCAATATAAATAAAACAATGAGCAATATGCTCGGCACATGAAAACTCACATCTTTATCTTTTGCAGATGCTTTGCGGGCAAAGTATTCTACTCCCAGGCCTATTAAAAGAAGCGGCCACAAATTCCAAACCCACCTTATCGAATCAAGGCCGCCAAAGTTATATACTAGAAGTGCCGCACCGCCTGTAATTAAACTTAAAGCCAGGGTTATTGAACCTACTTTAATCTTTCCATTACTACTCATGTTTTTCCCCTCCCCTGCGCTTATTGCGGTAAAGAATATATACTCCCAGGCCTATTATTATAACAGGCGGCAAAATGCGTTCTAAGATATAATTATGGTATACAAACGGCATTACATTATTCAAAAGAGCAACCACTCCAAGACCTATAAGGCCATATGCTATTATGCTGTTTCGGCTTATATTTTTACTACCCCAATCTTCCCATCTTAATAAAGAGATGTCTGCTACATATATACCGTTTTTCATTTTACTCAGTAAATTCTGCGTATCGAAAACAGAATAGAAAAATAAAACCGGCAATACAAACGAAACCAATTCACCAAGATGTATAATAGATGAAACAAATATAGTTCCGAAAAATAATATAAGAGTCTCAAGACCTTTTTTCATTAATCCTAGGTACATGTAACCCAACCCGGGCATAAGTGACAGCAAAAAAGCAATAAATCTGCTTTTATTGGGATCATTTTTTATATTATTATTATTATCTTCAACGGTTTCCACTGTTTTTTCCAAACAGCGATAACAATAGGTTGAATTTCCTATTTTATAACTGCATTCGCTGCAAAGCGGTTCTTTGCAATCACAACAAAGTGTCTCAGCGTCTCTGTCCGGATGGTTTATGCATTTCATAAATGTTTTCACTCCTATCGGTAATCTTTTGTGTATAATTACTGGCTGCAGAAACAACTTTCTCTACGGCCGGTAATGTCCTCTGGGAATAATTACAAACTACTGTATCAAATTTTTCACTTGCCGTAATGAAATTTCCCGGCTGAAAGAAGCCGGACCAGAATAGTACAAGCGTTATTACAGCTGCCCCTACAAGATTTCGTACCAGCACTCCCAGGGGAAGCGAACGTGACTTTTCCATAACATTGCTGCCCGGAACCAGCATCTCACTACTCACTTTACTCAGCTTTCGCACCTAGAAAAATGTAATTCATTCAACTCCGGTGGTGTTGATGTCCGTTATAGTATAGTACTTGATTTTTTAAAAAAAGCATGAAAAACACCTCAACGTCTGGTATAGTTGGTTTGCCAAGAACC
>JAIPEW010000026.1 GCA_021736985.1 Clostridiales bacterium | reverse complement strand
CGTTTAGCGGACCGGTACTAATAGGTCGAGGGCTTGACCAAAAAGGCGAAAGTAAACCTGCTATACGCTGTGCAGTTTTGAGAGAGTATTAAAAAGTTTAATAGTTTCCGGTAACCATAACGGTGGGGATACACCCGTTTTTTTTGTACCAGCCCCAGCTTATTTATAGAAATGGTATATATCCAAGTATTCATCCTGGCAGTTTTCGCATATGCCAGAGTTGAAAGCTGTAAAAAGCTGTGTTGGTACAAACCATGCCGAACACGGAAGTTAAGCTCACCAGTGCCGATGGTACTTGGGTTTACCCCTGGGAGAGTAGGTCGTTGCCGGACTTATTTTGGGAGCCCTTCGGATTTACCGAGGGGTTTTCTATATATGACAACAGGTATATCAGTTAGTTTTGGAAAGATATATTTTTTAATGTTTACATAATTCATTGCTGTATAAAAAAAAGAGAGAGGAATAATATTATATGTTCCTCACTTGTAGCGTAACACGCAGCTAAACGTACAGAACAAATAACCGTGGCTGTTAGTCGCGGTTATTTGTTTATGATTTAATAATTTTTGTACCCGGGCGAATTATTTGAATCCATGTCTTACCGGGAACAAATTTTATTTGATTTCCGTCTTTATCATAATATTTAATATGGCCCCTAGAACTGGATTTCCAGTACCCGGTCTCATACCTTCCACCAAGAAAGTACTCTGCTTTGCCTTGCCCCTGGAGATTTATTTTTATATGTCCAAATTTATCTCCAGTGTATACATGAGTGGCACGCTGGAATATTATATTTTTTGCACCTACCTGTTCTCCAGTTAATTTATCAGTATGAGCCTTGTTATTAATATATCTTAAATATTCTTCTTTTTGAGAATTGTATTCATACCGGGGGTTATTATTATCGTTGTATTTAAATTTAATAGTTGAATAAGCAGGATCTACTTCTTTTTGTATCGTAAAATCCCAGCCAGGGAAATCAATACTCGTAGCCCTGTAACGCATAACTTCTTCTAACCTAAAATAGGTATTGTGCGGGGCCCTGCGGGAACTATCATTTATAAATCCCTGTCCGCCTTTCATGTTATCTATACTTTTTATATTTAGTCTTGAAATATCAGCATAAGCTTTCATGCTTCCCCCAACATGCACATAGTGGAGATTCCAGGGTTTAACCAGTTTCAAAAAATACGGCCTGGCACTTCTTACAGGACCTACTTTTTCAGGATTTTCGCCGTAAAAAATAGCCATAAATCTCGTTATATTCCCTTCTGCTTCTGCTTCATAAACTACGTCGGCCATTTCAATCCCGTGCTGCGGCCTGGCTGTATATAAATTATCAATCATCACTGCTTCAGGCTTATGTAGCTCTTTAATATATTCGTCTGTAAGTGGATTATATACAGTAACTTCTACGTCGGAAGGCTCGTCATTTTGCTGCTCTTCATTTGAAGCCTTATCTAAAGAATTATCTTGTTTAATTTTGGAATTTATATTATTATCAGCCTTTTCAGAGGTACATGCAGTACCTGTTATTAATAAGAACACCAACAGAAAAAATATCATGTCTTTTTTAGCCATTCTAAATCTCGCCCCTTTGTCTCCTAATTAATTTGACTTAATTCTACAACATATCTCTTATTATATTATTTCAATCAAAAAAGCCAGTCTCCTTTTTACAGAAACCTGCTTTTGTAAATTACAGATAATTCGTAGTTTATAAATAAAACCTTGCTATTCATTGTCAAAAGATTGTTTAACAGGATAAAATATTTAAGAATATAATAGTCCACTTGTAAAATTTAAAAAATTTACTTTAAAGATAATCTGTTGTCCAATATATGTAGTATCTTTATTTTAAATTAATTTTGGGGAGGTAAATGATTTGCAGATAAGTTTGGTCACCCCGAATAGAGAAATAGAAACCAGAGTTTTTAATAAGTGCAAAGAGCTTATTGATACTGGAATACCCCTGGATAATATCTTAGTTTTAACCTCTGGGCATACTGCTGCAAATGAGATCAAGGGAAAGATAAAAGAGCATTTTCCGCAGGGATATGGTGAGTTATGGATAAATACAGGACCGGGGTTTTGCAGTAAACTTTTAAGTAAGTTTCCTTTAGGGATAAACCGTAACCTGGAATTAGTGACAGGCTGGAAACGATATGTAATATTTCAAGAAACTATAAGGAATACAAGCCTGGCAAGTCAATTTAATTTTTTACGTAACAATAGATCTTTTATTTTACATGCTACTAACTTAATAGACATGCTTCAAGCAAATGATGTACGAGCTGATAATTTTTTTGCATGGGCAAAAAATTGTGATAATCCCAAATTTTTAGACCTGGCCAATATATACCTATATTATAAAAATTTATGCCGTAAATCAGTTTGTTACACTCCTTCAGGCTTGGGCCAATTAATAGTTAAGAAGTTAGAAGATAATAGCTGGTTAATCGAAATGCTAAGTAATAAATTTGAGCATATTATTTTTGCCGGTGTCGAAAGTATTGATATTGTATACTTAAAAATCACTTATTTGCTTTCCTCTAGCACAGATAAGATAACTTCATTTATAGATATCGTTAATTATCTAATGTCTCCTAAAAACCACCAGGAAAATAGGATACAGTTAGATTATCTTGGTATAACTCATGAAGAAGCTTTGAAGAGCCTTAAAGAGTGTAAAGTTGGCATTCCAGGAATTATATCCAGATTTTTTCATCCAGGGGAAAAGAATAACGTTAGTGATGACCCCAGCGTAATGCTGGTTCAAACTAAATATGCTGCTGATGAATCCTATAGGGTTGTTGAAAAGATTAAAGAGTTAATTAACCAGGGGATTACCCCTGAAAATTGCATTGTTTTCTACCGTAAATTAAATAATCATCCAAATTTAACTGAATTATTAACCAAGAATGGTATAGAGTTTAATTTAGACACTCATGATTATCGTTACCAGGATTCTCATATTAAGTTCATAGTTGATTTTCTAAGTTATATTCAAAATCCCTCTGATAAACGGTTTGGCCAGATACTCCTTTCCCCGGTAATAGGAATTGAACCGTATACATGCAGGTGCTGGGCCCGGGAAGCTAAACAAGAGGGGAAGGAGTTTAAAGAATATATAAATGGCATAGTAAATGAATTACCCGTAGAGGTAGGTCAACATGTTAACAATGTTTTTAAATTATTAAAAGAAGATAGCGGCAGCACCCGGGAAACAGTGGAAAAAATCTGCACCAACTTTGAACTATATAAAAAAACCATTTTAAAAGAAGATGCTGTCTGTTCAATAAACCGGCTAAAGGAATTCATGAAAATGACAAGGTTTGTAGACTCCATACGGTCAGCAAACGGAACAACATTTTCCATTAGCGATCTTATAGAACTTTGGAACCAGTCCGGCCTACAATTAACATACGAAGAAGATAAAGAACCTGCAGGTGTTACTGTGGCTGATATGAGGACGGCAGAGAATATAAAAGGAGAATATATTTTTATTCTGGGTGCAGCGGATGGGATAACTCCAGCTGCCCGCAAACCGCAGTATTACTTGACACAAAATGAAATAGAGTCAATGCTTGCCGGAGTAGGCCCGTTAAAAACTGAAGGTGCCTTAACCCGGGAACAAGCATATTTACAGGAACAGAATTTTTTTATCCAGGCTATAAAAGCCGGAAAAAACAAAGTTTACATCTCTTTTGCAAAAGAATACCCGGGGATGCCCAATGCCGTGCCCTCCACTTTTATATACACGCTTTTAAATTACGATGAAGTCACCCCTGAAATAGCCACTTATTGGGGGCTTAACTGGAAAAATACAGATAAGCTCGAAGTTAAAGATATAGAAATTCCTCTTACTAAATTCAAACGCGAAACAGCATTGAAATCATTGGCTTGCCGTGTTTTATCAATAGACAATGAACTGGAACAAAAAAAAGATATACTGGCAGGCTTACCGCCTGAAGAGTACAAGCCGAAATTTTTCCTTCCTTTACCCGAGAAACCGGTTAAATTTAACGGAGCCATTAGCCTGAGTGCTTCTGCTATAAGTGATTATTTAAATTGCCCCAGAAAGTATTTTTTCAATAAAATATTGCGTCTGGAAGACGAAGGCAGCGAGCACCTTGAATTTGGCCTGCTCATACACAAAGCATTAGAGTTTTTCCATACTAAACACCCAATATTAGACAGTAATAATGATTTAGAAACTGATATGGAACAAATACTGGATGATATTTTCTCCCAGTTTAACTTCGGGCAATTCCTTGTTGCCGAAGGACAACGCCGCAGGGCGCGGGAAATGCTTTTAGATTACCTGCAAGTGGAAAAACAGCAGTGGGAATGTCAGAGGGAGGTAGTATATAAAGAACACCGTTTTAAATGGAAAGAAGCTGATTTCATTCTCCGGGGTGTCATTGACCGCATTGATAAACTCTCTAATGGAGAATACGAAGTAATAGACTATAAATCCGGCAAGCCGCATACGTATAAAAATTTACGAAAAAAATTTATCCCCTCCGCCGATGAAGAATACCAGCCAGAAGATCTGCAACTGCCATTATATTACTGGGCACTTAAGGAAATAATGCCCCAATTAAGCATTAACTTTTTAACTCTATATTATTTAAAAGAAGGGCCGGTACCCCGTAGGTTTAAACTGGTCAATAGCGAAACAGAACTGAATGAAATATGCACACAGCAATTGAACGGGTTAATTAAAAATAAATTTTATGAAATAATAGAGCAAATAAAGACAGGCTATTTTCCTGCCCGCGCCAGTAATAACTGCTATTTTTGCAATTTTAGTGCGTTTTGTGAGAACCAGGAGGTGGTTGATAGTGAATGAACAGTTTTACCTTGAAGGTTTAAATAAAAAACAAAAGGATGCAGTTCTTGCTCCTCTAGATAAACCTTTAAAAGTAACAGCGGGGGCAGGGACTGGAAAAACGCGTATGCTGACTTCCCGCTACAGCCGCTGCCTGGAAGAAAACCCGGAATGGACTCCTGACAACTTACTGGCCCTTACCTTCACCGAAAAAGCAGCTTCGGAAATGAAAGGAAGGATCAACACATTATGCCGCAACCATAATTTTTTATACCACAGCGGAACAATGTTAGACGCGTGTATAGGGACATTTCACAGCATTTGTTCAAGAATTACCAGAGAAAACTCTTTAATCCTTGGTTTAGATCCTCAATTTGCAGTACTTACAGAGCTGGAGAGCAAGATTATATTTAACGAAGTTTTAGATAAAGTTTTAGATCTAAAAATTGATATGAAAGATATTGATCTGTACTCTTTTACCCAATTACCCTTTACAGAACTTCCTGCTAAATCCAGTGATATATATAAAGTGATCCAGGAATTAAAAGATTCTTTCCTGGAACCAGAAGAATTTTTAGATACAGCATTAAACAAATTGAATGAATTTACCTGCAAATATGGTAAACTGCCGGAAAAGTTGGAACAGAAAAAAATACATGGGAGTACCAAGAAAGCTATTAAATCAAGGTTGGAAAACTTAAATGAATCCGTTCTTCTGGAAAAAGAATGGATATATTTTATTTACCTGGTTTACCGGGAATATCAAAATAGCTTATACCGGCTGGATTCACTAGATTTTGCGGACTTAATATTCACAGCTTATAAATTATGCAGGGATTATAAAGAAATTAGAAAAAGTTATTGCAACCAATTTAAACACATATTTGTAGACGAATTTCAAGATACGAGTCTTTCACAGTTTAAACTGCTGAGTATACTAGCAGTTGATGATAAAATGTCTAACGTCACTGTAGTGGGAGATGAAAAACAATGTATTTACACCTGGCGTAACGCCCGCCCGGAGAATATGGCAGATTTTAAAGTAGAAAAATGGGGTGGAAAGGAAGTTATTTTAAAAACCAATTACCGTTCCTGCAAGGGAATTTTAGATTGTTCTCACTATACCGTTGCCCAGGAAGAACCTTTTAAGAGCAGAAAAGAGGAAATTCGCCTGGAACCTGGCCGAGAAGATGCCAGGCAGGGAGAGCTGCATGTAAGGATATGTTTAAAAGAAGAGGAAGCCCAGGCAGAAATAGCTGCCGCTCAAATATTGGATTTAATAAAAAATGGATCTCGCCCCGGTGATATTGCAATACTTTTTCGAAGCTTAAAGCACAGCAAACCCTTTGAAGACGCCCTTAGAAAAAGAGGAATCCATTATACTATTTCAGGTGGAACCGGCTTTTACGAACGGGTAGAGATAAAAGATCTTTTGGCCTATCTAAAACTAATCAATGACCCTGCGGACAGGAACAGCCTCCTCTGGGTGTTAATGCGCCCGCCAGTTGGACTTTCTGACCACCAGATCTATCAATTAGCAAATGCATGGGAGCAACAGGAAGGTAAAAACCGCCGCCTTGACGTTTATGAAGCTCTATTCCTGGATGTTGATAAAAAAAACCTCGACAGCGATACACAAATAAAACTCAAGCGGCTGAAAGATTTACTGAATAACTCCCTGGTACTGCGGAGTAGTTTATCTGCTGCTACACTTCTTGACTATATTCTTGAAGAAAGTGGTTACCTTCAATTTCTTTATACCCGGCCTTATAACGAAGTTATTCACAGTATGAATAATCTAAATAAGCTTCGTACTATATTAGCTGACTTTGAAAACAGGCAGGAAGTAACCGGACTGGATGATATTATCAATCTGTTAGAAATATACCAGGGGAATGAGGAGCAAGAAGTTGATTCTGCCGAAGAAAATGCCGTACAAGTTATGACAGTACACAAATCCAAGGGATTAGAATATAAATATGTTTTTGTAGCCCAGGTTACACCCGGGCGCTTCCCATTCTCACCTAAAAGCCCTTACCTTGCCTGGCACAAAAAACTGGGATTATTAATAATAGAAACGGTAAAATACGGCAACATTTTCTCAGAGAGCCAGCTAAAAGTATTAAATGAATTTGGTTTATTAAATTACAAGAACATATTACAAAAGGAATCCCTGGAAGAGGACCGCAGGGTTTTCTACGTAGCCCTGTCCAGGGCGGAGGACAGGCTTTATATATTATCTACAGAACCCCGGCCAAAAGTGTCTTCAAAACTGCAAAACTATTACGAAGAACTGAAAAGTGCTGTCCATGAAGGCTATCTGGACAACAAATACTGTTCATTGTGGGAAAGAAAATATGATAATTATGATAATTTGGATAGTACTGCCGTCACTCAAAATAAAGAGGATTTAAAAATAGATAACGTTCTGACCTGGCCGAAAGAAAGACAGGAGTTAAAAGAAGGTAATCGCGTCTCTTTAAGCTTTACCAAATTGAACCTGTACCGTAAATGCCCGAGAAAATATTATTTTAAGTATGCCGTAGGCATTCCTGAAAATGAGTTTATCAAAAATACTGATAGCAGTGAAAACACCTTAAATTTAGATGCAGGGATACTTGGTAATATCGTGCATAATTCAATACAAAGTTATGAATTATGCAAGTTTGGAGTAGAAAAAATCGAAGAGGCAATAAAAGAAGAAGCTTTCATGCTGGGGGTTTCAGCAGAAGGATATGAATCAAGATATAAAAAAACGGCAGTTAAAGCATTTCAAAATTATATTAAATTAGCTACTGATTCAAGCACGGAAAATGTTTTTATAGAAAAGGAGTTTCATGCTCAATATATAGTTGATGAGGGAGAATTAGATTTTAACGGTTTTATAGACAGGCTAGAAATAAGCGGCGAGCGGATTAAAATCATTGACTTTAAAACTAACCTGGAATTAACACCGGAGAAAATAGAACTTTACTCTTTACAGCTTAATTTATATGCTTGTGGACTTAAAAGGGTTTTACCGCACATAAAACAATTTACACTGGAGCTCTGGCACCTTATTGAAGGTAAAATTATTGAAATAAAAAATGACCAGGTTAGTGTCGAAAAAGAGCTGCTGTATAGTGCTTCAGCAATACTGCGTGGAAAATACCCGCCTAATAAGGGAAAAGAATGCAGCTATTGTAGTTACAGTTTTATATGTCATGAGGTTTAACCATGGGCTTATGCAAAACCGGCCTCCCGCAATCGGGAAGAAAGATTTTAAATGTAGAATTGATTTATCCAGGTTTAAAATTCACATTTTAAACCTGGATTTTTTAAAAGATTTTACCCAATAAGGGGGGGGGGATTATGAAAAAAATTTATTATGTTTAGTTTCGGCCAACATTATAAACTTTTGTAACGTGAAGGATATTGCAAAAAAAGCTTTAGAAACTATTAGATTTAATTAAATTTTCTAGTTTACATAATACTTATTATCGGAAGTAATTTACTTAATAAAAAAGGTATTTAAATTGCCTTTTTAAACTGGATAAAATCCGCTGCATTTCCTGGCCAGATCTAAATCTATTTTTAATCTTTCGGCCATTTTTTCTTCTAAAAATTTAGGTGCCACGTTTGGAAATAAAGCTGTTGATATTATATCTTCATATTTTTCCATATATTCAGCACATTCTTTTTTAGCTGCAGGAAGTTCCGGTTCAATAAGATCTGCGGGACGGCATTGAATAGGTTCTTCATCACCAATTATCTTTTTTCGTACTTTTTCATTTACTTGAGCCGGCGGCCTCCCATAATAGCCACGCATATACTGCTTAACCTCGTTAGTAGCCATTTTGTAACGCTCACCTGCTAAAACGTTTAGAACAGCCTGGGTGCCAACAATCTGGCTAGACGGTGTTACCAGGGGTGGATATCCAAAATCTTCTCTTACTCCAGGTACTTCTGCTAACACTTTTTGAAGCTTGTCCAGTGCATTTTGTTCTTTAAGCTGACTGTAAAAATTTGAGATCATACCTCCAGGAATCTGGTACTTAATAACATTAACATCAGGATTACTAGAAGATGTATCTAAACTGGCATAATTCTTACGTACTTCTCTAAAATACTCTGCTATCTTAGAAAGAAGCTCCATATCCAGGTTGATTTTGTATGGTAATCCTTCTAAGCACGCGACCATTGTTTCAATTGCCGGCTGGGAAGTTTGCAGTGCCATGGAGGAAATAGCACAGTCTATCACATCTACCCCAGCTTCTATTGCTTTTAAGCATGCCATAGATGCCATTCCGCTGGTATAATGAGTATGCAGGTGTACAGGTATATCCAAATTTTCTTTCCAACCCTTTACAATATCAAAAGCATTTCCTGGACTTAATATACCAGCCATATCTTTAAGGCAAATGGAATGACATCCTTTTTCCTGAAGCTGCCTACCCATATTCATGTAAAACTCATAGTTATGAACAGGACTTATTGTATATACTACAGTACCCTGAGCATGAGCTCCTTCATTAATTACATGTGCAATAGCTTTTTCCATGTTGCGAACATCATTTAGGGCATCAAATATACGAAATATATCCATTCCATTTTGTACAGCTTTAACTATGAATTGTTCCAAAACATCGTCTGCATAATGTTTATAACCGACAATATTTTGACCTCGCAATAACATCTGGGTTTTAGTATTTTTTAAACACTCCCGTAAGAACTTTAACCTGTCCCAAGGATCTTCGTTTAAAAATCTCATGCAGGAATCAAAAGTCGCCCCGCCCCACATTTCTACAGAATAAAATCCTGCTTGATCTATTTTCTCTAGAATGGGCATCATGTGTTCAATTTTCATGCGTGTAGCTAGTAAAGATTGGTGTGCATCTCTTAACGTCGTATCAGTTACCATAACTTTATTGGGCGCTGTCATTACCTGCCACCTCTTGTATTATTTTTCTTTAATAATCAAGCATTACTAGAACATCTCGGACTGATTGAATAGATTTTTTTAAAGCAGCTCGTTCGTCTTCGTTAATATCTATTTCAATAACCTTTTCTATTCCATCTCCGCCGATAATAGCTGGTACTCCAAAATAAAGATCTTTTTCTCCATATTCTCCATTCAGATAAGCGGCCACCGGTAATATACGTTTTTTATTTTTGAGTACAGCCTCTGCCATTTGTATTACAGATGCAGATGGAGCATAATATGCACTTCCATTTTTAAGATGGTTGATTATTTCGGCACCACCCTTCCTGGTACGCTCCACAATAGCATCTATACGTTCTTTGGATATTAATTTGTCAATAGGAATACCACCGGCATAACTGTAACGAACCAGCGGGACCATTTCATCCCCGTGTCCACCCATGACAAACGCACTAACATCCTCAAATGAAACACCCAACTCCAAGGCTATGAAAGTACGGAAACGAGCAGAATCCAGTACCCCTGCCATGCCAAACACCCGTTTCGAAGAAAATCCACTTGCTTTATAAGCAGCATAGACCATAACATCCAGAGGGTTTGTTACCACAATTATAAAAGCATTAGGAGAATGCACGGCAATATTTTTTGCTGCTTCAGAAACTATTTTCGAATTAGTACCTATTAATTCTTCTCTACTCATACCAGGCTTACGCGGTATTCCTGCCGTTATAACAGCAATATCTGAACCAGCTGTATCTTCATAGTTATTTGTACCCATTATATTACAATCATATCCTTCCACTGGAGCAGCCTGCATAAGGTCTAGTGCTTTACCCTGTGGAATACCTTCTACTACATCAAATAATACTATGTCGCCAAGTTCTTTTGAAGCTGCCCAATGAGCGCAAGTAGCTCCTACACTTCCAGCCCCGATAATGGTTATTTTATTACGTTTCATATTTATGCCTCCCCAATACTATTTATTTATAAAAAGTAATATATCGCCTCTATTTACCGTTTGGCCTTTTTCTATGTATATTTCTTGAATCGTGCCGGCAATTGGTGCAATTACTTCGTTTTGCATTTTCATTGCTTCTAAAATCAATAATACGCTACCTTTTTTAACATTATCTCCTGGCTCAACCATTACTTGATTAACACTTCCAGGCATTGGGGAAATAACCTTTCCTTCCTCATTAGAGGAATCAGGTTTTGCAGACTCCTGTACATTTTTTACAGGCCTGGGCCTGGATACCTGTGATTCAACAGGCTTCTGCACTGCAGTTTTTTGCGCCGGAGGATAATCTCCAGAAACTTCTTCTATCTCCACCTCATATATTTCCTCATTAACTTTAACTTTAAATTTCTTCATATTGAAAAAAAACCTCCTGTAATGTTTAAACTTTAAGATTCAATGTTTATCATTAAATCTTGTTTTTGCATTTGATCTATTACACCGGATCTTTTCCACAAATTCATTGTTTTGTTATGACAAATAGAACTAATCCTCTCATCTCTAGATATGTAACCGCCGGCTAATAAAGAAGCAGTAATTGCAGCTACAACAGAAGGACTTACAGATGAATCTTTTTTAATCACTTTCCAAAACCTCCAACTCTATAATGGTATGTTTCCATGTTTTTTACGCGGGCGTTCTACACGTTTGCCGTCAAGTGCAGAAAGGCTTGTAATTATTTTTTCTCGCGTTTCCCTGGGATCAATAACATCATCAACATATCCCTTGGATGCTGCTACAAACGGATTGGCAAATTTCTCCCGGTATTCTTGCACTAATTCATTTCTTTTTTCATCCGGCTTGTCAGCATCTTTTATCTCATTACGATAAATTATATTCACAGCACCTTCCGGCCCCATAACTGCAATTTCACCCGTAGGCCATGCAAAAACAATATCTGCCTTCAAAGAGCTGCTACACATCCCTATGTATGCCCCTCCATACGCTTTTCTTAAAATAACAGTCACCTTAGGTACAGTGGCCTCAGAATAAGAATAAAGAATCTTTGCTCCGTGCCTGATTATTCCACCGTATTCCTGCTTAGTACCCGGTAAAAACCCGGGAACATCCATAAAAGTTACCAGTGAAATATTAAATGAATCACAAAACCGGACAAATCTGGCTATTTTGTCAGAAGCATCAATATCCAGGCACCCAGCTAAAGAGTCAGGCTGATTACCAATTATCCCAACTGTTTTTCCATTCATCCTGGCAAATCCTACTACAGCATTTTTGGCAAATTCACTATGTACTTCAAAAAACTCGCTGCAGTCGACTACAAGATTAATTATTTTTTTAACATCATAGGGAACATGGGGATTACCAGGTACAATATTTAAAAGTTCTTCCGGGTCTCCCTGCGGGTCAACGGGAGATTTAGAAGGCGAATCTTCGAGGTTATTGGAAGGTAAGAAACTCAATAATTGTTTTATCATTTCAACACACTGTTCTTCATCTTCTGCAGAAAAATGGGCTACACCACTTGTCTGGTTATGGGTATCTGCCCCTCCTAATTGCTCCATGCTTACCTCTTCACCAGTTACTGCCTTTATTACTTGAGGCCCCGTAATGAACATCTGGCTTGTATTTTTCACCATAAATACAAAATCTGTTATAGCCGGTGAATACACGGCTCCTCCGGCACAGGGCCCCATAATAACTGATATTTGTGGTATTACCCCTGAAGCCATAGTATTGCGATAAAATATTTCACCATAACCGTTTAAAGCCTCTACACCTTCTTGAATCCTGGCTCCACCGGAATCCTCAAGACCTATTACAGGTGCACCGGTCTTCAATGCCATATCAAGCATTTTACATATTTTTTCAGCATGTACTACTCCCAGAGACCCTCCTGCTACAGTAAAATCTTGTGCAAAAGCATAAACCAGGCGCCCGTTAACATTACCATAACCAGTAATAACCCCTTCTCCAGGATTTTCCATGTCTTTTTTCATATCACCATTTGTTGCAAAAACATTTACTTCATTAAATGAACCTTCATCAAATAATAAATTAACACGCTCTCTAGCTGTTTTCTTACCAATATTATACTGTTTTTGTATCCTCTTTTCCCCGCCGCCTTTATGAACAATTTCTTTTAATTGCTTGAGCTGTTTTAGCCGTTCTTGTATATTCAAATTAAAACCTCCTATTTTAACTCTGCTATTTACTTTACATAATTCTACCAGCATTCCAAGTGCAGGTCTAGATAAAAAAATATTGTTCATTTTACAGAATTACTATCAAATACATAAAAATCCTCTACTGGGATTCATTACTATTATTTTTTCACATACTAAATATATAATACCTTGTACCAGGTTAAATTTTAAATTATTTACTACTTAACTGCATATATTTTCTTTCCTTCTTCATAAAGATCTCCGCCAAGGATATCATTAACAACTATGGCAGGGAAATTTTCTACAACCAGTTCATGAATTGCTTCAGGACCAAGTTCAGGGTATGCTGCAACCCGGCAAGATTTTATGGACTTACTTATAAGAGCTGCAGCGCCTCCTACTGCAGCAAAATAAACTGACTTGTACTCTTTTATTGCATTTATTACTTCAGGACTCCTTTTCCCTTTGCCAATCATTCCTTTTAAACCACGGGCCAATAGTTCAGGGGTATATACATCCATACGCCCGCTAGTAGTAGGTCCGGCTGAACCTATCACCTGGTCAGGTTTAGCCGGGGAAGGGCCCACATAATATATAACCTGTTCTTTTAAATTTATAGGCAGTTCTTTTCCTTCTTCCAGCAGTTCAAATAACCTCTTATGAGCCAGATCCCTTCCTGTATATATAATTCCGTTGAATAAAACCCTCTGACCAATGCGCAATTTAGCAATATCTGCCTCTTTTAACGGCGTAGTTAAATTTACCTGCTTCATCTCCCTGCACCTCACAATAATTTTATAATTCTACTTTTTTATGGCGGCTGGCATGACAATTAATATTCACTGCAACCGGCAGGCTGGCTATATGAGCCGGGAAAAAGTTTACGTGTACAGCCAGTGCTGTAATTGATCCACCTAATCCCTGGGGCCCAATTCCCAACTTATTTATCCGCTCCAGCAATTCCTGTTCCAACCAAACCCCGTAATCATCTTTACTGGGTTGTCCCAGCGGCCTGAGTAAAGATTCCTTGGCTAAAAGGGCAGCCTTTTCAAAAGTACCGCCAATTCCTACACCAACAATTATTGGAGGACAGGGATTAGGACCTGCTTCTTTAACAGTTTTAACTACAAAATCCATTACACCTTCTGCCCCCTGTGCAGGCTTCAACATTTTGACAGCACTTACATTTTCACTACCTCCACCTTTGGGTACAACAGTAATTTTAAAATTATCTCCTGTAACTATACGGGTATGAATTACAGCGGGAGTATTGTCTCCCGTATTTATTCTGTCCAGCGGGTGAGATACAATAGACTTTCTTAAATATCCTTCACTATATCCTTTTCGTACACCTTCATTGATTGCCTCCTCTAAACTTCCCCCCTCAAAGTACACATCCTGTCCTATTTCTAAGAAAATTACAGTATACCCGGTATCCTGGCAAATTGGCATTGATTCACTTTTAGCAATCCTGGCATTTTCAATAAGCTGTTTTATAATATCCTTTCCGGTTATAGAACTTTCTTCTTCATATGCATCGTTAAAAGAATTAAGCATATCCTGGTTAAGATCATAATTTGCTTCTTTACATAAGCGGGCAACCTCTAAAGTTACCTGGCTTACTTGAATAGTCCTGATAATAAATCCCTCCCTTATCTATAATAATCGGTAGTTCTTATTTTCTTTAACTTATTATATAAAGTTGCCAGAGAGATATTAAGCGCTCTTGCTGCCCTTCTCTTCCCCTCTACACTATCGCCAAATTTAGCTATAGCCTTTTGAATCATTATCTGTTCTATTTCGTCAATGGGTATTATTTCCCAATCTCTGCTAGGCACATTTTTAAATTGACTAACATGCTGTATAAAACTATCTTTACTTAAAAAATTTTCATCTACCTTTAACATGACTTTTTCAATAACATCTTCTAATTCCTTAACATTTCCTGGCCAATTATAACAATGTAACAATTCTTCAGCATTTTTTGACAATCCTTTAACTTTTTTATGTAATTTCTTGTTGAGTTTTATAATACTATTATTTATCAACATAGATAAATCTTCTTTTCTTTCTTTTAAAGAAGGTATATTTACCTGACCTGTACTTAAACAATAATATAAATCATGAGAAAACTTACCCTCACTCACCAACTTTGGTAAATCACGGTTAGTAGCAGCAATCACCCTGACATCAGTACTTTTTTCTATCTCCATTTTTTGCAGCATATTTAAAAATTTCTGCTGAATACCAATATTTAAATCACTTATTTCATTAAAAAACATAGTGCCACCGTGAGCAATCTCGAATTTTCCTACTTTATATTTGTGCTTTTTCGAATAATACTCTTTTGTACAGCCCCAAAGCTCGCATTCCATCATTCGTTCTGAAATTCCTTTACAATTCACTTGCAGAAATGGATTATTTTTCCTACTGCTAATATTATGTATAGCATGTGCAAACAAAGTCTTGCCGGTCCCGTACTCGCCTTTAATAAGTATATTATAATCTTTCTTAGCGTGCCTTTCTGCATTTTGTAAACTTTTTTTTAAAATCTTACTGTTTCCATGTACATCTTGAAATGTATATTTACTAGTTGTTACCTGGTTAATTTTATCATTTAATTTTTTTATTTTTAACATATTTTCTTGTATCTGATCAATTAAACTTTTTTCTGTTGTGTAATTTTTAAATACAATAACTGCACCAGTTATTTTTTGATTCAACATAATAGGCGTAACATTACTAACAACTTCAATGTTATTTTTAATAATAGTTGTATGATAATTAAATATCGGTTCTCCCGTCTCAAGCATTTTTGTCAGAGTTCTCTCTCCAACAAAATCATATATACTCTCATCAATTTTTTCAGATTCCACTATACCAGTAATATTTGCAAAAGCAGAATTTACATATTTTATTGCTCCTTTGTTATCAATAATTACGACAGCTTCTTCTAATAGATTCAACGCACTTAATAAATCTTCCTGGCGTAAGACACATTCTACACATACTTGTTCCATAATTCACACCCTAATTTTTTTGAATTATCACTATATTCTTGCAAATTTCACTTCTATGAGCTAACAGAATTATCCTTCTAAAAAATAAAACAAAAATTTCTTAAGCAATTTTTACGAACACATGTTTTAAGATTGCAAGATTTTATGCTATAATTAAAAAAAAAGAGAGGTAGTGTTTTTTATGTCTACAACACTTACAGAACGTGAAGAAACGATTTTGAATGTTATAAAAACATCCATACAAAATAACGGTTACCCTCCTTCAGTTAGAGAAATTGGAGAAAAGGTAGGGTTAAAATCGAGCTCCACGGTACATAGCTACTTAAAAAGACTGGAGGATAAAGGTAAAATACGAAGAGATGCTACTAAACCCAGGGCTATTGAAGTAACAAAAAATAAATATCAAGATAATTTATTGCCAAACCATAATTGGATTCCTATTGTTGGAGATGTTGCCGCGGGGCAGCCTTTGCTTGCAGTTGAAAACACAGAAGGATATTTTCCACTGCCTTACGACTTCACTGGCGAGGGTGAGTTTTTTATGCTTTCCATAAAAGGTGAAAGCATGATAGAAGCAGGAATATTTGATGGTGATTGGGTAGTAGTAAGGAAACAATCAAGTGCAGAAAACGGGGACATAGTCGTAGCACTGTTGGAAGAAGAAGCTACAGTGAAGAGATTTTTTAAAGAAAGTAATCACATAAAACTACAGCCTGAAAATCAATTTATGTCACCAATAATAACGCGTGATGCTAAAATTCTGGGAAAAGTGACCGGGCTTATACGAAAAGTATAACTAACTTTCCATAAATTTGTCATTTTCCTCTAAATATTCCATGAAGACTGATGCAGCAAACCCGCCTCCCAACGCAAGGGTATTGCGCACCAAGTAAAGTTTTCTTTCCAGGTTAAGCTCTGGTACATTTAAAATAATTATATTTCCAAGGGCCCGCGAATCCCTTGCAGCCCAACTTGATATAAAACTTACACCAAGTCCAGCTTCTACTGCAGTAAGAACTGACCTGGTACTGCCTAACTCCATATAAACATTAAGGTTATCAAGATACAAACCTTTTTCTTCTAGTATTTTTTCCTGTGTTTTTCTTGTACCGGAATTCTTTTCACGAACGATGAAAGGATATGTAATTAATTCTTCTAATGATACATTATCCTTCCCTCCGGGCTGAAAATCAAACGGAGCAATCAAAACAAGCTTATCATATATCCATGGCTGACACTCAATTCCTTCAGAATACACCTTTGCCCCAGTTATGCCCAGCGCAACTTCCTTCTTTTTTATCCAGTTTATCACGTTTCCGCTGTCACCTATTTTTAAACTTATTTCTATATCAGGATAAATCTTCTTAAACCTACCTATAAAATGAGGTAAAACATACTCTCCTGGTATTGTACTTGCACCCAGGTTGAGTTTTCCTTTTTTAAGACCTTTAATATTATTAATTCCTTCAGTGATTTTGTAGTAATGCTCAATTATTTCTTTTGCTTCTTTGTAAAAGAGACTCCCAGCCTCGGTTAACGTTACCTTTTTATCATGCCTTTTAAATAATGAAACATGTAATTCATCCTCTATAGCTTTAATTTGAAAGCTTATAGCCGGCTGACTCATAAATAATTGCCTGGCAGCTGCAGTAAAACTGTTGAGCTCTGCCACCCAAAGAAATGTTTCTATCTGGTTTAAATTCATAACGAGCTCCTTGTTTCAATTACCTTTTGAGCAGCTTCCAATACAGCAATTTTTGCATGCTCAAATGTTAACCCTCCTTGAAAATAAGCAACATATGGGTATCTCATGGGACCATCAGCAGTCAGCTCTAATGAAGCACCTTGAATAAAAGTCCCTGCTGCCATAATAACATCATCCTCATAACCAGGCATATCCCATGGTTCAGGCAAAACATAACTATCTACTGGTGAAACACTCTGTACCGCCTGGCATAACGCTATAAGTTCTTTAGATGATCCTGTAATTATAGCTTGTACAATATCCGTACGAGATTCGTTATATAAAGGAAAAACTTTATATCCAAGTTTTTCAAATAAGCGTGAAGCCAGAACAGCACCCTTCAAAGCTTGCATCACTATAGAAGGGGCGAGAAAAAAACCTTGAAAAAACATGTGCTGCCATCCCAGTGAAGCTCCAACCTCTCCACCAATTCCAGGCGCAGTTAATCGTGCAGCACACATTTCCACTAAGTCACTTCTCCCGGCAACATATCCTCCCGTCGGTGCCAATCCACCTCCAGGATTCTTTATTAATGAACCTGCAATTAAATCAGCACCAGCCATGGAAGGTTCAATTTCTTCAACAAATTCACCGTAACAATTATCAACAAAAACTACAGCCTCGGGTTGTTTTCTTTTTACCAGGTTTACTATCTTCCTGATTGTTTTTACATCAAGCGGTTCGCGCAAACTGTACCCCTTTGATCTCTGAAGCATTACCATATCAACTGGGGTTTCTAATGCATGTTCAATATTTTCCCAATCAAGATTCCCATCTTTTTTTACATCTACCTGCTCATACTTAACACCCCAGTCAATAATAGAACCTTTTGTCTTACCATTAACACCTATAACTTTTCTCAACGTATCATAAGGAGCACCGCTTACAGATAATAACCTGTTTCCTGGACGTAAAATACCAAAAAGGCACAAGGAAATTGCATGAGTCCCACTGGATATCTGTCCTCTAACCAGGGCAGACTCAGTTCCGAATACTTCTGCATAGATATTTTCCAGTGTATCTCTACCGGTATCATTGTACCCGTATCCAGTTGAACTTTTCAAATGAAAATCCGATACTTTGTATTTTCTAAAAGCATCTAATACCCTTTTTTGATTATGTAAAGAAATCTTTTCTAATTTATCAAAACAAGATTTAACATCATCTTCTGCTTCTTGTACTAACTGGTTAATATTATAAGGATCAATAGATTTCATCTCTTCCTCCATATAGTAACAAGTAATATAGTTAACAAGTATTCCTAGCACTTGCAATATCTCTTCTTGTAATTTTCATAAGTTCTTCCCTGGTAACATGCGACTTTTTAGTTAAACGCACTGCCTGTAATCGCATAGCACGCTCTATAATATTTCTAACTAACCTTGCATTTCCACTATGCCTGTGTTTTGTTGACTCTACTTCTATAACTTGACCAAGTTCTTCCCTGCCGCCATTTTCCAGGTAATATTGTTTTTTTTCCATCATAAAGTCAGCAATTTTCAATAGTTCACTGGTATTATAATCAGGAAAATCAATCTGTACGGGAAAACGTGAACGCAGCCCGGGGTTACTTTCTAAAAAGGTCTCCATTTCATCACGGTAACCGGCTAAAATCAACACCAAACTATCCTTATGTTCTTCCATTCCCTTAACAAGGGTATCTATAGATTCCTTTCCAAAATCCTTATAGCCTCCCCTGGCCAGTGAATAGGCCTCATCAATAAACAACACACCTCCTACAGCTTTTTTTATTTGCTCTCTTGTTTTGTGAGCAGTATGGCCGATATATTCACCAACCAGGTCTGCCCTCTCTACCTCCAATGTATGTCCTTTAGATAATATTTCTAATTTATAAAGTATACGTGCTAATATTCTTGCCACAGTTGTTTTTCCAGTACCGGGATTACCTTTAAAAATCATATGGAGCACTTGTGATTCTGCAGCCAGGTTCTGATTTTTTCGTTTATTTTGAATTTCTAAAAATGCACAGATTTCTTCTATATTGTCTTTTACATTTTTCAAACCTATTAGATCATACAATTCTTTTTTTTCATCTTCTACACTAAAACAAGCATCTGCATTACTATTATTTGTAATTAATGAATTACTGCCGTTTTTATTTTTTTTATAACTATTATCCCGGGCTGAATCCCGGTTAATAGAGTTACTTCCCCAGCGAAATCCAACCAACATAATCACCTCACCGTATTATGTTAATATTATTATACGACAGGTGAGGATATTTTTTACCTAAAAAGAAGGTCCCCCAACAGAGAGACCGCTTCCTTTTACTGGTTATCCGGTTTTACTTCTGAAAAAGAAGTATTAACTGGCTTTACCGGGCTAACAGTAGAAATTGCGTGTTTATAAACCATCATTTGCTTATTTTCACTCTCTAAAATAACGGTAAAATTATCAAAACCCCGTACCATTCCCCTTAATTGAAAACCATTCACCAAATAAATTGTAACAGAAATATTTTCTTTCCTAACTTGATTTAGAAAAGCATCTTGCAAATTAATTTGCGGCTTTGACATTATAGTCCCTCCGTTGGAATATTTTTCATTATATGTGATTATTCACAGGTTCGACATATATTCTTTATCTCCTCCTGCTACTTTTACAATTTCCTCTGCTACCTCTCCGGGATAATTAAAATCTTCAATATTAAACCACTTGATACGTTCATCTCGTCTAAACCAGGTCAACTGTCTTTTAGCAAATCTCCTGGTATTTCTTTTTAACAAACAAATTGCTTCTTCATATTCTACTTCACCCTTGAGATATGAAATAATTTCTTTGTACCCCAGCCCCTGCATAGATACCATACTGCTGTCATAACCTCTTGATAATAAATTTTTAACTTCTTGTACAAGACCTTCTTCAAGCATATTATCTACTCTTTTGTTAATTTTTTCATAAAGTTTTTCACGCGACATATATAAACCAATCGTATAAGCATTATATGCAGGTTTATTATTTCTTTGAATACTTGAAGACATTGGCTTTCCTGTTTTTTCATATATTTCTAAAGCTCTTATAATTCGTTTTTGATCATTAGGGTGAAGCTTTTGAGCAGTCTGAAAATCTACTTTTAGAAGACTATTATGTAATGCCTCATTCCCGTATTTGCAGGCATAGTTCTTTAAACTTTCCCTCAATTTATAATCTATACCTACTTCGCCAAATTGAAAACCATATAACACTGCATGTATAAATAACCCTGTTCCCCCTGCCATTATAGGCAATCGTTCTCTATCTTGTATTTCCTTAATTGCATTTTCTGCAAGTGACTTAAATAATGCAACGCTAAATTCTTTATCAGGATAAACCACATCAATTAAGTGATGTCTTACATTTTTTTTCTCGCAATCAACAGGTTTTGCGGTACCAATATTCATATACTTATACACTGACATAGAATCTGCAGAAATAATTTCTCCACCGATTTTTAGCGCTATTTCAACTGCAACTGCTGTCTTACCTGCAGCAGTTGGTCCTACTATTACCAATAGTGGTGTATCTTTTTTAACCATTAGTAAACACCTTTTCTTTTCGCCATACACCATAAGCAATTGGAGAATATTTTCCGCCTGTAATCACATTGGCACCCAACCTACCAAATTCCTTGCTGCGCCTTGATTCCTTCATAACAACCCTGTTTTTTGCTACTTTTAACGCCTTATTTATTATACTTTTGTCCAGAGGCTTCTTCTCAGCAAGCGGTCTCAAACTATCCAAGGGATGCTGCATATTATTTACCGGACTTCTAAACATGGGATCAAAATACACTACATCGAATGAACCGGGCTTTGCATTATCAAGATACTGTTCGCAATCACCATGCACCACTTCTATCCTTTGCATAAATTCAGTAAGCTGCTTATTTTTATCATTATAATTATTCAAACCAATCTTAGTTAATACAGCAATTATTGGTGATTTCTCAATTCCTACTACCTTACCTTGATCTCCAACCATGTAGCTGGCTACTATGGCATCCGTAGCTAACCCCAGCGTACAATCTAAAACTGTATCACCGGCACAAACATTCATCGCTTCAATCATTTGGTCATTTTTCCCAGTATCGATCTGTTTTATACGCAGTTTACTTTTATCCGGGTGGAAAAAAAATTCACCTGAATTATGATAACAAGAGATTTTATTTTTAGATACTATAATTGCTTTATCAACATTATACATAAAAAATAATTTTTTTAGAGAATATTTTTCTCTTTCTACGTATAGTTTACCAGTTTCACCTGCTATCTCTAAAGCTCTCTTTACTTGCTTTACAGTCGGATTAAATGAGGTCGTTATTATATACGAATTTAAATATTCTACCATATATATACCTGCTTCACTTTAATTTGTTCTTTTGAACATTTGCAGTAGCTCATTTTCTGTAATTTTTACCAGGGTAGGTCTTCCGTGTGGACAAGTATACGGTTCTTCTGCCATAGAAAGGTGATTCACCAGGTTGTTCATAACTTCATTTGATAGTATTTCACCTGATTTTACAGCAGCTCTACACGATAAACTAGTAATAAATTTGTCCCAAAAAGTATTTTCGCGATTATTTTCTGCTGCCGCAATTTCTTCTATTAAATCAGTAAATTGTATAATCCCTTCATTTGTAGAAAGATGTGCAGGCACAGCCCGTATAATATATGTCTCTTCTCCAAATTCCTCTATTATAAAACCCATTTGTTTAAACTTTAAAATATTATCTTGTATAAAAACAGAAGTGCTGTAACTTAATTCTAAAGGTACCGGGGTTAAAAGCCATTGAACATTGTTTTCATGTTCAGTATTTAAAAGTTTTTCGTACATAATTCTTTCATGTGCCGCATGTTGATCAATAATATATAATCCATCCGGTCCACCAGCAACAATATATGTCGGTAATAACTGTCCTATTACTTGTAAATAAGGCAACTTAATTTGTTGATTATAATCATTTTTATATTCTTCATAATTATTATCTATATTATTTGTTATTTTGTTACCAGTTTGCTCAGATTCTTTTTCATGCATTAAGTTATCCTGCGATAAGTTATAAATAGTATCATCTTGTTTTATTTTAATAAAATTATCATCTTTATTATTTATATTTAATTTTTTTTGATTTTCATTAATTATGCTTGTTATATTATTGCTCTCATTTATATCTTCTTTTTTAGATGTATTATTACTCTTATAACTTTTATAAGTAGGGATTAATAAAGTGTTTTTTAATTTTTCTCGAATAGAACATTTTAATAAATCTGCAATTTCATTTTCTTTGTCAATTTTAATTTCCATCTTAGCCGGGTGTATATTAACATCCAGCAGTGCAGGGTTTAACTGTAAACTAATAACTGCTACCGGGTGCCGCCCGGAAAGAATTAATCCACTATATGCTTCATCTACAGCCTGGTATATAGCTTTATTCCTCACATAACGACCATTGATTATTAAATATATATGAGAACGTGTCTTACGGTTAAATGAAGGTTTACCCAGTAAACCTTCAGCATATAAAATATCATTTTGCTCATCTACTTCTACCATATATTTTGCTAGTTCTACATTATATACAGAAGATACAGCATCTATTAACTTCCCGCTTCCCGGTGATCGGAAAACTACACGATCATTGTTTTTAAATACAAAACGTACTTCGGGGCGGGCAAGCGACATACGCTGAACAATATCTGCTACCAGGCTGGATTCAGTCCCCGTTGACTTTAAATGCTTACGTCTGGCCGGAGTATTGAAAAACAGGTCAGTCGCAGAAACTGAGGTGCCAGGCGGGCAGCCTGCTGCCTTTACAGATATAATGTCTCCACCTTTTAAATGTATTTTTTGGCCTGCTTGCTCAGACGGAGATCTGGATACTAAAATCAAGTCTGACACTGCAGCAATACTGGGCAAAGCTTCTCCCCTGAAACCTAAAGTAGACAATTGGTATAGATCGCCTGCAGATGCAATCTTACTTGTAGCATGACGATAAAAAGCCCGCTTTATATCGTCATGCCTGATACCAATGCCGTTGTCAGATATTATAATTCCTTTTTTCCCACCTTCAGTTATTTCTATAACAACCTGGTCAGCACCAGCATCAAGAGAATTTTCTACAAGTTCTTTAACTACAGATACCGGCCTTTGTACTACTTCTCCGGCAGCAATTTGCCCTACTGTAAAATTGTCCAGTACTTCGATTCTGTTCACTGAATGACGCCCCTATCCTTCTGTATACTCTTCAATACTGCTTTCATTATTGAAATATAAGCAAACATCATTATATTTATCTTGTAAAAAAACATAATCGTATTGCTTTAAAGCCTTTGCTCTGTAATAACCTTCATATGCTTGATCACGGCAACTACCACAAGCATAAAACGGTATTGAAACACAATATACCTTAACGTCATCCCTGATTTTTGATTCTATTTCATTATATCCGGAACAATTAGTACATCTTTTTACTTTTTCAACTTGTTCTTCATTTATAAAATCAGTATCATAAAAAATAGATTTTCTTCGCTTATAGTATTTTTCACTTCCAAAAATTTTGTTTAAATCAATATTGTACCGATTATCCCAGGTTTTACGTATATACTCTATTGTTTGCTGTACATTATTAACATTTTCTTTTTTTTCTTTAAACAGCTCCGGATCATAATCAGGTTCACTCACATATGAATAATCAAAACCTGTCAAAGCTAATATGATAGCAAGGTTTACATAGGGTAGGGCCCCTTCAATCCCGTATCCACCTTCTAACACAGCTATATCAGGCTTTAATTTTTCAGTAAATCGACCGTATCCCTTAGAAGTAAACCGCATATTTGCCAGGGGATCTGAGTAATGGTTATCTTGCCCGGCGGAATTTATAATTAGTTCAGGCTGGAAATCTTCCAGTACAGGTAGTACTAGATTGCTAACCACATTATCCATTGTTTCATCACACATCCCGGGAGGTAAAGGTATATTAAGGGTAGTACCATAGGCCTGCGGGCCCCCTAACTCGTTAGTAAACCCAGTTCCAGGAAAAAGGGTTCTCCCATCCTGGTGAAAAGATATATATAATACATCGGGATCGTGGTAAAAAATATTCTGCGTGCCGTCCCCGTGATGAACATCAGAATCTACAATAGCAATCTTTTTTAACCCGTATTTACTGCGCAAATAATCTACCAGAATAGCCTCGTTATTAATATTACAGAACCCCCTGTTGCCGTGAACAACTTTCATAGCATGATGTCCCGGAGGGCGTACCAGGGCAAAACCATTTTTTATTTCTCCCGACATTACAGCATCACCCAGCTGCAGAGCAGCTCCTGATGCAATAAGATGTGCCTCTGTGACCTGGCTCCGGACTGAGGGAATACAAAAGTGAACTCTTGCAATATCATGAAAATCGGACACCCGGGGGGTATATTCCTCAACCCCGGGAAGATCCATAATACCTTCCTCAAAAATCTGATCCCGGGTATATAAGAGCCTTTCTTCACGCTCAGGGTGAGTTTTTGAAATAGCCCAATCAAAAGCCGGAAAAAATATAAGCCCGGTCCTACTCTGCATTACTTACCCCCCCCCTTCTCTCCAAAACGACCCAAAAGTTTTCTTGGGGTTTGAACACATATATCATATATTTTGCCGGTAGTGACAAAGCCTCTCACCATGTTAAATGTTTCCCGGCGAATCACTTCTATCTCGTTTTGTCCCATGTTAAAACTATTTGCATTTGCCTTTTTGTCAAGGAATTCGCACGCCAGGTCAACTGCTTCGCCTTCAGAAAATTTCTGGTCCTTAATTTTATACTGCAAGCCTTCTTCCTCGATAGAGTAATATCCCTGCTCTGTATCTGCTCTAAGTGTAACTTGTAAGATAGGCATAGATACAGCTGCCCCTATGGCATTTGCAACAGGTGCATACTGTGGTATTAAGGGACTAGCATCCAACCTGAACGCAATCTGTTTAATAAAACCGGCAGCACCGCCACCGACGCCAATTACAATATTTGGTTTTTCCTTGCTTCTCTGTAAAACTTCCCATACCCGGTAAGCAGGTTCCTGTTCCCATTTATAAAACATGTCTTGTATTTCCCTGGTTATAGTATCAACAACTAAATCTTTTACTTTCTCTGCTGCTTCTTCAGAGCTTCTCCCTGTAATACCACCTATCATCTCCATTGCCTTTTCAGCCTTACTCTTGTCACCCAGTTCAGTTAACCCAAGGAATCTTAGTGCATCAGTTGGAGTTGGAGACGGCCCCCCCAGGCAGTAAGGCTGTCCCTCGCGCCTAGGGCAAACAACAATTTGTTCCCCTGAACACTCTATTTTACTGTCTCCGCCTACAGCTACAGATCTTACTGAAAGCGTACGTACATGTGTAATATAATTTTTAATTGATGCTCCCTGGGATGAAATTAAAGGCTGCCCATTTAAAATAAGAGCCAGGTCAGTTGTGGTTCCTCCTATATCAACTACAACCTCAGTTTCACCGGCTGAAGTTAGAGCCTGTACGCCAACTGTACTTGCCGCAGGACCGCTAAATATGGTTTCAACAGGACCATCTGCAGAATTCTTTATTGGAACTGTCCCCCCGTCAGCCTTTAACATAAACACTGAAGCATCAATATCGCGTTTCTCGAGAGCATTAAGGACAGAATTAATAAAATACTTGTATTTTTCTTTTGATGCACATGTCAACATAGTTGATATTATCCTGCGGGGATAATTGAGCTGGCCGGTAACCCGGTGTCCCAGTTCAATATTCCAGCCGGGATAAAATTCTTCCAATATTTTTGCAACTTCTACTTCATGACTTTTATTGCGTGGAGAAAACTTGCCAATGACAGCTGCTTTTTTGTATTTTTTTTCAGCAAGATCATTAGCTACTTCCGCTATTTCATTTTTCTTTAAAGGTGCAATCTCTCTACCACGGTAATCAATAGCACCGGATATTATTTTAGTATCAGCATTATACATAAAATTATTATGACTGACTCCGGGACCCGGAATTAATATCAGGCCTACTGGATCGTACTTATTTTCCAGTATTAAATTTGTAATCATGGTAGTACTTAATACAACACGCTTAATTTTATGTCCAGAGATATTGTCCATTACTTTATCCAGCACATCAAGCAATGAAGACAAAAGATCATCCCGGGTTGCAACTTTTGCAGTCGCCCTGACTCCATCATTGTCTAGAAGAACCGCATCTGTAAACGTTCCACCTACATCAATTCCAATATACAATAAAACACCTCCAGGCAAAAGAGGAGTATTTTAGACATCTAATAATTTTGCAATTCCTCTTGAAGCTTATAAATAAAATTCAATGCATCAAGCGGCGTCATCTCTAATATGTTTTTATTTTTCAATTTATCTAAAACCGGGTGTTTTTCATATGTAATTTCTTTAGTATTATTATTCCCCTGCTGCTTATTCCCATGCTGCATATTGCTCTGATAATTTTCCAGGTTGTCTAAAATGCTGCATGCATTTTTTAATATTTCTTCAGGTATTCCAGCAAGGCGGGCTACATGAATACCATAACTGCGGTCTGCCTTTCCAGGTTTTAATTTACGCAAGAATACTATGTCATCGCCCTGTTCCTGTACAGCAATTGTATAATTTTTAATACTTGATAATATCTCCAAGTCAGTTAATTCATGATAGTGAGTAGAAAATAATGTCCTTGCTTTTATTTTATCGTGTATATAATGCACCATGGCACGTGCCAGGCTTATTCCATCATACGTACTTGTTCCTCTACCTACTTCATCCATTATAATTAAGCTTTTATCGCTGGCATATTCCATAATAGTCCGGCACTCGGTCATTTCAACCATAAAAGTACTTCTGCCACCAGCCAGGTCATCAGCAGCTCCTACGCGAGTAAAAATACGGTCTACAATCCCTATTAAAGCCTCTTCAGCGGGAACAAAACTACCTACCTGGGCCATGAGCACAATTAAGGCCGTTTGTCTCATATAAGTGCTTTTTCCAGCCATATTGGGTCCAGTTATAAGTAATAAAAACTCTTTTTCTTCCATATATGCATCATTTGGTACAAACTCCATCGCACCTAATTCTGCTTCTACAACAGCATGCCTTCCTTCTTTTATTTTTATCTCCTTGGAATTATTTAACAAAGGACGTACATAATAATTTCGTAGTGCAGACTCAGCAAGCGACCAAAGTGCATCTACCCGGGCAATACATTCTGAGGTTTGCTGAAGTCGAGAAACTGCATTTAACACTTCATTACGTATATTACAAAAAATCTCATACTCTAATTGCACAAGCCGGTCTTCAGCACCTAATATTAGATTCTCATATTCTTTTAAATCAGGAGTTATATACCTTTCTGCATTTACCAGCGTTTGTTTCCTAATATAATCACCAGGCACATGTTGAAGATTTGCCCGGGTAACCTCAATATAGTAACCAAACACCTTGTTATAACCTATTTTTAAAGATTTTATCCCCGTCCTGTTCTTCTCCCTGTTTTCTAACTCGGTCAACCACTTTTTTCCATTAGTGCTTGAATTTCGCAGGTTATCTACTTCTTCATTATATCCCGAACAGATAATGCCACCTTCTCTACTAGAAACCGGTGGATCACGAACAATTGATTTATCCAATAAGTCATAAATTTCTGCTAATTCATCCATGTTTTCAGATAAACTACTTAATTTTACACTTTTACTTCCTGATAAAATTGATTTTAAATCAGGCACCGAACCTAATGACTGCTTCAATGCTGTCAAATCACGAGCATTTGCATTGCCGCTGGCTAATTTGCTGCTCAACCTTTCAAGGTCGTAAACTAAATCTAATGCACTGCGTATCGATTCTTTAAAGAAAATATCATCAATTATTTCTTGTACAGCTTCTTGCCGCTGCTCAATTTTTTCTATATCCATAAGCGGCTGCTGCAACCATCTTTTTAACATTCTACCGCCCATAGCAGTATTTGTATAATCCAAAACCGAAAGAAGCGTTCCACGTCGACTACTGTCAATTATAGAATTAGTTATTTCAAGGTTCCGGCGGGTTGCTTCATCCAAAACCATGAATTCTTCAAGGAAATAAAGTTGTATGTTTCCCAACTGCACTAATTTCTGCTTTTGCGTATCATAAAAATAACCCAGAAGTCCTCCTGCGGCACAAATTGCTGCCGGGTAAAAACGCAATTCATTATGTTCTAGATCAATGCTGTAGTGTTGTTCAATTAAATTTTTTGATTGAGTATAATTATTTGTCCCAATATTTGCTGGAGTAATCATGCAATTTAAATTTAGCTGTCCCAACTGATCATTGTACTCTTGAGAAACCAGTACTTCTTTTGGCTGCAACCGGGTCAATTCATCTAATAACAACTCTCCTGCATTTTTACCATCAAACTGAGTTACAATAAAATGACCGGTCGTAATATCTGCAGCAGCAAGCCCCCAGGAATTATTCTCTAAAGCTATTGAAACAGCGTAATTATGAGATTTTTCATCTATTAAGTCTCCTTCAGTTATTGTGCCAGGAGTAACTACTCTCGTTACCTCACGACGTACTATACCTTTTGACTCTTCTGGAGACTCAACTTGATCACATATAGCAACTTTATAATTTTTTTTAATTAAACGTCCTATGTATATTTCCGCGGAATGATAAGGAACACCACACATAGGCACTTTTTCTCCACCACCATCCCTGGCAGTTAACGTTAATTCCAATTCTCTGGATGCTGTTACTGCATCTTGGAAAAACATCTCATAAAAATCTCCTAAGCGGAAAAAAAGAACAGTATCCTCATATTCATGTTTTATCTGCAAATATTGCTGTATCATGGGAGTATATTTCATAGCACCCCTCCTGGAAACATTATAACATACAGCTAATTTATCCAAAAGATAACCGATGATCTCTAGAATTTTGTATTAATGATTCAGACTAATCAAATTCAAAGACATCCTCAATGTGAACTTCTAAAAATCTTGCTATTCTATAAGCCAGTTCTAATAAAGGCAGTATTTATCCTGTCCAGGTAAACAATGATCTCCCTGCGTACTATTTACGGTTTCAGCAAACTCTTTCTGAGTTATATTTATTTTCAAATATGTTTGTAATAGAATAAATTAACCATCTCACAAATAAAACAAGGATTGCCTTATAAAAAGACAACCCCTGCTGATTAATTTTTTTATACACAGGCATAAAAACCTCTTAAGCTCTACCTGGCTGCTTCTATTAATAATTTTACATTCTATTCACGCACTCTCAGTTTTAGAAGTCTTATTAGTCACTTTTTTTCTTTTTCCCCACGGCTTAAAGACCGAGATAAATACAACGATCACAAGAAGTATAAACTGCAGCAAGCCGACATAATTCATCATTTGAATATTATACAAATACATGTCATTTTGCAGTGCTTGCGCACCATGTTCCCTAACAACAGCCATGGCCTTACTCTGCCATGGTCCCAGCAGGCAAGTACCTATTAAGATCTGTCCAAGTATAAAAAGCCACTTAACTAAAATCCACTTGTACTTAAAAAAACCCCAATTAGTCAACAAGCTGAAAATAATACCAGTAATTAATACCGCATTTGAAGCTGGGATAATTACAAAATAATCAATTATTTTTATACATTCATGAACAGCATAAAGCATATCTCCATCAGGTATATAACACTTAGTAAATCCCAAGAGTGTAATAGATATCCCCGCACCTAACCAGAGACTGCAAAGAAAAATATGTATTCCCTTTAACCATCTTTGCCCCTTTAAACCGAGCTTTTTCATTTTTGGTTTTAAATCCTCCTTAGATATTACTTTCTCTTCCTTTATAAAATTACTAAGCAACATTATTAACAATTATAGATACCTGAAGAACAATAGTATTTTTTATACCATATCATTTATCACTTCAATAATTATTTTCCATAAACAATTACTTATGTAACAGCTCATATGGCTACAAACTATACTAGTTGCATAAACAGTTATAAACTAATTTTATGTCACACAAAAACAATTTATTGATATTACTAAACAAAATATAAATTACTGAAAAGGGGATGCGAAGAGTATTACAAAAAAGGATATTGTATTTATTGGGGGCAACAATAGTAGATTATGTTGCAGTTGATATTTACCAGGATGGCTTTTTACCTGATTCATCTCCACTTTTAAATGAAACAGGTAAAGTAGGAGCAGAACTTTACGGCTCCATTAAAAAACAAAAAGCTTATTTTCAATAAAGGAAACAGCATAAATTGCACAATTTTTTTGGTAAAGTTATTTTTAAACCATAGGAAAATCTCGTTATGGGAGTATAATTACTGGAAGGAAAAAGGGTGGCTGTAAAATACGCGATTTTGAGGATTACCGGCCCGGGCCCCTAAAACCTCCGGGGTTGCTCCCCGGGCCAGAATGTTATTCAAAGAATAATTAAAACCTCTATTTATGCATCACATCCGCTATCACAGGAAGGGCAACAACTTTCACAAGATGATTCCTTTTCTCCAGATATTGCCTGTGATATCATGTCGTTTATACTCTGAAGCACTTTTTCAAAACTTTGCTGTGTCTTAATGAATTCAGCCAGGAGATTGTTGTCCATCATTTTTTGTTCTATTTCTTCAACTTCTTTTTTGTGACCTTCCGTAATTTCTTGTCCTTGATTTTGCATATCATATAATACTTTTTGTTTCTCATGAAATTGATCTAATATGGCCTTTGCTTCTTGATTTTGCATTACTTTCTCCTGGGCATCTCTCATTTCGGTTAATTCTTTCGATTTTACTAATTCATCGCCTAATTCTCTGGCTTTTTCTAGAACTGGATTACTCATATTATCCCTCCGTTATTAATATAAAAATAGGTAATAATTCATACCTTTTTTTAATAGGTTCTAGTTATAAAGTGCTTTTCCTTCCAGATGAGTAAGACTATAACTTGTTATTTCTACAGACACTGGCATACCTATAAGTTCATCACTGCCATAAAAAACAACTATTTTATTAGTCCGGGTATGACCGCTTAATCTATCTTTCCTGGTTTTGCTCTTTCCTTCTACTAGAACTTCAAAAATTTTGCCAACTTCAGACTCATTACTTTTTATAGTAATATCATTTTGAACTTGAATTAATTCTTGTATTCGCCTGCTTTTAATATCATTAGAAACCTGGTTCTTCATCTTTGCTGCAGGAGTTCCACTCCGCTTATTGTAAATAAACATAAAAGCACTATCAAAATTTATCCTTTTAACCATTTCCAGAGTTTCCTTAAAATCTTCTTCAGTCTCACCCGGAAAACCGACAATTATATCTGTAGTTAAAGATACTCCCGGAATTACAGATTTAATTTTTTCTGCCAGAGCAATATACTTTTCCCTAGTATAACCTCTATTCATGGCTTTTAGTACAGCATTGCTTCCAGCTTGTACTGGTAAATGAATATGTTCGCAGACCTTCTTCGACCTGGACATGCTATCTATTAGTTTATCTGAGATATCCTTGGGATGAGAAGTCATAAACCTGATTCTTTCCAAGCCCTTTATTTCTTCCAGCATCATAATGAGATCTGCAAAATCAATATTTTTTTCTAAATCTTTACCATAAGAATTTACATTCTGACCCAACAAAGTAATTTCTTTTATACCCTGGCTTACAAGGTTTCTAACTTCATCATTTATTTCGAGCGGTAACCGGCTCCTCTCTCGTCCCCGGACATAAGGAACTATGCAGTAAGTACAATAGTTATTGCACCCGTGCATTATGCAAACCCATGCATGTACACCTGAAACTTTTCTTTCAGGAATTTCATCAAACTGCTCAGGAGTATTAGGCCAAACTTCTAAAACTCTTTTTCTACTACTAGAAACTTCTGTAATTAATTCAGGCAGCCTAGACAAGTTATGAGTACCGTATACAATATCTACATGATGAAACCTGTCTTTTACCCTTTTTCCCATGCCTTCCTGCTGAACCATACATCCACCTACGGCAATAATAAGGTTAGGATTTTTATTTTTTAACTTGCGCAATCGTCCTAAAAGCCCAAAAATCTTATTCTCAGCAGTCTCTCGTACACAACAAGTATTTATTACTATTACATCTGCAGCTGTACTATCTTCCGTTTTTGTATAACCCATTTTCCCCAGCAGCAAAACAACAACTTCAGAATCGTGCTCATTCATCTGACACCCAAATGTATAGACAAACACAAATTTGCCTTCACCAATTCCCCTACAGTGTTCTGGTATATCAAAACTTTGTTCACTCGCAGTCATTTCACTTACCTCCAGTATATAAAAACCTCCATGTAAACAATCTGGTTTTAATATTTTTTCCCTACCTGTCAAATTGTAAAACAATAAAAAAATTAAAGCAATAATTCTGAGATATTAACAATTATAAACTAAATTATAATTTTACAGTTTTATATACTCCCAAAAATAAAAAACTCTTTAACTTTTGGTTTGTAAAAAGTCTGAACTACAGTTTTTGAGCTAATAGAACTGCAGATTTTAAAATATATATATAAATTATAGTGAACTTGGAAAAATATTTTGATTTAGAGAAGGAAATATTTGAAAAATATCGAAATTAATAAGTATTATAATATATTTTACTGGAGAGAAAGCGCATGAATCAAAATACAATTAATATTAAAGGGACAAAAAACGGGCTGGTTATACTCTTAGAAGCAAATCATAGGTTCGAAGAAATAAAGCAACAATTACAGAAAAAGATGGAATCATCCCGGGGCTTTTTTACAGGTGCTAAATGTACTTTATATTCAAAAGATAAAGAGCTGGTTCCTGATCAACAACTTGAATTAGAAGCTATATGCAGAGAATACGGTTTAAATCCCGATTCCGGGCCCTCTGTTTCTGATCTAGATCCCATATTTTCTCCCAAAAAATACTCTATGCCTGGAGAACCTGCCCTACTATTAAATAAAACATTACGATCAGGACAAAAGATTACCCACCCAACAAATATTGTTATCTTAGGAGATGTCCACCGGGGAGCTAAAATTAATGCCGGAGAGAATATTTTAGTGATGGGAAACTGTTACGGAACAACCAACGCAGGTATATCAGGAGATAAAACTGCAACTATAACTGCCTTTCATTTGCATCCACAGGGAATGTCAATAGCAGGTATTATTTTTGACGGACAATACCCCGTCCCTGCACAAAGAACCCCACACAAAGCTAAAATATCCAGAGATAACATTATTATAAAAAATAAATAAGCCGGGTTATCTGCCCGGCTTATAAAATTTCTTTTGCGGCTAAAATACCTGCAATACTTTTTGAATCACAGATCTTACCTTCCTTAATTTTTTGTATAACCTCATCTAAAAGTACTTTTTCTACCTCAACAAATTCATCCTCATCTAAATCTTGTTCCTTGATCTGCAATTCCGAAGCTAAAAATAAATGCATCTTTTCAGTGGAAAAACCCGGTGTAGAATAAAAAGAAAATAATTTCTGCCACACTTCTGCTTCGGCACCTGTTTCTTCTCTTAACTCCCTCTTAGCACAATGTAAAGGTTCTTCCCCGGGTTCTAGCTTCCCGGCAGGTATTTCTAAGAGCTGTTCGCCAGCTGGATATCTATATTGATGTATTAATAATATTTGATTATCTCGTGTATGAGCAACAACTGCGACTGCTCCGGAATATTCTACTATCTCTCTTTTGCTTATATTACCATTTGGTAGTTCAACAGTATCTACCTTTAAATTCAAGATCTTACCTTCGTAGATTGTTTCCGAAAATAATTTCTTTTCTTTTAGCTCACTCAATACCTGCACACCTCTTAACACTAAATATATTTTTTCATTTCAGATAGTACCAGAGAAGGCAATAATGCATAATCTTCAGTCGGTAATAAATGAACTGCAGAACTATCATAAACTATATTTCCAGAAGGAGGAAACTCATCATCACCTTCCCAAATTACAAATGTTACCGGAATTTTAGGTAAAACTGTCAATGTTACAGCAGCATCACCTATACTTCCAGCAATTCCTCCCAGGCTCTTGCCTGCTTTAATCAAATTCTGCGGATTACTTCCAAATATCCCCACAAGAGGCCGTATAGCTCTATTTGTAAATGGTTGTATGTACATCATTCCACCTGGCATCTCTTTAAAAGATATAGACTTATTTTTTACTTGTACTGGTGTTGCCTGAGTAAGATAATGAAGTAGCAATATCTGTAAGGACTTGGAGACTTCTTGCTCATAACCAGCCATTTCTACTTCACCGGTTGGATAAGTTATATAATATTCTTTTTGTAAATATTCTATAGAAAATTTTTGTTGTACCTGATCATAATTCGCAAGCGAATTCCCAGCCATTTCTTCCGGCAACTTTGACGAAAATTCATATATTGCTGTCTCATGAGCCGGTTCTAAGTTCATAAGAGCCAATGCAATCCCTCCTTAAATCTCATTTAGATATTAATAAATTCTCTAACATACCGTTTTTTACCTCCTTTTTTTACAAGTCGAAATTTGTAAAAGGATTTTTTTTCTTTTTAAAGAATATTAATTATAAATAACACATTTATTACATTCAAGAGGATTCGGGTTGATAGCATAGGTATACCCAGTGCTCTTTTTTATTATGTTTACTCTCCTACAGTATACCTTTAATTACTTTTTTCCATAAAAAAAATTCTATCGTTTTATTTTTAATTCGATAGAAATTTATTTTAAATATTTTAAAACTGTAACTAGGAAGTGACAATTCATGAAAGGTTATCTTGGCATTGATTTAGGATCAGTAAGTACTAATTTTGTTTTACTAAACGGGAATAATAGTGTTATTGCCAGCGAATATCTGCGCACACAGGGGAAACCCATAGAAACTTTAAAAACTGGACTTAAAAAAATACATGAAAGCGCCCCAGATAATATAGAAATTTGTGCAGCAGGCACAACGGGAAGTGGTCGCCAACTTGCCGGTGCTATAATAGGTGCTGACATTATAAAAAATGAAATTACAGCTCATGCCGTAGCTTCTTCATCCATTATACCTGATGTTCAAACTGTATTGGAAATAGGCGGTCAAGATTCAAAGATAATTATTTTAAGGCAGGGCATTGTGGTTGATTTTGCCATGAATACTGTATGTGCAGCAGGTACAGGCTCTTTTCTAGACCAACAGGCCTCCAGGTTAAATATCGACATAAAAGAGTTTGGCGAATTAGCCCTGCAGTCCAAACATCAAGTACGAATTGCAGGAAGATGTACAGTATTTGCAGAATCAGATATGATTCACAAGCAACAAATGGGTCATAATTTATGCGATATAATTAACGGCCTCTGTGAAGCTTTAGTACGCAACTATTTAAATAACGTTGGAAAAGGAAAAGGAATTCTGGCACCAATAATGTTCCAGGGCGGAGTAGCTGCAAACATTGGTATAAAAAAATCTTTTGAAAAATCTCTTAATACAGAAGTAATAGTACCCCAACATCACGGCATAATGGGAGCTATAGGTGCAGCTATGCTGGCTTGTGAAGAAACAATACAAAATAATAAATTTACTAATTTTAAGGGATTTGAAATTACCAACTTAAATTACCGAACTAATAGTTTTGAATGCGACGGCTGTCCAAATGCTTGTGAAATTGTTGAAATCTTTGAAGATGGGAAGATAATAGGGCGCTGGGGCTCCCGCTGCAACCGGTGGGATATCGTGGAGGAGAGTTAAAATGGATATAGAGATTAATACAATATTTTCTACAATAATACAAATATTCTTCCTGTCATTTATGGCCGGTTCCGGCATATGGATTGCCCTGGATGCCAAAAAACACCAGCGCCCTCCCAGTGAATACATTACCTGGGGATTATTCGGGGGAAGTTTTATATTTTTAGGTTTAATTATCTACCTTTTATGGCGCAGATATATTTTTTTTCATGAAGAATAATCAAACTTACTTTATATTTATTTATTCGCTTATAATACCTCTTTTAATAAGCCTTTCTTTTACGGTAGGAAAAAAATCTAAATTTGTGTGCGGCAAAAATTTACTGCTAACAAATTTATTCATAAAAACATTGCTAGCATTTAATTCAAAGTAAGTTATATTTTTTGTAATTGCTTCTAAATCTTTACGCTTCTGGTCGGAAATTAAAACCAGGCGTGCTCCTTCCCCGGAACTGTTGCCCAATCTTATCATACGTTCTCTTTGTAAATCCGGGTATAATCCTATATTAACTGCTGATTCCAGGTTTAGATACTGTCCAAAAGCACCGGCAGTATAAAAATAACCTAATTCACTTAGAGAAACTCCCACGCTTTCTACCAGGTAATCAAGTGCAGCACTCACAGCTCCCTTGGTACGCATAAGATTATCTATATCCTGCTGTGTTACTAATATATCTTCTCCTGTTGCACTTTCCGCTCCCGGTACAATAACAAAGTAATCCTCACAGGTCAATTTTCCTCCCCTGTCTACCAATCCTGCCAGAAATAACTGGGCTAAACAATCTATAAGCCCTGAACCACAAATACCTTTAGGCTTTTCATCACCTATCACTTTGTATTGAACTTCTTTATCCATATTAATTGCGACTTCTTCTACAGCTCCCGGTTCTGCTCTCATCCCAGATTGAGCTACACCGCCTTCCAGTGCTGGACCAGCAGCACCTGCACATGCTACAAGCCAATCTTTGTTGCCCATTATTATTTCTCCGTTAGTACCTATATCTACAAACAGACAAACTTCTTTCTTTTTATACATCTCACTAACTAAAACTCCAGCTACCGCGTCTCCACCAACATAACTTCCTACACCCGGTAAGCAATACACAGGCGCACCAGAATTTATTTCCAGTCCTACTTCACCTGCAGTTAAAAAACCTGGGTTATTAACCACGGGAATATAAGGTGATATACATATGTTTGAGGGATCTAGCCCGAGCAATAGATGTATCATAGTACTATTTCCTGCAACAGCCGCAGCATAAATTTCATTTATTTTCAGATTTTTTCGCTCACATATTTGTCTTATTAAAATATTTAATGTTTCAACAGCCGCATTCTTCATTTGCTGCCGTCCATTTTCATCTCCTGCTAAAAATATCCTGGTTAATATATCTTCTCCGAAATCAACTTGTTTATTATAACTTGCCTGTATATCTATAATTTTCCCACTTTCCATATCTATAAGATACACGACAACAGTAGTAGTACCAATATCAACAGCTATCCCATAAAGTGACTGTATATTATGATCTTCCGCTGCATCAATTAATTCCCATCCTGAATTTCTTTTTCCTACTATACCACTGATTTTCCAATTTCCTGCTTTACAAGCACTTGATAATTTTTGCATTATATTCAAAGGTATTCTTATATTTCCATACACATTTTCCAGGTATTGTCTTGCTTTATCTACATCTGCCTGGTTATTAGAGAGGCTGGGGGGGTCCAATTCCATGCATATTTTTTGAGCTATAGGATCCAATGAAGCTTCTTGCATCACTCTCTCCCTTAAAATATTATTATTTACCACATTAACAGCCCCTTGTTTACTAAATTTATTCATAGTTAACTATACCATAAATTAATTCTATATAAAACAAATTACATTAAAACCATATATATAACCACAGGAAATACCTTGTGGTATATCCTGTGGTTATAAAGCTTGTCCTGTTTTATGGTCTAATAATCCACAAAACTTTAATATTATGCGAATAAACGGATTTTTTAGCCGGTTCTCCATCTTTTTATACTCGTCTTTAGCACGATTCAATTCCTGGTGGGCCATTTTTAAAGATCTTTGGAGGTCTTCATTTACTTTTAATGCTTCTTTCAGATCATTGCTTAAAAGACTAATTTCTTCTTTTAACTTATTTTCTTCTTCCTGATTATTATCCTGTAAACGTTCCAATTTTTGTTTTAATTCTACTATTTCAGTTTGCAGCTCTGCTACCCTGGTAGTATGCATATCTTTTAACTCTGCTATTTTAGCCTTGTTTTCTCTGTCTTTTTCCTTATATTGCTGCAGTTTGGTAAATAATGATTCTAAACTCTCCTGGTTTTGAGTTATAGTATCCTGCAGCTTTTTATTTTCTTTTTCAGTATTACGTGCTTTTTGTACCCAGAGCCTGCATTGATGTAATATACTATTAGCCCTATTTTCAGATTTACTTAAATGTTCTTTATACCTGCTAATTTCTTTTTTACGCAGTGAAAGTAATAAATCCTTTTCAGCCAATGAAGTCATTAAACTGTCCTTCTTATTTGTTTCTTCTACTTTTTGCGCGAGAGCTGCTGACACTTCTTTGTACGAACATTTAACTTCCTGAAGCTGCTTTTGCAGCACTTCTACTTGACTCCGCCAATATTCCCTATCCCGGTGCCATCTTTTTCTTTGCCGTTCCAGTGCGGTTAAAAATCGTTTGAGAATATTCTCATATGTCAGGTGCAATTGCCCGTTATAACACCATACACCTTCTCCAATTTGTTCAAAATAAGGGAATTTAGCTAATATTTCATCTATATCATGAATTGTTATCTCCTTCCAATTGCTAACAATATCAAAAAGTTGTTGCGATGATAAACCAGTTGGATGCCATTTTAAGGCTTTTATTACAAGCTGTTTAAGAGTATAGTTACTGTTTTCTACTACCCATTCTATTAATCCCCAATACCCATTGTTTAATTGCACAAATCTCCCATCAGAAATTAGCGCAGCTTCTTCAGCAACTACTTTCTTTTTTTTCTTTTTACTGTTAATCTTTTGTAATTCTTTCAGGCTTACTGGTTTTTGTTTGGTTAATAATAAATTATAAAACTGCTCATTATTATCTTCACCTTCAAGATTTAAATACCATTGCTTCTTATCATTATGACAGAAACAAGGATGCTGCTGTAAACATAGTTTCACCTTTTCTGAAACATGATCAATACTGTAATCTTTTAAAATCTCTCGATGAACATAAGGAGTAATTTCTTCTACTGTCATTGATTCAAAAAAAAACAACGTCTTTTTTAATAAATCAGTAAGAGTACAAAGCTGTCCTCCCATAATTTGCTTTCACCTACCTGTTTACATTTTTTTCTAATAAATCAGTATATTCTCTACAGATTTGTAATTACCTTCCATGTATAAAAAGTTTTTTTATAGTTTAAATAGAAAACTTCCTGAAAACTATGGCCAGGACTGGTGGATTTCCGGAAGGTAGCGGAGTCTGGGTGCGCTGCATAGCCCGTCAAATCCCGAAACCCTGGCTGCTAAGGGCATGAAAAATTTGATATGCACTATCATTAAGCGGGTTTCTAAAACATACTTTATGCTCCCAGTAAAAATACGGAGTCTCCTGGAGGAAACCACCGGCCCTCCACCCAACTGTCAGAAGAGTTTTCATTTTCCGTTGTGAGCTTTAAGCTCGTGGGCGTTTAAATAGAAAACTTCCTGAAAACTATGGCCAGGGCCGGGGGATTTCCGGAAGGTAGCGGAGTCTGGGTGCGCTGCATAGCCCGTCATTTGCGAAGTGTGATGTGGGAGGTGGGAAGTGTGATAATTTGAGGAAGTCTGCTGCGAAGACTTTTTCTTTTTCCC
>JAIPEW010000025.1 GCA_021736985.1 Clostridiales bacterium | reverse complement strand
GATAACCAGCGTCGCCGAATATCTCTCCCAGCAGCTCTGAGGCCCCGTTGATTACAAATGGCTGCCTCTGGTAGCCCGGGGCACTGTTTACAAAACCTACTACTTTTACTATTTGTTCAATATTGTCTAAGCTGCCTGCGACGCTTTTTACTACGCTAAGGCAGTTTAAGATACATGTCCGGGCTGCATTGTAGCCGTCTTCTTCTGTCAGTTCTTCTCCTACTTTACCCTTGTATTTGAGTTCTCCGTCTACAATAGGAATCTGCCCGGCAGAGAATACCAGGTTGTCCATTTTTACAGCAGGACCGTAGGCAGCAACTGGCTTCGGCGGTTCCGGCAGTTCTATGCCCAGTTCTTTTAATTTTGCCTCGTACAAAAAACATCCCTCCTACAATTTTTACTTACACTAGCTCCTGCGAGAATTCTGTTTCGCGTGCTAAGAAATTTATTATTTAACTCCTTACGGAGCAGTGTTGCCAATAATTTTATTGTCGGGTACAAAATTATGTTTCAATTCCTTTTCAAGTTGTCTTTCAAACTCAATGTGTAGTTTATCAACTTTCTGGGATTGAAAAATTATACCCGGGTCAAACCTGTCCATCATATTAAGCTTATGCTGTTCCCTTTTAAACTCGCTGTATATATACTCGGAAGTCTTCAGAACAATCCCCCCTCTTCTGCAATAATGCTCTTCATCATTGATGAGCTAAAATTATAAAAAAATTTAACTACTTTAAAACTTATACAAAACATGCTCATCAAAAATGAGGAGGTTTTGCTTTAAAAAAAGGACTGCTATAAACATCCATGTTAATTTTTTCTTAACTTACTTGTATTATGTTATTTTATTAAAACAGTGTCAAGGAACAAGATTATATCAAATTTCGACAAATAAGAACGCTGCTTTTGTAATCAGAGGTTAATTATACCATATAAAAAATCAGGAGCATCACTCCTGTTTTTTTACATCATCCCTGCAATATTTATTTTCCCAGTACTTATCCACGTCAGAAACAAGGCTTTCTATATGCGCAATCATAGCTTCTTCTGCTCCTTCGGGATTGCGATTTATAATCTCTTTTAAAATAGCTGTATGCTCTACAGCCAGGGTCCCCTTTACTTCTTTTCTTATATTCTCCAGGATATAAGATATTTGTTTTCCCTGGCGTATTAAATTCATAGAAGCAGCTAAAAACTTGTTTTTAGCTGCCCTTTCTACTAGTTTGTGAAACTTTTCATTTTTTTCAGCTGTCATTACATTTTTCAAAACACATTCTTCCTGCTCGTGAAGAACTTTTTTCATTATTTCAATTTCTTCCTCTGAAGCATTAACGGCAGCAAGCCTTGATAATTCTCTCTCAATAGCCCTTCTAGCAACAAGTATATCTATAATATCCTGCTTCTTATTGGAATTAACAATATTTAAAATGCGCTCTCCACACATGTTTTGTCTCTTTATATTGACAATATACTCAAGTGCTTGTCTACCTTCTGAGGAAATAACCCGCCCTTTATACCCGTACTTAATAGTTAGACTTCTGCGATCCATTTCACTTAAGACTCTTCCAACAGTTGCTTCACTTATATTTATCCCCTGATCATTTAGTAATTTACAAAGATAACCTGATCCGATGAAATTTTCTTCTTTGTCTAATATCCTTAAAATTTCGTATTCCTGCTCGCTAACATTTTTCATGTGTCCACCACCCAAGAGATACATTCGATTTGTTATTTAAAAACATTTTTTATTATAACAATTATCCAACTAATAAAAAATACTATAACTAAATCATTTTTAAAAATTTATATAACTGATCAAATTCACAGTCAATAAGTCATAATTATAAATATATAATTGAAAAGGTGGTGTGAGCTATACACTGTCCAAACTGCGGAAAAAATGTGGAAAAAAACATGAATTACTGTCCTAACTGTGGTGAATTCTTATCTTGCACAAATGAAGTTGAACAAAATACAGATAACAACAAGTCTAAAACAGGATGGCTGTGTTTTTCTTCTATTATACTTGCAATTACAGCACTTGTGTTTATTCCACCTCTTTTAGGAGGACTTGGTATATACCTTGGTTACAAAGTTAAAAAATATGGCAATGAAGGTACAGGCACAACCTTGATGATTGTAAACAGTGCGTGCATGATCCTGGGCATGTTCTTAGGAGCAATAATGTCAATGTAAAATATAGCATGGGGACAGTTATTGACTTGAATTGCTCACAACAAAACATGTAAACTTTTCTGGCGTGAGTGAAGTCCCAGGGGGCAGATTGTTAACACATTTTTAAATAAGGCCGGTGTAATACCCATAAATTACCATGTTCAGCAAAAAAATTTTTTTGAGTTACAATCTAACAGTTATAATAATTACGGAACTCATACGTATACTACCGGGACAACTTACGGATATTGTACGGAGATTGTACGTACTTTATGCGTATATATATATTAATCATATAATTAAGAATATTAAATTATCTTGATAAACATTAATTAATAATATATTATATAACTAATTAGATACATATTGATTTAATGACTTTACCTTTTTATCCCTAAAATTCTAAATCTATACACGTCATAAACACATGATGTATGTAACATAAATATATCTACTTGGAGGTCTACTCATGGAAAAAATGAAAGTACTAATTATGGGAACTGGACGCATGGGCAGCATTATTGCCAGTGGTATTAATGAACGCTGTGAAATCTTTGTTTATGATGAAAATGAAGAAAAAGGCAGGGATACTGCTTCAAAAGTTGGCGGCACTTATGCTCCTTCATCTAAAGTGACTGATTGTAAAGTATTAATTTTAGCACTCCCCCCAAAAGTCACGGCAGATGCTTTAAAAAATGTTGATAAATACTTAAACAAGGATACTGTAGTTATCAATATTGCTACTACCGTACTAAAAAATGAACTAAAACCTGTATGCAGTTATCCAGAAAATCTGGTAGGGGCAAAAATGGTAACGCATTACAGGGAAATGAACGAGTCTCCAGTAATAATAGTTGATGCTGAAAGTGAAAAAAGTTTAACTGTTGCAAAAGAAATTTTTAGCGTCCTGGGACAGGTTGTAGAAGGTGATGAAAGTCAAGTAGAAGAGGTCAACACGTTAGCTACTCGCGAAGCTTTCCGGGCAGGTCTCAGGATACAAAAAATCTTATCTAAAAAAGGTTTTACAGATGAAGTTATTAATTCTGCCATAAGAGCTGCTGCTGCCGGGTCAATTAAATCCTATGCCTATAATGACATTGGCCCGTTTGCTCTGGAGTTATTAGCTGAACTAGAAAAAGAAGAAAAATTATAGAAAAAAAAAGACCATCAACCGGTGGTCTTTTTTTTCGGTTTAAAATATGTTTTTTTTAAAAGTTTAATAATGCTTCGTTCTTTTTTTTCGGCTCTACTGGCTTTCCTTGTTGAATCTTATCTCTGCCGGGCTCAAATATCCTGCTGGTATTATTAGATAACTGGTTATCTGCATAATAAGATGGTTTATTTTCACCGTTTGCAGGCGAAGTATTAACCAGGGCAGGAGCTTGATGCGTAGTACTCGCCACACCCAGCTTTTCTTCAATAACAAACCGCAGCCACCGGCTGCGTTCCCCCGGTGGAATATTAAAAAAAGGATGATTTTCAGATAACCAGAGATCAAACCTCTTGCCTTTTTTCCCTTTAATTTTCCTACCCATAACCAGTCCCCCCCGTTGTTTACAAAGCATGTACAATAGTTAAACAGTATATAAATGCTAAACCGCTTCTTCTCCCAGTGATTCTTCAACTAAGTTCAAATAAGCTTTTGCTGTTACCATTTGCGGGTCCTGCATTAGTTCAGCATTGATGAAACTGCTGAAAGGCAGTGCATCTGCACCCCCGCCCAGCAAATAAAATCCTGCTGTAAAATCTGCTGTTTCTCCCAGGTGCGAGTACATAGAACTCACAATAGAACGTGTTAAATCCTTTTTTACTTTATGAATAGTTTTATTAAAATCTATTTTCTTACCTTTAAAAGTTATACAACCTTTATCTACTATCTCACGAGCCTTTACATAAGATATGGGATAACCAGTTTGCTCCTGGAAAAGCATTGCAATATTATCAATTACAGAATAAAAACCCGTTTCGATTGAAAAACACTTTGCAGGAACAGGTTGAATATCCCCATCATAATGTTCTACAACAGATATATCCGTTGTCTTTTCCCCACTGTCAATTGATACTAGTATACCTTCAGGCAGGTTATCTAATAATGAAAAACCTACTATGCCCTGGGTTAATACAACGATGTCATTAAATGAAATTCGTGTAGATCCCTTTCCATCTACTCCAACAAAAGCATGAAGTTTTTGCAAGTGCTCTTTTAAAATGCTCTTCTGATTCCTGTACGAGATAGGAACACCTACTGCTAATACATCACCTGGCTTGTAATTTAGCAATCCTGCTGCTGTAAGCATTAAAATATCATGGTAAGGATGGGTATGTTTTTCTTGATCCATGGTAAACCCGCCGCATTTGTCGCCTTCTCTAATTGCTTTTTTACCATAAAAATATTTTGATTCCGAGTTAAAACTGCTGACACTTACTACACCGTTTAAATCTTCTTCCATGGGATATTTAACGTATGGTGCTGCATAACTATTAAAGTTTACAGAACAGCCATTTGAATTTATACCTTTTACCGTGGAATAACCTAAATCAACAGAAACAACCTTCATAATTAACATCCTTTCTTTAAATTACTTAAATACACAATAAAATAGTGTTTTGCTATTAATTTAATCTGCTCTAAATCTTATACATATTATAGCAAACATATGTACGTACTGGCAAATGTTTGTTTGGTGTTTTTTTTAAAAAAATTCTCCTTTAGTGACTAAGGAGAATTTAAAATTTCTGGTGGGGACGAGTGGCTTCGAACCACCGGCCTCTTGAATGTGAGTCAAGCGCTCTCCCGCTGAACTACGTCCCCATATTATAAAATTTATTTTATTACAAATTTTATTATTGTCAATTAATAAAAAAAGGCGGGTTTTTACATTACCCCGCCTTCTAGTTCCCAGGTTTCGCTTCTTTTTTGTATTCCTTGCTTGCCTGGTTATATAAGCATTTATGGCGCATATTGCATGTTAAGCATTTATCTCCCTTATTTACCTCTTTCATTTTAAAATTGCTGATCTTGCAAGCAAAGCTTACAGATTTTATAGGCAGCATCAATCCCGACGGTAACATACGTACACCCGCAGTTAAGTTGCCCATATAATTAAACAATAGTTTTTGTTCTTGAACATCCCACTCGCCGTATCCCGGGCTGAAGCGCCTGGTTATGTTTAAACCTGCCTGGCGCGCATAATTATTTAATTCATCATTAACTATGTCTGTAATTGCCTCTGCACTTACGGAACCAATTGAATCTAGGAGTACTCCCCTCGTATATTCTCTGCAAGCAAAAAGTCTTTTTACTTCTTGCTCTAATTCGTTTCCAATTGTACAGACACCAAAAGCTATCTTTTGAGCATCAAAAAACAACTTATGGTTTACAAGATCGTTTTTTTCTAATACACGATATACTCCACGGGGAACAATTAAAGTACGAGCTTTCTCCAATTGTTCATCTAACAGTTCAAATATTATATCTTTTACTTTATTTTTATCAATCTTATACCCAAGATAACAAAGGACCTTGGATTTATTTATGGGGATATCATTTGGATTGGCAATTATCACTTGCTATCACCCCCGTCTTACAGTATTTCTCTAAGAATCCTTGCTGCTTCGATAGCGTCATCAGCATACAGGTCCGCCCCTATTTCTTTAGCAAACTTTTCTGTTACCGGGGCCCCACCGACCAGTATTTTTAGAGAACCGTTATGAAGTCCTTGTGTTTTAATATATTCTATAGTTTTTGACATTTCTAGCATGGTAGTAGTAATAAGAGCAGACATACCAACAACATCCGGGTTGTGTCCCCTTACTGCCCCGGCAAACTCTTCAGCTGACACATTAACTCCCATGTCAATTACTTCATAGCCGTTTGCAGTTAACATCATTTTAACCAGGTTTTTACCCAGGTCGTGCACATCATTGGCAACAGTCCCTATTACAATTTTAGCCCTGTGAGGATTTTCATCCTGTTTTAAAAAAGGATTTAACCTATCAATTCCCGCCTGCAGTGCCTGTGCACACATCATAACTTCGGGAATAAACAGTTCCCCGTCAGCAAACTTCTGTCCTACTATCTCTATTCCAGACATTAATGCATTATTCAATACATCCAGGGGATCGTTACCTTTTTCTAGAGATTTTATTGTTAATTGATCAACTTCTTCTATTTCACCCTCCTGAACAGCAAGACTTATTTTCTGGTACAAAATACCACCCTCTCCCTCAATTATTTAGCAAACCCTTTCTATATGCCTGCAGGTAATTCATGCACATTTTATCTTTATTTAAAAGAACTTCTGTAGTTTTCACCGCAGCCATTAAACCCTGATCTGTAGGATCTAAAATAGCCCCGTCAAGACCGGCCTGCATGCATAATACTAAGAATACTTGGTTTAACAACTTCCTCCCGGGCAGCCCGTAAGATACATTACTTATTCCTGCTGTTGTTTTGACACCCGGAATAGTTTTTTTTAGTTTTTTTATAGTTTCTATTGCTGCATAAGAATTATAGGTATCAACGCCAAGGGGCAAAACAAGCGGGTCAAAATACATGTTTTCCACTGGAATATTTCTATCCCGCGCTTTTTCTGCCAGCAGCTGACATATCTCCAACCTTTCCTCCGGGGCAGGTGGTATTCCACTGTCTTTAATTGGCAGTGCTGCAGCAGCAGCATTATATTCTGCACACAGGTCTAAAAATGGTTCCATGCGGTGTTTTTCAGCGCTAACTGAATTAACTAGCACAGTGTTTTTGCGGGCCCTTAACCCCGCTTCCATAACTTGCAGGTTGGCGCTGTCCACGGCAAGGGGGACAGTAGTAACTTCCTCGATTAATTTTATTGCCCAGACCATATCTTCTGCTTCTTTATCCCCCTGTCCCACGGATATATTAACATCTATATAATCTGCACCAGCCTCTACCTGTTGTACAGCTAAATCTCTTATAACAGTTTCATCATGTTCAACAACGGCCTGTTTAACAACCGTCCTGCTGCCGTTTATTAATTCTCCTATTATTAAGACTCTGCACACCCCCACTGCTGTACTGTATATTTAACTGCGGATAGACAGATCTTATATTTTCCAATATTTCACTGGGAATTGGTTCCGGACTGTGTTCAGCAAGAATTCTCCTGGCTTTTTCTTTTGCTCTTTCAGCACAGTCTTTAGCACCATCTTTTTCCCACCTTTTGCGGCTTTTTCTATCACCCAAAGAGAGGTTAAGAAATTCACTGCGGCAGTACTTCATCGTGTGAGTGCTGGTTAAAAAATTGCCGCCGGCACCTACGCTTTTAATAACGTCTCTGGCCAGGGAATCCAGAGATGTATCGATACCTTTTACTGCTCTCATACAGATGCCTATTATCTCATCATCTATTACCATCTGTTCATATGAAATAGTAGTACAAAACTCCAGGAACCCTGCAGCATCGTGTATATAGTTAGCCCCGGCCAGGGCTGTAATTATATTAGTAGCCATTTTTTCATATCCTGCTTGAATATCTGGCAGCTTAGAATCTGACATACCTGCAGTAGCATAAACAGGCAGTTGATAGAACTGGGCCATCTGTGCACAGGCTGCGTTAATCAGCCCGCTCTCAATACTGCCGGATAAGTAATACCCGCTTTTCATATCCATAGTAGTAGCTACAGTTCCATAAATTGTCGGTGTACCCCTGTTAGTCAACTGGGCCAGTACAACTCCGGCAAGGCTTTCGGCATTGGAAACAGCTACCGTTCCAGCCAGCGTTATGGGGCCCGTTGCCCCGGCAAGGGGTTCTGCAGGACATACCACGGGAATACCATGACTGGCAACTTCCATGAGTAGACCGCCATAAGTATCGTCAATAATCAGCGGGCTCATCATACAGGTTACCATGGAAATAAAAGGACGCTCCCGCAGCTTGTTTGCACTGCCTGCTACGTGTTCAGCAATATTTATAACATTTCGAACACCATCAATTGTATAAACTCCCCCCATGACGTGCTTGGTAGTATTGGCCATTGCCCACCAGAAACGATTTACATCCACATCCTCTACGTCTATATCATTGGGATACAGCGGAAGCATAAAAAAGTGCACATTATCCAGTGCATCAACCAGGCGGGCAAAGTTTTTCATGTCTTCAATAACAGTTTGACGCCTTTTTCCAGTTTCCATGTCTAAAACATTGAGAACTGTCCCTCCTGTACCCAGGTGTGTTCTTTTGCCTTCCAATAAAAGATCATCCTTATCATTCCTACCACACAAGGTCACCCGGGAAGGAGCTGAAGCTATAGCATCCTCCAGCATACCCCGCGGTATTCTTACTTTCTTAGTTTCTCTATCTACAACAGCCCCGTTTTTTTCAAACATATCCAGGGCTCTTATGTTATTACACTGCACCCCTGGTTCCTGCAGTATATCAATACTGGTTTCATTTATCGAATGAATATCACTCTCTGTAAGCGGGCGATATTGCCCGGCTTCTAATCCCCGCAAAACTTATTCCTCCCTGTAAACATATTTATATTACTTCTAAAACAGCTACTATCCCGTGTGACCTGCCATTGCCTTCTTGAAGAGATGTTTCTAAATTTCTTAATTGATAAGCCAGCTGCGGTTCAATAATGTTAGCCCTGGCATCCTCCATGTTTACTTCACCAGTTAAGCTAATAAGCTGCTGCATGGCACCTGCTGCTCTCTGTAGTACAGGGTGATTACCAGGGGGAAATACTTCTCTTCCCTGCATTAAATCATCCACGTATTTAACCAGCTGGTTCCAGCACCAGGTTAGATGCTTAAAATACCTGTTAGCATCTAAAAAGCCATCTACAGGTAAATAATTAAACAGCAAACTACTTAAATTTGTTCTTTCTCCTGGTTCTAAAAGAGAATTCACCCCACTGCGCAGAAGACAGGGATAATTATTAAACTCACCTGTTTCCATATGTCTCCCGATAAGAACAGACCGGTCAAATATATTCAATATTCTTAATTTTTTACTTGATTGATCTGATGCTCTTTCTACTAATGATTCTATTGTACTTTTATTCATCAGCCTTAAATTAAAAGGATCTGCCTCACCATCAACATCTGACAAGAGATAAGACATTGAATAGTGCAGTACCTGGTCTTCTTCGAGATCTTTAGTCCAAAAATTTTGCCATTCGTAAGACTGCCATCCCAGCCAATCTGCTACTATTATTGACCCCGTATTTGCGTGCGAGGCAATCTCTGCAAAAATTTTTACTGCATTACTATCATTACAGTGAGAAAATGTTCCATAATTACTGAAATATATATCAAAAGGTTTATCTCCCTCTTCAACAGGAAGCCCTGCCAGAAAATCTGCTTCTTTAAATTGAACATTATCTTTGCTTTTAAATACATTTTCTCCCTGTTCAATTAAACCAGTATTTAGATCAACACCAAGGTAAACTTCTATTTCATCTTCATCTAAAATGTTAATATTGCTGCTTTCAGGGCCCTTATCCCGACAGGTTGTACCTGCAAGCAATTCATAACCATCTCCACTTCCGCATCCCAGGTCCATTATGCGTATTTTTCTTTTATCCCCGGCAGCTTCAGAGCGTATTTTTTTTAAGTATGGTTTTAGAAATAACCTGGTAACCTCGTCCTCCCAAAACCTGCGGACATTATCATATTTACCGACCAGGCTTAGAGGTTTCTGGTAAAGCCCCGTATTTTGAGCTTGTTCATAACTCTTATTAACCATTCCAACCGCCCCTCCAAAGGTTTATATTTCCATTTTATTGTCTGTACTGCTTAAATATTCTTCTATAAATTAATAATAAAGCTAAAAATTGTTAATTTATGCGCATAAAAAAAGAACCGGCCAGAGCCAGTCCTTTAATTATCAGAATCATTATTGTATTTTCCCTTGTAATCTCCCAGTATACTTTCATTTATATGTTCAACCAGGCTCATGGTAGAAAACTTGTGAAATAACTGCGTTATTACGCTTTCCAGTGTACCATCAAGGTTAATTTGCTGAGGTTGAATCTCAAGATCTTCTCCCATGTTGTACTCCTGCACAAGCCTGTCCCTGAACTTAGCCAAAAGCAATGTGCGTTCTCTTTCATCTCCGCATAAAAGCCAATTGGAATAATTCTCTGCATCCTGATCCAGGTTTTCAGCTATTACTACCAGAAACAGGCTGCGGAACTGGTTAAAATTTGGCCTTTTCTGGTTAAAACTTTTAACCATTTATAAACATCCCCTTTTTCAATCTCCAAAAATTGGCCGGCAATTTTATTAAATACTATTTTATCAACTCGCAAAAACTTATAAAAGAGATTTTTTAAGAAAAAGGAGAATATATTTTGAGCTGGATAAAAAACTTAATGCTTCATACACCTAATAAAGAAATAGAAAAGGAGCAGCTTTTTTATCAGCTGCGCGATGCCCAGAATGCATCCATGGAAATGGGAGAATATATTTCACAACTAACTCAAAGTACTATTGATCCCGGTCAACTTCAGCACCTGGAACAGCTAAATACAAGAGTGGGCCTGTTTTTACACAGGCTGCAGCAGCATGTAGAAGACGAGATATAACTACATGCAGGTAGTTTTACCCAAGAAATAATCCATTAATGTATACCCGTATTCTAACTTTAAAGAACATTCGCGAGCTGTATCTTCATTAAAATTCTTGTCTGTACTTTTTTCATTAAGTGAATTATATATAACAAACGGTACCGGGTCCGTAGAATGAGTTCTTGTCCTCATTGGAGTAGGGTGATCAGGAAGCACCATTACTTTAAATTCAGTGCCTTTTAAACTCTTTAGTATTTTCCCGAGCACTTTTTCGTCAACTTCTTCAATTGCTGTTATCTTATCCTGCAGGTTACCCTGGTGCCCGGCTTCATCTGGTGCTTCCAGGTGAATATAAATAAAATCTGCCCCCTGCTCTAATGTCTTTAATGCTGCTTGCGCCTTACCCTGGAAATTAGTATGCACATTACCAGTAGCACCCGGAACTTCAACAACTTCCATGTTAGCACACATACCTATACCTTTAATCAGGTCTACTGCCGAGATAACTGCACCGCGCAGATTATATTTTTCCGTAAAAGATGCAAGAGAGGGCTTTTTCCCTTCTCCCCACAACCAGATAGAATTGGCAGGATTAAGAGAATTATCCAACCGGGACATATTAACCGGGTGGTTATTCAATAAATCATAGCTGTCTTTCATCATTTGCTTTAACTTTTCATTACCTTCCCCTGCAGGAAGGTAAGATAATATCTCCTGGCCGTGTATATCATGGGGAGGAGTTAAATTACCTTCTATGTTTCCACCCTTTAAAACCATTAAATGACGGTAACTAACCCCCGGGTAAAACTTATGTTCGCTGGATCCCAATTTACTATTGATTAATTCAATAAGTTCTCCGGATTCTTCAGAAGATATCTCGCCGGCACAATAGTCTTCCATAAATTTTTCTTCATAACTGCCTTCACCTGATAAAGTTACCAGGTTGCACCTGAAAGATATGTCTCCGGGCCCCAAATCAATACCCATACTCACTGCTTCCAGTGGAGAGCGCCCCGTATAATACTCGCGGGGATCATATCCCATTACCGAGAGATTTGCAACATCACTCCCCGGAGGATATCCTTCCGGAACAGTTCTCGCCGTACCCACTTCACCGGCACTTGCTAAAAAGTCCATATTCGGTGTAGATGCATATTGAAGAGGCGTTTTCCCGTTCAAAACACTGCAAGGCTCATCGGCCATGCCGTCAGAAAGTATAACTATATATTTCATTATAACCACCCCGTTTTAATTTACGGTTATTCATTAATTACCCCTGCATGATTATCTTTAAATTCCAAGTTGAAAAACTTATGCAGCGACTTTACTGCAATTTGAGTAAGATCTTCCTTAATTATGCATGAAACCTTGATATCAGAGGTAGTTATCATTTCTAAATTTATGCTTTCCCGCATCATGGCTTCAAACATAGTAGAAGCAACTCCAGGATTGCTTGCCATACCAGCCCCTACTATTGATATTTTGGCTACACTTTCATCGTGAGTATACCCTTTAAAGCCTACCTCGTTTTGTATAGACTCCACAACATTTAAGGCTTTACTAAGATCATCATGAGTAACCGTAAAAGCTATATTATTCACCTGGTTTCGCATTGCACTTTGAATAATCATGTCTACATTTATTTTGGCTTCTGCTAGTGCATCAAAAATCCTATAAGCTGTACCGGGTTTATCCGGAACATCAAAGATACCAATTTTTGCTGTATTCAGATCGTAAGTTACCCCGGTAACCACCAGGTCCATCTCCATGTCATTAACCTCCTTGACAATGGTTCCTTTGTTATAATTAAAGCTTGAACGTACATGCACAGGTATATTATGCAGCTTGGCGTATTCAACTGCCCGGGGATGCAGCACTGATGCACCCAGGTTGGCAAGTTCCAGCATCTCATCGTATGTAATACAATCCAGTTTACGTGCTTTAACCTCTACCCTGGGATCTGTAGTATAGACGCCGTCTACGTCCGTATATATTTCACAGGTATCAGCTTTTACAGCAGCAGCTAGCGCTACAGCAGTAGTATCTGACCCGCCGCGTCCTAATGTTGTCACATCATTTAATTGATTGATTCCTTGAAATCCAGCAACAACTACTATGTTACCCCTGTTTAATTCACTTTCCAGCCGGCCGGTATTCATATGCCTGATCTTTGCATTACAGTGATTATCATCAGTATTTATACTGACCTGCGGCCCGGTAAGAGAAACAGCATTCTCGCCTAAACTCCTTACAGCCATTGCCAGAAGAGCTATTGACATCTGCTCACCAGTAGATATCAGCATATCCATCTCCCGCTTAGAAGGCGAGTTGGAAATATCCCTGGCCATATCAATCAAATTATCTGTTGTGTCTCCCATGGCAGAAACCACAACTATCATTTTACAACCTTCCCTGTACCTATCAACCACACGCCTGGCAACTCTGCGTATTCTTTCTGAGTTTGCGACACTGCTTCCCCCGTATTTCTGCACAACTAGCATTTGGTCCCACTCCCCGTATATATTATAATATTATATTGTTTTTAATTCTCTTGCTCCATCCGGGCTAAGTTCTAAAACTGCCAGGTCAGCCTGAATACCGCATTGCTGAAAAGCCTTTTGCATTTCCCCGGCAATATATTTTTGATTTTTATCTGCCAGCGCAATCAAAGTAGGCCCTGCCCCGCTTACAGCAACACCCCTGGCTCCTGCTAACTTTGCTGCCGCGAATACTTTTTTCATACCGGGGATCATACTTTCCCTGTATTGCTGGTGCAGCCTATCTTCCATGGCTAATTCCAAATGCTGCAGCTCACCTTTTTGAAGTGCTGCAACAAGAAGTGCCGTTCGTTCAACATTAAAAACGGCATCTGCAAAATCAAGCCGTCCAGGCAGTGCTTTACGGGCTGATTTCGTAGATAAATGAAAATCAGGGATAGCAGCAGCTGCTTTTAATTCAGCCGGCGGTATAATTTTTAAATAATGTATATCCTCCTGAAAACGCGCATGTACAGTGATTCCACCTAATAACGCCGGGGTAACGTTATCAGGATGTCCTTCTATTTTAACAGCAATTTCTAATAACTGGTACGTACTTAATATATTTCCACATATTTTATTCGCCGCTACAACACCGCCCACTATAGCAGAAGCACTGCTTCCGAGTCCCCTGGAAACAGGAATATTGTTATTTAATTTTATTTTTAAACCTGGCGGATTATAACCGGCTTTATTAAATACGTGCATGGCAGATTTGTATACAATATTTGCCTTATTCCTGGGAATAGAATCATTACCCAATCCGGTAATTTCTATATCCAATCCGGCAGGTGTTTCTGTGATTTCAACAATGTTATATAGGTTCAATGCCATACCCAGGCAGTCAAATCCCGGGCCCAGGTTAGCCGTACTGGCCGGTACCTGCACGCGTACCATTTTCAACCTCCATTATTGCTGCATATAATAATATTTAATAGTCTTCTTCTACTCTTATTAAGCTGCAAACATCAATTACAGACGATAAATGCCTGATCATTTCCAGGGCTTCCGTAAGATTTCTTTCTTTAACCTTGTGAGTAATCATTACTATTTCCGCCTCGGTATCATTATCTTCAAACTGGTTTTGTATAACCGAAGCCAGGCTAACTTCCTTATCACCAAAAATGTAAGTAATTGATGCTAATACTCCGGGACGATCCAGCACGCGCAGGCGCAAAAAGTATTTTGATTCTACTGATCCCATTTCTTTTACAGGCTTTTCTTTATAGCAAGTACATCCTATCAAACCAGGAACATCTTTGCTAATATTACGGGCAGCATCCATAATGTCGGCTGTTACTGCACTAGCAGTAGGCATTTCGCCTGCTCCTTGCCCGTAAAACATTGTCTCTCCTACTGCATCTCCCTTGACAAAAACAGCGTTAAAAACATCTTTTACAGCAGAAAGAGGGTGACCCGTAGGAATCAGTGCAGGGTGAACCCTTGCTTCAATTCCTTCCGGTGTTTCTTTTGTTATACCCAGCAATTTTACAATATAATTCAGTTTTTCAGCATAAGCAATATCAGTAGTACTAATCCCAGTTATGCCTTCAACATACACATCATCCAGCGTAACTCTGCTGTTAAAAGCGATCGATGCCAGTATAGCTAATTTTCGTGCAGCATCATATCCTTCTATGTCAGAGCTGGGATCTGCTTCTGCATACCCTTTTGACTGGGCTTCGCTCAATACCTGGTCAAACGGTATCCCCTCGGCTGTCATCTTAGTAAGCATATAATTAGTGGTACCATTTATAATTCCTATTAACTGCTTGATGCGGTTAGCAGCCAGGCACTGTTTCAGTGGACGAATAATCGGAATACCACCGCCAACACTGGCTTCAAACAGAAGGTCGGCAAAATTTGCCTCTGCCGCTTCAAAAAGCCCTTTTCCATATAGGGCCATCATATCCTTGTTTGCCGTAACCACACTTTTACCGTTGGATAGGGCTTTTTTTACATAGCAGGTCGCAGTATCTGTACCACCCATGACTTCAACTACAATGTCAATAGCCGGGTTATCAATAATATCGTTAACATCTGTAGTCAACACCCCGGGGCCTAACTCAACATCCCTGTCCTTTACAATATCCTTCACAAGAACTTTAGTAATCTCAAGTGGTAGGCCAGTTTTTTGCTCTATATTATCATAATTGTTTTCAAGTATGCGGCAAACTCCACAGCCTACTGTACCTAAACCCAGTAATCCTATATTTATTTTTTCCTTTGACACGGTATCTCCCCTTTTGTTTGCACCATGCATAAGAGAAATTATACCACTAATTAATATTTTGTCGCAACACCTTAAAAAAGCCATAACAAGAAAAAAACCGGTATTTCCAACCGGTTAAATAATTATACAGATAAGTCCACCGCTGCCTTCGTTTACAATTTTCTGCAGCGTTTCCTGTAATTTATGCTGTGCATTCTCCGGCATGCGGTAAAGTTTATTCTGAATTCCTTCCCGTACCAGGTCATTCACAGACTTACCAAAGATCTCTGAATTCCAAAATTTAGTTGGGTTTTCTTCAAATTGATTAAGCATATAGCTTACCAGTTCCTCGCACTGTTTTTCCGTACCAATTATGGGAGTAATTTCAGTCGTAATGTCTGCTTTTATAATATGCATAGAAGGAGCGCTTGCCTTAAGTTTAACTCCAAACCTGCTTCCCTGGCGAATAAGCTCAGGTTCATCGAGGGTCATCTCTTCCACATGAGGTGTAACCACCCCGTACCCGTTTTCTGATACTTCCTCCAGTGCCGGCGATATTTTATCATACTCTCGCTTGGCTACAGCCAGGTCTCTTACCAGTTTAAAAAGTTCCTTTTCACTTTCCAGGGTAAAACCGGTTTCTTCTTCCAGCACATGATAAAACAGGTCCGGGCGTGATGTTAGATCAATAGCTACAGAACCCATGCCCATATCCATATTTTCCAGGTCTACTGAATTTACAAAATCATAACTGCCCAGGTTATCCAGCGCCTGGTCCACGTCCCGTACTCGCTGTACTTTTTGTGCATTTTCCTGTATTGCATCTTCAAACTGGCGGCGCAGCCAGTGGCTGTTTTCCAACTCTTCAATCCAGGACGGTAAATTTATGTTTACTTCATTAACAGGAAATTCATACAATACTTTCTCCATTACCATGTAAATATCTTGCTGGGTAATTTCCATTACGTTTAAAGGAATTACTGGGATATCATATTTTTCAGTAATTTCATCGGCAAGTGTTATAGTATCTTCATCATGAGGATGGGTAGAATTCAAAATAATTAAAAAAGGACGGTGAATATCTTTTAATTCTTCTATTACTCGCTCCTCAGCTTCTACGTAATTATTACGTTCAATGTCAGTAATAGAACCGTCAGTTGTCATTACAATACCCATGGTAGCATGTTCACTAATAACTTTGCGCGTACCAATTTCTGCAGCTTCTTCAAAGGATATAGGTTCTTCGTACCATGGTGTAGAAACCATGCGCGGGCCTTCTTCTTCATCATACCCCAGGGCACCTTCTACACGGTAGCCTACACAATCTACCATGCGCATTTTTACTTGTAGCTGCGGGGTTATTTCTATATCTACGGCCTCGTTAGGTATGAATTTAGGCTCGGTTGTCATTACAGTACGTCCTGCTCCACTCTGAGGAAGCTCGTCAGTTGTCCTTTCCTGGTCATACTCATTTTCAATCTCAGGTATTACTAAAAGCTCCATAAACCTTTTAATAAAAGTTGATTTTCCCGTACGAACTCCGCCAACAATGCCGAGGTAAATATCTCCACCTGTACGCTCAGCAATGTCACGGAAAATATCCTGTTTTTCCATTCACGCACTCCCCCCTTGTAAAAGATAAAAGCTTTAGTTTTAACATTCTTAACCCGGTATTCCTATTCCGGCTTATAGAATGTATTTTTTCTTAATGATGGCACACATTAACAATATATATATATGTATATTTATTGTAATTATTACATCAAAGCTCGTTTTACAGGAATTAATTAACAAAAAATTTTTGTCTAATTTGCTTAGAAATTGCCCAGACAACCAGTACTTTATTTTTATCATATGTATATGTAAAATATTTACAGCAGTTAAATATAAAAAATACCGTTAAACATAATCTTATATTGGTCATAGTTTAACGGTGTTTATAATGTTAAGAATAAGTTAGTGCCTGTCACCAACTTATTCTTAATTAAATCTCAGATGTCCAGAATTTAACGCTTGATAGCGCAGCTTCTTCCAATTCATGGCGCCCGCCGCGGCTCATTAGATTAATAACAGCAGTCCTGGGGGACAGGTTTTCAAAAAGGACTTTATGCATCTGTTCAGTAATAGGCATTTCAACATCCAACTTGTGGGCTAATTTCACTGCTGCCCTGGTAGTACGCACTCCTTCAACTACCATATTAACTGTTTCCAGTGCTTGTTCCAGGCTGGCTCCCTGGCCTATTTCTCTGCCAGCCCTGCGGTTGCGGCTGTGCTGGCTGGTACAGGTAACCATTAAATCACCGACTCCTGCCAGGCCGTTAAAAGTGAGCGGGTTAGCACCAAGGTTTATTCCCAGGCGTGTTATTTCGGCTAATCCACGAGTAATTAACGCTGCAGTTGTATTATCCCCAAATTCCAGGCCATCTGCTATTCCAGTACCCAGGGCAATTATGTTTTTCAGGGCCCCGCCCAGTTCTACCCCTATGGTATCCGGGTTTGTATATATACGCATGCAGCGGTCCATAAACAGATCCTGCACTTTTTGTGCTGATTCTATAGACATAGATGCTGCCACGACTGCAGTAGGAATATCGCGCGCTACTTCCTCGGCGTGGCTGGGTCCGGATAATACTATGTACCTGTAAAGTTCTTTTTCTCCCATTTCCTCCTTGAATACCTCGGACAAGCGCAAAAGAGTATCTTCTTCAAGCCCCTTGGCCGTATTTACAATCAGGGTATCTGAATTCAAAAGAGGTTTTATTTCTTTCAATACTTTGCGAAAAGAATGCGAAGGAACTCCCATTACAGTCATTTTTGCTCCTGAAAGGGTATCTTCCAGGGAATTAGAAGCAAACACCCTGGAAGGGAGCTCTATACCAGGTAAATATTTGCTATTTTTATGCTCCCGGTTTATCTCAAGCACATGTTCTTGTCTTCTAGCCCATATATATATATCAGAACGGTGGCGGGCCAGAGATACAGCCAGAGCAGTGGCCCAGCTCCCTGCACCTATTATTGCTATCTTGTTATTCATGGCTGTTCCCCCTTTCTTATTCATCTTTTTTATTATTATTACCTATTTTAAATTCTTTTCCACTGAATAACCTTACTATATTTGACCGGTGTTTTATTACAGCAAAAAAAGCTGTCAATATACCGAATAAAAAATACATTCTCTCTAATTGGAAAAGATACATCCAGCAGGGTACAGAAAGAGCTGCCAGTATAGATCCCAGGGATATGTACCTGCTTACTCCAACTGTTACCAACCATACCAGTACAGCCAGCAATGCCGTTTTACAGGATAAAGCAGCCAGAACACCCAACCCCGTGGCTATAATCTTTCCACCTTTAAAACGCAAATAAACAGGCCAGCTGTGACCTAATATTGCAGCTATTCCACAAAGCAATTCTATTCCCTGGCCGCCGGCTTTTAATCCTATAAATACCGATACAGCACCTTTTGCAGTATCACCCAGAAAAGTTAGAAGACCGGGAACCGGGCCCAGGCTGCGCCATACATTAGTTGTGCCAATATTACCGCTGCCGTACTGCCTTATATCAACACCTTTTAGCCTGGAAACTATAAAACCTACCGGTACAGATCCAATCAAGTAACTGATGACTACAGCTATTAAAAAGTGCATAATTCACCCCTGAAAAAAAATATTATTTTGTAAAAGCAGACTTTTCACGCTCACGAAAAACTAATTTCATAGGTGTACCCTCGAACCCGTAAACATTTCTAAACTGGTTTTCCAAATAACGCAGGTAAGAAAAATGGACTAACTGCGAGTTATTGCAAAACAATAAAAAGGTAGGCGGGTTCACACCACCCTGCGTAGCATAATATATCTTCAGGCTCTTCCCTTTTCTAGCCGGGGGTGGGTTATGAAGAACTGCATCTTCAATAATTTTATTTAACTGGGAAGTACTAACTCTCAATGCTGCCTGGTCAGCCACATAATTTACCATGTCTAAAACCTTGTTCATCCCGCGCCCCGTAAGACAGCTTATAAAAAGAATGGGAGCATATGACATAAAAGGGAGGTTGGATCTAACATGTTCAATAAACCGGGAAGCCGCCTTTTCATCTTTTTCCGGTAAATCCCATTTATTAATTAATATTATACTGGCTTTTCCCCTATCATGAGCATATCCAGCAATTCTCTTATCCTGGTCAGTTACTCCTTCAACAGCATCTATCATCATAAGAGCAATTTCACACCTGTTCACTGCCTTAAAAGACCTGCTTATGCTGAACCTTTCCGTAGATTGCTTGATACGACTTCTCCTGCGAATTCCAGCAGTATCAACAATTTTGTAAGACTGCTGATCTGAATAAAAAAAGGTATCTATAGCATCCCTGGTTGTACCGGGAACATGGCTGACAATAACCCGATCTTCACCCAGAAGCATATTTACGAGCGAAGATTTACCCACATTTGGACGCCCGATTACTGCAAGATCTATTTCATTAACATCGTTATCTTCTTCTACTGGACGGGGAAGCCCGGCAACCAACATATCCAACAGGTCACCTGAATTAAAGCCTTGCGCTGCTGATACAGGTACAGGTTCACCAAGACCCAGCTTATAAAATTCCATGTAACCGGTATTATCCAGGAAATTTTCCACCTTGTTGGCTATTAAAATAACAGGCTTACCAGCACTGCGCAAAATAGCAGCAATTTCTTCATCTACCGGTGTTATTCCCGCCCTGGCATCTACCAGAAACATTATAATTTCACATTCATTTATAGCCAGGTAGGCCTGCTTGCAAACTTCGTCAATAAAATTACCAGAACTGCCGGGTTCCATGCCGCCCGTATCTATAAGCATAAATTCTGTCCCGTTCCACTCGGCTTCCTGGTACAGCCTATCCCGGGTTACACCCGGTTTACTTTCCACGATAGCTTTTCTTTCACCTATTATTCTATTAAAAAGGGTAGATTTACCGACATTTGGCCGACCTACCATAGCTACTACCGGTTTCGACATTATTATCACCAGCTTCTATGTTTCATTTTTAAAACTAAAAGTTTATATAGAGTTCACCAGTTACCCTTATACACTTAGTTCCTGCTGCAATAAGCAATAATTTGAAATTTAATCCCCAGGGACATGCAGCGCACCCAGACTCCGCTACCATCCGGAAATCCTCCGGCCCTTTAACTTTGCAGATCGTTACCTGCGTTTAAGACTTTCAGGAATTTTAAAATTAAAAGAAATACTCCTCTGCAGTCTCTTCTTCTACTACCTGTCCTGTAATTGCCTCTACAAGTTCACCGGCAGTTTCAGCTGCTTTAACAGGTATACCAAGCTTACAGGACAGATCCTCCAGAGTAATATCATCTAAAAACACCGGAGCATCTGCTTTTAAAGCAGACGCAGGTACAATTACAATATCTACACCAGAAGAATCCACCTGTTCCATTATATCCCTACCGGTCAATAATCCGCTCACAGTTACCTCGCGACCCCAAAAATTATTTTCTACCGGCACTAGCTGCACATGAAGATCTTGTATCTTGTTAAGATCTTCTACTGCCGTTTGTAAAACCGGCAAAGCAAGCTGCCCGGTAACCACCTTAACTTCAGCAGGAACAGAAATACTCAGGGGTAAATTGCGTTTAATTTCATTCCACCGGTCCTCAAAAAGCCTGCTTAATCCAACACCGTTTTCTACCTGGGGAAACCCCCCGTAGCAATCTGCAATAGGAAAACTTTTTCCCGCAAGCAGGTAAAATTCATCAGCAGCAAAGACAAAAGGATAATCAAAACTATCTACAAACTCCTCCTGCCACTTCTCTACCTTATATAGTATTTCCCGTGCCCCGGGGATAGTAAAACTCTTTAAATCATAGAGTCCTTCACGGTATCCAGTAAGCCCTACAGGAACCAGGGCTAGTGAACGCACACCGGGCCACAGGCCGGCCAGGTCCCGGACTGTTTTTTCTAATTCTTCCCCGTCGTTGATTCCCGGGCACAGTACTGCCTGTGCATGTATTTCTATACCTTCCCGAACTAGGAATTCAAGCTGCTCAAGTATTTTACCGGCCCCGGGATTTCGCATCATTTCAGCACGAAGGCGCGGGTTGGTAGTATGTACTGATATGTAGAGGGGAGTAATTCGCATGCTGGCAATTCTTTGCAAATCCTCATGATTGGCATTAGTTAAAGTTATAAAATTACCGTGTGAAAAAGACAGCCTGTAATCATCATCTTTAATCCCCAGGCTTTTTCTCATTCCACGCGGCAGCTGGTCTACAAAACAAAAAATACATTTATTGCGGCACCTTTTTATTTTACCCAGCCCATCATTTTCAAAAACTATTCCCAGGTTTTCATCCCAGTCTTTTTCTATATCCAGCAGCCAGAGATCACCGTCTTGCTTTTCAAGCAGTACATTTAGTTTATCTTCTGCTATATAAAAACGGTAATCTATAATATCAAAAACTTCACGGTCATCAATACGCAAAATAAAATCCCCTGGTTCTATTCCCATTTCTGCGGCAATACCATCAGGGGAAACGGATTGTACTTTCAGCTGTGAGCCCCCCATGGGGACACTCCTCTCGTAAAAATTATGTTAATATTATCTAATACATGTTCACTTAAGTCAAGTTTGTACTTACGAGATAGACTTATTTTCTACGTCTCGGAGTAAAAATATGGGAGAACTCCTTGCTAGAATACTTGCTTATTTTTTCCCTGGCAGCAGAAAAACCGCCGGAGGTTATTACAAGGTAAGCTCCTCCGCCTATAACTATAATAGCCAGGATTGTTAATAAAGCCAGCCATCCCCCGGGTGTGTTTGTTTTGGGATCACCGTAACTGCCTTTTTGGGCCCCAGCTTTTCCAATCCCCAGTACTCCAGGAAGCGCGTCGCCAAGAAAGCGGATTGCTTGTTCTGCCCTTTCTCTTTCGTTAGTGTAAGTCCCTGCTTCCACCAGCAGTGCAGTAGGTGAAAGATCTTGATTGTAATTGCCTTTGCCTATAAAAATTTCTTTAATCAGCTCAGGATACTGCTGGTTAACTTCTGCCATTACTTTTCTGGCAAAATCCTTGTTAGATTCCTTGTTAGGATTCTGCCGTCCTATTACAAGCCGGAGCTGTGTAGCTTCTTTACCTTTTATTGTTTTATTATAATAATCAGGATCTGGAATGCCGTCGCGGTGAATGTCTATAATAGCTGCCGGGTTTTTCCTTAATAATGCTGATGCCGTGCGGCGAGAGCGATTATAAGCATTTTTGTCCCTGGGCCCGTGATCTGCCTTTTCGTGTATAACTTCAACTCCCTGTTTTTTAAAGCTTGCAGCAAGAGTTTCACCAACCTTAAAAACGCCCCCGTTCCCAGGAATACTCCTTTTTCCGTCAGAAGGAATATAAGATTCTTCACTATGAGTATGATATATCCCTACTTTGTTATTTTTTTTCTTTTTACTCACCTGGTTAAGTACGGGTACACTGGGATTAGAAAGGTTCTCTTGCCATGCTTTAAAACTACCATCTGTACCTAAAAACACTGCAGTAGCACTTTCACCTTTAACCTTATCTACACGAAAAATTTCACCTTTATTAGTAATTATTTTGTCTCCCACGGAAACTATGCGGCTCATTTTGCTTACTAATTTATCTTTTTTATTTTTAATAGTAAAAACTCTGCCATCTTCATGTAGTGTCTGCAAGGAATTAGCCAGCGGTAAGTTTGGCATAGCAGCATAACCCGGCTTGCTGCCGCCATTTACAAAAAAAACAGTACATATTATTAATAAACTAATAACTGATATTGCTAAACTGCGGCACTTTTTCATTCGGGACTCCCCTCCTTGTCCCTGCTGCTCTTTTCTGCTGGTTCATCAACATTGCTAACTGGTTTTTTTAGTCCCTTTAAAGCTGCCTCTTGCCCCTGGTGTGATTGTATTTTCTGTGCCCGCTCACGTACTTCACCGATAATTTCGGCCAACAGCACTGCCACAATACCAGACAACACAATAGTGTCAAAAGCGCCCCCGCCACCTATTGCTACTGTGCCAATTGCCTGGCCGCCTGTAACAAGCCAGATTAAGTAACCCACGTCTGTCAACATTACTCCAAGTGTTGCAGCTATAAAAGCAGCACGGCGCGACCTGCCTGTTATATATGCTACTACCCCTGCAATTAATGGATATGCCCATACAGCATCTAAAAAACCAAAAATCTGTCCACCGGGCTCGGTATCTCCTGCACCCCAGTATGACCCAGCACCGTAAATTACCCCTGCTGTAACAATTGTAGCAAATCCAGCCTTATAAAAAGCGCTGTAACTTCTTGCTTTTACTAATAAATAACCTGCAAGAACCAGGGGTATTATTCCTCCGCCTACATTAATTGATACATCATAATTCCCACTGGAAACAGGTATAGTTATAAAACTTCCAACTATAAGTGCACCAATTATAATTAACGCTGACCTGTCAGACAGCCTTAACCTATCTAATACTCTCTGGGCCAACCCGAAATAAATCAATAGAGAGACAACTATTAAAACAAGCAGGCCTATAGGCAGCTCGGTCATGATAACATTTACCTCCCCCTGCATTTTTTTTATAATTTGCCTTAATTAGATTACCCAGGTAAATGTTATATATGCAAAAAAAAAGCCCCGAAGGGCTTTATTAATCTTATTTATAATTTTTGTCCTTAAAGATATCGCCAACCATTTCACCAATGGTGATTGCTCCACCGTCGCTTTCATCGGAGTTATCCTGTGAATATCCTTGCTGGGGAGCTTTTTTAGGCTGGGCCTTGGGCTGTTCTTTCTTAGGGGCCCGTGCAGGCTTCTCCGGTTCTTTTTGCCTTTCCTTTTCTATCTTTCCTGCATCTTTAAGAGATAAGCGTATTCTTTTCTCTTCAGTATCAACACTCAACACTCTTACTGTAATATTATCTTCTTCACTTACTATCTCACTTGGCTCAGATACATGATGCTCTGCCAGCTGCGATATATGAACCAAACCTTCTACTCCTGGCTCTAATCTTACAAAAGCCCCGAACGGTGCAAGGCGAACTACTTCAACTTCTACCTCGCTATCAACAGGGTACTTCTGATCAACACCTTCCCACGGGCTGGGAAGTACCTGTTTGAGGCCCAGGGATACTTTTTCATTTTCTTTGTCCAGGCGCAAAATTTTTACCTTCAGTTCATCCCCAACGTTAACAACGTCGGAAGGATGCTCAATCCGGTACCATGCCATCTCTGAAATATGCAGCAAACCATCAATACCGCCGATATCTATAAAAGCACCGAAATTGGTTAGACGCCGGACTACACCTTCTGCAGTATCGCCCTCTTCTAGATCTTCTAATATTTCCTTGCGATTTTGGGCTTTTTCTTCTTCCTGCATCTCTTTTCTAGAGAGAATAACTTTTTTCCTGGAGCGGTTTAGCTCTATAACCTTGGCCATAATATCTTGACCTACATACTGCTGCAAATCTTCTACATAACCAATTTCTACCAACGAAGCCGGTAGAAAAGCTCTTAAACCCAGGTCGACTAAAAGGCCGCCCTTAACAACTTCGCGAACAACACCTTCAACAGGTTCACCGTTATCCATTTTTTCTTTTAAAACGGGCCAGGATTTTTCAGCATCTGCCCGCTGTTTGGAAAGAATCAACCTGCCTTCACTGTCTTCATTTTTTAAGGCCAGCACATCTATTTCATCTCCCTGTTGAACAATTTCCTGGGGAGAGTTTATGCTGTAACAAGAAAGTTCTTTTAACGGAACTACGCCCTCAGACTTAACCCCTACATCAACAAGGACTTCGTCATTAGCTACTTGAACTACAGTACCCTTCACAATGTCTCCTGGCCGGAGGGACTTCACATCAACAGCCTCATCCATTCCCTGGTCCGTTTGAGTATCTTCAGCTGCCGGTTCTGGCGTATCTTCAACTACCGGTTCTGGTGTTTCTTCAACTACCGGCTCTGGTGTTTCTTCAGCTGCTTGCTCTTCTGAACCTGACGGGGCCTCTGGTGTTTGTACCTCCTCTTCACTTTCATTCTTGTTAAAATCATCAATTGCTTTCATATACCTATAAACCTCCTCTATAATCCAGTCAGGTGTAGATGCTCCTGCCGTTAACCCGGCGTCTTTAACGCCTTTAAACCACTGAGGGTTTAATTCTTCTGCAACCTCAACATGATATGTTGGAGTCGAAGTAGTACGGCAAAGCATGGCTAATTTTTTTGTATTTGCACTGTTATAACCGCCAACAACAATCATTATGCCTACTTGTTCGGCCAATTCCACGGCCGCTTGCTGGCGTTCTCCTGTAGCATGGCAAATAGTATCCCACACCTGAATCCTGTCACACTTACTTTTTAAAACTTCTACTGCTTTATGAAAACGCTCCCGCGATTGAGTAGTTTGAGCAATTACTCCTATAGAATCGAAATTGCTCAACAGACCAGCTTCATGCTCATCCTTAACTACTATTGCAGTGCCTGATGACCAACCTACCAGGCCCCGCACTTCAGGGTGGCTTTTTTCACCTACAATGACCACCTGGAACCCTTCCTGCATTAACTTCTGTGCAGTTTGTTGAGCCTTGGAAACAAACGGGCATGTGGCATCAATTACTTCTATGTTTAAGTTCTCAGCCCGCCGGTGTAATTCCGGCGCAACACCATGTGATCGTATAACAAGAGCACTTCCGATACCAGCCTGTTCCACATCCTCTATTACATTTATCCCCTGCTTGGAAAGGGAGTTTACCACCTGGGGATTATGGATCAGCGGGCCCAGTGAACACAAAGGACCATCTCTATTTCTTGCTGATTGAACTGCCATATCAATAGCTCTTTTTACGCCAAAACAAAATCCTGCTTTTGCAGCAATATATACTCTCATTTTACCACCACTATTTTGAAATACCTTTTTTAAGACATGTAAGCTCCTGCATAACCTGCTCACTAAGCTTTTTAATTCTTGCTTTCTGGGTTTCCTGCTGGTTTTCCTGTGATGAATAACTTAAAGGCTCTCCTATTGAAACACGCACTTTTCCTAGTAATCCAGGGCTACCCTCTATTGCTACCGGGAGAACAGGTGCATTCCCTTTTACAGCAAGCATAGCGCCCCCCATGTGAAATTCCATTAATTCCTGTGAAGTACTTCTAGTACCTTCAGGAAAAATACCCAGCACTTCACCACGGGCAAGCAATTTCAGGGAATGACGTATAGCACCTGTATCAGTACCTTTTCTTTTTACTGGAAAAGCCCCCAAATTCTTAATAATTATATTAACCAGGGGGACCTTAAAAAGGTCCAGTTTAGCCATAAAGTTTATTTTTCGATTAAAGGCACATCCTACTATAACAGGGTCCCAATAACTTATATGATTAGACACAACAATGACGCCGCCATCACGCGGCATATTATCAACTCCCCGGACATCCCAGCGGCGCAATAACAACAGTATTGCCCTGCATATTATCCTGGCAATACGGTAAAACATTAAATTTTACCCCCTGTAACTTTTAGAACAATAAAATCAACCACCTGTTCCACATTAGTTTCAGAACAATCTATATGAATGGCATCCGGGGCAGGCTTCAACGGCGAAATGCTTCGTAAGCTGTCAGCATTATCCCTTTGCTGTATATCTTCCAGCATACTTTCAAACGTAACACCATACCCCTGTGAAACAAGTTCCCTGTGACGCCGCATTGCCCTTTCCCGGGAACTTGCAGTCAGGAAAAATTTGTACTCAGCCCGGGGGAGAACTGAAGTCCCAATATCCCTACCTTCCATAACTACGCGGCCGCCTGCAGCCATATTTCTTTGCTTATCCAGTAAGGCCTCACGTACAGCAGGGATCTGAGCTACTGTAGAAACATTGCGAGATATTTCAGGAGTACGAATATTACCAGTAACATCCTCGCCATCTATGTAAATACGGTACAGTTTTTCCCGGTCAAAATACATTTCCACATTTAACTTTGCTGCTGCAGCAGCAACAGCATCACTATCTGCTAAATCTATTCCACTTTTCACGGCAGCAAAAGTTACTGCCCTGTATATAGCTCCAGTATCTATATATAAAAAACCGAGCTTTACGGCAACTTGTACCGCAACGGTACTTTTACCAGCGCCGGCCGGCCCGTCAATAGCTATTTGAAAATCATGCTCCATAAGACATCTCCGCTAATTTAGTACAAACTATATTACCTGTTTCGACATTGAAATGCAATATCCTCTTAGATCAAAAAATAAATCTGTTCTATCCTGTATTATTCTACTGCAATAGATTTTAATACATCATAAAACCCGGGAAAAGAAATTCCTATGCAGTCAGGCTCTTCTATAACAGTCTCGTGCCGGGCTGCCATACCTGCAACTGCCATTGCCATTGCCATGCGGTGATCTCCACAGCTACAGCATTTACCACCGGCAATACTTTCAGTGCTGTTTATCCTTATACCGCCTTCAATTTCTTCAACATTAACACCTATATTGTGCATTTGCATTATAATAGCTTCAACCCGGTTAGTCTCTTTATATTTTAATTCCTCAATACCGTATATTTCTGTTTTACCTCGTGCCATTGCTGCTGCAACCGCCAGCACAGGAATTTCATCAATAATCCTGGGCACAATATCGCTTCCCAGGCTCACACCTTTTAAGGAAGCGCAGTGTACTCGTATATCTGCAACCGGCTCTCCACATTCTTCCCGTTCATTTTGCAGTATTATACCGGCTCCCATTTTTTGCAATACCTCTATAACACCAGTGCGGGTAGGATTCACGCCAACTCCCCTGATACAAACATCGGAACCCGGTATTATTGAAGCAGCTACCATAAAAAATGCAGCAGATGATATATCGCCCGGTACTGTAAAGTTGCGTCTTGAAAGAACAGCAGGGCCTTTTACTGCTACACCCCGGTTACTGCGAGTTACCTCGACACCAAAATGTTCCAGCATGCGTTCAGTATGATCCCTGGACAACAACGGCTCTTCGACAGAGGTTTCCCCGTTGGCCTGCAGACCGGCCAGAAGTATTGCTGATTTAACCTGCGCGCTGGCAACAGGAGATTTATAACATAAACCACTTAAACGTCCATTTCCCTTTATAGAAAGGGGTGGATAAGTATTTTCCATGCGCCCGCTTATACACGCCCCCATTTTAGTAAGCGGTTTAATAATTCTGTCCATGGGGCGCTCCCGCAGAGAATGGTCACCGGTAATAACGGCATACAGGGGGAACGAGGCGAGCAAGCCGGTCATGAGCCTGATTGTTGTGCCTGAATTTCCAGCATACAATACATCTGCCGGTTCCTTTATTCCATGAAAGCCTGCACCATGTACTACAATATCATTACTATCTCCAGCTGGTCCTTCAATTTCTACATCCAGCTGCCTCAAACAGTCCAGCGTTGATAAACAATCCCCGGCATTTAAAAAATTACTTATACAAGTAGACCCGTGTGCCAGGGCCCCAAATATTGCTGCCCTGTGAGATATAGACTTGTCGCCAGGGATTGTTAATGTTCCTTTTATAGATTTTACAGGTTTAATATTTAGAGCGCTTTTCATACTCATCTCCAACATAATAAATATATTTTTTTAACTGCAATCCCTTTTTCTTTAAGATTTTATAACTTTATCCGTGAACGAATTTCTCTTGCCAGTGTCAATTGTTCCAGTATACTTTCTTCATCATTGTTTTCAAGGGCCGCCTTGTATTTTTGCAGCTCATTTAAGAATATATTTAATATATTAACTATTTCTTTTCGATTTGAAAGCAATATCTCCTGCCACATCCAGGGGTCTCCTGAAGCAACCCGGGTAGTATCGCTAAAACCCCCGGCTGCAAGCGGGTAAGCTGTGTTAAACTCGCTGAGTGTACCCAGGGTATTTAAGAGCGCTGCAGCTGTTAAATGAGGAAGATGGCTTACTGCAGCAACTGCTGCATCATGCAATTCCGGGGACAACTCTACAGGGACTGCTCCAATCCCCTTAACCAAAGAAACCATTTTGTCAAATGCTTCACTGCAGCTGGTCTCTGCAGGTACTAACACGTAATAAGAATTTTTGAAAAGGTAGGGGCTGCTAGCTGTAAAACCACTTTTTTCCGACCCTGTCATGGGGTGCCCGCCGATAAAACATGTTCCGGCGGGCAAAACAGACGAAGTAAAGGACATTAACTGTTTTTTAGAACTGCAAACATCCGTTATTATTGTCCCGGATAAAAGATGCGGGCCGATATCCTTTAAAATACGCAGAGTTGCGTTAACCGGTGCAGCTATAATTATTAAATCCGAGCTGCCTGCACATTCTATAGACTCTCCTGCTTCATCAACAGCACCCTGTTCTATGGCTGCTCGCAAATTATCCGCATTTGGGTCCACACCTGTTACTTTGCAGGCCAGTTTTTGCTGTTTTATTGCCCGGGCAAGCGAACCACCAATCAACCCCAGGCCAATTACAGTTACATTATTAAAAATTTTCATTAAGACACCGACCCTACAACTTTATGCATATCCAGGGCAGTACGTGTAACATCTTGCATAACTGCCTGAAAATTTTCTGGAGTCAGGGACTGCGGGCCGTCACTCAATGCCTTATCCGGCTCAGGATGAACTTCTATTAATAAACCGTCCGCCCCTGCAGCTATGGCTGCCCGGGACATGGGCCTTATATAACGCCATTTTCCTATGGCATGGCTGGGGTCTACTACTACCGGTAAATGAGTAAGATGTTTTAGAACAGGAACTGCTGTTAAATCAAGGGTATTGCGGGTAAATTTCTCAAAAGTTTTAATTCCCCGCTCACAGAGTATAACCTGGCCGTTTCCCTCTTTTAATATATACTCGGCAGCTAACAGCCATTCTTCGATGGCAGCACAGGGTGAGCGCTTTAACAAAACCGGCTTTCCTGCATTGGCGACTTCACTGAGCAAGCTGAAATTCTGCATATTTCTTGCCCCTATCTGCAGTATATCGGCATGCCGCGCCACCAGTGGAAGAGTACTACTGTCCATAACTTCTGTAACAACCGGCAATCCAGTTTCCCGGCTGGCTTCTTCCAGCAATTCCATGCCTTCCTGTTTTAATCCCTGGAACGAGTACGGTGATGTGCGCGGTTTAAAAGCACCGCCCCTTAACACACCGGCACCAGCATTTTTTACTGCCCGGGCAGAAGCTAATATCTGCTCCCTGCTTTCTACGGCACAGGGCCCGGCCATAACCAGTATATTATCTCTGCCTATTTTAAGATCCCGCACCTGCACTACTGTATCTTCAGGTTTAAATGTCCTGCTAGCTAGCTTATACGGTTCTGAAACCGGCAAAACCCTGTCCACTCCTGCCCTGGCATCGAGTGCCAATTTTTCCATGCGCGTTCTTTCACCAATAACACCTACTACAGTGCGCTCCACTCCCCGGGAGAGATGTACACCAAAACCCGAGTCCTGCAGCAGAGAAATCAAACTATCAACCTGTTCTTGCCCTGCGTTCTGATTCATTATAACTATCATACAATACCAACCTCCGGATTTACTTTTTCCGGTAGAATGATGTATATCCAAAATGACTAACCAATCCTTTTGAAAAATATAAAGTACTCCGGAAAGGAATACTTTAAAACTGCTTAAACTACTCTGCCTCCTCTACCATACTGCTCAGATATATTATTTTATTTCACTTTCCCAGTTTCCTACCATACTACCATCCTACCGTATCATAATATTAACACAAAAAGTTAAAAGGTGACAATTATAAAAATCTCTACCTATCTTGACTTTGTATATATTACATGATAATTTTTACATAACAATTAAAAGCTGAGGCCAGTTTGCAGGTGAGATAAGTATAGATAATGAGGAGACGACTCGAGAGAACCGGGATGAGGACCAGTGCATACGTGCTGGTCTTTTTTATTTGTATATTTAAATATAATAATACAGGGGGCATGAAAGTGATATTACTGGTGGACAATTATGACTCTTTCGTGTACAACCTCTACCAGTTTCTCGGTGAGCTTGGTGCTGAAACCAGGGTATTTCGCAACGACAGGATAACCACAGAAAAAATCGAGGAAATGAGCCCTACCCATATTGTACTGTCTCCCGGCCCGTGCGGGCCCGAAGACGCCGGCATCTCAGTAGAAGTCGCCCGGTACTTCGCCGGTAAACTGCCCGTGCTGGGAGTATGTCTGGGTCACCAGGCAATCGGCCAGGCTTTTGGCGGCAAAGTATACGAGACAAGACACCCGGTACACGGTAAAGCATCAAAAGTATATCACGGGGAAACAGGAGTTTTTAATGGACTTTCCAGCCCTTTTTTTGCAGCGCGCTACCACTCACTTGCCGTAAAAGCTAAGGGCCTGCCGAAAGAATTAAAAGTAACAGCACATACTGATGACGGCTGTATTATGGGCCTCAGCCACCGCCGCTATACAGTAGAAGGTGTACAATTTCACCCGGAATCTATACTAACCGGCGGGGGTAAAAAACTTCTGGCGAACTTTCTTTCTATGACCGGAGGTGTGCGCATTGAGCCTGCCGCTGATCAAGCAGGTTGATTTAAAACCAGACAGCCTGCAGTTATACGGAAATATTAAAAATTCACCTTATAGTTTTCTTTTAGATTCAGGGCTTTACGGGGAAAAATCAGGAATACATTCTTTCCTGGGAGCACTTCCTTTTATCACATTTGAAGCTAAAGGCAGAAAAATAAAGTTAAATCAAAACAACAACACATATTGTTATCACGCATCACCCGTGGACGAACTGCAGCGCCTGTTAAATTTATATGCTATGCCTGCATGCAGCACGGGATTTCCGTTAAACGGAGGCGCCGTGGGATATTTTAGCTATGACCTGGGACGGCAGTTTGAAAAACTGCCTGTTGATACCGAAGATGATCTAAAAACCCCGGACTGCAGCCTGGGATTCTACGACGTAATTGCAGCTGTAAACCATGTAGAAAATAAGGTATATATTATTTCGACCGGCTTGCCTGAAAAAGGAAATAAAGCACTTAAAAGGGCTGATAAAAGGCTCAACGAAATGGAAGCCCTTTTAAACAGAAATACACGCAAATATGTTAGCGGAACCACCCCGGTGAGGGGCAAACTTCGCGGAGACTTTACAAAAGAAGAATACTCGCAGGCAGTACAAAAAGTTATAGATTACATATATGCCGGCGACATCTTCCAGGCCAACCTGACCCAGCGTTTTTTTACAGACTACAGGGGGGACACCTGGCAATTATATAAAAAACTTCGGGAGATAAACCCTGCTCCTTTTGCCTCATATCTAAATTTCGGGGATTTTAAAGTCATTAGTTCCTCACCGGAACGTTTTATGAAAGTAGACGGCAAAAAAGTACAGACGCGGCCGATAAAAGGCACCAGGCCCAGGGGAAAAACGATAGAAAAGGAGCGCATGCTCAGGGAAGAACTTGTGAACAGCGAAAAAGATCATGCAGAGCTAATGATGATAGTGGATTTAGAACGCAACGACCTGGGACGCGTTTGCCGTGTGGGCTCTGTAAAAGTACCGGAACTTGTCTGCCTGGAGGAATACGCCACTGTCTTTCACCTGGTTTCCACTGCAGAAGGAGAATTGCCCGCAGAAAAAGATGTTGTAGATCTTTTAAAAGAATCTTTCCCCGGGGGCTCGATAACCGGGGCCCCGAAAATAAGAGCCATGGAGATCATAGAAGAACTAGAACCGGTAAGAAGGGGCATATACACGGGATCGATAGGATATATAGGATTTGACGGTCGTGCCGACTTAAACATAGTAATACGTACTATAATAAAAAAAGAAGACAGGCTGTACTTCCAGGTAGGAGGCGGTATAACTGCCGGATCAGAGCCGCTCGCGGAATATGAAGAGACCCTGGACAAGGCCAGGGCACTTATAAACGCACTGGGACTGTAGATTAAAGAGAGGAGAGTGAAAAAATGGCCTGGTACACCAGCATTAACGGCAATATTGTAAAAAAAGATGAAGCATTAATATCGATATACGACAGGGGTTTTTTATACGGGTACGGGCTTTTCGAAACTATACGCGTATATAACGGGCAACCGCTTTTTGTAAAAAAACACCTGGACAGGCTTCTCAATTCAGCACCCCAAATTAATATTGCCTGCACGTATAACAAAGAAGAGATAACTTCCATGCTGTTTGAATTGATAAACGCCAATGCACTGAATAACGGCAGCCTGCGCCTCACCATTAGCGCCGGTGAAAGCCCGGAAAACACCACCATGGTTATAACAGCCAGACCGGGACAACCATATGAAGACTGCCATTACCAAGAAGGTTTTCAAACCGGGCTTTTAAAAAACCGCCGCAATGAAAATTCTCTTTTCACTTTTCTGAAGACGTTAAACTTCATGGAAAATATACTCGGACGCCAGGAAGCTGCTTATAACGGCTGGAACGAGGGTATTTTTTTAAATACGGCCGGAAATCTCTGCGAGGGCACCGTCAGCAACCTGTTTATAGTACGAGAAAATAAACTTATCACCCCGGACGTATCCTCAGGACTGCTGCCGGGCATCACGAGAGAAAAGGTTATAGAAATGGCACATTCAGCAGGTATTGAAACAGAAGAACGCCCTGTACAGCCGAAAGAATTAAAGGATGCAGGAGAAGCTTTTTTAACCAACTCGCTGATGGGAATCATGCCCCTGGTATGTTTCAACAATAAAAACATAGGAACAGGCAAACTAGGAAACATAACAAAAAAATTAATGTGTTATGTGACACGGGGACGGGGTTATTGACACATCACGCGTGATGTGTCAATAACCCCGTCCCCGTGTCACCCCCATGTCACCCAAAATTTTTTAAAGGTTACCGGGAACTTTTTAACTTTTTAACCGGTCAAATATAACAGGAGTAAAAAATTTTGCAGAAAGAGGCTGAAAATTTGAAAAGCAGGTTAACGATACTAGCATTAATCACAGTAATGGTTGTACTGGCATGCGGAGCTTCCCAGGGAGCAGCAGCCAAAAAAACAACGCTGGTAATTGACGGTGAAAAAATCAACTCATCTCCCCCGCCTGTAATAAAAAATGGGAGAACCCTGGTTCCAGTCCGCCTGGTTTCTGAAACCCTGGGGGCCCGGGTAAAATGGAATCAAGAAAACAAGACCGTTGATATCACCAAAGATAATAGTTCTATTAAGCTGAGGATTAACAACAGGTTAGTTGATTATAACACCACATACGGGCTTTCTGACGTCCCGCCGCAAATTTTTGACAGCCGCACCTTTGTCCCTTTAAGGCTGGTAAGCAATGCCCTGGGAGTATCAGTAGGATGGGACGCTGCTTCCAAGACCGTATATATTAATTCAAACAAACCTGCAGATACAGAACCGTTTTTTGACATGAAGATACAGGACATTAACCCGGGGCAGGTTATTACCGAGTCAACCGGACTGCAGGCCAGTTTTAGAGGCAGTGCTTCAGAAATTCGCTTTCTGCTGCTGGACCCGGAAACAGGTAAGGGGCCCATCATTGCGAGGGGAAACAGCATAACAGGCATACACCAGTGGGTACCTGACCCCTTTTATGAAGGATCGCGAATTTTAGCCGCCGCTGTTTACGACAGCCAGGGGAATTTCCTTGCCGGTGATGTAGTCTCTGTTAAGCTAAATGTCAAACCACAAGTAACATTAGAAGGCCTGGAAAACCACCAGCAAATCACGGGTACTGCTTCCTTAAAACCCGGATTAAACTTTGTCGCCAGTTATGTAAAGTACGAAATCACCAATAAAGACACGGGTAACGTAATTGTAACAAGAAAAGCTGATCCCCAGGGAACTTACAGCTGGGCCCCGCAGTACTGGGATAACGGCAATACTTCTATCCGGGTCAAAGCATATGACCGGCTGGGACAAGCACATTACAGTCCCCCGGTTGAAGTGAATGTAAGCGTTGACAAAAAACTGGCTTTAAAAGGAGTATCTTCCGGTGCTGAAATCGAGAAACCGGTCACACTATGGCTTTCCAAGAATTTTTCAGTCAGTCAAGTAGAATATTACTTAACTAACCCACAGACCAGTAAAGAAACAACTCTGAAACGTGCCAGCGGGTATTCAAGTTTTAGTTGGTTCCCGGCACCGGAAAAGGCAGGAACATGGCAGCTGGCAGCCAGGGTTAAGGACAGCGCGGGTACAACATTTACTACCAACCCCATAACTGTACACGTGCCCGAAAAATCCAGGCTGTTGTTAAATTCCATAGGGCCCAACCAGGTCCTTTCCGGCCAGGTCGAATTAAAGTCTTCGGCCAATGTTCCCTTAAACAAGATAGAATACAGGCTCATATCCCCCGGCGGCGATAAAAAAGTTATTGCCGGCGGCAGCAGCCCCGGTAAAAAATACACCTGGACTCCCGGGAACAATGATTCCGGGAACTGGCAGATTCAAGCCGTAGGAACCACTGCTTCCAGGGTAATTACAAGTGAATCAATCCCGGTACGGGTATACACCGGAAAGGTATACAGCTCAAAACCTGTAATAGAAAAAAGCAAGTTCCTGGATTTTGCCTCGGAATTGGCCCAAGAATCTCAACGAAAGACCGGGATGTCAGCAGCACTGCAGACCGCCCAGGCTATTTTAGAAACGGGCTGGGGACAGCACTCACCCGTGGACAAGTATTCCGGGAAGACGTCGTATAACCTTTTTGGTATTAAAGGACAGGGACCCGCAGGTTCGGTAACTTCCAACACGTGGGAAGAATACAACGGAAAAGTATACCACATAGACGCGGAATTCCGGGCCTACAACGATCCCAAAGGAAGCTGGGCAGACCACAAAGAACTCCTGCTCAACGCCAAGTGGTACGACCAGTACAGGGCAGTTATGCATAACAGCCTCAATGGAGCCTGGGCATTAAGGCGGGACGGGTATGCAACGGACTCCCAGTACCCCCTGAAATTAATCAATATTATAGAAAAACAAAACCTGCACCGCTTGGATCATGTCGGTATTTAATCTCCGGATTTTTCATGCTTCGCAGTGAAACAAAGCTCATGGATTTAATTAAAAAGAAGCATGCCAGGGGCATTAATCCCCGCGGCATGCTTCTTAAATTAACCCACTACATTATAACCAACATTTTCTACTGCTTTAACCAGCTGTTCACGCTCTGCAGAACCTTTTACCTCAACTTCTTTTTCTTCCAGGTCCACCTGCACACTTTCTACACCGCCTATCCCTTTCAATGCATTTTCTACAGCCGCCTTGCATTGATTACAGCCCATTCCTTCTACTTTAAGTATTGTTTCAGACATATATTATACCCCCTCTATAATCATTATTCCAAATTATACCTGTTTCAATAACAAAGAATTGGTTGCTGCAAAAACTGAACTAAATATTAAAAACATCTTAAGTAAAAGGATTAACCGGTGCAAGAAAAATATAATCGAGATAAAGGTTGTTAACGAAAGTATCAGATGGCTACCTGGTTTCTACCGGGCTGCCGTCTTTCAGCCCGTCATTACCCACAAATACTACTTTTTCACCTTTTTCCAGGCCCTCTATTATTTCACAAACCCGGTCAACAGAAACTCCCGGCTTAGTAAGCCCGGTTTTCACTTCTTTTTTAACGGCTTTACCGTTTTCAACTATAAAAACATAATCTTTATTATTCTCATTAATTATGGCCTTCTGGGGAACTACTAACGCATCTTTATGTTCAGCAATGACAACATTAATAACAGCAACCATGCCTGGTTTTAAACGCCCGTCATTTTGAACCAATATTTTTATGGGATAAGTGTTATTTTGTTGACCCGGTACGGGCCCGATATGAGTTACCTTGCCTTCTAATTGTTTCCCACCTATAGAATCAACATTAATCAATACCGTCTGACCCTTTTTGATATCCCCTATATTTTTTTCAGCAACACCCGTTTCAATATACATGGGGTTAGTCCTAACAACTTTAAAAAGTGGCCTGGACGGGCCTATATTTTCCCCGGTAGAAACATCTTTAAAACCTACTGTCCCCTTGATAGGAGAAGTAATGCTGGTATCATTTAGGTTTTTTGTTGCCAGATCATAACTGTACTCGGCATTTTTTAGCTGCTCTTCTGCCATTTTATACTGTTTTTCTGCAGCTTCAAATTCCACCTTTGATATAACATCTTTTTCATAAAGCTGTTTTCGCCTTTGATAATTTTTCTCAGCATCATCAAAAGATATCTGCTGCAAATTTAGAGCTGTCTTAGCCTGGTCATGTTGAATACTAAAAGTAGAATCATCAAGTTTGCAAAGAAGCTCACCTGCCTGAACTCGATCTCCTATATCAGCATGAACACTATCAACAGTACCGTTCACACTGGAAGTAATAACTACTTTCTTGTAAGGTTTTAAAACGCCCGGCAAAGACAGGCTGTTTGTAAAATCAGCAGTACCGGCAGCACCGACCTTAACATATGTTACATCTATTTTTGATTTCTCCTCCGGGGTCCCAGCTTCTTCTTTACCACCACAGCCCCCTGCACCAAGCAAACTAATTAGAAAAAACAGGATGATTATCTTCTTCATCTACTTCTACCTCCCCGGATAAGGCTTTATTTTTCTTCATTGCTCTTTTCAACTTAAATTCCTCCAGCATTGTATAGATAACTGGTATAAATACCAGGGTCAGCATTGTAGAAACAATTAACCCGAATATTAATGCATAGCCCATGGGACCAAATAAAGGCTGTTTAATGGTAATGGGTAAAATACCGCCGGAAGTAGTTATGGTTGTTGACATAACAGGTAAGAACCTGGTCAACCCGGTTTTAGTTACCGCATCAATTAACTCGTAGCCTTTCTTTCTTAAATAATTAATATAATCCAGCAATAATATAGAGTTATTAACAGCTATTCCGACAAGGGCAACAACCCCGATAAAAGATACGAACTCAAAATTGTTTCCCGTTAGTACAAGTCCCGGCATTACACCAATCATAGCCAGGGGAAGTGAAAGCATTATTATAAAAGGTTGAGAAAGAGAATTAAACTGTACAGCCAGGATAAAGAATACCAGTATTATTGCAATAATCATGTTAGTAAACATATCTGTATAAGATTCCTGGATCTCTTCCATTTCTCCACCGTAGTTAACAGTGACACTCTCGGGTAAAGAGTAATTGGACACCTTTTCTTTTAATTCCTTGAAAACATCAGCAGCTATGAATCCTTCATCCAGGCCCGCAGTAATATCCACCGAGCGTTTTAAATCCTGGTGCTTAATGGAAGAAAAACTTTTAGTCTTAACTACCCCGGCAACTTGCGAAAAAGAAATGGGAACGCCGGACCGGTTATAAAAATAGAGCTTTTCCAGGTCTTCAGCTGATTCAAGTTTTTCCCGGGTAGTTCGAATAATTATATCTATTTCATCCTGGTCAATGTTAAAAGAAGCTGCTTCTATCCCGTGAACTGCATTTCTTATACCCATGGCAATATCCATGTCGCTAAGGCCCAGCAGCGCTGCTTTATTTTTTTTAACCTTTACCTGCAGCTCTGGCGAGCCTTCTTCCATGCTGTTACTAATATCCCTGGTACCCTGGATTTCTTTTAAAGAGTTTTCTATGTTTTCACTTGCCAGCTTTAAATCTTCCAGGTTCTCACCTGTTAATTCAACAGCAACTGCTCCACCGGAGGGGGGCCCGTTTTGCATCTCGGTAACTTCAATTTCCGCGCCGGGAATGTCTTTTAAAACATCGCGCAAATGAGTTGCTATTTGCATACTCGTTTTTTCCCGATCTTCTCTTTCATATAAATCAATGACAACCCGGGCTTTATTCGGGGTGCCCCCCGAGCCCCCGCCAAAGGATTCAAAACTGTCCGCCCCGGTCATACCGATATTGGAAACAAAGCTTTTAATACCCGGAACAGCCAGCAGCCTTCTTTCCACCTCTGCAGCGACTGCTGATGTATCATCTAAACAAGTTCCCCTGGGAGTCTCGATATTAACATACAACCTGGTGTAATCAGTCTTGGAAAACATCTGAATCTTAAGTGCTCCCAGCGGTATCAAGCTAATACTGAAAACAAATGCTGCCAGCGTTCCAGCTATAATCAACCGCCTTTTAGACTTACTGCTCAAAACACCGTGTAAAAACTTTCCATAACGATCTATTATATAAGACCCCTGCGCACCATTTCCTTTCTTAAACAGCTTTATTATCATTGCACCGGCAAATGCAGTACCAAAAATAAAAGATAACAGGCCAAAACCGGCTATACCGCCTGTTTCTCCTCTAAAAGCGATCATGGCCAGTGTAAAAACAAAAAGCACAGAACATACATTAGAAAGTTTTTTAAACAGCGGCCTGTTTATTTCCTTGCCATTGCCATATTTTCTTAAAGCTATGGCACACAGGGCCGGAGTAATAGTTATAGCCACTATAAATGAGGCGCTTAATGCAAACATTACTGTCTGGGGAATAGTTCTAATAAACTGCCCCATGATCCCCGGCGTTATCAATATTGGGAAAAAAGCTGCCAGTGTTGTTAAAGTTGATGCACCTACTGCCGGTGCAATCTGGTTCGTAGCTGTTTCAGCAGCTTGCTGTGCCGGTAAGCCCAGAGATCTTATCCGGGCAATATTCTGCATGATTACTATGCCGTTATCGACCAGCATACCTACAGCCAGTATTAAAGAAAACAGGCTAAGATTATTAAAGGTCATTCCATTGGCACTCATCAGCCCAAAGGCTGTAAAAACAGACATTGGAATAACTATAGAAACTACTAAAGACTCTTTTAAACCTATAAATATCAATAAAACAATACACACCAGGAGCAGCCCCGACTGGGCATTCCGGGTAACATCTCCCAGCTGATCTTTGACATAAACTGCAGTATCCCCGCTTACTTCCACCTGCAGATCATCCGGGTATACCTCTCCTCTTGCTCCTGCCATAAGATCATGTATTTTATCGCTTGTTTTAATAACATCGGCAGACTCTTTTTTCTTAACAGACAGGGCCACTGACCTTTTGGTAGTTGGATTATCGCTACCTACGCCTACGCCTGAAGATAGCCTGGAAAAAGACTCCGGATCTTCATAACCGTCTTTTATTTCAGCTATATCCTTTAAAAACAGTGGCCTATTATCTGTATAACTGATTATTACATTCTTTAATTCATTTATATCTTCCAGCTCACTTACAGTCCGGATGTTATAGTTTTTGCTGTCCATGTCCAGATCCCCACCTGGAAAATTAACATGGGAGCCCTTTATGGCATTTTTAATCTGGGCCATTGATATGTTGTATTGAGATAACTTCTGGGGATCGACAAATATTTGAATCTCCCGCTCCAAACCGCCTATTACCTGCACATCTGATATTTCTTTCAGCTTATTTATATCTTCTTTTATATCTTCAGCATAATTTTTTAAGTTTATAAAATCATAATCCCCGGTTATATTAATCACCATAATGGGTGAATTATTCGTCTCTATCTTATATACCATAGGCGTATCAGCATCATCAGGAAGTTGTGACTGTATGTTAGAAACCTTTTCACGCATATCAGAGACCTTATCATCAATTTCAACACCCGGTTCAAACTCAACAAGTACCGAGGAATAACCAAAAGCAGATGTAGATTCGATCTCGTCTACCTTCTCCAACTCGTCCATTTTACTTTCTATTTTATCTGTAATTAAATTTTCAACCTCTTCCGGTGCCGCACCGTTATAGGTAGTAACCACATGGCCAAAAGGCAGAATTATCTCGGGCTGCAGTTCCCGCGGCATCTTCGTATATGATGATGCTCCCCAAACTACGATTGCAAGTATCACTAAAAGTACAATACGGAATCTCTTAGTAAAAAAACCAGCCCACTTACCTAGAATGTTCTTTTGATTATCTAGTTCGGGTACTTGTTTATTCTTGTTATT
>JAIPEW010000007.1 GCA_021736985.1 Clostridiales bacterium | reverse complement strand
TGCTCCAGGAATTTTTCCTTTTTTAAAGTGGTTCCAAGCACTTCGATATGTTATCCCTTTTTGTTTTGCATAGTCACTTAATTTCATATTAATATTTAAACATATTTAAAATAGAAAATGCAACTATATTTTTCTATTCATTTCTATGTTTTTAGATGTTAGTTGTCATACTCTCAATGCCGAAAGTCAACTATTATATATGAATAACACGCCTAATTACTATAATGTGGTATAACTGCCATTGAAATAAATGGTTATAAAAATTTACAAAGAAATGGGGAGAATATACTGGGACATGTCTTTGAAGGAAGTGGTTTACCAGGCCGGGCATTTTTTTAAAATTGCAACAGGGTATATAATATTTTCAGGATCGTATTTAATGCAAAAACTCCTTAAAAGGATATGGTTTTGTACGCAAAGCAATTAAAAGGGCGGTGGAAACCAATGCCTCTCCACCTAGCTGTCAGAAGAAGAGTTTTCATACTACGTTGTGAGCAATAAGGCTCGTGGGAGTTTAATAAGAATAAGGAGTTCTTAAACATGCTCAGAGTAAGCGGCATTAAATTGTCCCTTGATGAAGAAGAATCACAACTTGAGAATAAACTGGTTAAAAAGCTTAGAGTTAACCCCGGGGAAATTGTACGATATAATATCATTAAGCAATCCGTAGATGCCAGAAAAAGGCATATGATATATTTTAATTATACTGTTGACGTGGAATTGCTAAATGAGAATAAAGTGTTGCATAAACTGCGGGATACCGAGGTCAAAGTTGCTCTGCCCCAGGAATATGAATTTGTGCAAACCGGAAAAGAAATGCTGTATCACCGGCCCGTGGTGGTAGGTACGGGCCCTGCTGGTTTGTTTGCCGGTTTGCTTCTGGCTCAGATGGGATACAGCCCCCTTTTACTGGAAAGAGGCGCTGATGTTGATGCCCGTACAGAAATGGTGAACTCATTTTGGCATACGGCAGACTTAAATGAAGAATGTAATGTGCAATTTGGGGAGGGGGGAGCAGGTACTTTTTCCGACGGCAAGCTGACCACACTGATTAAAGATAAGCGCTGCAGTAAGGTTATTAAGGAATTGGTGCTTGCCGGGGCCCCCGAAAAAATAGCTTATTCTCACAAACCTCATGTTGGCACCGATATTCTAAAGACAGTGGTAAAAAATATTCGTAAAAGGATAACGAAATTGGGCGGGGAAGTGAGATTTAATACCAGGCTAACGGGTATAATGGTAAAAAACGGTCGCATGCAGGGCATAAAGGTTAACAATAATGAAGTACTGCCTGCGGACGTGCTGGTGCTGGCCATAGGGCATAGTGCCAGGGATACTTTCACCATGCTTTACGAGCAAGCTGTAAATATGAAACCTAAACCTTTTTCCATAGGAGTAAGGATAGAACATCCCCAGGAATTGATTGATAGAGCTCAGTATAAAGATTTTGCCGGGCATCATAAATTGGGCCCTGCAGAGTATAAACTTTCATATCATTCCCCCGGTGGCAGGTCGGCTTATACGTTTTGTATGTGTCCGGGCGGAACGGTGGTGGCAGCAGCATCCGGGCCCGGACGTGTAGTCACAAACGGTATGAGCGAATTTGCGAGAGATAAGGCAAATGCTAACAGTGCTCTTTTAGTAGGGGTAAAACCGGAAGATTTCAGCAGCAGCCATCCCCTGGCCGGTATTGAATTTCAAAGGCGGTGGGAAAGTAAAGCTTTTGATCTGGGGGGGAGAGATTACCGTGCGCCAGCCCAGCTTGTGGGAGATTTTTTGGCGGATAGACCTTCCAGTGACTTGGCTTCAGTAGAACCATCGTATCCAATGTCTGTTAAACTGGTAGATTTGAAAAACAGCCTGCCTGAATACGTGAGTAAAACCTTAAGAGAGGCAATTTGCAAATTTGATAATAAGATAAAAGGTTTTGCCCTTCCAGATGCCGTATTAACCGGTGTGGAGACCAGAAGTTCGTCTCCGGTGAAGATACAAAGAAATGAATTGGGAGAATCCAACATAACCGGTCTTTATCCTGCAGGTGAAGGAGCCGGGTATGCAGGTGGTATAGTATCTTCAGCAGTGGACGGTATAAGGATAGCAGAAAATATTGCCGCAAAATACAAGCCTTTAATGTAAAATAGTAACCGTAAAAAATAAAAGTTGTCTAACTGCTTATTGGAGAAATCTAAAGATGCAGGAGCAAAAGGTGGTTAGTAAAAATCATGGCTAAAACCGGTACATATCCGCGAAAGGTAGCTGTAATAGGAGGAGGCGCTGCGGGCCTTACCGCTGCGATAGCAGCCAGGTATAACGGTGCCGAGGTGACTGTGCTGGAACAGAAAGACAGGGTAGGCAAAAAGATACTGGCTACAGGCAACGGAAGATGTAATTTAAGCAATATTGATTTGAGTGCTTCTCACTATAACGGTAAAAATCCAAAGTTTGCCTTCGGAGCTCTAAACCGTTTTGATTTCAGTCAAACAATGGAGTTGTTTGAAAGGCTGGGAATTGCCTGGAAAGTAGAAGACGGGGGCAAAGTCTATCCCATGTCTGACCAGGCTTCCAGCGTATCGGATGTAATGCGCTATGAATTAGAAATGCTGGAAGTGGAAACCAGGGTAGAAACCAGAGTTAATGCTGTTATCCCGCAGTCAAGAGGATTCTCTGTACAGCTCAATGACGGTGAATACTTTAATGCTGACCGGGTTATAGTCACCACCGGGGGGAAAGCTGCCCCAAACCTGGGGTCAAACGGCAGCGGGTATACACTGGCTGAACAATTGGGACATAGTATAATTGAACCATTTCCGGCCCTGGTGCAGTTGAAATTAAAAGCCGGTTATTTAAAACAGATATCAGGTGTGAAATTTGTAGGTGAAGCGGAAATTTGGGCAGCAGGAAAGTGCAGGGCCCGGGCTGCAGGGGAAATCTTATTTACTAATTACGGCATTTCTGGCCCTCCTATACTGGATCTGAGCAGGACAGCAGGTGAATACCTGCGCGAAGGGGAGAAAGTTTCTATCCGAGTTAATTTAATAAACACTATGTCACCGCAAGAACTGGAGACTTTTTTATTAAACCGCTTGCAGCAGCAGGCGCATAAAAGTGCCTTTTTTAGTTTTGTAGGATTTATAAATAAAAGGTTGGTTCCGGTTGTCCTCAAAGCAGCAGGGGTTAGTGATATATATAAAAAGGCCGGGCAGATTACTGCCGGGGAAAGAAACGCCATATTAAAGATATTGCAGGATTGGTGTTTCGAAGTGACCGGTACTAATTCCTGGACTGCTGCACAGGTTACCGCCGGCGGAATAGACGTAAAAGATATAAATCCCAAAACCATGGAATCCAAGCTGGTGCCCGGGATATTTTTTGCCGGGGAAGTGCTGGATATAGATGGTGATTGTGGTGGCTATAACTTGCAGTGGGCGTGGTCGTCTGGCTATGTTGCCGGTGAAAGCGCTGCAACCTAATAATATATTGTAATGTGCAGAGGGGAGAGATTGTCATGTCTGGTTGTGGTAGTTGTTCAGCTTGTGGTGGAGACAGTGAAAGGGCACAGGGATATAAAAATGGATTTGGGCAGTCCGCAGTGGAGTGCCCTTTGTGTGGAAATGAATTAACCTTTGAAAAATTGCCGCTTAATCGTAAAGTAACCTGTACAAAATGTGAGACTGAGATAGAAGTTATCCCCTTGTTGTTGAATTAATAAAGTTATTATGTGGAGGGGATAGGATGCAAGCAGAAATATTATCTATAGGAACGGAGCTCCTACTGGGAGACATTGTTAATACAAACGCTCAGTACCTTTCCAAAAAGCTGGCTGAAATGGGCATTTACGTTTATTGCCAGGCTGTAGTAGGAGATAACCCGCAAAGGATTCAAGAGGCTTTTGAAAATGCCTTTAAAAAGTCTGATATGATTATAACTACCGGCGGGCTCGGGCCTACTAAAGATGATTTGACAAAGGAAATGGCAGCAGAGTACTTTGGTAAAAATATGGTTTTGGATGAGGGATCATTGCAATGGATAACTAACCTTTTCCAAAAACAAAATTGGAAAATGAGTGAAGGAAATAAAAAGCAAGCCTATTTTCCGGCAGAGTCCATAATCCTTAAAAACGACAAAGGAACTGCGCCTGGTTGTATTATCAGGGAGAACGGTAAAACTGCTGTACTTCTCCCCGGCCCGCCCCAGGAAATGAAGCATATGTTCGAAAAGGGGGTTATCCCCTATCTTGCTCAGTTTCAACAAGGAATAATACAGTCCAAGGTATTGCATATTTGCGGCATTGGGGAGAGCAGTGTGGCGGAAATAATTGCTGATATTATAGATGCTCAGACCAATCCCACCGTAGCCCCATATGCTAAGGATATGGAAGTGACACTGAGAATTACGGCAAAGGCAAGGGATAAAGATGAGGTAAATGATCTTATTAGGCCTGTTGAAAACGAAATCAGGAAACGATTAGGAGAAAGCTTATACGGGGAAGGGGAGACCACTCTAGAAAATGTGATTGGAGAAAGCCTGGTCCAAAAAGGCCTAACTATTTCCGTGGCAGAATCCTGTACCGGGGGGATTATCACGGCCAGGCTGGTGAACTATGCCGGTATCTCTTCGGTTTTAAAAGAAGGGGCTGTGACTTACAGCAATGATGCCAAAGTGCGAAGTCTCGGTGTGAAGGAAGATACTCTCAGCAAATTTGGTGCTGTAAGCACGGAGACAGCTGGGGAAATGGCAGCTGGAATTGCATCTGTTTCCAATACCGATATAGGTCTTTCTACAACCGGTATCGCGGGGCCCGCTGGTGGCACACCGGAAAAACCGGTTGGGTTGGTATATATCGGCCTTTATATCAAAGGTGAGACAAAGGTTAAAAAAATACAAACTACGGGTGACAGGAAGAGAGTCAGAAAAAAAACTGTAGTATTTGCGCTTGATTGGCTCAGGAGAGAACTTAACCAGGTATAATTTGTGTCATGTAAACCCCCATCTTCAATAGATGGGGGTTTTTACATGACAATACTTAGTTTTTTACTAGGCTGGAATAACAGAAGAAAGGCATCATACTGAATACCAGTAAAATCAAAACCTAAAAAAGAATGAAGTTGCCGTCAAAATAAAAAACCGTAGCGCTGTCGGGCATCAAAATGTATTCTAATAGGACCTCCCGGCGTAAAGGGAGCAAGTTAAGAAAATATGCCTTTACTGAAAAGTGCGGTTGTTGCCTGCTTGTTAAAAGGTAATGTAAACGAAAAGCCAGAAGCAACCATTCGTACTTTTTTCTTTATTGATATGCATTTGTTCTCCTCAAGGATATTATTTAAAGGAATAGGGGACATGAAAGCCCCCTATATCCCCGGTAAAACCTTACTCAGGTTGCTCTCCAGCAGAGCCCGATCTTCCGGTAGGTAAGAGCTAGTTATAGTTTAACCATTTTTTTAAGGCAAAAGCCCTTCTGATACTTCCCGTGTTATTTTTTATGGGCATCCTGTGTCGTCTTCAGCTGGACGGGCCCTGAGGAATAAGGTAACGTTTTTGAAAATTTCTCGTGGACTAAAGGAGTCAACAAATACATCTTCAACACAAATGTCAATATCAAACTCATCCTCTAAGGTTGTGTCTTCCCTTAAAACTATAAATGCTGAGAATGGAACATTAAAATGAGTGGTATGGATAGACTGTTCCGGGACGTCAGCAGTATATAATACTTTTTGTTCCAGCATACCTTCAATAATTAATTTTCTCCCAGTAACTAGAGAACCTTCTAAGTTTTCAGTATTTACATTCGGTGTAGATATAATTTTTTGAGAAATGATTTTTACATCTATAAATACTTTATTTATTTGTTCTATAGATGGTTTCTTATCCGGTACAGCTAATACTTCCGGTATTGAAATTTCTGTCCAGTTTCTATCTACAGCATCTGCAGCAGGAACATCTTCAAATTGTATAGTTTCAGGGTCACATAAGCCAATAACTTCTACTGTACCGTTATGAATGCATTTTTTCATGAAAATTTCCCCCTTCACAATTTATTAACAGACTAGAGGTATTGCCTTAATGAAAACAGTTACATTTTTAAATACCTGTCTTGCTGTAACCCTGCAAACAAATATATCTTCTATGCATGCTTTTACTTTAAATTTTCTATTAAGAGGTGTATCCGGTGGGAGTACAATAAAGGCTGAAAATGGAACGTCAAAATGTGCTGCATGAACGGATTGTTTCTCAACTGCTGCAGTGTAGATAATTTTTTGCCTTAACAGGCCTTCAATTACCAGTTTTCTTCCTGTTGTTTGAGTTGATTCCTGGTTTAAAATAGGCACGGGAGCTTCATCAACTATTAATACAGGAGTTTTTATTACTTTACTGGAGAGAATTTTAACTTGAGATGTAATGTTCAACAATTGTTCTATATCAGGTTTCTCCTCCGGGATACAGAGAATCTCAGGTATAAATTTTTGAGTCCAGATTCTGTCCCCTGCCTCGAGCAATCCTTCTATTTTAGCCCTGGAACATGTTCCTACTGTTGTGTAAAAATTATTATCGTCACATCCACAGGTTATATTTTGAGGGGTATATTCTGAATTCATTTTTAAATCCTCCTTTTTCAGTTAATTAACAATCTTCAGGAGCAGGTACTGCTTGAAGCAGCAGAGTTATATTTTTGAATATTTGCCGGTCACAAATATCTCTAATAAAAACATCTTCAATGCAAACATTTACTTGAAAATTTACGTCAAGTGTATCTGTCCCGTTAATTTCCAGTGGTATTACTATAAAAGCTGAAAAAGGTATAGCAAAATGTGCGCTGTGAACTGACTGTTCTGGTAGTTCAGCTGTATAATGAACGGTTTGTTTCAGTTCTCCTTCTACAATTAACTTTCTTCCAGTTAAACTTTTGTCTTCCCAGTTTGGCTCACTTGAAGTCGGTGTAACAATTACTTTTTTTCTTATAATGTCTGCATTCACATTAATAGAATTTATTTGTTCGATATCTGGCTTCTCGTCGGGAATTATTACTGTCTCCGGGATTGATATTTGTGTCCAATAATTATTGTCATCTAAATTAAAACTATCTGGATCGCAAAGTCCGGCTACTTCAACTATTTCATTATTTATATAGACATAATTCATACAAAAATCCTCCCTTTTAAAGAGTTATTAAGCAAAAATAACATCATCTATATACCAGATTCCTCCCAGGGTGCCTGCTGTGGTAACAGCATTAACTTCTTCTGCTATAAAAACTATTGTAGCTTCTGTAGTACCAGGTGGAACGAAGCAGTTGGCATTGTTTGTGCATTCTTGCAACCTTCTGTAGGATTCAAAATCGTAGCTGGTAATTTCGTTGTCAACATTTTCTTGTACTTGATTGGGAACACCGGGGAAAATTCTTATTTTTATAGCTGCATCGCTTTCATTTAAACTGTTATTTAAGATTTCATCTGTTACATCTCCCCAGAAAACAAAAGCATTGGTTTTTAGACTAAAGGGATCGTCCGGATCTGTGCCGTTTTTTCGGTCTAATCTTGCTCCCCAGAATTGAAGTTGGTAGCAGCATTCTGGATCTATTCCGTTTACTACTTGTGCAAGGTAGGCTTTTTCCCATGTTTGTGTGTTGGGATCAAGTATTGGCTGTAAACATGCTGATTTTCTTCCGGTATGCGCGATAAACTTAATGCTTGTGGTGTCTATATCACTTTCGCTGGATAATGTTGTATTTATGGCAATATCCCAGAAGTCTTTAATTGACTGGCAGTCGAAACTGCCATCTTCTATCAGGTTGCATTTTATACAGGCCTTGCCCCTGGGTCCTTCTGGTCCCTGGGGCCCCTCTGGACCCTGGGGTCCCTCCGGACCTTGGGGTCCTTCTGGTCCCGGAGGGCCTGGGGGACCAGGAGGACCTGGTTCTCCTTTTGCGGGCCCGGGAGGTCCCGGAGGACCCGGAGGTCCTGCTGGGCCTTGAATTCCTTGCGGGCCTAAAGACCCCGGGCAGCCCTGGTCTCCTTTGGGGCCCTGTGGGCCGGACGGTCCGAGAGGGCCTTGATCCCCCTTAGGCCCCTGCGGTCCTACACTGCCCGGAGGTCCTGGAGGCCCGGGAGGTCCCGGAGGGCCTGGAGGACCGAAGCACCCGGAGTCGCCCTTGGGCCCCGGACAGCCGTGATCACCCCTGGGTCCCGGAGGTCCTGAAGGACCGAAGCACCCGGAGTCGCCCTTGGACCCCGGACAGCCGTGATCACCCCTGGGTCCCGTAGGTCCTGGAGGACCGAAGCACCCGGAGTCACCCTTGGGCCCCGGGCAGCCGTGATCACCTTTTGGCCCAGGTGCTCCATGGGAGCCATGTACTGGTTGAGTATATAATCCTTGTGCAGCTTGTGTGTCATAAATCGAAATATTATCTATATCTTTATCGATGTTTTTATATAATTTTTTTCTATACGGTTTTCCATTTGTATACGTATATCCAGACATCCAATATTACCCCCTTATGTAATACTATATGGATAAAATAGTAAATTTGTGATCATTTTATATAATTTTCAAACTGCTGTTAGATTGAACCAAAATTTGTTTAAAAGCATAGAATGTAAGGAATAATATTTAAGATTTTACAGGAGGAATAATTTATGGGCAGTGAATTTATAGAAGTTAGCGGTGTTACCCCGGAAGATAATTTCCCGGCATGTTTTGACTATCATCCGTTTGTCCAGGTGTGCGAGACAGATGTTTTGTCTGTGCCCTGCCATAAGCCTGAGATTAAAGATATATTACAGGTTAACGTAAGCATATCAGTTAGTTCTTTTAAAACGATTTGTACACCGGCAGGGAAAAAATTAGTTATCGAAGGTATTAAACACATTAAAATTATTTTTGAAGCAGATATGGATTGCCAGTCGGTACACAGCGCTCACTTTGATGTTCCTTTTTGTATATTTGTAAAATTAAGAAAAAAAGATGCTGAAGTTGTGGATGTTAAAACAGCAATTGAATATATATCTGTAAATCAAATTGACTGCAAAACATTTTCTATATCAATAATTATTTTTGCCCGGCCGGAATTTAAAGAAAAAGATACTTGTCCTGATTGTAAGGACTGTTATTCACAATCCGGTATTAAATATAATAAAAAATATTGCTACGGATTTAAAAGTTTTAACTCTGTATCAGAATAAGTATTTTTTATTGAAGAAATGGTTGGATTGTAAAGAGAGGTGAAGAAAATGAAATGCCCGTATTGTCAGGTTTTAGACAATGGGGAGTTGGAGATACCGTGCAATAAACCTCCCGTAGAAAAAATTATTGAAACTATAGTAGACCCAACTGTTGATAGAGTAATTACAATAGATAAAAAAGTTATAGTAAGAGGGCACATTGAAATAGGTGTGGAATATGTAGGTGATGTTAGTGATTGCTCGCAGCCTGTGCATTTTGTTCATTTTACCCAGAATTTTGATTGTTTTATTGAGACTGATTGCGTAAAAAAAGGAATGGATGTCAAAGTAAAACCAGAAATAGAATTTTGTGAAGTAGTTCCAGCTGAAGATAAAATTATAACTAAACTTATAATTATAAAAATTACAATTATTGACCTGGATCTTGATGATTTACAATGCAGTCGTAGTCATAAGCAGGTAAGGTATTTTAATTCACCATTCTCACCGTTTAAGCTGCGTTGATAAAAAAATCCCGCATTAAATACGGGAAAAAGTAGTTGTGAGTAGAGATTGTTATCAATACTTTATCTCGTATAAACAAACTTGAGATAATAAATCTCCATGACATTATTGCAATTAAGTGTATTTGCAGGTAAAAGGACAAAAAGAGAATTTAAAGTTGGGATTTATTACTGTCAGTAGTCACCGGATGCTTTGCATGCCGGTGACTACTGCTTGGTGATAAGCGTTTAACAATATTAGTATATCTGCAGAAGCTGCTTAATAATCATGGTCATAATCAGTCGAAAGGTATTTCTGAGCACCTTAAAAGGTAGCAAAACTTTGGGTAATAATATAGAGGCCAGGGATAATTAATATTTGATTTGATACTGTTAAATGCTAGGTCTGGAACCTTAAAATTTAGTTTTATTCGTTGGAAAAAGCAGGTATTGACATAGCCGGGAGAATTCTGTAGCGTTATGCTAGGGGTTGAGGTTTTTATCTACGATATCTTTTAAGAAAGGAAATAGGTTTTTGATGCAAAATAAAAATAGGGAAGATATTTACGCAGGCTTGATAGTGGATATAGTTTTGAAAAAGGATCAAAGGACAGGTAAGAGAACGCGCGGAGTGGTCAAAGATGTTCTGACAAAATCACAAAATCATCCTAGAGGAATCAAAGTAAGACTCGAAAACGGGCAGATTGGAAGAGTTCAAGAGATTATAAAAAATAAAGACTATATAGGATGACAGTGGGAATGGTTCGCCTGTTTCCACGGTATATGCTAAAATAAAGATCAAGAAGAGAGAGACGGTACTGGTATAGGGCTGTGCACTAAGTCATTTGGATAAATATCCTGGGTGCCTACCAGTTGATCATAGATTAGCCGAAAAGAATGTAGAAGAAATTGTGATAATAATGGGCTAAAAAACAGAATCCATACCCCCCTTTATTTTTAGGGGGGCTTTATTTTAATAGATAAAGTGACATGGAAACAATACGGAGTAAACAATTAGGGGTAATCTGTGAATATTAAATTTCTTTCAAAAGCACTTCATTAAAATCTAATCTTGGTCTTTGTGCAGGCGATTGATCTGGATAACCAACAGGTAGTAGAGCGACAATATCATATCTATCATCAAGATCTAGAAGATCTTTGACTTTTTCTTTATCAAACATCATAACCCAACAGCTTCCAAGTCCTAAATCTACAGCTCTAAGAGTTATATGATCAATGGCAATGGCTGCATTTAAATTTAAATAAGCCTTTAATTCTGCAGCATCCATACTATTTCTTTTTTTATTATAATTATCGGAATCCTTGTCCAGTGGAGTACCTGCAAAGGCTTGAGATTCTCGAAGTTCTTTTATTCTATCTCCAACTGAGCTGGCAGATTGGGTATCGATGCAGCAGGCAATTACTACTGGTGCAGCAGCTACAAAAGGCATTGGAGTACATTCTTTTAATTTTGCTCTTGCCTGTTCACTTTTTATTACTATATAACGTGTAGGTTGAATGTTTGTACCTGAAGGAGCTAATCTGCCTGCTTCTATTAGTTCGTTAATATAGTTCTCTGGTATTGCATCAGGTTTGAATTTTCTTATACTTCTTCTTGATTGTATTGCTTCTAATAAGTTCATAAAAACACCCTTTCTTTATTATTTATAGGATTGTAATAACCCTATTCATTTTAATATACTTTATTATATATTATATGAGCGAATTTGGTAGTATGCACTTTTGTGTAAGATACTATCTAAGAGGAGAGTAATGTCGAGATGGAGAATTCGGCCCGAGAAAAATATAAATGTCCACTGGAATATACACAAAAAGTTATCGGCGGTAAATGGAAACCCATTATACTTTGGTATTTGTCTACTGAAGGGGTGAAAAGATACGGAGAATTAAAGAAATTCCTGGCAAAGATCTCGCATAAAATGCTGTCTCAGCAGTTGAAAGAGTTAGAAAAAGATAAGTTAATTCATAGGGAAGAATATCATCAGATTCCTCCTAAGGTAGAATACTCTATTACGGAGAAAGGAAAAACATTGCTTCCAATATTAGAGTTGATGAATAAATGGGGATTAGAAAATAAAGAGAATTAAATCTGTTTTTTGAGGAAAAGGGATTTGTGTTTCCCATTAGATTTTAGGGAATACCTTGTATGCAAAACAATAATTCCTGTTTTAATATTAATTTTTTTATCGAAATATATGTAGAATCTCGCAGAATCAAAAAAAATCCCGCATTAAATGCGGGAAGAAGTGGTTGTGAGAGGATTTATATGACCTATTTGCTAGAAAAGTTTTCAAACAGGTTTTTACTGTATTTTTCGATTTCTCCCTGGTCGCACAGCATGCTTAATTCTGGGTCTACAGGAAGTTTTTCAAGCAGTGGAATACCAGTGTCCCGGGTTAATCTAGTTCCGTCACCTTCGCCGTATAACTTGATTTCAGTGCCGCACTCGGGACATTTTAAGTAACTCATGTTTACTACCATGCCTTTTATGGGAATTTCCATATGGTTGGCCATGTTTAATGTCTTTTTAACTACCATGGCTGCCAGATCTTGCGGTGTAGAGACTACTACAAACCCGGTAAGGGGTAAGGACTGCATTACTGTAAGTGGTACATCCCCGGTTCCTGGCGGTAAGTCTACTATCAAGTAATCTAGTTCGCCCCATGCCACGTCAGTCCAAAATTGCTTTACTGCACTGGACAGTATAGGGCCGCGCCAGATTACTGGCTGGTCTTCTTGCTGCATCAAAAGGTTAAGTGAGATTATTTTTATACCCAGCGTTGAAGTTTCTACTGGCATCATGTAGTTATCCATTACCGGAGGTTGTTTTTTTAATCCAAACAGTTTTGGAATACTGGGGCCGGTAATGTCAGCATCCAGTGTTCCTACTTTATAGCCTTGTTTGGCCAGGCTTACTGATAATAACCCGGAGACGGTTGATTTACCTACACCGCCTTTACCGCTCATTACAGCAATCATGTTTTTCACTTTTGTTGCGTCATTAGGTTCTAGCTTAACCGGAGCATCGGACTTTTGTTGATCCTGGCTGCACTGGCCGCTGCTGCAGGAAGTGTTTTTTTCTTCAGACATAATTCCTCTCCTTCATTATTAATAATTTTTATGTTTTATATATTATAAGTTGTTATACACATTCTGCCAGAGCCTACTGATTTCCTCCCCAATATTTGATTTCATTTCAATTATTGGTTTTCCCTGGTTTGCTGCTTCTATAACAGAGCTGTCGTAACTGATTGTCCCGGCAAACGGTACTTCCCTTTTTTTACATGTTTCTTCAATTTTGTGGGTGTTTTCTTTATTTATATCCCATTTGTTAACGCAAACCATGGCGGGTATATCAAAGAAATCAGCCAGGTCCAGTGTTCTTTCCATGTCGTGAAGTCCTGAGAGTGTAGGTTCAGTGATTATAAGGCACACACTTGCTCCTCCGAGAGATGCTATAACCGGACATCCTATTCCTGGAGGGCCGTCAGTAATTATTAATTCGTGACTGTTTTGCTCTGCCATGTGCTTGGCCTGTTCACGTACTACTGCAACAAGTTTCCCAGAGTTCTCCTGTGCTATTCCTAATCTAGCATGAACAAGGGGCCCGTATTTAGTACTGGATTTATACCATTCTCCGGCCACGGTGTCTACCATTTCTATAGCCCCTTCAGGGCAGATGTGGCTGCATACTGCACAACCTTCACAACTTACAGGGTCAATATAATTGTTTTTTATAGCTCCAAACCGGCAGTATTCTTCACATAGACCGCATTCTGTACATTTATTTACGTCTATATGTGCCTTGGGAAGGCTGTAAAAATCATTTTTTTCTTTTATTTCAGGTGACAGCATTAAATACAAGTTTGCCGCATCTACATCGCAGTCAGCCATAATCTTGTTTTCGGCTAAAACGGCAAATGAACCGACGACACTGGTTTTACCCGTGCCGCCTTTTCCGCTAATTACTACTATTTCTTTCAAATACCGTCACCCTTTCTATATATTCTAACATATTTTTAAAATCTTCTTTAAGGTGTGGTACTGTTTCAACGGGTGCAGTACCCCGGGCATAAACCCGGGCAATTTCTCTATCTTGAGGAATTTTCATTAATACTGGAACGCTGTTTTCTTTACAATATTTTTCTATTATATCATACTGCTCCTCGGAACGGTTAATTATTACCCCGCAGGGTATATTTAATTTGCGCGCGAGCTGTACGGCTAAATCTAAATCGTTGCGGCCCATTAGAGTAGGTTCAGTTACTAAAAGAGCAAAATCTGTTCCTTCCAATGTTTCAACCACCGGACAAGATGTTCCCGGAGGAGCGTCCAGTATAGTTAAATGCTCTTTTACTGCTTCATTTTTAACTGCATTTATTACAGGCGGAGTTGTAGGGGCCCCGACGTGTAATTTCCCCTGCCAGAATTCTATGTTTTTTTGCGCGGGCCCGCTTTCGATTATACCTATTTCCCTGGGAACAGGGGTGATAGCTTTTTCCGGGCACAAAACCCAGCATCCCCCGCAGCTGTGGCAGAGTTCAGGAAAAGTGAGGATCTGGTCTCCTGCAACAGCCAGAGCATTGTACATGCATATATCAGCACATTTCCCGCAAAACGAGCATTTATTATAATCAATATCGGGGACTTCTAAAGAAACTGGTTTTGTAGATGTAAATTCTGGCTTCAAAAAAATAGAAGCATTGGGTTCTTCTACATCACAATCTAAGAATTGAACTGGTTGTCCAGCTGAGATTGCAAGGCATGAAGCAACTGTGGTTTTACCCGTGCCGCCTTTACCGCTTGCTACGGTTATTACTGGTTTTTTCAATTTTATCACCTTCTTTTTCGTCCGCCACCGCCACCGCTGCCGGAATGCGGAGAAGCATTGGCATTATTAGTCCGGCTCAGTTTGTTTTCATTATAACTTTGTAGTGCCTGGTTTACGCTGCCTGATATGCCAGTATATATATCAATTCCGGCGGATAACAGGGGTTGAATTGCTTTAGGACCTATTTTTCCTGCTAATACTGTACTAACCCCATTATTTATCATAAACTGGGCAGTAGATATCCCTGCCCCGTGAGGGGAATTTTGAGATTCATTTTCTAGTGTTTGCAGGTGGTTGCCTTTTTCATCAACAAGTACAAAATAGGGACACCGTCCAAACCTGGGGTCTGTGGATGAATTTAAATCACTTCCAGTAGAACATATAGCAATTTTCAAAAATATTCACTCCTTATGCCTAAAAACTTATTTTTAAAATAGTTTATGCCTAATTCGAACATATGTCAACATCTGTGATAAAAAAAATATAACCCGAATAACGGGTTATAACTGGTTGCCAAATACGCTCTGGCCTAATTCTCTTGAGTTTTGTTTAATACGCTGTGTAATTTGTAGTTCAACGCCCTTTAATTCAATAAGAGCTGCCTGCATATTTTTCTGGTTGTCTTCTAGTAATTCAAGTACAATATTGTTTATATCTTCCGGGGCATCAGCACGATATTGTATTTTTCCTTCGTGCAGAGACTTAATATAATTCCTTACGGTTATTAATTGACATATTAGTTTGTGAATAGATTCCAGGTGCTTTTCCATACGGTAAGTTTGAAGATCAGTCATATAGGTGTCACCTTCATTTCAGCACAGTTTCTTCTAATTATACTATTGTTCTACCTGCACATGTGACTTTAGACGGGTAGCAAAAATTTAACTCCTGTATTTAATTTTTAGCTATGATTGTCCTTAGCTTAAATATTTAATTAGATACTAGCATTGTATAATTTAATTGTAAACCACTTATGTACAACCTTTAATTTCCCTCAATTCCGGGTTATGGAGGAGTAAGTGTATAGAAAAATTTTATTAATTGTTTTAAATACACGAGTTAGAGGTAATTTAATTATAGAAAAGAAAATTTGAAATAAGGATAAATTAGAATAAATTAAGCATTTAACCATAAATTAATTAATGAAAGTTTGTGATAATAAATGTCCAGGCGCGGTTTTAATAAACAGTCTGTAATGCAGGGAGCAATAGTATTAACGGCTGCTGGAATATTTATAAGAGTATTAGGAGCTCTTTACAGGGTTCCCCTGGGACGGCTTTTAGGTGACGAGGGATTAGGTATATATGGTGTACCCAACCAGTTTTATCTACTTTTTTTTACATTGTCTTCTGCCGGTATTCCAGTTGCCGTATCCCGGCTTGTTTCTCAAAAAATGGCAGCAGGGTGTTATTGCGATGCATATCGTGCTTTTCGGTTGGCCCGTTTTTCTATGCTGGTAATTGGAACGGCATCTTCTCTTTTTCTTTTCTTTGGTGCCGGCTGGTTTGTAGAGAGCGGTATTGTTGCCGATCCCCGGTGTTTAAATGGCCTGCGTGCTATTTCTCCAATAGTGTTTTTTGCTGCTGTTACAGCTGCTTACCGGGGGCTTTTCCAGGGGGTCAGAAATATGACTGCGGTAGCCGTGTCTCAGGTAGCAGACCAGGTCATGTTAGTAACAGGAACGCTTTTGCTTGCTTACTTGTTTTTACCGTACGGGTTAACCTGGGGAGCTGCCGGCGGGAACCTGGGGGCAATACCTGGAGCAGTTGCGGCTACTGGTATAATGTTAATTTACCACTGGTTATACCGGGGAGATTTTTACTATCTTACGGCAAAAGATGTAAGCGGAAGTAGAGAAAGTGCACTTTCATTGTTAAAAAAAATATTCTATACAGCTTTACCTATTTCTTTTGCCAGTATTGCCATGGCGATTACCAATATCATGGATAATAAATTAATCATAGATGGTATGCAATTGACCGGGTATTCCATACATAAGGCTACTGCTTTTTATGGTCAATTTACCCAGATGGCCATGTCATTTATAAATATTTCTATAGCTTTTGCTACTGCTTTAGGGGCCAGTTTAGTACCTTTTGCAGCAGAGTGTTATTCAAATGGTAATATTTCAGGTATTCGCCGGCAGCTTTCGCGGGCAGTCAGGTTGGCCATGGGTATCTCTTTACCTGCTGCTGCCGGGCTTTTAGTGCTTGCTCCTCACTTGACCGAGCTGGTTTATGCCAACAAGTCAGCAGGCGTATCTTTAGCATGGGTATCACCGGTAGTAATTTTCTGGTCTTTATACCTGGTGACATCCGGTGTTTTGCAGGGATTGGAACGTGCTGACATACCAGTACGCAACTTGACAGCTGGAATATTTTTTAAAGTAATTATTACTTATTATTTTATAACTTCTTCCCTGGGAATTCGGGCTGCTGCCCTGGGCACAGTAGTGATGTTTGTTGTATCATCTTTCCTAAATATTAATTCTGTACGCCGCCGCGTGGGTTTTAAAATGGATATTGGTAAAATGCTGCTGCGCCCAGGAATAGCAGTATTGATTATGGCAGTAGGAACTTTATGGGTATATAGCTATCTTGTACAGCAGGTTGGGAACAATTGGGCGACGCTGGCTGCAGTAGGAGCCGGTGCCTTGATTTATGCACCGGCTGCAGTGTTAGTAGGGGGGGTATCTTCCCGGGAAGTAGCAGCTGTTCCCCGTATTGGTGAAAAATTGGCCGTGATATTGCGCAAGTTGGGAAGATAAGTGAAGTTAAACGCCTCTGCTGGACAACGGAATATGAAAACTCTTCTGACGGCTGGGTGGAGGGCCGGTGGTTTCCTCCAAGAGACTCCGTGTTTTTAGTTTGAGCATAAAGTGTGTTTAAGGTGCCCGCTCTATGATAGTGCATATCAAGTTTTTCACGCCCTAAGTAGCCGGGATTTCGGGATTTGATGGGCTATGCAGCGCACCCAGACTCCGCTACCTTCCGGAAATCCACCGGCCCAGGCCATAGCCCTTAGAGAGTTTTCTGATTAACAAAAAGGATTTGAATACACGATTGTTGAAAAATTTAGTAATATATTTAAAAATAAATTTTAAGTGAGGATGTCATGAAAATTTTGGCCATAGCAGTAGCAGGAATGTTTGGTGCTTTATCTCGTTATTTTTTATCCGGGTGGATTTCTTCTATAAATGATACCAGTTTTCCATATGGTACACTTGCTGTAAACATTCTGGGCTGTTTTTTTATAAGTTTTACTTTAATTTTACTGGTTGATAAGTTAGCTATAGATCCCCTGTGGCGTATTGCAATAACTGTTGGTTTTTTAGGTTCTTTTACTACTTTTGCAACTTTTGAAATGGAAACGCTGCGCCTTTTTCAAAACGGGTTAACCTGGTTAGCGCTGGGGAATATTTTTGGAAGTGTGATTCTGGGGTTGGGTGCGGCACTGTTGGGTTTTGCAGCTGCTAAAGCAATATAGTTTTTTGCATATAACTTGTTTATTACAATTTTAAATGTGATTTTAGTTGAGTTACCAGGGTATGTATTTACCTGGTTTTTTTATTTTTTTGTATTAGAAAATATAATAAGAATAATGCAGGAGATTATGTATAAATGATTAAATCTTTAACACGAAAACAGTTAAAGCTGGTATGAAGGGTTGATCAGAAAACTTTGTTTTTGCTAGGCCGGTGGAACTCTCCGCTTCCTACTTCAGCACATAAAATTGTCCGAGCTCGATCGGTCTCGGGCGCCGGAGAACTCGCTCTCTCCAGTTGTTCAGATATGCACCGGCGCTTTTCCTCGGCCTCACTTGCTCTATGAATGCGCCTTCGTACGTCCGCTCCGAGTACCACCGGCCTTTACTAGGTTAATATGATAATAGCGAAGCTATATTTTCATCATTGGTTGTGCCTGGCTGGTATGAGGAGTTAATAAAAACTAAAAAACATGCCGATAACTATCTGCAAATTAAAAGGGCTGGTGGATTTCCGGAAGGTAGCGGATTCTGAGTGTGCTGTATAGCCTGTGGGAGTTTAGTTATTAAAAAAATATTTTAACTAATTTGTTATAAAATTTAGTCCTGTTCTTTTTTTCGTTGTCTTTTTGAGAACAGCCAGGACAGAATAACTGCTGCTGTGATACCGGCAGCCATACTAAGGATGTCCGGGAGATTTAATTTTTGTTCGCATAAGTAATATACGGCTACTGCAGTAAAACAGGTAAACATCATTATTAAAAAGCTTTTACTCAATTTAAGTTCTCCTAACATTTATTTATTAATGCAGTATGGTATGAATATCCTGTAAAATTATTATACCAGATATTAAAAATAAACGGCTTATGTTAAAAGCCGTTTATTTATGATGTTCTTTCTGGTAACAGGTTCTTAGAGAGTATTTCATTGTCGTGCATGAATGTCAGTATAATAATACCTGCAATTGCTGATCCTGCTGCGATAGGAAAGAATGTTGCCCTGTGTCCGGCATCCATAAGCAGTGCAAATATGTAAGGTGCCAGGGACGCTCCAAGGGAACGGCTGCTGCCGTATATAGTAGTTATTATTCCTCTGTATTCGCGCTTGGTTACTGAAGTGCTGATAGCATCCAGTGTTGGCAGTACCATGCCTGCTCCTACACCAATAATTCCAATAACAGGCCAGAAGATAATAGTTTTATATATAAGAGGAATTAAGGCAAGGCTTGAAGCCATTAAGATTAACCCTGTGCCAAGGGTTAACCGGGCCCCCAGGTGTTTCCCAAAATACTCTGCAGCCAGAGTAGTTAATACCATGGTCATTACAGGTAAAGAAATAATAAGTCCCCGTATTATTTTTCCTCCATTCAATTTATCTTCCAGTATATTGCTGAGCCAGAAAAGTGTGCCTATTAACACAAAAAGAGTTATAAAACCGGAAACCAGGGCTAATATGCGCGAGCGATTTCTAAACAGCCCAAATGCTTTTTTTTGTTCTGTCCATGGAACGGGCGGCCTGTCCGGTTCATTAATACTAAACCATACAGCAGCTGCGGCTGGCACAGATACTAGAGGATAAACAAAAAACGGCGCGTACCAGGCTAACAATCCTACTAATGCGCCAATAATGGGACTGAACAGTTTACCTGTTCCGTTGGCAGTTTCTAGAAGACCAACTGCCTTGTGTCTTTCTGCACTGTGAAAAATGTCTCCTGCCAGGGCTGTAGTTAGAAACATAGGAGTTGCAGAACCTATTCCCTGTAAAAGCCTTCCTCCCAGGATGAAGTAAAAAGGTTTTGAAAAAAGAAGAATAGAAAGCCCGGCAAACAGCCCCCCCAGCCCGTAAATAATAAGTGAAATAGATATAACTTGTTTTCGATTCCACTTATCTGACAGTATGCCTCCTACGGGGCCTAATAGGGCTGCAGGAAAGGATACAATCACTACTAACCAGGATAATTCTTTAATGTTTATGTCCAGTGCTTTTGACATAGACGGAAAAACCGGGAAAAGAATGGTGTTTACCAGTACTATTATAAAATTGGTTGTACCTAACGAAGCAACTTTAAATTTAGTATTTAATCTCATATAATCTTCCTTTAAGTTTTGCCGTTTCTAACCTTGAATTACAGTATTTCTTTATATGAAGGTTTTTATGCTGGTTTAACGTGGTATTATTTATACTAAATTTATTTGAAAAAGGTAAGGATATGTTTTATAGGAAAATTTTCATATGCGTATGTCCTGGAGGTTATAAATAATGCTTAATGAGCTTTTTTCAGGAATAGAAAACTTAAAAGATTACAAAACTGTATTGGGTGATCCGGTGCACTTGGATGCAATTACGCTTGTCCCTGTCCTTTCTATTAGAGTAGGAATTGGTTCGTGTCAAAGTGAAAATATTGATAATAGTGGTGGAGGTGGCGGTTTTAGCGTAGAACCACGTGCCGTAATAGCAATAAAAGGAGAAAATGTTTCTGTTTACTCATTAAAAAGAAAAGACTCTATTGATAAACTGGCAGAGGTAGTGCCGGAGATTAAACAATTGTGGGAAAGGGATAGTTATGGTAATATGTAGTAAACAGTGAATAGCATCAGGAGGTTTTTTGATGTCGGATAAAATAAAATCTGCCTGGGAAAAAGCGATGGAAAGGTTTGATGATAAGAACAGGCAGGTATCAGAAGAAGACTTAACAAACATGGAGTTTCGTTTTGAGGCACAGAAGTTGGCGGGCCGTTTTTTAAAAGAATCAAATTTTAAACTTAATGACTTATTAAATGAATATACTGGAGAAAAAAGAAAAGCTGTTTGTAGGGTAGTAGAAGAGACATTTTTAAACAGGCTTGTTCTACCAGAAAATGAAAATATTAAAGAAGAAAACCACCGGGTAATGGAAGGTTTATTACAAATAAAGCAGGATGCAGGTATGATTAAGTCAATCCTCCAGGAGATTGAGCTTATGTTTGATCAGTATATTCAAGCAAGAAACCAGTCTTATGAAAAATTAAAACAAGATTTTACATACCGGTTTAATAACGCGTTAAAAAAAATGAATCAGCAGTCTAATTTAAGTATGGACCCGGAAAAACATCCACGCTTTAAAGAAGAATGGTTAAAATTAGCTGGTAAGGTGAATGAAAAGTTTATGCCTGATTTTGAAAATTTAATAGAAAAAATTAAGGAAGTTAAATAATTAAGATTGGAAGGTTTATATAATGAGTGTAGATTTAAGTGAAAAAAGATGTATTTATATACTGAATGAAATGTATGAGGCTCAAAAAGCAAGTCTTTTCTCGCACGAAACCATGCCCAAGGTTATTAAACAAACTGAATTGTCTGAAGAAGAATTATTTTCTTACGCTAAGCATTTTATTGAAGAGGGATATTTAAAAAAACCTGAACACCGGATTGATTTTTTTAATCGCACTGGTAATATCAAAAGTTTTCCCATAGTTCTTACTGCCGCAGGTATATTTTATTTAAATGAAAAAAACAACGAGTAAAAAAAACCGGAAAAGCAGCGTTTTTGCTGCTTTTCCGGGTGTTTAAGTTCTTATTCTTCGTTTTGTTTTTCCTGGGTGATGTGAAAGTGATTGTGATGGAACTTTATTCTATGTACGGTATTGCAATCCGGACAAGTTATACTGCTGTCGTCTTTAAAGCGCATTTCTCCAATTTTTTTGCTGCAGCAAGTTACCTCAACACTTATTACTTCTCCGTTATTTTTTTGGTTTACCCGGTAATCATTTGTGTAATTCATTTTTTACACCCCCGATTGATTTGTTGTTCGTAATCCAGGAGGATTTTCCTATTTTACCACTATACGGGTATAATATTCCTCCTTGTACTTCTATTATAAAATGCTTGGACAAAAAGTTCATCCTAAAATTTAATTTTTTTAAGCAGGAATAAATAAACTGTAATAAAAATATTAATTTTTAAACCATTATATTGGAGGTGTAGTAATGGACATTTTACAAAAAATGACGCAAAAAGCAAGGGATGTAGGAGACAGGGCAAAAGATATTACTTTAAAGGCAAGTGAGATCAGGTACAGGTCTTCCAGTTTAATCGAAGTTACAAAGTTAAAATACGAAATATCAAAATTAGAAAAAGAAATGGAAAATAATTTTGCTGGTATAGGTCTTTTAGTTTACAGGCAGTCACAAAAACAGGAGAAATTGCAGGATGAGATAGAGCGGCTTATCGAAGTAACTAGAGAACTAGATGAAGAGATAAAAGCCCTGGAAAATAAAATGTTCGAGCTGCAGCCCAGGCCGTTGATTTGTCCTAATTGTAACGAGGAATTACCACCCGGTGGAGTGTACTGCAGTTTTTGCGGGGAAAAGGTCGTTGATGCGTAAACATAATTATTTGCGGGTGATTTTTTATGGAATATGCTGAAAAAATTTCTAGGTTTGCAAATATACTAAAAAAATCTACCAGGACTTTTTTTATAACGGGTGCTGGAATAAGCACTGAAAGCGGTATTCCTGATTACCGCAGCCCGGGTTCCGGGGTGTGGGAAAAGGTTGATCCTGTAAAAGCATCCAGTTTAAGTTCTTTGCGTAAAGATCCAGCAGAGTTTTATTCAATTAACCTGGAACGCTGGATTGCGTATGAAAATTGTGAGCCCAATATTGCTCATGAGGTAATTGCCAATCTGGAAAAGCTGGGTTATATTATGGGTACCATAACCCAGAATATAGACAGTTTGCATAAAAAGGCAGGTTCAGAAAGAGTTTGGGAAGTGCACGGGCACCTTCGTACTTGCAGGTGTATGAAATGTGAAAACAGGTATGATTTTTTTGTATTATCAGATCAGGTGAAAAATGGAAACAACCCTCCTTTATGCAGTAATTGTGGAGGGATTTTACGTCCTGATGTAGTTTTATTTGAAGACAGGCTAAATGAAGATTTTTTTAAAGCGAGCCAGGTTCTTTCCGGTTGTCAGTTGTTAATAGTCGCAGGAAGCAGCCTTACAGTATACCCGGTTGCCGGGCTACCAGAATTATCCCGCAGCCTGGTAATTATAAATAAAACACCTACGCCCTGGGACGATCAAGCAGAGATAGTAATTAATAAAGCATCAGGTCAAGTCTTTAGTGATCTTATGGAAGAACTAGGAGAGTCTTATTAAATAAAAACAGCGACATGGTGGGGGTATTATGACTATAACTATACTGGGTATTGAAACTTCCTGTGATGAGACTGCTGCTTCAGTAGTGGTAGATGGTAGGGAGATAAGTTCTAATGTTATTTCTTCACAGATAGATATACATTCTAAATTCGGTGGGGTGGTTCCTGAAGAGGCGTCTCGTAAACACCTGGAGACAATAAATGCAGTAATTCAAGAAGCTCTGGATGAAGCAGGGATTACTTTTAAGGATTTAGATGCGGTGGCGGTAACCTACGGCCCTGGACTGGTAGGTGCCCTGCTGGTAGGGGTATCGGCAGCAAAGTCGCTGGCCTGTGCCCTGGATGTACCATTGCTGGCAGTAAATCACCTGGAGGGGCATGTATCTGCTAATTTTCTGTCTTTTGAGCACATAGAATTTCCTGTACTGTGTCTGGTTGTCTCTGGCGGTCATACCGATTTGGTTATTATAAAAAAACATGGAGTTTATGAAGCAGTGGGTAGTACCCGTGATGATGCTGCAGGTGAAGCTTTTGATAAAGTGGCCCGCGTGTTGGAACTTGGTTATCCTGGAGGGCCCGTAATTGAAAAGGCAGCACGCTGCGGAAATTCTGATACAGTTCACCTGCCCCGGGCTTATCTAGAGGAGGGAAGTCTGGATTTTAGTTTTAGCGGGGTAAAGACTGCTGTGATAAATTATACGCACAAGCTTTTTCAGAATGGAGAAGCATTAAGCAAGGAAAATCTTGCTGCAAGTTTTCAAAAGGCTGTAATAGATGTACTGGTAGATAAAACAATGGATGCTGCTGTTAAATATAGTATTCACACGTTAATGCTTGCCGGCGGTGTGGCGGCAAATACAGAATTACGCAGGTCGTTGTCTACAAAGGCAGTTGAGGAAGGCTTAAAGTTATTTTATCCTCCTCCGGTGATGTGTACTGATAATGCAGCCATGATTGCGTGCGCAGGTTATTATAAGTTTTTAAAAAAGGATTATGCTCCACTAACTTTGAATGCTGTTCCTGGATTGGAATTGGGCAATGAAAAGTATTAAGTTATCCACGGTTGTGAATGAAGTGGTTGTGGATAATGTGGATAACTCTGTTAATAACTTGATATAAAACAATTTATCATTGTGGAGTATTAATTAAATTATGTAGCACAAAAAATTTTTGTACAGGCCTGCAGAAATAAAAAGTTCTACGGGTTAATAAAATCGCAAATTATCTTTAGGGGGACTATAATTGAGAGTAAAGCAAATATCAGTATTTCTCGAGAATAAAACAGGAAGACTGGCTCAGGTCAGTAAGGCGCTGGGAGATTATAATATAGATATAAGGGCCCTATCTATAGCAGATACTACTGATTTTGGAATTCTCAGGTTGATTGTAAATGCTCCCGACAAAGCGTACCAGGTATTAAATGATAAGGGGTTTACAGTAAGTTGTACCGAGGTTATTGCTGTTGAAGTGTCCGATGAACCGGGAGGACTTCACAATTCCTTAAAAGCCCTGGATAATGTTGGTATTAATATAGAATACATGTATGCATTTTTAGAAAAGGCATCTAATGCAGCACTGGTTGTATTTAGAGTGGAAAAATTGGATGAGGCAATCAAAGTATTACAGGACAACGGTTTTCACGTATTAGAAGGAGAAAGGGTGTACTCTGTGTAAAAACCTCCCCGGGGAGGTTTTTACTATATTCTCACTAAGTTAAAAAACGGGGGATCTATTATGTCCAAGAAAAAACTAAGAAAAGAGGTTTTAGGGGAGCGTGGAGCTCTTGGTGAACAATCTTTAGCTGATAAGAGTTCAGATATTACCAGCAATATTTTGAAAATGAAAGAATACCAGAGAGCTGAGACTATAATGGTCTACGTAGACTTTAGAAATGAAGTGCAAACAGGTGAATTTATACAGGCTGCCATGTCTGCCGGGAAAAAGATAGCAGTGCCTTTGACCGATATAGAAAATAAACGCCTGATTCCATCTGAATTAAAAAATTATCCCGGGGATCTGGTTCCCGGGGCGTACGGTATTCCGGAACCAGCTAGTGATTGTTTGCGTCCTATTGAACCTGCTGATTTTGATATGATCCTGATACCGGGGGTAGCTTTTGATGAGGAAGGTAATCGCCTTGGTTACGGAGGGGGGTTTTATGATCGCTTTTTGCTTAATACCCGTAAGGATTGTATTTGGCTTGCACCGGCCTATGAGTTGCAATTAAAGCCATGTGTTTATCCCGATAAACATGATTGTCCGGTGCACTTTATAGTTACTGAAAAGAAGATATTAAAGTGTATAAGTTAGGATAGGAACAACCCTTAGTATAAAGCATTAATTTTTATAAAAATCTGAACTTTTGAAAGGATTTTTAGTTTTATAAAGCGAATTTAAATCTAAAGAATTATGTTTCAAAATAATTAATTTATTAATTAATTATTTATTGTTTTGAAAAATGAGGGAGGAGGTAACACAATTGGTTTCCAGTCTGTATGATACTGTTGATGAAAAACAACAGGCTATGGAAAAGGTATTTGAAAAATACCGGGGCATAAAGGGCGCTTTAATACCTCTACTGCAGCAGGCTCAAGATATATATGGCTACCTGCCCAAGGAAGTAATGCAGTGGATATCCAGTGAGCTAGACATTCCATTTAGTAAGACATTTGGTGTGGCAACTTTTTATCACCAGTTTCACCTGAGTCCGAGGGGGCGCAATATCGTTAGATTATGCCAGGGAACAGCCTGTCATGTGCGTGGAGCGCCGAAAGTCTTTGAAGCTGTTTCAAGAAAATTGGGTATAGGTGACAATGAAACTACCGAGGATTTGCGTTATACATTAGAAACTGTGCGCTGTCTCGGCGCATGTGCTTTAGCGCCGGTTATGATGGTTAATAATACAACTCACGGGCGGCTTACTCCCGATACTGCTGCTTCAATATTAGATAAATACGAGTAGAAAGGAGGTTGCTCTGTTGAATAAACTTACAGACAAATGTTGTGAAAAGTGTCAAAATTCTCCACAAAATCCCTGTAAAGATTTTGTGAAATGCCGCAAAGAAGGTCCTCTCTGTCATGACGATGTAAGCTGCAGGGAAAAAAGACTGAAAATTATAAACCAGGTAAATTTACCAGAAAATTCAGAAATACGCCAGGTCCGTATTTGCAATGGTACTGGATGCATTTCTTCCGGGGCCAACAGTCTGGCTGATATTTTTGAGAAAGAAATTGAAAAAAATGGTCTTTCTGGTAAAATCCAAGTAAAGAGAACGGGATGCCACGGTTTTTGTGAACAGGGCCCTTTGCTTGTAATAGAGCCGGAAAGGACTTTTTATGTAAGAGTTCAAGAAGATGATGTATCGGAAATTGTTGAGAAGGACCTTTTGAATGGTGAAGTAGTAGAGCGTTTATTATTTAGAGATCCCCAGACAGGAGAACCTATTCAAACTTATGATAAAGTACCTTTTTATGCCAAGCAAAAACGCCTGGTACTGTCTAATGTTGGGCGAATTAACCCTGAATTAATAGATGATTATATAGCTAATGATGGCTACATTGCTTTTTCCAAGGTAGTTTCAGAAATGGATTCCGAGCAAGTAGTAAATGAAGTTTTACATTCCGGGCTGCGCGGCCGTGGTGGAGCCGGTTTCCCTACCGGGAAAAAATGGGGCTTTGCCCGCAAGGCCGAGGGTGACAAAAAGTACGTGGCTTGTAACGCTGATGAAGGTGACCCGGGAGCTTTCATGGATGGCTATGTTTTAGAAGGAAATCCTCATTCCGTGCTGGAAGGAATGATGATTTGCGGTTATGCCATTGGTGCAGATGAAGGATATATTTACGTACGTGCAGAATATCCTCTGGCTATTCGCCGGCTTAAAATAGCTATTGCCCAGGCAGAAGATGCAGGGCTTTTAGGTGACAATATATTAAATTCAGGTTTTAATTTTAGGATTAAAATAAAAGAAGGTGCCGGGGCCTTTGTGTGTGGCGAGGAAACCGCCCTGTTAACTTCTATAGAAGGAAACCGTGGTATGCCCCGTGTACGCCCACCTTTCCCGGCTAATAAAGGATTGTGGGGTAAGCCCACTAACTTAAATAATGTAGAAACCTATTCTAATGTTCCTCAAATCATTAGAAATGGCAGTGAGTGGTACAGGTCTTATGGAACAGAGAGTAGTAAAGGCACAAAGATATTTTCCTTGACCGGCAAGGTTAATAATACCGGCCTGGTTGAAGTTCCCATGGGTATTACCATGCGAGAGATTGTCTTTGATATAGGCGGAGGTATTTTAGGTGGTAAGAAATTCAAAGCTGTTCAAATTGGTGGTCCTTCGGGGGCCTGCCTTTCTGAAGAGCATCTGGATTTGCCGATAGATTATGATTCTCTTACTGCAGCCGGAGCTATGATGGGTTCAGGCGGGCTGGTTGTACTGGACGAAGATAACTGTATGGTTGATGTAGCCCGTTATTTCTTGACTTTTACCCAGTCAGAGTCTTGCGGTAAGTGTACTCCCTGCCGGGAAGGAACTACGCGTATGCTGGAGATACTCACGCGTATATGCAATGGCGAAGGGAAGCTGGAGGATATTGATAACCTGGAGCGGCTGGCCAGGGTTGTTAAAAGTACGGCCCTTTGCGGGCTGGGCCAGACATGTCCTAATCCTGTTATATCTACCCTGCGGTTTTTCCGTAACGAATATGAAGCGCATATTAAAGAAAAACGCTGTCCTGCAGGTGCCTGTGCTGCTCTAATTACTTACAGGATTAATGAAGAGAAGTGTAACGGTTGCGGCAGGTGTCTCAAGGCGTGTCCGGTAGGAGCTATTACCGGGGAGAAAAAACAGCTGCATAAAATTGACCCTTCATTGTGTATTAAGTGCGGTAGCTGTATGGAAAAATGCAAGTTTGATGCAATAGAGATTGTTTAAAAGGGGAGGGAAATGTTGTGTCTAATGTGACACTAACCATAGATGGTATTAAAGTTGCCGTCCCCAGGGGTACTACTGTACTGGACGCTGCTACCAAGGCAGGAATATTTATACCTACTTTATGCCATGATCCGAATCTTGAAAAATACGGGGCCTGCCGAATCTGTGTAGTAGAAATAAAAGGTATGCGCAATCTTCCTGCATCCTGTTGTACTGATGCAGCAGAAGGTATGGAGGTGTATACTAAGTCCGAGGCGGTAATCGAAGCGAGAAAGACAATACTGGAGCTTTTACTGGCCAATCATCCCCGTGATTGCCTGACCTGTGAAAAGAACGGGAACTGCCGTTTACAGGATTATTGTTTTTATTATGGTGTTAAAGAAAGCAGTTTTAACGGTATTAGGAAGAATCATCCCATTGATGACAGTAATCCTTATATTATTCGTGATCACAATAAATGTATTTTATGCGGGCGCTGTATAAGAACATGTGCCCAGGTGAAGGAAAGAAGTATTATAGATTTCGCATATCGCGGTTTTAATACTAAAGTAGCTACTGCTATGGATATGCCGCTTGCAGAATCTGAGTGCGTATATTGCGGGCGTTGTGTTGCAGTATGCCCGGTAGGGGCACTTATGTTTAAGCCTCTTAAAGGTAAGGGGCGTGCTTTCGAGATAGAGAAAAGGCCGGTGACCTGCACTTTTTGTGAAAACGGTTGTACGTTTGACTTAAATGTAAAAGACGGTAAAGTCATCGGGGTAACCCCGCGTGAGCCAGGTGAAGGGAGACCCCTTTGCTTAAAAGGCCGGCTGGGCCTGGAGTTAAAGTATTGTGATGAACCTCCTAAGCCTATGCTCAAGAAAAATGGGGAATTTGTACAAGTGCCTTGGGCCGAAGCATTAGAGATCAAGGATTTAATTAACAAGATTATTGAATTAGATTAGTGGGGAAAGGAGGGATAACATGGCAGATATAACTTTAACTATTGACGGAAAGCAGGTAACTGTGCCCCAGGGGTCTACTGTGCTGGAAGCAGCCCAGAAGGCTGATATATTTATTCCTACTTTTTGCCACGACCCTGAATTAAGCCGTTACGGGGCTTGCCGCATGTGTGTAGTAGAAATTCCGGGTATGCGCAATTTGCCTGCTTCTTGTGTTACCGAGGCCAGAGATGGTATGGAAGTATATACTGAATCCCCGGCAGTAATTGAAGCCAGGAAAACCATACTGGAGCTTTTATTAGCTAATCACCCGTTGGATTGCCTTACCTGTCCTAAAAATGGGGACTGTCGCCTGCAGGATTATTGCTATTATTACGGGGTAGGTGATACTCCTTTTGAGGGTGAGCACCATGAATATGAGGTAGAGGAAGAAAACCCGTTTATAGTTAGGGATATGAACAAGTGTATACTTTGCGGTAAATGTGTGCGGGCATGTGCAGAGATACAGGGCAGGGGTGTTATTGATTTTGCTTACCGGGGGGTTAATACCAAGGTTGCAACAATTATGGATGTACCCCTCTCTGAGTCCGAGTGCCTTTTCTGCGGCAACTGCGTAGCAGTTTGTCCCGTGGGGGCCCTGCAGGAAAAAGGTTTAAGGTCTCAAGCACGCACATGGGAAGTAGAAAAAGTAAAAACTACTTGTTCCTATTGCGGATGTGGCTGTAATTTCGACCTGAATGTAAAAGATAACAAAGTAGTCGGAGTTACTTCCTGTGACGGAGATGTGAACGGGAGGGCGCTCTGCGTTAAAGGTCGTTTTGGATACGGGTTTATTCATCATCCTGACCGGCTTACTAAGCCTTTGATCAAAAAGGACGGGGAATTTGTCGAAGCCGAGTGGGATGAAGCTTTAAGCCTGGTAGCCGGCAAAATGGGAGAAACCAAGAAAGAATACGGGGCTGACTCTCTTTCTGTACTAAGCTCGGCCAGGTGTACAAATGAAGAAAATTATCTTCTCCAAAAGTTTACCAGGGCAGTGCTCGGTACTAACAATATTGATCACTGCGCTCGCCTTTGACACGCTCCAACCGTCGCCGGTCTGGCGACAGCATTTGGCAGCGGTGCAATGACCAATAGTATAGAAGAAATATCTAAAGCTGATTATATACTTGCTATAGGTACTAATACTACTGAATCACACCCGATTATAGGGTTGGAAGTGAAGAAAGCAATTCGTAACGGGACTGGCCTTGCAGTAGCTGACCCGCGTAAAACAGAGGTTGCTTCCATGGCTCACCGCCATATGCAGCTTAAATCAGGAAGCGACATAGCTCTTCTAAATGGGTTAGCCCATGTTATAATTGAAGAAGGGTTGTATGCAAAAGAGTTCGTTGAGGAAAGAACAGAGGATTTTGAAGCATTTAAAGAGACTGTTTCTAAATATACACCCGAATGTGTCGAAGAAATAACTGGTGTACCTGTAGATATCTTAAAAGAAGTAGCCCGGAATTATGCGCAGGCTAAAAATGCTCCCATTCTTTATACCATGGGAATAACCCAGCATATATGTGGTACTCACAATGTTTTAGCCGTTGCTAACTTATCCATGTTGTGCGGGCATATTGGAAAAGAAAGCAGTGGCGTGAACCCGCTTCGGGGGCAAAACAATGTGCAGGGTGCCTGTGATATGGGGGCGTTGCCCAATGTATTTACTGCCTACCAAAAGGTTGGTATGGAAAACGTACAGGCTAAGTATGCTAATGCGTGGAACGTGGATGCCTTACCTGATAAAGTAGGAATAAATATAGGTCAGATGATGGAAAGAGCGGGAAGTAATGTAAAAGCAATGTATATAATGGGAGAGAACCCGGTATTGTCTGACCCTGACAGCAATCACGTAGCTCATGCATTGGAAAGCTTGGATTTCTTAGTAGTACAGGATATCTTTCTTACAGAAACGGCCCGGCTTGCAGATGTAGTTTTACCGGCAACAAGCTTTGCAGAGAAGGACGGTACATTTACAAACACTGAACGCCGTGTGCAGCGGGTTCGTAAGGCTATAGATCCTGTAGGGAATGCTATGCCCGACTGGGAGATAATATGTAATCTATCCTCGGTAATGGGGTACCCGATGAATTACAGTTCTGCAAAAGACATATTTGATGAAATAAGCACGGTAACGCCGTCTTATGCTGGAATGTCCTATGAGAGATTGGATAATGGCGGTTTACAGTGGCCCTGTCCTACAGAAGATCACCCGGGGACTCCTTACCTGCACAAGGATAAATTTGCCCGGGGTCTTGGGAAATTTAGTGCCGTAGATTATGTACCTCCGGCAGAACAGCCTGATGCGGAGTATCCCATGATACTCAGTACAGGGCGGAGGCATTTCCACTATCATACAGGTACTATGACGCGGCGCACGGGAACTCTTGATAAGTATTATAATGAAGAATCTCTCGAAATAAATGAAATAGATGCTCAAAAGCTGGGTATTAATAACGGGGATAAAGTTAAAGTAACTTCCCGCAGGGGAAGTGTGGAAGTAAAGGCATGTGTTGGCGATACAGTACCGGAAGGTATGGTATTTACTTCTTTCCACTTCTCGGAAGTTGCTATTAACAAGGTTACTAATTCCCAGGTAGACCCGGTGTCTAATATACCGGAGTTTAAAGTTTGTGCGGTACGTGTTGAGAAGTATAGCGCAAAGAATGTATCATAGATTAATGATTAATCATTAATCATTAAATGTTTAAATGATTAAAAAGATAAAACGATAAGGCTTTTGGCCTTATCGTTTTTTAATGTGCACAAAAATCCTCGATTATAAAGGGAATATCTAGATTGTTGTCGAAAGGATAAATAAGGCAACAAAAAGGAGATATTCTTATGCAGCAAGATGCCTTTGAAGTAGGGCAGTGCTTGACTTTTTCGACGAGTTCACCGCTTTATCCTGATGTATACCAGGCGGAGATAAAAGCTGTTTATCCTGACCGGCTTGACCTTAAATTATCTCTGCATAACGGGTATTTAATGCTTGTACCGGTTGGGACTAAAATACATTGGTTCTTATCAGAGCGCAGAAGTATGGTATCGCAGGTTATTGACAGAAAAACCAGTCAAAAAATGTGGAGTGTTACTCTGCCAAAAACTGAATATTCTTTACGCGGTGCCCGGGTTTTAGCAGTTGGGAGTGGAAAAGGTGGGGTTGGCAAAACAACTTTTTGCATAAATTTAAGTCTTGCCCTGAGTCAATTTCAGCAGCGCGTCGTCTTGTTGGATGCAGATATAGGTATGGCTAACGTAGAAGTACTGCTGGGCTTATACAGTGACTACAATATTGCAGATGTAATAGATGGAAAATGTACTCTTCCGGAAATATTAAAGAAGGGCCCCGGGGGAATTAATGTATTACCCGGTTTCAGCGGTATTGCTTCTTTGACAGAGCTAAATGCTCTGCAATTTAATAGAATAATTGCAGGTTTAGATAAATTGGAAGACATCTGCGACATTTTAATATTAGATACGGGTGCGGGAATGTCAGAGCCTGTACTTAAATTCCTGGAGGCCGTAGATGAAATTATCCTGCTGACTAACCCCGAGCCGCATACGTTAATGGACGGCTATGCTCTGTTAAAAGTACTGTCTCGTAGAAACCATAATTTAAACGTAAACTTTATTATAAACAGCTGTGAGTCTGCAAATGAAGCCAGGCAATGCGCTGATAAGTTCAAGCATGCTGCACGGGATTTTTTAGGGATAGAGCCGTTATGGCTGGATTGGTTGCCGGAAACTCCGCTGGTTGGCCGTTCCATTAAAAAAAAATCGCCAATTATTGAATCTTCTCCCGGGGCTGAATATTCTCGCCGGGTAAAAAATATTGCTAAAAGGTTGATAGGTATTGAGGATAAAACTAAAAAGAAAAAATCCTCAGGGTTGAAAGAATTTTTGAAGCGTCTAAAGTAAAATAAGCAAGTTTTAAATACAAATATAAATATTCGGAGTAGAAATTTTAAGGTGCCGGAGAAAAAATTTACGTTAGCCCATGAACTCGGTATATTAACAATATTCACCGCCAATTTAAGGAGAATACTGAATAAAAACATAAAAAAAAGAGAAAAGGAACACGAGATATTTTCAAATTCAAGAAAATATCTCGTGTTCCTTTTTAATATTTGTGTGTGCAGGGAGTCTACATAATTTTGTATAAATGGTTTCTTGCCATGAAAAAGTGTAACTTTTCAGTGGCCTTGAAAAATACAGGCTCTCTTTTTATTGAGCTATAATTTTAAAGCTTGTTTTACTGCTTGCTGCATATTTTCTTTATCTATGCTGTTCGTATGTAGTACACTTTTTTTATCCAAATCACTGAGTCCTTGGGGTATCGGCATACCAGTAGTTTGTGATAACAATGTTAACAGCTCAAACTCACTCTTGCCGGAAAACTCGGTCTCGCTGAATATGGCCCGGGCTACGCTGGTATTGAATTTAAATGGACTGGCAGTAGATACCAGTACTGTTTTTGTACTGTCGCCCGTGCCCATCAAGTATTTTTCATAAACATTTTTACCTACGGCAGTATGAGTATCCATAAGATAATTGTACTGGTCATATGTTTGCTTTATTGTTTTTATGGTTTCTTGGTCGTTGGCATATTCAGACCAGAATATGTTATCTATAAAATTACGTGTATCTGGATCAACTTCATAATACCCCTTTATTTTCAATTCATCCATCCAATGGTTTATTTTCCCTGTATTACCGCTGGTAGCTTCGTAAAGAAGGCGTTCCAAGTTGCTGGAGATAAGTATGTCCATTGAAGGTGACAGGGTTTTTCGGAATTTTCGGTTGCGGTCATACATTCCGGTTCGGATAAATTCAGTAAGAACGTTGTTTTCATTTGCCGCACATATTAATTTGTTCACAGGCAAGCCCATTTTTTGGGCGTAGTAGCCTGCCAGTATATTGCCAAAATTGCCCGTGGGTACTGTAAAGTTTATTTTTTCACCCGGTGTGATCTCTTTTCTATTAAGCAGGGTTGTGTAAGCAGTAAAGTAATAAACTATCTGCGGTACTAGCCTGCCCCAATTTATAGAGTTAGCGGAGGAAAAGCGGTATCCGGATTGATTTAGTGCTATATTTGTTTCATTATCTGCAAATATAGCTTTAACCCCGCTCTGTGTATCATCGAAATTACCTTCTACAGCAATTACGTGTACGTTGTTCCCCTCTTGAGTTACCATTTGCATTTTTTGTATTTCGCTTATGCCTTTATCTGGGAAAAAAACTATAATACTGGTGCCAGGAACGTTTTTAAATCCTTCTAAAGCAGCTTTGCCGGTATCCCCTGAAGTAGCTACTAATATAACTATTTCATCACTTTCTTGTGTTTTTTCGGCAGCCCCGGTCAACAGATGCGGCAGTATTTGGAGTGCCATGTCTTTAAAGGCACAGGTAGGACCGTGCCATAATTCCAGAGAAAAAAGCCCCGGGGAAATATTTTTAAGCGGTGTAATTTCTGGCGTATCAAATGCATGTGTGTTGTAGGCTTTGTCAACGCAGCTGCGAATTTCTTCAGCCGTATAATCAGATAAAAAGTGCTGCAGTATAAAAGCCGCCTGGTCGTTAAAAGATAATGAACTTATCTTTTGCAGTTGCTCCAGTGTAATTAGTTCCGGGTTTTCGGGTACAAAAAGCCCCCCGTCCGGGGCAATTCCAATCTTTATAGCCTCTGCTGATGTAGAGCAGTAGTGTTTACCCCTGGTGCTCAGGTAGCGCATATTTTCAGTCTCCTTACTTTGTTTTTCTTATTAATATTAAATAACACAAAAAGCATCAAGTAAAGAGTTTTAATATTAAAAAATTTTAAGGGTATTTATCCTTTTTTACATAAAAATACTGTTATGGATTAACTTTACGTGTTAAAATATGAAAAATAACAATAGATTTAAAATAAATGTAAGTATTTTTCATACTGAAAAGATATAAGAATAAAAAGCTTACAAATGTTTATAAAAAAAGGGGGGGGGTACTTGGATAAGGTAGTTACAGGAATAAGCGGTTTTGATGAACTGGTGTACGGCGGTATATTAAGGGGCAATTCGATTCTTATGGAAGGTGTTCCCGGCGCTGGAAAGACTACTTTCGGCATAGAATATGTGTGCCGGGGGATTATTGATTTTAACGAGCCCGGAGTAATAGTTACTTTTGAAGAATTTCCAGAATCAATGTACAGGGATGCCCTCAATTTTGGCTGGGACATGCGGAAGTTGGAAATGGAAAATAAGCTGCGTATTATATGTACTTCACCGGAAGTGCTTGCAGATACAGAAACTAATTTAATTGAACAAGTAGTGGAAGAGGTAGGGGCAAAACGAGTCTTAATTGACAGTATCAGTCATTTTCGGAATATTTCGAATGACAATCAATCTATACGCAAAACAGTATACAGTTTTTGTAACGGGCTGCGGCGCCTTGGTCTTACAACTCTTTTAGTGAAGGAACAGGAAAGCAAGGAAGAAGCGTGTTATGCTTTTGAGGAATACATAGTTGATGCGGTTATCCGCCTGAAGAATAAAGAAATGCCGGGTCTGCACAGGCATCGCGTGTTGGAAATAACTAAAACCAGGGGGCAGGACCATGTTGCCGGTGAGCATTCTTTTCGTATTTTAGAAGAAGGGGTTAAAGTATTTTCTCCGGTAAAGGCGATGAATGTATGCAGTAGGGTAGAACAGGAAAATGAATTAGTGCATACTGGAATTCCCGGTTTGGATTACTTGACGCAGGGAGGACTTCCCCGGGGTATAACCATGGCTGTGGCCGGTAGTTCTGGAACTGGGAAAACGGTGATGGGCCTCCAATACCTGGTTAGTGGGGCCCGTGATTATGGAGAAAAAGGTATATTTTTATCCCTCGAAGAGCCCCTGTCACAGTTAATGTTATGTGCCAGTCGTTTTAACTGGGAACTCAAGGAACTGGAGGAAAAAGGTATGGTTAAGATAATGTACCAGCCTCTTTCCGACATGGAAATTAATGAAACTATTATCTGGTTGTCCGAGCAAGTAACGAATTTTGGGGCTTGCCGGCTTGTTTTGGACTCTATTTATGGTTTTCTAACCCGCATAGACAATGCTGCTCTCTTACATGAAAAATTTTATTACCTGGTTAATTACTTAAACAAACTTAATTGTACTACTTTATTAATAAGCCCGGATTGGAACACTGCTGATAACGGTAGGATAGAAATAATACACTCCATAGTCCAAGGGACCATACTGCTCAAATCAACCTTAGTACAAAAGCGCCGGGAAAGGCAATTAGAAGTTTATAAACTTCGCGGGGTAGACCATATCATGGGCAACCATTTACTAGAAATAAATAATTCAGGTTTACAAGTTTTTCCCCGGGTAGGAGGTTGATTTAATTGCGTAGAGCATTTTTTGGAGTAGAAGGTTTAGATAAGAATTTGGATAAAGGTTTTTCCTACGGTTCTCAAATAATGGTAGAGGGTGATTCCGGGGTAGGTAAAACCGTACTTGCGGGAGAATTTATAAAAGAAGGGCTGCGATGTGGGGATACCTGTATTTATGTTGCCTGTGATGAACCCCCGTCAGTAATGCGCCAGCATTTATTAAACTTTAAAATTGGTGTACCTGTTTATGAAGAAAAAAACAGACTGGTTTTTATAGATGCTTATGAAGAAAGCGGCAGCAGCGAAAAATATTCTCTCAGTGACCAGCGCCAGCTGGACAAATATTTTGCCCTGGAAACAGAAGTTATTCGGAATTTTAAAGGGCACAGTATCAGGCTGGTTGTGGACAGCCTGAGTACTTTATTTACCATGGTAGATACTGCAGATGTCTTGGAATTTCACCGTACCCGGTTAAAATATTTGCGGAGAAACGGGGTATTGGTTATGGATATATTTGTAAATGGGGTATTAGAGCCCAGGATCATGACAGTAACCGGACACCTTTACAACTTTATACTAAAAATGAATTTTGGCAGGGGAAAATATAATGGTACACGATTTATGCAGATAGGTAAAGTAAAAAGTCAGCAATTTGTATCTTCGCGGTACATGTTTGATATTAATCCTGTATATGGGATTTTATTAACTGCCCGGATGGGGGTGGGAGAATGACAGATAGCAAAATCATATACCGTAAGATGGTTAATTACATGTATAAAAGCATGTGCAGGACAATGGAACAGCTTCCATTTAGCGGCCAGCACTGGTTGGAGCAGCTTATGTTTGGCGTATCGCAGTGTATACTTGATGATTACGGCAGTGAATTAGAAAATAGTTCTCAAAAACCAGAAAATATTTGCCGGGCTTACCTGGATTTATTGGATGATAAGGGTTTTATAGATGCTAATGATTACTACCTGGAAGGAACAGAAGACGGGGTTATAGTGCGTGTGGACAACAGGAGTTGTGTGTATCGCCAGTATTGCCTGGAGGTTTTAGAAGAAGGACTGCCTTTTTCTTGTATTCGCCTTGCTGCTTTTCAAGCAGTGCTGCGCCAGGTGCTTGTTAAAGAATATACTCCACAGATTTATGTTGACTGGGAAAATGGTATTTGCGAGGGCAAGTTGTTTTATTCATCCTGCCCCAGGGAAGATATAGTTACCCGGGAAGGTCATGAGTTAAAGATTGCCGGTAGAAGGGCAATTCTTCTTACGCAAGAAACTTATATTTCATTGTTAACATCGATAAATGAGCATGCACCTCATGCTTTAAAACATGTTTTATATGATGCAGGTTACCGTTCGGGAGTTTATTTGGCTCGCAAGGCCAGAGAAATGTATGATGATAATAAAGAATGCTTGCAGTTTTTGCTGCGTGAGATAGAGTACCAGGGTATGGGCAGGCCGGAATTAATATCTTTTGATGAACTTAGCGGCAGGGCAGAAATACATTGCTATGATTCTTTCCAGGTAGCAGCGGCGGAAGAGTACGGTCACCTTTATCGCAGTCCCCAGGTAATATGCGATTTGCTGAGGGGGATTTTTGCTGCTTACCTGGGTGTTTTACTTGACAGGGAAACTATATGTGAGGAGTTGCACTGTCAATCAGTACAAGGAAATTACTGTGAATTTATCGCTATCCCCGTTCCCCGTTATGAGAAGAAGGGGGATAGTAAATGAAAAATGGTGTAAATGAAAAAAATGACAGCATACAACAAAGCGTTGTACGTATAGAGCTGCTAGCCTTTTTTCAGGCTAACCCGCATACGCGGGATACATCATCCGGCCTGGCCCTTCGATTATACCGTCCCCGACACCTGGTAGAAGGGGCATTAAATGCCTTAAGTGCGCTCGGTATATTAGAAAAAAGCGGCAGTAAAGATATGACTGTCTATAAGCTGAGCAACGGGAATTTAATAAACAAATATTTTCAAACTTACGAAAGGTCTTGATTGATAACCCGTGTGTATTGACGTAGGAGGTATTTATGTTAATAGAAACCCCAGGAAGTTATTTGGATACTATAATAAATATTCTGCCAGTAGGTTTATTATTTATTGACAGAGATGGTCGAGTAAGATTGTTTAATCGGTTGTTTTCTGATTTAAGTGGCATTAATGAAAAAGAAACCTTGGGGTGTTATTTTGGAGATTTATTAAAAGGTGTTTGCCTGGAACAAAACAAACTTCTAAAAACTCTTTATACATGTGAAGAATATTGTGAATTAAAAACCCGTGATGTTTTTCCTGGACTTATTTCTAATGATTATATAGTTAATACATATCCTGTACTGGTAGAAAAAAATCAGCTCAGTGGTGCAGTTGCTGTTTTATTGCCGGCCAAGAAACAAATTGAATTAGAGAATGCCGTAATAAAAGCAGAGAAACTGGCTATATTAGGTCAATTAGCTGCCAGTACTGTGCATGAAATAAAAAATGCGCTTGCGACTATAAGTGGTTTTTTACAGCTGCTGCAAAAAGATTTACAAGGAACTAGCCGGGAAGAGCACCTGCATATTATGTTTGATGAATTAAAGCATGTTGAGAGGTTAATATCTGAATTTCTATACCTGGCCAGACCCGGTTATTCCAGGCGCGATGGTTGCTGCGTGAACAAGTTAATCAAGGATGTATTAATGCTGGTGGAGAGTGAGGCGTCTTCAAGAAATGTAAATATTTACATAAAGGAAGGGCAAGATATTTCTGATATTTATGCTGACAGGGACCAGCTTAAACAAGTACTTTTGAATTTTATTAGAAATGCATTTGAAGCTTTTTCTTCAACTGGAGATATCATAATAGAAACTTCATGGGATGAGCAAGATGAAAATGTTGAAATTATAATTAAAGATACAGGACCAGGTATGGATAAAAAAACTATAGAAAATATATTTGACCCTTTTTATACTACAAAAGAGAACAGTACGGGACTGGGAATGTTTATAAGTAAGAAAATTATCGAAAATCACGGTGGAACCTTAAAAGTAGAAAGCCAATTAAATAAAGGAACTACACTAAGAGTACTGCTCCCGCAAGAATAAATTTTTACTGTTATGCAGGAAAATCATATTTAGTAATTAATTATAGTTTATATAATAAAATATAAGGTCTCCGATTTAGTATGCCTAAGGCTGTTTTTTCCATAGCTATGGCTGCTGAACGAAAGCTGTTTGCCAGCTTGAGGGTATGCCTTTGCTTTACTTTAGCAATTAAAAAGGGAAACCGGCATGCCTCCCGTACTGGAAAGGAGTACTCAAAATGATTGAGATATTGCGTGCGCCCTTTTCAGGGTGTTTTTTTATTTTAAAGCAGGATAACGCAAACATAATTTTTATGCTGTGTTATGAATAAAAGCTCGTAGCCATTTAACTTGTAATATAATTTGAGAGAAAGGTGGGGTTGAATTGACAGATAGGGAAAAATTTAAGCAAAAGCTAAAGGAAGTATCCGTTAATGGTAAGATTAGTTGTACTTCTGCCCGTAAGGCAGCTGAAGAGTTGGGTATGCCAATGAATGAAGTGGGCAAATTATGCGATGAACTCGGTTTAAAAATTCACAGTTGTGAGTTAGGATGTTTTTAGAATTATACTGGAGGAGTAGACATGACAGAACTTTTTCAAGCGAGTACTGTTAATAATGCAAGGGAATTAATTGATGCAAGTTTGCAGGGAAAAAGATTAGCAGTGAAAGTTTCTTTAAAAAATTCCCTGGGAAAATGCCTGGCAGTTGATGTGTGGGCTGAAGAAAATGTGCCCGGTTTTGATCGTTCTACCATGGATGGTTTTGCGGTAAAATCAAGGGATACATTTGGCGCATCAGAAAGCTTGCCGGCATATGTAAATGTATCCGGGGAAGTTTTTATGGGGAAAAATGCTGCTGATGAGCTAAAGCCCGGACAGGCTTGCAAAATACCTACAGGTGGTATGCTCCCCCCGGGGGCTGATGCAGTTGTGATGCTGGAGCATACAGAAATCCTGGATGATAAAACGATAGGTATTACACGTCCTGTGGGCCCGGGAGAAAATATGATCAGTTGTGGAGAAGATGCAGCAAAAGGTGATCAGATATTGCCTTCCGGGCATATTATACGTCCCCAGGACCTGGGATTACTTTCGGCTGTAGGGGTATTTGAAGTTGAGGTAAAGCTGTATGCCCGGGTAGGAATTATTTCTACAGGTGATGAGATTATACAAACAGAAGAAATCCCCGGGCCGGGGCAGATGAGGGATGTTAATTCGTATACATTGTACGGCCAGGTGCTTGCATGTGGAGGAGAACCAGTTCTTTATGGAATTGCCGGGGATAATTTTAGCGAATTGAAAGGTTTGATGGAAAAAGCCTTACAAGAATGTGATATGGTGCTGCTTTCCGGGGGAAGTTCCGTAGGTACACGTGATATAGCATCAAAAGTAATAGAGGAACTGGGTTCTCCGGGAATTTTGTTTCACGGTATATCTATTAAACCAGGAAAACCTACTGTGGGAGCAGTGATTAATAACAAGCCGGTATTTGGATTGCCCGGGCACCCGGTTTCGGCAATGGTTGTTTTTCAGCTGATGGTTGAACCGCTGGTTCGCCGGGGGGAGTATTGCAGTGAACCGCTGGAATTTCCTGTACAGGCTGAGATAACCCGCAACATTCGTTCCTCGCCCGGCAGGGAAGATTATATACGAGTTATTTTAAAAAGGGATAATGATAATATCCTGGCTGAACCGGTGCTGCGAAAGTCTGCGTTAATAAATACAATGGTTAAAGCCAGCGGTCTGGCCAAAATCCCTGCAGGCAAAGAAGGTTTAGAAAAGGGAGAACGCGCAGCAGTGAAGCTGTTTTAATTAACTGTTACCGGGTAGGTAGTAAAGGAGTGCTTTTATGAAAAGAGATGTTTATTTAAACGAGCAGCCCCTGGAGGAAGCATTACAAAATTACATATATTACTTGCAGCAGAAAGGAGTTTTAACTCCCGGAAAAACTGAAACAATTCTGGCTGAAAATGCTCTGGGCAGAGTAACTGCAGCTCCAATATATGCAAGAGTGTCTTCCCCACATTATAATGCTGCATCCATGGACGGGATTGCTGTAAAATCTTCAAATACTTTCGGTGCTTCCGATGCAGATCCTGAAGAGCTGCAAATGGGAGATGATGTTAAAGAAGTTGACACTGGCGATCCGCTTCCCGAAGGCTGTGACGCGGTAATTATGATCGAAGACGTGCAATTTACCGGGGAAAAAACGCTGGAAATTATTGCTCCGGCGGTACCCTGGCAGCATGTGCGTGTAATTGGAGAAGATCTGGTGACAACTGAAATGATTCTGCCGGCTAATCACCGGCTTCGCCCGGTGGATATTGGAGCAATTTTAGCCGGGGGCGTGACTGAAATTCAAGTGCATCCCAGGCCCAGGGTAGGGCTTTTACCAACAGGTACTGAGCTGGTGCAGCCCGGACAGGAGCTTGGTGCAGGCAGTATAGTGGAATATAATACCAGGGTGCTGGGGAATATGCTGCAGCAGTGGGGAGCAGAACCGGTGAGGTGGAAAATTACAGCTGATAAATATGAATCGATAAAAAGTATGCTTGAACGGGCCCTGGAAGATTCAGATATAGTACTTATAAATGCAGGTTCTTCTGCCGGGCGTGAAGATTACACTGCACAATTAATAGAAGAGATGGGAACGGTACTTACCCACGGGGTAGCAATAAAACCTGGTAAACCGGTAGTGCTGGGAGAAATATACGGGAAACCTGTAATGGGTATTCCCGGCTATCCTGTTTCTGCATTTTTAGATACTAACTTGTTTGTAAAGCCCGTGATTTACAATAAATTAGCTTCTTATTGCCCGGAACCTGTAAAGCAGCAAGTGAAAGCTTCTAGAAAAATAGTATCTTCCATGGGAACAGAAGAATTTGTTCGTGTAAAAATGGGCAAAGTTGGGGAGAAATTTATTGCTACTCCTATTGCACGAGGCGCGGGGATAATTACTTCTATGGTGCGTGCTGACGGTATGCTGAGAATCCCCAGGCTTTCAGAAGGATATAACTCCGGAGATACTATAGAAGTGGAATTGATGCGGCCGTTGGAAGAGGTACAGGAAACTACGGTAGCGATAGGCAGCCATGATATGGCGCTGGATGTACTTGCTAATTACCTTCGGCAAAGATACCCGGAAGCTACGCTTTCTTCTGCGCACGTGGGCAGCCTGGGAGGGCTTAACGCGCTAAAGAGAAAAGAGGCTCACCTGGGGGGTACTCATCTTTTGGACGAAGAGACTGGCGATTACAATGTTTCTTATATAAAAAAAATTATTCCAGACGATGAAATTGTACTGGTTAACCTTGTTTACAGACAGCAGGGTTTTATTGTTGCCAGGGGTAACCCTAAAAAGATACAAGGAGTTAAAGATTTATCCAGGGAGGATATAAGCTATATTAACAGGCAAAGAGGGGCAGGCACCAGGGTTCTTTTTGATTATAAGTTGAAGGAGAACAATATTGATCCTGCTGCTGTACAGGGGTATGAAAGAGAGGAATACACTCACATGACTGTAGCGGCGGCAGTAGCATCTAGTACTGCTGATGCAGGAATGGGTATATTGGCCGCAGCTAAGGCGCTGGATTTGGATTTCATACCTGTGGTAGAAGAGCGATATGACCTGTGTATACCTGCCGACTTTTATAATACACCTTATATTCAAAGGTTGATAGAAGTAATTCAGATGCCCGAATTTCAAAAAGCAGTAGAAGGAATGGGCGGGTATGATTTAAGAGATTGCGGCAAAATAATGTGGAGTTCGAGTTAAGCTTTTTTCTGCCGGGCCGGTGGTTTCCTTCAGAATACTCCGTTGCCTTCTGGAAATCCACTGGCCCTTTCAATTTGCAGATTGTTACCTGTGTTTAAGACCATAGCTTTTTAGGGCGTTTTCGATTTAACCACTTTGCTAAACCAATAATGAAAATAAATTATAAATATTTGTTTAATCATATTAATCTTTCGGGGTATGTATATATATTTATGCGTGTACCTCTCATGAACCCTGCTACAGTGATTCCAAGTTGCCCGGCTAAATCTAATGCCAGGCTGGTAGGCGCAGACGGAGAAGCTATTAATGGGATACTCATTCGGGCAGTCTTCTGCAAAATTGTTGATGATATTCTTCCTGTAAATATTATAAACTTGTTGTGCCGGGAAATGTTATTTATTAGACAGTGCCCGTAAATCTTGTCCAGTGTATTGTGGCGGCTTACATCCTCGTAAAAAACAATTATTTTTTCCGAGGAGCAAAGAGCCGCCCCGTGTGCTCCGCCTGTTTTCTGGAAAAGCTTAGCCATGTTTTGAAACTTTTCTCCCAGGGACTGCAGTTCCTGTATTTTTATGTATAAATCCATGTTTTCAGGAAGAGTATTTTCTTGTTGAAGACAGGAATTTTTTCTTAACTGCTGCTGGTTTGCAATCGTTACTCTAATTTCTCCCCTGTTGTGGTTGATTTGAAGTTCAGTTATTTCTTCTGTTTTAGAAATAAATTTTTCATTACATAAAAAACCTGCAACCAGTTCTTCCATGTAGGTAGGAGAACAGGTAAATGTTGTTACTTTATGGTTGTTTACGTGCAAATTATAAGTTTTTTCAGTTATAACAGTGTCATCAACTTCATAGCGGCCGGTATTTTTTATTTTTATAATATTTTTTTGTTGTGTTTGCCGGGGTGGTATATTCACTTGTCCTACCTCCAGGTATCTTTGGATTTATATTAGATTATAACCATGTTCAAGAAAATTTTAAATAAATATCTATATTATTCTTGTAATGCCGTTTATTTTTTGTAATATTAGAGATAGTATCTTTTATGTGCGTACTGTAATAAGTTAATGGAGGTTATTATATGTATAAAGTTGGTATAATTACTACTAGCGATAAGGGGGCCCGGGGGGAACGGGAAGACAAAAGCGCCCGGGTAATCCGCGAAATAGTGGAAAGCGAAGGTTGGGAAGTAGTTAATTATCAAGTTATACCTGATGACTTTTCTATTATAAAAGAAACCTTGATTCAATTTAGTGACCAGGAAAAACTGAACCTGGTGTTTACAACCGGGGGTACAGGAATGGCACCAAGAGATAATACTCCTGAAGCTACAAAGACAATAATTGAGAGAGAAGTGCCTGGATTGCCCGAGGTTATGCGCGCAGAAAGCTTAAAAATAACTCCCCGGGCTATGCTTAGCCGGGCAGTGTCGGGTATAAGGCACCAAACATTGATAATAAACCTCCCTGGAAGTCCCAAAGGGGTACAAGAATGTTTGGAAGTTATTATGCAAGCCTTGCCTCATGGCATGGAATTATTGTTAGGAAGGGGAGGCGATTGCGCACGTTAAAAAAAAATGGTAATGATAGTATAAAATACAAATTAATTTGGAAAAATATTGTTAGAGTATTAAAGGGTTTAATAATGCTATAGAAGGAATAATTGGAAGTACAGGAGATTTATTTGTGTTAAATGGCCAAATTTTAGACATGAAATTGTTTGCTTTTAATTATTTCCTTCTATATTATATTACCTAGATGTTAGCACTCGATCTAAGTGAGTGCTAACAATAACGAACTAACAATACAAAGGAGGGGTATTAATTGATAAGACCTTTATCTGATAGGGTAGTGGCTAAGCCTATACAAAAGGAAGAAAAAACCCGGGGTGGAATCGTACTGCCGGATACAGCCCAGGAAAAGCCGCAAGAGGCCGAGGTTGTAGCAGTAGGTCCTGGGAGGTTGCTGGATAACGGGCAGCGTGCAACTATTGACTTAAACGAAGGGGATAAAATTTTATTCTCTAAATATGCTGGTAATGAAGTGAAAATTAATGACGAAGACTACTTGATTCTGCGCGAGTTAGATATCTTAGGCGTTGTTCAAGGTTAATAATAAATAAAAGGGGGTACAAGAATTGGCAGGTAAAGAAATTGTATTTCATGAAGATGCCCGGAAAGCATTACAAAAAGGTGTAGATTCTTTAGCTGAAGCTGTAAAGATTACTTTAGGACCAAAAGGCCGTAATGTTGTACTTGATAAGAAATTTGGTTCTCCTACAATTACTAACGACGGAGTGACTATAGCTCGTGAAATAGAGCTAGCAGATGCTTTTGAAAATATGGGAGCTCAGTTAGTAAAAGAAGTTGCTACCAAGACCAATGATGTAGCTGGTGATGGTACAACTACTGCAACTATATTGGCTCAAGCAATTATCCACGAGGGTGCAAAAAATGTTGTTGCTGGGGCAAATCCCATGATAATGAAGCGCGGCATTGAGGCTGCTGTTAAAGATGCAGTTGAGAAAATAAAACAGAAGTCTGTGCCCGTAGAAAGCAAGGAATCAATCGCACAGGTAGCATCTATTTCTGCTAACAATGATACATCTATTGGTGAATTAATCTCTAATGCCATGGAGAAGGTAGGCAAAGACGGCGTTATTACAGTAGAAGAATCAAAGAGTATGCAGACAAACTTGGAAGTTGTAGAAGGTATGAATTTTGATCGCGGTTACATTTCTCCTTACATGGTAACCGATTCCGACAAAATGGAAGCAGAGTTGGAGGACCCCTACATACTCATAACCGATAAGAAGATCTCCAGCGTGCAAGATATTCTTCCCCTGTTGGAAAAAGTAGTACAGCAAGGCAGGTCTATGTTCCTGATTGCTGAAGATCTTGAAGGTGAAGCGTTAGCTACCATGGTACTGAACAAGTTGCGTGGTACTTTTACCTGTGTTGCAGTTAAAGCACCTGGTTTCGGTGAGCGCCGTAAAGCCATGTTAGAGGATATCGCCATTCTTACCGGGGGCACTGTAATTACTGAAGAAGTTGGACTTACCCTGGATAAAGCAGATATGTCCATGTTAGGTCGTGCATCTAAAGTAAGGGTTAAGAAAGAAGACACTGTAATCGTTGGCGGCCAGGGCGAAAATGATAAAATTGGTGCCCGCGTAGGCCAGATTAAAAAGCAGATTGAAGAAAGTTCATCTGATTTTGATCGCGAAAAACTGCAGGAGCGTTTGGCTAAATTAGCCGGTGGTGTTGCAGTCATCCAGGTAGGTGCAGCTACAGAAACTGAAATGAAAGAAAGAAAACTGCGTATTGAAGATGCGCTTAATGCTACCAGGGCAGCAGTAGAAGAAGGTATTGTTTCCGGTGGCGGCGTTGCTTATGTGCAGGCAATTAAAGATTTAGAAAACTTAACTAGTGATGTGCATGATGAAAAAGTAGGTATTGACCTCGTTCGCTGTGCCCTGGCAGAACCGCTGCGCCAGATTGCACACAATGCCGGTATGGAAGGTTCTATTATCGTAGAAAAAGTTAAGAACTTAGAACCGGGTAAAGGATTTAATGCCTTAACCGGTGAATACGCTGATATGATTTCCGCTGGTATAGTTGATCCTACTAAAGTAACCCGCTCAGCCCTACAAAATGCAGCCAGTATTGCAGCAATGATGCTAACTACTGAAACTCTGGTTGCTGAAAATAATGACGACGAAAATGAAGGCGCCGGCGGTGCCGGAATGGGCGGAATGGGCGGAATGGGTGGAATGGGTGGCGGCGGAATGCCCCCCATGATGTAAAAAGTACTAAAAAAACCCCTGTTTCTAAAACAGGGGTTTTTTTTAGTAAAAACCAGCTGTGATTATAAGATGATACACGCCGGTACGTAAAAAGCTGAAAATAAAGGAATCTAATCTTTTAAGCATGATTTATACTTTGTTGTTTTTTTTCCAGCATTGTAATTAAATCATCTAGTTTAATCGGTTTCATTTCTTTTTTTATTTTTGGCCAGTTCTTGGAAGATAAAAAAATTACCCTGCCGGGATCATATACAGCATTAAGCCTATTAAAGCCTGGCACAAATAAATCCAGTTTTCCCCCGGCTTCAAGTGCATGCTTACTGAGTTTTTTTGCAAATTGCCTGAAAGGCATACCATAAGCATTAAAGGCAATAATATCAATATCACTATCCGTATTATGAGTATTTCTGGCAACGGAGCCAAATAAATAAAGCTGCAAAATACTCCCTCCTTTTTTACAGGATATGTGGAAAGAAAAAAGTTGGTGCTTTTTAAAGGAATTTAATAAGTTTTATAGAAGCTAAATTTTACAAAATTAAAATATGCGCTCCGAGCTGATACTGCCTAAGGAAACAATATCTATGGTGTTCAGCCGCGCCGGGTGTTATAAAACCTGGCAAACGGCGGTCGGGAAACTGGCTTGCCCCCCGTGGTGGAAAGGAGTAGGAATATCCCGGCAGAAAACCGGAGGCCCTACGTGCTTTTGCCATGTAGCCCCGGTTTTTTTTATTGTTATGTAAAACAAAATATTTTGCTCCGATTCATGCTGCCTAAGCTTGTTAAGTATGGTACGTGAACGATAGGGTATACGGGGAAACCTTTATGCCTCCCGGTTGGAAAGGAGCAGGCTTTACTTGCTGTTAGCGGTATAGCCGTTGCTTTTTTCTGCCGGAGTTAAAACTCCGGTTTTTTTAATTAGATGCCTATGGGGTTGTGATCCACAACGGAGAATGAAAATTTTAGGTAAACGGATGAGGGTCGGTAGTCCTGAAACAAAAGAGTTTATAAGTTAAATAAGAAAGGAGTGTTACTTATACCTGGTAACGGACAGAAATATTATCGCAGTATCAAGCTTGAAGATTTAAGCTATGAAAATTTGCAGGAAGCACTTCAACAAATTGCAGACGAATACGGGCTGTTGGATCGTGAGGTACATATAATTTCAGCGCGCACTCTTGCACCGCAGGAATCTATTGGTAATCCAGAAAGAAAAGATTTTCCCCTGGTTAAAGGAAGAGAAGTAATGATTGAAGCCCGTTTTCTTAATTCAATCGGGCAGGCATTTACTGATATGCCGGGAGATTTTAACGGTACAATTAGAGACGTATTAGGGTTAGAACTAAAAGATAATTTTGAACGGGCAATATTTATCGCTTGTATTAATGCTGTATTAAGGCACTTAGGATGGGTAGATTGTTCAGTACACTGCAAGGATGAAGAACCCGAAGTATGTGCACGTAACCTGGTGAAGTACGTAGTTGATATTTGTCCTGATCCACGTATTGCTTTTGTAGGTTTACAGCCTGCCATGGTTGATTATCTTGCCCGCAATTATTCTATCCGGGTTACAGACCTTGATCCTGATAACCTGGGGCGCAGAAAATATGGTGTTATAATTGAACACGCTGATAACACTGAAGAAGCTATTAAGTGGAGCAATATTATTTTTGCTACTGGAAGTACTATGGTAAATAATACATATCGCTCCTTGATTAAAGATAAGCCGGTAGTTTTTTACGGTGTTACAGTGTCTGGCATTGCTTTTTTTACCGGCTGCAGGCAATATTGCTATTGCGGTCATTAAGTTTAGGTAAAGCATGATAACTTGATTAACCAGTTATTCCCGGTTTGTTTTTATGTTTTCTATGACCGGTTAATTTACGGGATTTGTGATGTTGATTCAACAGAAAATAAAGCCGGGGCTAAGTGCCCCGGAGAAGCCCTTAAAAATACCGGTCTGCCGGGTTAACATGCTTTTTTATTATTAGTTAGTTAGTAGGAAAGGGGTCATATTAATGTTAAGAAAAAGAGTTGTAGTTTTATTGGTGATTATGCTATCAAGTCTTTTAATTTTGACCGGGTGTGGTACAAGCGGCAGCGAAGATTCAGGAAGCAGCGATAAAGAACAGGGGCAGGGTGAAGTTAAATCACTGCATGTATTCAGCGGAGCCGGGCTCAGAAAACCGATGGATGATATAGGAGCACTTTTTGAAGAGAAGTACGGGGTGAAAATCGAATTTTCTTATGCCGGTTCTGCCCAGTGCTTGAACCAGCTGAAACTGAGCAGCAAGGGTGATGTATATGTGCCTGGTGCAAAATATTATTTTGAAAAAGCTAAGGAAGACGGGCTTGTTGATTATGAGAAAAACGTTGCTTACCATATACCTGTAATAGGAGTGCCCGAGGGTAACCCGGCAGGTATTCAGAGTTTAGAAGACCTAACAAAAGATGGAGTAAAAGTAGTTCTGGGGGATGAATCTGCATGTGCTATAGGTAGGTTAGCCCAGAAAATACTAAAGGATAATAATATACAGGAAGATGTTGCTAAAAATGTTGTTGCCAAGGCTGCAACTGTAAATGAACTGGTTGTATATTTGACCATGAAGCAGGGAGAAGCTTCACTGGTATGGGAAGATAATATTGCAAACGTGGAAGATGTGGAAATTGTAGAGATAGCTGAAGAAAAGAATAAGATTAAAACTATTCCAGCATGTGCGGCTGTAAAATCTGATAATAAGGAAATGGCCAGAAAGTTTGTTGATTTTGTAGCATCTAAAGAAGGAAAACAGATTTACGAAAAACACGGCTTTAAACCAGTTCAATAGATATAAAGGAAGTGTTGCCGGGATATGAAGAATAATAACAGCATGAATGCAGTTTTTACTGCAGTTGTTTCTGTTTGTATAGCGCTGCTTACAGCGTTTATTGTTGGTACTATTTCCATGGTATTAATAAAAGGGATACCTAGTTTTGCTACCAGTATCCAGATTAAAGAAATCCAATTTGCTATAAAACTAAGCCTTTATACTTCTGTAGTCTCCACATTATTATGTATAATTTTGTCTCTTCCTATTGCGTATGGAATGGCGCGTTTAAGTTTTCCGGGTCAAAAATTGGTAAATTCTATCCTGGAAATTCCCATGGCTCTGCCGCCTATTGTGGCAGGGGTTGCATTATTGATTCTCTTCGGAAATTCTTGTTTTGGTAATTTCTTATCAGGCATTGGACTGGATTTTGTCTTTACAATAAACGGGATTATTTTGGCCCAATTTTTTGTGAATGTACCATATATGTTGAGAGTCCTGAAAACAACTATAGAAAACATTGATCCGAGGCTTGAGTTTGTTGCCCGTACCCTGGGATGCAATAAAGTTCAGTCTTTTTTTAAAGTCACGCTTCCGCTGGCTAAAAACGGGCTGGTGGCAGGAATAATTATAACCTGGGCCCGTGCTATCGGAGAATTTGGTGCTGCCCTTATGCTGGCAGGTGCTACCCGGATGAGAACTGAAACTCTTCCAATATCGTTATTTTTAAATATGTCTACAGGTGATCTTGAACTTGCCATGGCGTCAGCAACTATATTAATAATCATATCCCTGGTATCTCTGTTTGTTTTTCAGTATTTCGGAGGAGGTACGGAGCATTCACGTACCGGGATATAGTTTATAAATTAAGAAGGTGTTGTAATGTTTGGTAAAAGGTTATTTATTCTAATTTCCCTGATAGCAGCAATTTGTATAATACTGGCAGGTTGTGGTGCTGGCAGTAATAATTCAAGTGACAATGCTGAAGAGAAAAGTGATCAAAGTAAGAATGAAGTAAAAGAATCTCTGCATGTTTACAGTGGTGCAGGATTGAGAAAACCGATGGATGATATAGGAAAATTGTTTGAAGAAAAGTACGGAGTTAGAATAGATTATTCATATGCAGGATCAGCACAAAACCTGAGCCAGCTTGAAATAAGCGGAGAAGGTGATGTTTATGTCTCCGGGGCAAAATATTATTACCAGGAAGCAGTTGATAAGGACTTAGTAGAATACGGCAAAGATGTAGCCTATCATATTCCAGTAATAGGAGTTTCTGAGGGAAATCCTGCAAACATAGACAGCCTGGAAGACCTGGCCAAAGATGGAGTAAAAATCGTTTTAGGTGATGAATCAGCATGTGCTGTTGGGAAATTAGCTCAAAAAATTCTCAAAGAAAACAATATTCAGAAAGAAGTTAGTAAAAATGTAATTGCAGAAAGTCCTACTGTAAATGAACTGGTTGTATATCTAACGATGAAACAAGCTGATGCATCAATTGTCTGGAGAGAGAATGTTGCAGGGGTTAAAAAAGTTAACTTTGTAAATATTGATAAAGAAAAAAATAAAATAAAGACAATTCCTGCCTGTGTAGTTTCGGGGTCTGATAAAAAAGAGCTTGCAAAGAAATTTGTTGATTTTGTCACTAATGAAGAAGGAGAAAAAATTTATAAAAAACATGGTTTTAAACCAGTTTATTGATACGGGTATTTCTAGAGGAGGTTTTCAGCTTTGCTGAAGATGGAGAAAGTATATAAACAGCTTGGTGATTTTCAATTAAAAAATTTAAGTTTAGAGATTAATAACGGAGAATACTTTGTAATTTTAGGCCCTACGGGTACTGGCAAAACAGTTGTTTTAGAGACAATTGCAGGCATGTATTACCCGGAACAGGGGAGAATTTTATTTAAAGACCATAATTTGCTTTCTCTATATCCAGAGCACAGGGAAATAGGCTTTGTTTATCAGGACTATGCTCTTTTTCCACATTTAACGGTTAAGGAAAATATAGTTTTCGGGGCTAAGATAAAAAAAATTCCTGTAAATGAGATTCAAAGCAAGCTTGAGCAAATGATTCAATTGCTAGGTATTGAACAATTGCTAAACCGTTACCCGAGTACGCTGAGTGGTGGGGAGCAGCAGAGAACTGCACTGGCAAGGGCTTTAATTGTCTCACCAAAAATTCTTTTGCTGGACGAACCGTTAAGTGCCCTGGACCCGCGCTCAAAAGAAAAATTTCAGCAGGAATTAAAAAAAATACACCAGACATTAAAGACAACAACAGTTCATGTAACTCATGATTTTAATGAGGCAATGTATCTGGCAGACCGTATAGGTGTGATGTATGATGGAAAACTCATACAGGTAGGTACGCCGGAGGAGATATTCTACAGGCCGCAAACAGATTTTGTAGCGAAGTTTGTAGGTATAGAAAACATTTTTGAAGGACATGTAAACGAAGATGAAGTAAGCCTGGCTGAAGGTGTGAGTTTGCTTGCTTCTGCTAGGAGTAAAGGGAAGGTTAAAGTTGTTGTCCGCCCTGAAGAGGTTGTTGTTTCTAAGGACCTGATTGACGGTAAATTTCAAAATAAATTTGAAGGAAAAGTGTTAGATGTTATAAACCATGGAGTTATTTATAAGTTAATTATTGATATAGGAGTTCCCTTAATATGCAGCTTAAATTCACAGGCTGTACATGAAATGTCTATTTCAGTTGGTGATAATTTATGGGTTGGCTTTAAGAGTTCTTCAGTTCATTTAATAGAGAAATGCGCAGTGTAAATTTTTACGGGCCCGTATCTTCTGCTTACAAGCAGGGATACGGGCTTTTATTATAATCTTTTTTATCTACAAGAAAACATAAAAGCTTTCCAGGTTGTTGGTGAGGCCGGTGTTTTCTGTCGGGAGATTTCCCGGAAAACCTCTGCCCCTCCTAAGTTAGTGTTTTTGCGTTTTAAACCAGAGTTTTCAAATTAAATGCCCACGAGCTTTTTGCTCATAACTTTTCTGGCAACCGGCCGGGCAAGAAGTTGGGGGGGTTCGCCTTAAAAAGGCAGCTAATGGTATAATATTGCTGTATCTATATTTTTAAGGTAAAATTTAAATATTTTAAGGCTGGTGATATTATTTGTATTATAACTTGACAGATACAATTGGGAGTACTCCCCTTTTAAAATTAAACAAAATAACAAGGGATTTACCGGGAAATATTGCAGCTAAATTAGAATTTTTTAATCCCTGTGGAAGTACAAAAGACCGTGCTGCACTGGCAATGGTAGAAGAAGCAGAAAACAGCGGAAAATTAAAACCGGGCGGCACAGTAATTGAGCCTACAAGTGGAAACACAGGGATCGGGCTTGCCATGGTTTGCACAGTCCGGGGATACCGCTGTATAATTACTATTCCAGAAAACATGAGCAAAGAAAGGCAGCAGCTTTTAAAAGCTTACGGGGCCGAGATTGTATTGACTCCTGCAGGTGAGGGGGTAAAAGGGGCAGTAGAAAAAGCAGAAGAAATTGCCGCGGAGATTCCCGGTTCTTTTATTCCCGGGCAATTTACTAATCCATCCAATCCCCGCGCGCACAGGGAGACTACCGGGCCCGAAATTTGGGAAGAAACCGGGGGAGAAGTGGATATAATTGTTTGTGGAATCGGTACCGGTGGTACAATTACCGGAACAGGCAGTTATTTAAAAGAAAAAAAATCTTCAGTGCAAGTAATAGGAGTTGAACCTGCAGAGTCTGCAGTACTTTCAGGGGGTGAGGCGGGCCCGCATTCAATTCAAGGTATAGGTGCTGGTTTTGTTCCAGAAATTTTGGATAGGACAATCCTTGATGAAATTATACCGGTTAAGGGTGATGATGCAGCAGAAACTTCCCGCAAACTGGCCCGGGAAGAAGGTATTTTAGTGGGTATTTCTTCAGGTGCAGCAATGTGGGCTGCATTAAAAATAGCAACTAGAGAAGAAAATAAAGGCAAGCTGGCAGCAGTAATATTTACTGATACAGGTGAAAGGTATCTTTCTGCTTCATTATTTAAGTAATGTATTTTAGATAAAATTAAATATCTATTTAATTAAAAAATAAGCTGGTGAACTTCCCAGCTTATTTTTTTGTTTTTTATACTAGTTTATATTAAAATCATTCTTTCACTTTTATATCTTTTTAACAATAAGTTTGATTCTACTTCAATTACACCTTCTATTGAATATATTTCATTTTGTATAAATTGCTCCAGAGCAACAGTATCTTCCACGAAACCATGTACGTGTAAAGCATTTAATCCTGTAGAAGAATAGACAACAACTATATTGGGAAGTTTAGAAACTATTTGAGCAACTCTTTCAAGTAATTTGGGTTTTACCTTAATCAATAGAAAAACAGAAACATTATAGCCAATTTTACGAGCGTCTACTAATACGGAAAACTTCTGAATTATCCCTTTTTCCTCCAGGTTTATTACCCTGTCTCTTACAGCCATCCTGGAAATGTTAACATGTCGTGATATTTCTGCATAACTCATTCTTCCATTAAAAGATAGCAAGTTTAGTATTTTTATATCTATATCATCCATTATATTCTGATCTACATCTTCTATTTTGGGGTACATGTCTTTAACATCACTCAAAATATATACCTCCGTTTTTTTGTCGTGGTTTAATATACAAACAAATTCGATAAATGTAAAAAACAAAATATTGCCATAATTGATTGTCTACTTATCTATATCTTATTATAGCAAAAAAAAGATATTAGTAAAATGTTATCAATCAGGTAAAGTAATCTTTTTTGTATTATCACCAATAACATAATATTCTTTTTAAAACAAAATATAACATAATATGACGGTTTACAACTGAAAGTGCTATTTATATAACAAATATAAAGAATAAACAATGCTCTCAATGTTATCAATTTTGTGATTTTTTAAAAAACAAAAACATTTGAGAAATTTGAACTTGGAAAAAATGCAACCTGCATGCAATATTACGCAAAAAACATTAGATGTAAAGAGGTTAAAGTTTAGATTATTACGAATGTATTACTATAAAAATAAAAAACTGTTCAATGATATGTGAGATTGTATTTAAATTGTTAAAAAGAGTTTAATTTCTAATGGAGGTGATATCTAGTTTATTTAATGTAATTGTAGTTTTTGACAAAGTCGTCTCAGGGGTTGGGTTTTAAAAACTATAAAGGGGATGGAGGGAAAATATGAAAAAATTATTTATCGCTCTTGTGGTTCTGTTGGCGGTTAGCGTTTGTGCAGTTGGGTGTGGAGGTAATGGTGATAAATCTGGTGATGCATCCAAGGATAAAGTGTATACTTTAAAGATAGCTCACCAGGCTTCACAAACTCATCCATGGCAAGCAGCTTCAGAAGATTTCAAGAAAAAAGTTGAAGAACGTACAGATGGCAAGGTGAAAGTGGAAATATACTACGGCGGGCAGTTGGGAAATGATAGGGATTTAATTGAAGGACTTCAAGCAGGCACAGTTGATCTGGCTTTTGTAACAAATGGCCCGCTGGCTCAATTTGTTCCTGAAATAGGCGTACTGGACCTTCCTTTCATATTTAGCAGCTGGGATCAAGGTTTTGAATTTAGAAATTCAGAAATTGCTGAAGATTTAGCTTCTAAATTGGATTCAAGGAATTTAGAACATTTAGGCTTTTTATCTCAAGGCTTCAGAAATTTAACTAATTCTGTTAAGCCTGTAAAAACTCCGGCAGATATAGAAGGACTGAAAATCAGGGTTATGCAGAGTCCGGTATACATTAAGACTTTTAATACCCTTGGAGCATCTGCAGTACCAATGTCCTGGGGTGAAGTTTATACTTCTTTGCAGCAAGGTACTATTGATGGACAAGAAAATCCTCTGACAGTTATAAATTCTCAAAAAGTATATGAAGTACAGGAATACTTGTCTTTAACAGGACATACATTCAGTTTCACTAACTTATTGGGAAGCAAAATAACTCTTAATAAATTGCCAGATGAATATAAGCAAATTATACAAGAGGTTGGTGAAGAAGCTACTTATGACGAAATGAAAAATGTACAAAAAGATGAGAAAGTTCTTAGAGAAAAATTAGAAAATGAATACGGAATGAAAGTAACAGAAGTAAATAAAGAGCCATTTCAGGAAAAAGTTTCTCCGCTGTATAAGGAATTTTCTGAAGAACACGGAGAAAAATGGGTTAATGGTATTTTAGATCTTCAATAATATATATTTCTGTAATTGTGAGGTTTATAATTATAAACCTCACAATTACAACATCAATATATAAAAGAGGGAAGGGTAGATATGAAAATTGGAGTTATAGGCGCAGGATCAATGGGAAGTCTTTTTGGCGGGCTGTTGTCTAAATCAGGTGAAGAGGTTTGGCTTATTGATGTTTGGAAAGAACATATAGAAAAAATAAATGAAAATGGTTTAATGGTAGATACAGGGGACAAAGAAGAGGTTATTAAAGTTAATGCTACAGATACCCCGGAAAAGGCCGGTTATGTAGATTTAATAATTGTTTTTGTTAAAGGACTGCATACTGAGATTGCATTAAAGAATGCTGCACCGATGATTAACGATAATACTTATATTTTGACGGTACAAAACGGTATAGGAAATACAGATGTTATTTCAAGATTTGTAGATGAAGAAAAAATACTTTTTGGTATGACTACCTTGTCATGTGATTTAAAAGGGCCCGGCCATATTGAATTTACTTGCACAACTAAAGGTAATACGCCGGTTAAACCCCTTAAAGCTGAAGTGAATGATGAAATCTTAAATATCGTGGACACTTTCCAAAAAGCAGGTATTAACCTTAATATTTCTTATGAAGTAGAAAGAGATATATGGAATAAACTAATTGTCAATTGCTCGTTGAATACTATTACTGCTATTACCAGGCTTAATTGCGGTCATTTTGCAGACCAGGAAGGTTCGGAATTTTTACTGAGTTCTGTTACAAAAGAGATTGTCGATGTCGCCAATGCTAAGGGTATAGAAATGGATTATGAAACATCATTTGAGCATCTAAAAAAAGTAGCTTATGAAAATTATGGTCATTATCCCTCAATGGTATTTGATTTTAAGAATAAGAGGAAAACCGAAATTGAAATGATTAACGGGGCAATTGTAAGGGAAGCAAAAAAGCACAATATTCCAGTACCTGTAAATACAGTATTACTGAACCTTATTAAGGTAATGGAAAATACTTATTCTTATCAATTGTTTTAAAGTAGGAGGACTTAACTATGTTAAGTACGTTAAACAAGGTTACTGACAAGATCAATCAAGTATGCAAAGTCCTGGTAACTACTTTTATTATAGTCTTAATAGTATCAATGACAGTACAGGTCATTCTTAGATATGTATTTGATTTTGCTTTATCCTGGGCCGATGGTTTAGCCAGGTACATGCTGGTTTGGACCTCTTTTCTAGGGGCGGCTGTTGCTGTAAAATCCAGGAGTCATATTGCATTAACATTTGTTCGCGACAGGTTCCCTGCTAGAACAAAAAATATATTTATTTTATTAAGCAGATTATGTTTCATGACTTTAATTATAGTTGTGTTTGTATCCGGCATAAAAACAGTGAAGCTTGTAATCCCACAGATATCTTCTGCTATTCCCATGTCTATGGCCTGGTTTTATGCAGCAGTGCCGGTTTCTGCGCTGGTTATATTCTTAAATCTGATTAACGATATAGCTTACATCATAAAAGAAATCATCTCTAAAAATAATAATTTAGAGGGGAATTAAAAATGACAGTTTTGTTGTTATTTGGCACCTTAATAGTATTTATGCTTTTAGGAGTACCTATCGCAGTATCAGTTGGGCTTGCATCAGTAATTTGCGTTATTTATGAAGGAATACCAATAATTGCTGTTGCTCAGAGAATGTTTACTCAAACAGATTCAATTATTTTAGCAGCAATCCCTGCGTTTATAATTGCCGGTTCTGTTATGAGCAAAGGCGGTTTAGCTAAAAGATTAGTAAGTTTATGTGAAATATTAATTGCAAGATTAACCGGCGGCTTAAGCATGGTTACCATACTTTCCGCAATGTTTTTTTCAGCTATATCAGGATCAAACGTTGCTACTACGGCAGCAGTTGGTGGAATTATGGTACCGGAAATGAATCAAAGGGGATATGACAAGTCTTATGCAGCCAGTGTTGCGGCTGCAGGAGGTATAATGGGAGTTATAATACCGCCCAGTTTGTCCATGGTTATATATGGAGCTATTTCCAGCACATCAATAGGCGCTCTTTTTGTAGCCGGGATCCCCATAGGTATTTTAATGGCATTGAGCCTCCTAGTAGTATGCTATTTAGTTGCTAAGAAAAGAGGTTATTCCGGTAAAAAAGTCTCTTATACATGGAAAGAATTTTTAGTGACTTTTAAAGATGCGTTTTGGGCACTGGGAACTCCTGTAATTATGATAGGCGGTATATTGGCTGGAATATTTACTCCAACTGAAGCTGCTGTTATCGCGGTGGTTTATGGTGCACTAGTTTCCGTGTTTATATACAGGGAAATGAGTTTTAAGGAGTTAATAAAGACTATTTTAGAAGGTACCATGACCTCGGTGTTAATTATGTTTATTATAGCTAATGCAGCGATTTTTGGCTGGATTGTAGCAGCAGAACAGGTACCTCAAACAATATTGAATATTCTATTGGGTATATCTTCTAATACATTTGTAATTCTTTTAATAATAAATATAGCTCTTTTATTTGCAGGCTTTTTCATGGAAACCGCTGCTTTATTGATTATATGCACACCTGTATTAATACCTGTTGCGCAGCAATTGGGGCTGAGTCCCATTCATTTTGGCATAATGATGATTTTGAACCTGGGTATTGGTAATTTGACACCTCCACTGGGAGTGTGCCTTTATACGGGTGCTATGATCAGTGATACAAAAGTCGAAGATGTAAGTGTAAACGCAATTCCATTCTTAATAGCATTGTTAGTAATATTATTACTAACCACCTATATCCCTTCTTTAACTCTTTGGCTGCCCGAATTATTAATGCCAAATGTTGTATAAATAATATTTGAACATACAAAGGAGCTGAAAACAGTGAAAGAAATAAGATTTCACGGCAGGGGAGGGCAAGGCGTAGTTAAATCTGCCCAGATACTAGTAAAAAGCGTTATTGAAACTGGTGAATACGCTCATTTTATTCCCTTTTTTGGTGTAGAAAGAAAAGGTTCACCTGTTTATGGTTTTGCAAGAATTGACAGCCAGTCAATTGATATTAAGTCACAGGTGTACGAGCCTGATTGCCTGGTTATCATGGATGATAGTTTGCTGGATCAGATTGATGTTTTTGAGGGCTTGAGAAACAACAGCTATGTAGTAATAAACAGCAGAAAATCAGTAGAAGAGTTAAACTTACCTGAAAGTGCTCAAAATATCGGCATGAAAATAGGCATAATAGATGCTACTGAAACAGCGTTAAATGTTATAGGTAAAGGAATACCAAATACTACAATGTTGGGTGCATTTGTTAGTGTCACATCCTGGGTCGATAAATCAACTGTGGAAAACAATATTTTGAAGCAGTTTGGAGAAGAAAACGCCCGGGCTGCTCAAAAAGCATACGAAGAAGTTAAAATTTACGAATGCTAGGAGGGAAATGGATTGGCAGAAAAACAGCATATTTGTCCAATTGGCAAAGAAGGTATGTATGTAATTGATACTGCAAGCTGGCGTAATTTTTACCCGGTTATAGATAAGGAAAAATGTATTAACTGTGGATTTTGTTATGATTATTGTCCAGTAAATTCAGTATATAAAAAAGATGAAGAGTTCTATATTGATTTAAAATATTGCAAGGGATGCGGTATTTGTGCCCAGGAATGCCCTAAAAATGCTATAGATATGGTTCTGGAAGGAGGCAGCAAGTAAATGAGTAAAGTTATGGCAACAACTGGAAATACTGCAGCAGCAATCGGTGCTGCCCTGGCAAAACCTCAAGTTATTGCAGCTTATCCTATCACACCACAATCTTCTGTGGTAGAAAATTTAGCCGGTATGATTGCTAACGGTGAATTAAATTCTAAAATGGTCGAGGTAGAGTCTGAACATTCTGCTATGAGTGTAGTTCAAGGAGCAGCTGTGAGCGGAGCAAGAACATTTACTGCTACTTCAGCTCAAGGATTGGCCTTGATGTACGAACCTTATTTCCGCATGTCAACCTTAAGATTGCCAATGGTTATGGCTATAGCCGGGCGGGAAATGACATCTCCGGAAACAGTATGGGGAAGCCAGCAAGACTCAATTTCGGTTCGAGATGCCGGCTGGCTGCAAATGTACGTAGAAGATAATCAAGAGATTTTAGATATGATTATTCAGGGCTATAAAGTTGCTGAAAATCAAAAAGTATTATTACCTATAAATATTATTTATGATGGCTTTTTCTTATCTCATCTCATGGAAAGAGTAGAAGTGCCGCCCCAGGAAAAAGTAGATCAATTTTTGCCTGGATATAACCCGCAGCATGTGAAGTTTAACCCTTCTGAACCAATGGCAGTTGATCCTTTAACTCCCGGGGATATATTGATGGAATATAGAGAAGATCATTTGAAAGCAGCACATAAAGCCCTGGAAGTTATAGATGATGTTGATAATGATTTTGGAAATAGCTTTGGAAGATATTATGGTGGTGCAGTACAGGAATATCTTTGTGATGATGCAGATATAGTTTTAGTTACTATGGGGTCTATGACCGGTACAGCTAAAGAAGCAGTTAATATAAAGAGAGAACAGGGCATAAAAGCAGGGTTATTAAAGATAAGAGCTATGAGACCATTCCCTGAAACTAAAGTAAATGAAGTATTAAAAGGTAAAAAAGCCGTGGCAGTGGTAGATAGAAATGTTTGTTTTGGATGGAACACAGGTACATTATTTGTTGAAGTTAAAGCGGCATTGAACAGGTGTGATGACATATCATTGGTTCCTGTTATAGGAGGACTGGGTGGAGCAGATATTACACTTAATCATTTTACAAATTGTATAGATCTTTTACAAAAGACCAGTGACTACAAGAAATATCATAAATGTATCTGGTTTAAAAAAGGGGGAGAGTTACATGAAGTATCGTGATATATTGATGGAGCAAGAAGACCTGGTATCTCCTGGAATCTCTGCATGTCAAGGTTGCGGGGCAGAATTGTGCCTTAGGACTGCTTTAAGAGTGCTTGGGAAAAACACGGTTGTTGCTATACCCCCGGGATGTCTTGCAGGTGCAGGTGTTGTCGGTTGGAATTATGATAACGGCTTGAAAATTCCTGTTCATATTACTTTATTGGATAACACAGCATCATTTTTAGCAGGAGTTAAAGAATTATATGATTATTTAGATGAGGATGTACAAGTTGTTGCTATTGCAGGAGACGGCGCAACTGCAGATTGTGGTTTTCAATCGTTATCAGGTGCTGCTGAACGAGGCCATAACATTATATATATCTGCTACGACAACGAGGGGTATATGAATACCGGATTCCAGAGGAGTGGGACTACAACAAAAGGTTCACATACCAGTACAACTCCCGTAGGATCTTTAATTAAAGGAAAAGCTCAGCATAAAAAAGATATGCCAATGATTATGGCCATGCATAATGCTGCATATGTTGCTACATTAAATCCGGCTTACATGAAAGATTTTGTTAGTAAGCTTAAAAAAGCAATGAGTGTAAAAGAAGGATTAAGTTATTTACATGTTTGCAGTCCCTGTCCAACTGGATGGAGATTTAATTCTGATTTATCTATTGAAGTAGCTAGAAAAGCAGTAAAAACAAATTTTTTCCCGCTGTATGAATATGAAAATAATAGTTTTAAGTTAAAGAAAGTAGCTAACCCTGAGCCAGTTTCTAATTTCTTAAAATTATCCAAGAAATTCAAGCATCTCGATGAAAAAGATATAGAAGAAATACAGGCTCATGTTGATGAAAAATACAATAATCTCGTAAATTTAGCAGGAGAAAATATAAATTAATTAACTTAATAAATAATTATTTTAGAAGTGCAGACTTAAGGAGCTGAAAAAATGAGAGAGATAAGATTGCACGGACGGGGAGGGATGGGTACCGTTAAAGCAGGTGAAGTACTGGTATATGCTTCTGTGAAAGGTGCTAATTACGGTAATTCAATCCCGTTTTTTGGTTTTGAAAGGCAAGGTGCTCCGGTAACTTCATTTGTTAGATTAGACGATAAACCCATCAGGCCCAAAAACCAGGTATACCATCCCAATTGCTTAATTGTTATGGACGAGACTATTCAAAAAGCAGTAAATATTTTCGAGGGTATACGTGATAATACAATAATGGTTATGAACACTAATAAAAGTTTAAATGAACTTGATATACCTGAAGAAATAACTAAAGTTGGTATATTAGATGCTACATCACTGTCTTTAGAGTTTATTGGTAGACCGATTCCCAATACTATTATGCTGGGTGCTTTTGTTAGGGCTACTAACTGGGTAGATTTGAAATATGTATGTGAGCGCGCCGGGCAACTCTGGGGCGAGAAAAATATGGCTGCAGCAGAAAAGGGTTATGAATTATGTGAAGTGCACGAGGTAGGTGAAAATGATGGAAAGTAAAGAAAAAGAATATATTACGTCAGTAGGTGAAGGTATATATTCTATTAATACAGGTGATTGGAGAATTAATGAGCCTGTTTTGGACCAGGAAAAATGTAAAAAATGCGGTTTATGCTTTCTGTACTGCCCTGTTTTTTGTATAGAAAAGAAAGATGATTATTATGAGATAAATTACGATTACTGTAAAGGTTGCGGTATTTGTGCAAGAGAATGCAAGTCTGGTGCTATAAAAATGGTAGAAAAAGGGAGTAGTAGCTATGCCAAAAACTGACGTTATAAATGGTAATAAAGCAGCTGCAGTTGCTGTCTCGCTGGTAGAACCTGATGTGATTGCAGCATATCCTATTACACCTCAAAGTTCAATTGTTGAGTATTTAACGCAGTTTGTAATTAATAATGATATAGATAGTTATATGAGTGAAGTTGAATCCGAACATTCTGCTATGAGTGTGCTTACAGGTGCATCTTTGTCAGGAGGAAGAACTTTTACAGCTACTGCATCACAGGGGCTTTCGTTAATGTACGAGCCATATTTCAGGGCCTCAACACTGAGATTGCCGGTAGTCATGGCAGTTACAAACAGGGAAATGATTTCACCTCAAACTGTTTGGGGGGGGCCCCAGGACTCACTGTCAGTTAGAGATGCCGGCTGGTTGCAGATATACGTGGAAGATAACCAGGAGATACTTGATACAATAATTCAGGCATACAGAATAGCTGAAGATAAAAAAGTTTTACTGCCTATAAATGTATGTTTTGATGGTTTTTATTTGACGCACATGACAGAAAAAGTAGAAATCCCAGACAAGCAGGACATTGACAGGTTTTTGCCTGAATACAATCCCGAGCATATTATCTTAGATTCTGAAAAACCCATGGCTGTTGATCCGTTAACAAGTGGATATTTATTGATGGAGTACCGTGAAAAACATTTAAAAGCTCAACAAGAAGCACTTAAATTAATAGAAGAAGTAGATTCTTTATATGAAGGCATTACCGGTAGAAGTTACGGCGGCCTGGTTGAGAATTACAAGTGTGATGATGCAGATTATGTGATAGTAACCATGGGGTCTATGACCGGAGCCTGCAGAGAAGCTGTTGATCACAAAAGGAACGAGGGGTTGAAGGTCGGGCTTCTAAAAATAAGGGCATTAAGACCTTTCCCAAAACAAAAAGTTATGGAAATTATATCTGGTAAAAAAGCTTTTGGTGTAGTTGATAGAAATGTTTCTTTCGGCTGGGACACAGGAATTATATACCAGGAAGTAAAGTCAGCTTTATATGACAGCAAGTGCTATATGCCTTCTGTACCGTTTATCGGCGGACTCGGCGGAGAAGATATAACAATTGAACATTTTGAGGATGCAATAGTAAAGATACATGAGGCTTATCAAAATGAAAATAATCCACAAACTGTCTGGTTAAAAAACTAAGGGAGGTGAAGAAATTGAGAGAAACAATAGAAACTCTATCTAACAATAAAGAATTAATTTCCCCTGGTATATCTGCATGTGTTGGCTGCAATGTTGAATTAACGTTGAGAACGGTTATGCGTGTACTGGGACCAAATACTATAATTGCTATTCCACCTGGCTGCATGGGCGGTGTAGGAGTAGTGGGCTGGAATAAAAAATCCGGTGCAAATGTTCCTGTATTCTTCCCTTTGCTTGATAATACAGCTTCTATGCTTGCGGGTATAAAGGCTTATTATAAAAAGATAGGTAGAGACATAAATGTTGTTGCTTTTGCAGGAGACGGTGCTTCTGTTGACTGCGGGTTTCAGAGTTTATCAGGTGCCGCTGAAAGAAATGATAATATTATTTATATTTGCTACGACAATGAGGGGTATATGAATACTGGTTATCAAAGAAGTGCTTCTACGACCAGGGGTGCTTGGACCTCTACTACACCAGTAAGCAAAGAAAAAGTGGGCGGAAAGAAACAACATAAAAAAGATTTTCCAATGATCATGGCAATGCATGATATTCCGTACATGGCAACTGCTTCTCCAGCGTATATACCCGACCTGGTTAATAAAGTTAAAAAAGCCATGGAAGTTAAAGAAGGATTAGCATATATTCATGTTTTGAATCCCTGCTTGACAGGCTGGGGGATTAAGCCTAATGAAAGTATAGAGGTCAGCAGGCTGTCAGTACAGACAAGGTTCTTTCCTTTGTACGAAGTAGTAAATGGTGATTTTAAACTTACAGTAGATATTAAAAAACCTAAGCCAGTTGAACAATATATTAATAAAATTAAAAAGTTTTCTCATTTATCAAAAGATGATATTGAAGAAATTCAAAATTATGTAGATAAAAAATGGAATAAGCTAAAAATGTCATGTGTTGAGGGAGGCCGAAATGATGAACAATAGTTCTCTTACCAGCTTTTTTGATCCTCACAATATAGCTGTAATGGGTGCCTCGAATAATCCTTTGAAAGCTGGTTATGTAATAACTAACAATTTATTAAAGATTAAATATCCTAAAAAAATATTTCCAATTAACCGTAAAGAAGATAATATACTTGGTTTGCCGGCTTATAATACTCTAAGCGAAATAGAAGATAGTATAGAAATGTTGATACTAATCACCCCTTCAAGCGTGATAGAACCGGTAATGCAGGATTTAGAAAAAAGAATGCAGGAAAAGGGAGATATTAAAGCCATAGTATGTGCCGCAGCAGGTTATGCAGAATTAGATACGCCGGAAGGAAAACACAGGCAAAAAGTGTTAACTGATACTGCAAAAAAATATAATATACGAGTTATAGGTCCTAACTGTATTGGTGTAGTTGACAATGAAAAAAGAGTAGATACCACTTTTGTTGAGACCCTGACACCGGAGGAAAATCGTGGTATTGCCGGTGGGATAAGCTTTATATCACAGAGCGGGGCACTGGCTGCATCGGTATTAATGCGAGGCGCTTCATTATTGTCACCAATGAAATTTAACAAGTTTGTTTCGATTGGCAATATGTCTGATGTCGATTTTATAGAGCTGCTGGAACATTTTGAGGATGATGAATCAACTAGAGTGATAGGAATGTATATGGAAGGATACCCCGAAGGACGAAAACTTATTGATACTATGGGGTGTATAGCGTCTAAAAAACCCATTGTAGTACTGAAGGTCGGCCGCTCTGAAAAAGGAGCAACAGCAGCAAGTTCTCATACCGGGTCTCTGGCAGGAGAGGACAAGATATACGATAGTGCGTTTCGCCAGTACGGTATTATCAGGGTAAATTCAATTGATGAGATGATTGATACTCTAAGAGCTTTTGATCAGTTATCGCTTCCCCAGGGTAACAAGTTTTTTCTTACAAGCCAGGCTGGAGGACCCGGAATTTTTTGCATGGATACTATGAGCAATGAAAATATTTTTGAGACTCCAATGATCAGTGAAGAGACCAAGAAGAAATTGAAAGAACTTTTACCCCCGATGGCTAATGTGTGCAGCCCGGAAGGCTATAATGATATAAGTGCTTCGGCCAATGTTGAGCAGCATGTTGAAGGGATACGGATTTTGTTTAACGGGCCCGAAGTAGAAGGGGGCTTTTTAATCTCGGTTCTAACTCCTTTTATACCCCAGGATGAGCTGGGAGATGAGATAGTTAAGCTTTGTAATGATAATAAAAATAAACCACTTTTTGTAGTAATCATGTCAGGAAATGTGGTTGATAAGGCTCGAACAATTGTAGAAGAAGCAGGTATTCCAACTTTTGAGACACCTGATAGAGCAGTAAAGGCTGCTGCGAATTTAATCAGGTATTCTGAGTTCAAAAAGTTAAACAAGTAGGAAAGGGGGCATAATATTGAGCGATCAGAAATATTTAACAGAAACAGAAGTATATAAAATCTTAGAAGAAAAAGATATTAAAGTATCTGAGTACAGTTCATGTGAGAATAAAGAACAGGCTAAAGCAGAAGCAGCTAAATTAGGGTACCCGCTGGTAATGAAAATTGTTTCCCCGGATATATTGCATAAAACTGATGCTGGATGCGTTGTGCTTAATGTTGCAAGCGATAATGATTTGGAAAAGTCCTGGGAAAATATTATGCAAAATGCTCAGAACCAGGGTGATAACATTGAAATTCGAGGTATATTGCTGCAAAAAATGGCTGAAAAAGGTAATGAGGTTATTGCAGGTATAAAAAAAGATTCACAATTTGGACATGTTATACTTTGCGGGCTGGGGGGGATATTTGTTGAAGTGCTAAAAGATGTTGCATTAAGGCTTGTACCTGTTGATAAAACTGAGGCTGTGAAAATGATCAGAGAATTAAAGGGTTTTAAAGTTTTAGAAGGTGTAAGGGGCAGTAAGGAATCAGACATTGATGAACTTGCAAATGTCCTGGTAAAGCTTTCCGAGATTGTTGAGCGTTACCCTCACATTGAAGAGCTAGATATTAATCCATTGTTTGTATATGAAAAAGGTAAAAGTGTGCTTGCCGTAGATGGATTAATAAAATGCAGCTAAAAAAAACCGGCTAAAAAATATAATAAAGCCGGCTGAAAAATTAGAATTATATAGTTAATGTTAGTATATCAAGCTGATTATGAAAAGACAATGAATTTTTAGACTTTTTGAGAAACAAGGGTTAATGAGAAAGGGCGGCTTTATAGCCGTCTTTTCTTTGTATTTCTAAGGATGATTGTATATTCAAGGAGACCTGCCAGTGTTCTTATATTTCAAATAATTTTTATGTACTTTAACTTTTCTAAATGATAAGTTATTAAAGAAGTTTATTTTTAGTTACAGGAGTTAAACAGTAAATGCATAAACTAGTTATAAATCCTTACCTGGCAGTATTTTTGGGTGTTATGGCTATTTCTACTTCAGCTATATTTACCAAGCTAGCCCAGGCTGCACCAGTTATTATTGCTTTTTACCGGCTGGGATTTACTGTCTTAATATTAATGCCCTTTATGTTTATTAAAGGGAGGCAGGGATGCAGCAGTTTTAGAAAAAAAGATATCATAATGGCTTGTCTTGCCGGAATTATGCTGGCGCTTCACTTTACAGCCTGGATTGCTTCTCTTGACTACACCTCGGTAACCAGCTCTACGGTGTTGGTAACTATGCAGCCTGTGTTTGTGATAGGCGGTGGGTATCTTTTTTTCAAGGAGAAAATAACTTTCCAAAGTTTTTTGGGGGCAGGACTGGCTATTTTAGGATGTGTTTTAATAGGAGTAAGTGATTTACATGCCGGGGGAGATGCTGTTTACGGGGATATACTGGCGTTTACAGGTGCTGCAATGATATCAGGTTATGTATTGATAGGTAGGGGGCTGAGAGCACGCTTGCCACTAATTCATTATACGCTTATGGTTTACGGTATGTCTGTGCTGGTATTGTTGGCATGGGTTTTTGTATTGGATTTACCCCTGGGAGGGTATTCTAAGCTTACCTGGATATACCTGGGTATTCTGGCAGTCTTGCCTACTATAGCCGGTCATACGGTACTTAACTGGGCGCTGCGTTATGTTAAGGCTGCAATAATATCGGTAGGTATTTTAGGAGAGCCTGTAGGAGCTACGATCCTGGCATATTTTATTTTTCACCAGGTGCCAACCTTTTTGCAGGTTGCCGGGGCAGGTATTACTATACTCGGGCTAATTATCTTTACGGTTTCCTCGGGAGGAAATGTTGTTGAAAGTGAATAATATAAATGCCTGGGGGTAGAGATCACTATGGGTATGTAGGGTGTGCCTGGTCTGAATTAGGAGTTTTTGCAGTTACAATACCCTGCAGGAGTTTTATTGCTGTCCTTGAAGAGCTGCAAAAGCGTACGGGAAAAGTTTTTAAGGAAATAGATATATATTCACCGGGCCCGGGTTTTAAAAGCTGTAAAGGAGATTCCTTATGGTAAAACCGTCTCTTACAAGCAGGTAGCAAAGATGTGTGGAACTGCCGGGGCATGCAGAGCCGTAGGGAATGCGCTGAATGCAAATTGTGCGCTGTACCTGGTACCTTGCCACCGGGTAATAAAAAGTGATGGTTCTTCAGGGGGGGGGTTGGCGCAGGAACAGAATGGAAAAAATGTTGTTAGAGTTAGAGGCAAGAACGCTTTGACAATGTTTCTTACATCATTTATGGTTATATTAGCAAAAAGGGGGATGTAAAACATATGAATACTAATGAACTAGTTAATTGGAGTTATGAGCAAAAATGTAAAAAAACAGTAGAGGCATTAGAGAAAAATAATTTTACAGCAGTTTATTGTCCTACTAAGAAAGATGCATTTGAATACATTATTGGACAAGCAGAAGAAGCTAAAAGCGTGGGGTTTGGCGGTTCTGCTTCGATAGCAAGTCTTGGAGTAGAGGATAAACTCGGGGAAAAAGGTAAAGAACTGCTTAATCACGGCAAGCCTAACTTATCACCGGAAGAAAAATTAGCTACAATGCGCCGCGAGCTAACCAGCGACTTGTTTCTTGCAGGAACTAACGCTCTTACTATTGATGGTTCCTTGGTAAATATTGATGCAAACGGTAACCGGGTTGCTTCTATGTTTTTCGGGCCCAGGAAGGTAATTATAGTAGCAGGGCGCAATAAGTTGGTTTACGATAAGCACGAGGCTATAAAAAGGATAAAAAGAAATGCAGCACCTCCAAATGCAAAACGGTTGGGTATTGAAACGCCCTGTTCTAAGACAGGTTTTTGCCAGGAATGCAATTCTCCTAACCGTATCTGCCGCGTAACAACAATTATTGACCGCAGGCCCTGGCAGACAGATTTTCACGTGCTGGTTGTCAATGAAGATATGGGGCTGTAAATTTAATAAGAAAACTTCCTAAAAGGCTATGGTCTTAAACGCAGATAACAATCTACAAATTGAAAGGGCCACTCCGTTGTGAGTAAGAAGCTCATGGAAGTTTAATTGAAAATTTTTAATATAAAGCCCGGGAAAAATCCCGGGCTTTATATTCTATTCAGGTTTTACTGTGTTTTCATTTATTGATTTATCTGACCTTGCTTCTTTATACATCTTTTCGCAATTATCACACCATACCGAGTTTTCATGGCCAATTTCATCAGGGTGTGCACCTTCAAAAACAAACTGAGAACAAAAAGGACCGGTAGTTATGACATAAGGGTGTTTAGGATATTTTGCATATGATTTTTGAAACATTTCATACACCTCCCGGCTTTAGTTTGTCCGGTATAAAATTAAAAAGACGTGTAAATAAATGTATTATTAATATAACATTTTTTAGCTGCTGAACTTTTAAAAATAAAATTGAATGTTTATTATTAAGAGCCCGGGAAAATAATATAAGAAATAATTTAAAAGGAGTTATTGATAATGAAATTTGAAAGGGCACAGCAAATAATAAATTCTGATAAAAATATTGAAGTATTTTATCAAGAACGGCCTGTCTGGATTGAAAGCTTGATATCTGATAATGAAACTGCTGTAGTCAAGCCGCTCCATGGTATAGGAAGTGTACAAGAAGTACAGGTTGATAACCTGGTAGAAGAAGGATAATGCCTGTTAACCTTACAGGCCAACATTTTTTGTTCTTACACGGGCATCTCGTATGACATGGAAATAAGTGGCAGTTGTCCCTGCTGAGCTGCTCGAAGGCGATTTTCAACTTCATACCAATTTATTAACTGTATCCATGATTTAACATATTCATTGCGCCTGTTTTGATAGTCCAGGTAATAAGCATGTTCCCAGACGTCGAGTACGAGTATGGGAATGCCTCCCCACTGGGTTAAATCCTGGTGCTTTTCAGCTGTTAATATTTCTAATCTTCCCCATGCTGGTTGCCAGATAAGTACTGCCCACCCGGAGCCTTCTATCTTTATAGCTGCAGATATAAATTGTTCCTGGAATGCATTGTAGCTGCCAAAATAATTGTTTATGCAGCGAGTAGTTTCCGGTCCGGGGGAACCTGGACTTTTTGCTGTCATTATGGTCCAGTAGATACAGTGTAGTATGTGCCCGGAACCGTTAAAAGCTAGCTCTCTTTCCCAGTATTTAATAAAAGAAAAATTATTTTGCTGTCTTGCTTGAACCAGTGCTGTTTCAGCTTTATTAAGCCCATCTACATAAGATTTATGGTGACGGTCATGGTGAATTTGCAGGGTGCTGCTGCTGATAACAGGTTCCAGGGCATTGTACAGGTACGGTAGAGGAGGCAGTTGATGAGTTCCGGGAGCTATGGGACGTTTACTATAATCCATTCAAAATCTACTCCTTTTTAAGTGTTTGTTTATAATGTATATAACAGAAAGTACTTTTGTTAATATATTTTTAAAATATTTATTTTATACAGTCTTATTGTTTGTTTAAGACTATTTTTTATTTTAAGTTAATGGGTTAAAATATGTAGTATATGCAGTATATTTTTTATGCGCTGAAAGGGGTAGTATTTTTTGGAAGAAAAAGAAGGTAGTATTTTTCACCAGGATAAGTTGAACGGGGTTCGGGAGACTGTTATTAATGCAATAGGAGAGACAATGGATCTTTATGGGGTAACCCCTTCTACGGGAAGGCTTTTTGCTACTATGTATTTTTATGAAGAGCCCATGTCTTTAGATGAGATGGCTCGCTACATGGGAATGAGCAAGACCAGGATGAGTACTACGGCCCGGGCTTTGCTGGATATAAAGATGGTAGAAAAAGTGTGGCAAAAGGGGAGCCGCAAAGATCTATACCGTGCCCGCCAGGATTTTACAGATAATTTTATTTATTTTTTTTGTAGAAGCTGGCGCCGGGAGCGAGATTTAAGTATGCAGGCCATAAAAGAGGTAGAGCCAGTATATAAAGAGCTTATGGAGAGTGAGAATAAGGATATTAAAGAACAGGCCCGTGGTGATTGGGAAAAATTAAACGAAGCCAGGAAATATTTTTGTTGGCTGGATAAAATAATTGATTTTTTTGAAAGCGGGGAAATTTTTAAGTATGTTCCCCTGGAATAAAAAATCCTGGAATCTTTATTCCAGGATTTTAAGTTATTCAGTTCTAAAGTATTGTTTGAATAATGGACTTTCTTCTTCGCAGCCTGCATATGGTTGTTTAGGCCGGTATTTATAAAGGTTTTTTAGCGTGCGTACTTGGTGCCAGCTGCCGTGTTTCCTGCATGTTCTTACTTCATCTAAGTTTAATGTTATTATTGGAGAAGTTGGATTTTCTCCGGCTTCGTATAAAGTTTTTCCTTCGGGACTAAATACTGAAGAATGGCCCCGCAGGTGCATGTTATCATAGTCTCCAACCCCATTAGTATAAACATAATAAGCTTGATTTTCTATAGCGCGTGCATTTTTTACTGTATTATAATACAGGGGAATGCTGTCCGGGTCCATGGAAAGTTGGATAAGTATTTCGGCACCTAAAAGTGTTTGAGTTCTGGATATTTCAGGAAAATCAGCGTCAAAACATATTTGCACTCCAACACGAGTGTCTTTTTCCGGTATTTCAAAAACAGAATATTTTTCTCCCGGGATAGTCCCTTCTTCTAGCTGGCTGTCCCACGGAACCATTTTAGCATACGTATCTATCAATTTCCCCCGCGGGTTAAATATAGGTGCTGCGTTATAAAAACCACCTTTTCCATCATCTAATTTCATGGTTCCAGGTATGAAGTATATATTATATTTGGATGCAATACTGGCCAGCTTATTTATTATTTCTCCACCGGCAGGTTCTGGACTCCGGGGAGCAATACCAAATTCTACTCCTACTATAAGATCAGGACGGCGCCTGTCTATAAAAAGCTTGTCTATTTTCTGTTCCAGGTATTGTATATTCTCTTTGACTTTTGGGCTTAACGGCATTTGTATTATAGCTAAATTCAAAAAGCTGTGCATATTTATTTATTCCTCCGGAATCCATTGATTTACTATGTCGGTATGGTCATTTATCCATTCCTGGGCAGCTTTTTCAGGTTTCATACCTTTTTGTATTTTATACATTACCTGTGCGTTTTGGTTTGGTGTCCACTTGAAATTGTCTAAGAACTTGTATGCTGTGGGCATATCATCTTTTAATCCATGGCGGGCCAGCGTGTGAATAGTTTCTGCATTGCCGTATAGATTTTGGGGATCTTCCAGGAATTTAAGGTCCCATTTTACAAATTTCCAGTGTGGAGTCCAACCAGTAACGACTACCCATTCTTTATTTTTAATTGCCCTTGACAGTGCTGCTGTCATGGTAGATCCGCTGCCTTCAATAAGCTTGAAGTCAAGGCCGTATTGATCTATAACGTCTTCAGTGATAAGCATTTCTCCTGCGCCGGGGTCAATGCCTATTATTTCTCCTTTAAATTTTTCTTTGTGTTGATTAAGCTCGTCTATGTTATTGATGTCTACATAACCCGGTACGGTTAAACCTATTTTTGCGTTTTCTAGGTTGGGGCCCAGGTCGTTCACATTATCCTTGTATTGATCGTAATATTTTTTATCTGTTTTCGGCAGCCATGCACAAACTTCTGCGTCTACATCACCTTCAGCTACCGCGGTCCAGAGGGCTCCATTTTGAAGTGATGTAAGCTTAATATTTTCGTATCCCATCTTATTTTCCAGGACTTCTTTTGCCACGTTTGAAGCTGCAATAGCAGAAGCCCATTCCACCGTGCCTATATGAAGCTCTTTTTTCTTTTCAGGGGTGTCTTTACTGGATTGCTGATTACCTGCACACCCGCTTATAAGAAAACTTACAGCGAATAATGTAGTTAACATAAAAACTAATAGTTTACCTTTTTTTTGTAACAAATTACAACCTCCTTAATAATTATAAAGTTCGTACTGCATATGCAGTATATTTAGAATCTAACACGTTATATATGCGCTAGACAAATATTAAAAATCGAATTAAATTAAATTATTATCAAGGTTTAACGTGAAAGTATATAAATATGTGTATTTTTTAAACCTTTTTGGGGTTGGATAATCTAAAATTACGCAGCCTGTTTTTTTCTTGACACAGGTTAAATAATTTGATAGTATACTTAATACAGGTTTTGACCTGCATAATTAATATGGTGGGTGTAGCTCAGATGGTTAGAGCGCCAGATTGTGGCTCTGGAGGCCATGGGTTCGAGTCCCATCATCCACCCCAGTAAGTACAAATGGGGCGTAGCCAAGTGGTAAGGCACCAGGTTTTGGTCCTGGCATGCGCAGGTTCGAACCCTGCCGCCCCAGCCAGTTTTAATTATGTTGACTTAGTCTTGTTTTTTTAATAAAAAGATCTACGTGTTTAGATTAATATAAGAGCCATTAGCTCAGTTGGCAGAGCACCTGACTTTTAATCAGGGTGTCCCAGGTTCGAGCCCTGGATGGCTCACCACTATTATGTAACAAGGGTCACGGTGTTTTTGAGCGCCGAGATCCTTGTTTTGTTTATGAGTGTGAAATATTTAAATTTTACAACTTTTTTTAAAAATTCTTTATATTCCAGGTAGGAATTTAAAATTATAAGCAGAATAAAGATATAAAGCTCATATATATATAAGTATGAAACCAAGAGGGGGGGACAAAAGTGACAATAGAAGCTAAAAAATTAGATCCTAATTTTAGGGATGAAGTTATTAACGCGTTTGCCACGGAGAATGACCCGTCGGATTTGTATAATTGTCTTACCTGTGGTATGTGCACGGCAGGGTGTCCTTTTAACGGTGTACACGATAATGCTGACCCGCGTAAACTTATTCGTAAAGTTATGCTGGGTATGAAGGAAGAAGTGTTAAATGACTGGTTTATCTGGGCATGTACCCAGTGCGGTCGTTGTACTATGCAGTGTCCCATGAATGTTGATATTGCCGGGTTAGTACGTACTATCCGGGGTAATTTCGGACTCAGGGCTCCGGGTTTTCTTCAGGATATAGTTGATTCCCAGGTAAATACCGGTAACCAGATGGAAGTAAGCAAGGAAGATTATCTGGATACTCTGGAGTGGATGGAAGAAGAAACCCAAATGGAAATTGATGATACCAGCCTTAGAATTCCTATTGATGAAGAAGGCGCTGATATCATGTTTCTCTGGGACCCGCGGGAAATAAAATACTATCCATTGGATATACAAAGTATTGCCATGATTATGCATGCTGCGGGTGCAAGTTGGACCAGTCCCAGTAACTGGTGGGATGCTACTCACTATGGATTGTTTAACGGGGATGATCAGGACTCTGCTACGATGCTTAAGAGAATCTCAGAAGAGGTTCAAAGGTTAAAACCCAAGTATGTAGTAGTTACAGAATGTGGTCATGCTATGCGTGCTCAGAGTTGGGGACGTAAAGTTTGGTTGGATCCTAAGACAGACGGTAATTATCCTGTATACTGGCTTCCACAAATGGAGGCTTATTGGATTCAAAAAGGTATTATAAAAGTAGACCCGAGTAATAATCCAGATCCGGTAACCCTGCATGATCCATGTAACGCAGTACGTAAAGAAGGAATTGAAGAAGAGCCCAGGATATGCTTGAATAACGCTTGTGCTGATTTCCGTGAAATGTGGCCCAACGGGAAATGGAATATCTGCTGTGGTGGAGGCGGTGGCCTGTTGTCCATGGGCAGCGATATACAACCTTACCGTATGGCCAAGGGCAAGTTAAAGGCCGATCAGATTAAAGAAACCGGGGCCAAGATTGTTGCTAGCCCCTGCCACAATTGTTTTGACCAGTTAAGTGATATAAATAAGCATTATAAATTGGGTGTAGAAATAAAACATATACATCACTTAGTAAGTAACGCTCTTGTATTTGATAAATAAATAAGTCATAAAAAAACCGGCTTAGGAAAAAGCCGGTTTTTTTATGACTTATACGAAGTTTTATGTATCTTTCAGAATCAAGTTTTTATTTTAAATCGCAATCCTAAACATAGTTCCAAGATTTTTCTTGCTTTTAATTTCTATTTTCCCCTTATATTTGTCTTCTACCAATTTTATTATATTATGCAAATTGTATGTTAATAAGGATTTAGTCTGGCTGACTTGTTTAAGTGGTCTATCAATGATGACATCATTATTTGATACTTCCATAAATAATTTATCTGAAGATTTTTCGATTAATATATGAATTTTTTTATAAGGTATATTATTATTTTTTATTTCATATATGGTGCTATCTATAAGGTTAGAAAGAATTTTTACAATGTCGTGTTCTTTTACTTGTGTATTGGATAAATCTGACTTTAGATTGTAGTTGAATTTTATATTGTATTTTTCAGCTTCATGCCTTTTATTGATTAATAATACTGATATCTCGGGCATGCTTAAATTATTTATTGTCCTGATTTCTTCAAAGTTGGTATTAATATTCTTAATGTAATCAATTGCTTTAATTGTTCTTTTTACTTGCAAATAACCTAGGATAACTTGTAAATGATTCATAAAATCGTGCCTCTGGCATCTTAATAAACGCAAATTTTTTTCACATAAATCATGGTTTATTTTAGCTTCGGTATCTTCTTTTTCTAATTTTATAATGCCTTTTAATTTATAATACATAAACATATTTTGTATTATAATTAGTAAACTGATAAAAACTAGTGTACTAATCATTAATTGTATATTGTAACCAGGTAAGATATAATTTTTACTTGCAAAAAATATATATGCAAAAATGGCAAGGATGTATATTATTGGCATTAAATTTAATAGCACCCAAATATTCTTAATCTTTTGCTGCCTTTGCGCGGTCATTTTATACCACTCCCCCTCCTCAGGAAAATATGTAATATTTTTCATAATCTCAACATATTATAAGGTATAGTACATAAAATACGTGTCGTTTTTTATAATCAAATCAATATAAATAATGTAGATAGATAGTGAATTATCTCATAATGTAAAATAATGCCAATTTTCTTGTGTAAGATAAAGAAGAATTGACTGGATATTGACGGTGTAACCTAATTATGCTACTATAAGCTATACAGTTTATTTAAAAAATTAATGCGGGCGTGGCGGAAAGGCAGACGCGCTAGACTTAGGATCTAGTGGGATATCCCGTGTGGGTTCAAATCCCACCGCCCGCACCACAGGAATATCAAGGCTTTAGCAGTTTACAATGACTACCATCAGGTGGTCATTTTTGCTTACCGTTGCCAAACCGTTGCCATAATTATTAATACTGTATTATACAGGATTGTTCTGCTTTGAATTTTTAACGCTAAATGCCTCGTCAAATTTTTTCATGGCTTCTTCCTGCAGTCCGGGAAGTATATGGGAATATGTGTCCATAGTTATAGTTATGCTCTCGTGCCCCAACCTTTCCTGAACAATTTTAGGGTGCACTCCCTGGGCCAGTAGGATTGTAGCATGAGTATGGCGAAGGTCATGGAAGCGCAGTCCCTTGAATTTATGCTTGTTTTCAAGTTCTCCATGTAACTTTAGTATATATACTAATTCTAGTGATGATTATCACCGCCTGTTTATATTATTTATTTCGTTTATTGGAATAAATAATAATGAGCTTTTATAATAATGAAGGAAATTTAGTTAAACGCAAAGAAACAACTTATAATAAGTGTAAAAGGGGGGAGTAGCGCCTTTGGATAATGGTAATTTTACAAGGCAAGAATTAGATAAAGCCCGGCAGATTGTAATTAACGCTATAGGAGAAACCATGGATTTGTACGGAGTAACCCCTTCTACGGGAAGACTGTTTGCTACTATGTACTTTAACGAAGATCCTATGACTTTGGATGAAATGGCTGAAGCCATGGAAATGAGTAAAACCAGTATGAGCGCCCGAGCCCGGAATTTGACGGACATAAAAATGATGGAAAGAGTCTGGGAAAAAGGGAATAGAAAGGATTTATACCAAGCATCCCCTGATTTTTTTAAAAATTTTACTTCTTTTTTCTGCAATACTCTGCGCCGGGAGATAGATATGAGTATACAGGCCATAGAAGTAGTTGAGCCTATTTATAAGAGATTATTAGAGAGTGAAGAGCAGGAGGTAATAGAGCAATCCCAAAAAGATCTTGATAAATTAATTGAGGTCAAAAAATATTTTAGATGGTTGGACAAATTGAAAAATGTATTTGAGAACGGAGAGATATTTGATTTTGTACCCCGGGATTAACCTTACAGGTTCCGGGGTTTTTTGTTTCGAATATGCAAAAAAAACTGTATGCTTTATATGTTTATTGTGTGCTTTTATGTTTAAATTATTTATATGCATTATTTTATTTGTGTTAAATGTTAAAATTAAATATAACTAATTAACTGCTTTAATGTTTTAGTTTATATAAAAAAATATAATTAGATTATGCATTAAAAATAAAATAATATAAGCATTTATTAAAAATAGTAAGTCAAATAACAGGTATGAGTATTGAGGTTAGTTAAATATATTTGAATTTAATTATATTTAGTACTATTATATTATTATAATTTTAAATAATATTTGATGTAGATAAAACGAAGAGGAGGTATTTGAAGTTGTTTTTGTGTTAAGTATAAGAAATATAGGAGGGGTAATTATTAAAGTTTTTCAGAGAAAAGCACTGTTCTTTATGGTGATGGTTTTAGTTTTATCATTAGCAGTATGTGGCTGTAGTAATGGTAGTAGTGGAAATGATGAAAATAAAGATATTTCCAAACAAAATAAAGATAAAACAATTCGCATAGGTGCAAACAACTGGGCAGAAAATGAAGCTGTGTCAAATATGTGGAAAATCTTATTAGAAGAAAAGGGTTATGATGTAAAGGTTGTTACCGGTGGGAATACAGTAGTATATTCAGGCGTAGCAAGCCAGGATTTGGATATTTCACTTGAGGTATGGCTGCCAAAAGCAGATAAGCCATCATGGGAAAGATATAAAGACAAGTTGGATAAGTATGGTCCTTGGTATGAAAAAGCTAAATTGGGCCTTGTGGTTCCCGAGTATGTGGATGTTGATAGCATAAAAGAGTTAAATGTTAACAAGGACAAGTTTATTGTAAACAAAAAAACATCCATCGTTGGTATTGATGCCGGTGCAAATTTAATGAAGTTAACAGAGGATTGTATAAAAGAATATGACCTGGGTTATAAATTGTTAAGCAGTTCCGGGCCGAGTATGGTGGCATCTTTAAAAACAGCAATAGATAATAAGGATCCTATTCTGGTAACTCTTTGGAATCCCCACTGGGTTTTCGCTAAATATAATTTGAAATATCTTAAAGATCCCCAAAATGCTTATGGAAAAGCCGACGATATATACCTTATCACACATAATGATTTTGACGAGGAGTTCCCCCAGGTTGTTTCCTACTTTAAAAATTGGAAAATGAACGACCAAACCCTTGGCAGCTTGATGGCAACAATTAAAAAGGAAGGTAAACCTGTTGTAGGGGCTAAAAAGTGGATTGAGAACAATAGAGATGTGGTTAACAAGTGGTTTAAATAAAAATCAATTTATTATTAAAGGTAATTATAATGACCTAATAGTATGATCCTAGGAACACCGCAGTACTTATAATTGATATACAAAAGTCAATTCCCGGAGGAAAATCATGGCCGGTAAAGGATCTGGACCATGTATTGGGATATGCTAAAACAACTATTAAATCTTGCCGCGATGCCGGTATTCCCATTATTTATGCCATACATTACCTGGATCCCCGGGGACTTGACGCTATGAAATTTGAGCCCCGGGAAAGTGATGGAAAACTTATTCACAGTGTTGCAGGAGAGATAGAAACTGAATTTTGTGATGAAATAGCGCCTGAGGAAGGGGATATAGTCTTCAGGAAACAGAAATTTACGGCATGGTATGGTTCCAAATTGGATGTAATGTTAAGCAGCATGGGTATAGAAAAAATCTTATTATCTTTGGAGTTTGGACCGAGGCATGTCTTGAAACCACGGTTTGGGATGCTATTTGGAGAGATTATAGAATCACCTTGGTAAAGGATGCCTGCGGCAGCTTAACCAACACTATGCATAAAGTAGTGGTTTTGGATATGGCAAACTGGTTATTTGGTGGCAGAATCTTAAATGCTGGTGAACTGGCAAAAACTGTTAAAGGCAAGAATTACAATGTATGGGAATTTAAAAAACCTGCTACCTTTGATTATGAGCTTGATACAGTTGAATCTATGTATGCATTATTAGATGATTAATCAATTTTAACATTTTAAGCCCGCCTTCGCTTGGCAATTACATATAGAAGGTAGGCTTTTTTATTGTAAAAATTCTTCTTTTTCATATTGCAAAAGTTTTTAAATACAGTTTAAAGCAACAGATAATACATGTCTAGCAGCAGGCTAATTGCTTTAGAAGAAAAATTATTAGTTAAAAGTAAAATAATATTTTATGTAAGTTACCTGCAACAGGTTTTAGTGTAGTGTTAAGATTGATCGCATTATTTATTTTTATAGAATGGAGTGTAGTTAATGGCAGTAATTGAATGGCATTCTGAAAATGATGGTCAAGTAGGGGTAGATATTAATGAAAAGGCACCTGAGGATATCGGTATAGATTTACGGAGTGTTCGCTTATATAGATTAGAGCGGGTTCGAAAAGAAATGAAAGAAAGAGACATTTCAGCTCTTATCCTCTCGGATCCTGTGAATATTCGTTATACTAGTGGTACTCGAAATATGCAAGTTTTTTCAGCACGAAATACCCCGTCTCGCTACCTTTTAGTAACAGAACATAAGACAATTCTGTATGAGTTTACCGGGTGTATGCATTTGGCTGATGGATTTGAAACTATTGATGAAGTTCGACCGGCTAAAACTGCTGGGTTTGTAGCTGCTGGTCCCCATATTGTCGATCGAGAAAAAAATTGGGCACGTGAGATATTATCGACTATTACCCAACTTGTCGGTGAACGTCAGTTGACAGTTGGTTTGGAGCGGATGAATGCTGGAGTTGCTATTGAATTGGCGGCTCTAGGTGTTCGAGTTGTTGATGCGCAAGAACCGGTTGAAATGGCTCGAAGTATAAAATCAGATGAAGAGCTTAAATGTATGATGGCTTCACTTCAAGCAACTGAGACAGCAGTTGGTACATTGCGTGAGAATATTCAACCGGGAATTACAGAAAATGAATTGTGGTCCATTCTTCACCAGCAGATTATAGCTCTAAACGGTGATTATGTGGAAACCCGGTTGCTGAATTCAGGGGAAAGAACTAATCCATGGTTTCAGGAATCATCTCACAAGACAATAGGTGAAAATGAGTTGATTGGATTCGATACTGATGTTGTCGGTTGTCATGGTTACTATACTGATTTTTCCCGAACTTTTCACTCCGGACCAGACCAACCTACGGAAGAACAGAAGACTATCTATAAGTTAGCTTATGAGCAAATACAACACAATATAGATATTTTAAAACCAGGTATGAGCTTTCGTGAATATGCTGACAAAGCATGGAATATACCTGATAAATATCATGCCAATCGATACTATCTCTCTGCCCATGGAGTTGGAATGACCGGAGAATATCCCTATCTCTATCATCATGCAGATTTTCCGGATGCAGGATATGATGGTATTATTCTCCCTAATATGACGATTTGTGTGGAATCATATATTGGTGAAGATGGTGGCCGTGAAGGTGTGAAACTAGAAGAGCAATTGTTAATTACTGAACACGGTACAGAACTTTTGTCGAATTATCCGTATGAAGAAGATCTGCTACGATAACAAGCCAAAGGAGAATTGTAATGAATATGCCGCAGAAAGAATATATGAATAGACAAGAAGACACCTGCTTTCGACGCGGAATTCGTATTACTTTAAACAAAAAAGGTGAAGATATATATGTAAAGAGTCGTCATCCGGTCAAATACGGATGTTACTCAGAAATTGAAACACCTGAAGCTGTTTTTCAATTTAATTTAAATAATGAGATTGTAGGCATGCAGGGGCAACAGGATAATTGGCCGAGTTCCCTGGAATGGCTAAAACGAACTACTGGTAATGATTGGGTTTATTATTCAACAGGTGGTTACAGCGGGACTTATGAAAGTTTTGGGAAGGATTTTCTTACTGAACCGATTCATTTCAAAATTCCCAGTCCTTATAATGAGATATATAAAGCTATAGGAGAATATTACGTACCGAACTTTTCTTATATTTCCAATTCAGTTTTAGGAGTCGATCCCTTTAATGAAACATCAGTACAAAATCTGATTAGCTCTTGGTACGATATTTTAAATACATCACTGCAACCTTCATGCGATTTTCCAGAACCATTTGCTAGTTTTATCAATGAAGTACTAAAAATAACACCGCAAATTCTCCAGGATAGAGCTAATAAATTATTTAATATTATAGGTTCACGTCCTTCGGTCTTGCCACCGGATACTCGGCACGTTGATTATAATGTAATTCCTCTTTCGCTCTCCGAGGGCTGCATCTATAAATGTGCTTTTTGTGAGGTAAAAAACAATCGCCCCTTTTCAACCCGGACGGCAAGTGAAGTCGAAAAACAAATAGAGCAACTAAAACAACTTTACGGACATAATTTGCTTAATTACAATGCTATTTTTTTAGGCGATCATGACGCTCTTAATTCAAATAAAGATTTTATCATCGAAAACGCAGAGAAAGCTATTAAGCAGTTTGGATTGCGTAACTCATGTATGCATGGCTGTAGTCTTTACCTCTTTGGAAGTGTGGATTCGTTTTTAGCTAGTAATGATTCATTTTTTCAACAACTTGAAAAAATAGGTTGCCGAACTTATATTAATCTGGGGTTAGAGTCTGCTGACCAGGCAACACTTGATTATATTGGCAAACCAATATCTGCAAAACAAGTAATCGAAAGTTTTAAGCGGATGATGTATATTAATCAAGAATTTAACAATATAGAGATTACTGCTAATTTTATTTTGGGAGATGAATTACCCCCTGAACATTACTCTACTTTTTTTCAATTAGCTCGTGAGGGCCTTGATCACCCACAAAATAAGGGTACTATTTATATTTCTCCATTTTTTTCAACAATGCCTTCTAGGAGTATGCTTTTTTACTTTAATCAAATAAAGCGTCTAAGCCGACTCCCAACGTACCTTTACACTATTCAACGTTTGTAAGTAAAAAGTTGGTGCCTGGCACCAACTTTTTTACCTCTGTAATCTTTTCATGTAAATATGGTGGCTCTTCAATAAAAGAGATTTTTTTGTGTTCTGCAGCATTGTTGTCTCCAGGCTCAGAATAAAGATACTTATTCTTTGTCACGCTTTTTGCACAAATGTCGTATTCAATGTAATTCTCGGTAACCTGTTTTTTCTCTTTCTAAATTAGTCTTGTAGGGTTTTTTCCAATTACGGCACACTATTTTAGGGGATATTGTAATAAGTTGCTTTCTAATAGTTTAAACTATAGCCCAATAACTACCTGAACCAGGAGGTAAAATATGCCGTATATATCAATTTTCAAGAATCGGAAAACAGCAGTTGAAGAAGTTGATTCAATAGAAGTATTTAATATATGGAATTTGTTGAGAGCAAGATATAATAGTATAGAAACACATCAACTTCATAAAAATTTTATACATGACCGTGATTTATTAATGCTTTTTAATTTACATCTGAACGAATTTAAAAAACAGGTTGCTGTTCTTGAAGACTTAGCAAAAGAGTATAAGGTAAAAACTCCTAGACGCCCTCCCCGGGAAATAAAAGTAACTGAACAGATCGAAGATATAACAGACAAGATGATTTTTAGAATAATATTTAATGATCTTCTAGCTGAACTTTTTACATTGGAACGTGCTTATCGTAATTCTACTACTAATGATAGCTTAAGAAAAAATATTGTTAATTTTTTCTTTGCTCATTCCAGTATCTTTACTCGGTTTTACAAATACGGCAAAGTAAAAGCTTGGGTTGATGTGGAACCTTCTTATAAGACTGCAGCGGCAGTTGAAAGAGAACCTCTTGCTACCAGTGAAGCTAATCATATATGGGATCATTTAAATACGAGATATGATCAGATACAGCTTACCATGGTGTACCAACAAATAATACATGACAAGGAGTTTAACTTAATACTAAGTGAAGGTCTTTCTGTTCTAGAAAAACAAATAAAAATGCTTGAAGATCTTGCACTAAAATATGATATTCCACTGCCTGCAAGACCACCTGCAGTGCAAAAAATCAGTAATGACCCCGAAATGCTGGAAGATGAATTTATTTACAGAATGATTTTTAGCGGTATACAGACAACATTAGAACTGCATTTTAGGGCCGTAATTGATACTGTGAGAAATGATAAGTTAAAAAGTGTTTTTACAGATTTATTAAAAACTGAGATAAACATATTTGATAAACTCCTGAAATTCGGAAAAATGAAAGGATGGCTAAACGTAGTACCGATGTAGAAAAATAAGTAATTTTAATTTCTTAGTAAAATATAAAATTGAGGTGCTGTATAATAATGAGTTTTACTGCCGGGACTGTTATTTTTTTAAACCAGTCAAATGGTTTATGGTTTGATAGGAATACTTCTTTAGTAAAATATCCTAAATATAAATAATCCAAAGCATAAGCTTTGGGCAAAAAAATTGCAATTGTAAGTTTAGATAGGATATTCACTTAACTTTTTTATTAAAGGTATATCGGCAGGGGCAAAATCGAAATACTTTAACTTGTTTAAGGAGACCCACTTAAATTCATCATGAACTTTCGGCGTTAAATTACCGTTGTCCCACCGGGCCCAGTAAGCTAAAAGTTTTATGGTTACGTGTTCGTAGGAATATATACTATCTCCAAAGTATTCTCCGACAGAAATATCTATCTGGAATTCTTCGTACATCTCCCTTTTTAAACATTCCTCTGGAGTTTCCCCGTTTTCTATTTTGCCCCCGGGAAATTCCCACTTGTAAGCTAGTTTGTCTCTTTTGTTACGCCTGGCAATTAATATTTTATCTTCTTTAATTAACAGTGCTGCTGTAACCTTGATCATATGAGTGTGTCTCCTGTTTATTGCAGGTAGTTTTAAAGAGATTATAACATCATATACCATTTCTGTCTTGTTCTTTTTCTATGCCAGTAAATAAGTTAACTAGCCTGTTTTTATTATAATCTTGATGTGAATTTTTCTCGAATATTAGAATGTTTTCTCCTTTTACTTCGAATCTCACAGAAGCTTCTCTGCGTGTAAGAGCAGCAGACAAACCATCAATTATTTTGAACAATCTGAACATGGGTAAAAGTTTGCGTGGGAATTCCGCTGGCAGTTCATTTTCTTGATGATGGTGATACTTTATTAAAGTTATTGCTTCATCGTTATGTCCATAAAAATCTTTAGCTATCATTGCACTTCTATCAGCATGTAATTTGCCATTTTCAAAAACATCTGAAGGAATAACTGTATCTCCTTCTTTAAGTGCTGGCTGTACCTTTCCTAAATCATGAAAGACTATAACATTTACAAGTAAATCTTTATCTAAACCAATAATATCTGTTACTCCTTTTATCTTTAGATCTGCCAGGATTTTTAAAGCGTTTATTACATGCCGGTACGTTCCATCTTCAATTACTTCCGTTATTATTATTTCTCCAGTGTCTGGATTATAATTGTCTCTGTATTCCGGTGTAGATTTTAATTTTCTTTCTACTTTTGAATTGGGAAGAGTTAAAGCAAAAGCTTGATCAAGTTCTTCTTTTACTTGTTCATGGGCTTGTTCTATTTTCTTCTGATTGGTAATTTCAGAAAAAGTACATAAGAAAAAGTCAGTTTTTTCGTTGCTATTATTATCGAAAATACGAGAGTAACAACATTGAAATATTCTCCCGTCCTGTGCTTCCCTCTCTGTATACATAGAATTAATATTATTTTGTATTATTTTTACTGTCGGGGAAGTACTGATATATTCTTCTTTAGAAGAAGCGAAAAAATCAACAAAAACATCTTCTAACTTGCAGTCATGAATCTCATTTGCGGTGCAACCTAACATTTTTTGAATTGCAGGATTTGTATAGTGAATTGTCATGTCTTTTTTAAAAATAATAATCCCTATATTTACCATTGCCTCAAAGACAGATAAGTTATTTATGTATGCCTGCAGTTCCTGGTTGTCTACCATTTAAAAATATTCAACTCCTTACATAGTTTACTACAGTTATTTTGCAATATTTCATTACATTTTGTAAAGAAAAAGTTGGTTCCTGTCACCAACTTTTTCAATGTTCTTAAATTTTGTCGAATATTAGGTCAAGGGAAAAGTAAGAAGAAGACGAAATTTAAGGGAGTGAAATAATAAAGTTTTATACCTGATTTTTAGTAGGTGGTTTTGTGGACTCGTTTGAATTGAAAGAACGAGTTAATAACTTGAGCATATGGAAACGGGGAGATCAAAGAGCACCGCATAAGCCTTTGCTTATTTTATTGGCTCTCGGGCAATTGCAAAATAAAAATAAGCGTATTTTACATTATGAAGAGGTAAGGCAATCATTAAAGGATTTACTTATTGAATTTGGTCCTAATAGAAGAACATATCACCCTGAACAGCCTTTTGTTCGACTAGTTAAAGACGGCATATGGGAACTGAATACTTCAATTTATAGTAAGAATGAGATAAAGGATAATTGGTTGTTAGTTCATCAAGTAGCGGGCGGGTTTACAGAAAGTGTATATTCTTTGTTAAAGGGTAATGAAACACTAATACGTGAAGTTGCTGATATTGTATTGCACAACCATTTCCCGGAGTCTATTCATGATGATATTTCACACGCAGTAGGCCTTGATTTTGATTCGAGAACTATTAAATTCAGAGACCCTGAGTTCCGAAAAAGAATTTTACATGCATATGAATACAGCTGTGCAGTGTGTGGTTTTAACGTTAGGCTGGGGAATAATTTAATTGCAGTAGAAGCAGCGCATATCAAGTGGCACCAGGCAGGGGGCCCTGATATGGAAGAGAATGGTGTTGCATTATGTGCTATGCATCATAAGCTATTTGACAGGGGCGCTTTTACTATATCCAATTCAGGTAGAATTCTTGTAGCTGAAGGGGCGCATGGAACCAATGGATTTGAAGAATGGTTAATGTGTTATCATGGAAAAGAATTACGTGCTCCTGTTTGTTATGAATATCAACCAAGAGATTCATTCGTTGATTGGCATGTACGAGAGGTATTTAAGGGCCCGGCAAGGTATTATTCGGGGTAAGCAAAAAGTTGGTGACAGCCACCAACTTTTTGCTTTATTTCTTTATTACGGGTGAATGATTTTGATCAAAGGGGTTTATACGCAGGGAAAAATCATATATATAGGGGTAATTTCCCTTTAGGTAGAACATGTAGTCTAACCATTCCAGGGTGAGTAGGATGTATATTCTGCCAATGTCATTTACAAGATGAGAAAAGTCTGTATCTGGTAGATTGTGGAGTTCATCCCTGGCACCCAGTTCTTCTGCTAAGTGTAATACTGCTTGAAGGAGGTCTGTAAAGCACTCGTGTTCCAACAATATGGGATTTTCTAAAATTCTTATCAAGTGATGCCTTTTTTCTAAAATAAAAGTTTTTAATTGGTATAAGTCTTCGCTTTTTAAATCTAACTGGTAATTGTGTTCTTTAATAGCCTTTTTTGCATTAATAAAATGCTGGTTAGACCATTTATAATTTATCATAAGTTCGTTTTTCATCTTGTCCAGGTTAGAATCTAAAGATGAAATGTGTAAAAGCAACTTAGTTCCCATCTCGCTGAAAAATACGCCAATAATCATTTTCAACTTTTCTAATTGGGATTGCCTTTCTTTGTAGCTTATAATTCTATGTATGATTAAACTAACCAGCAGTACTTCGATAAAAACGAAAGCAATGTCCTCAACTAGAAAAACAAATATATGGTGAGCGTCTCTAAATATCCAGTAATGAAGAAGATAAAAAGCTGCTGATAAAAATAATAAGCATAAGGCAAACATTATTTGCCAGTTTCGGTGTTTTATTTTATTAACCTCCTTAACATATCTTGCAAGAATGGTGCATATTACCAACTTACCTTACTTCTCCGTTAGGAGTTCTTGTTCCTGTTAGGTAAAGAAAGACCGTAACGGGCTATTAAAACCAGCCAGCTGCCCAAAATAAATACTGTACCAACAGCCGTGACTAAAAAGCCGACTACAGGAATAAGTCCTACAATCCATAATAATGTTGTTCCTAATAAAACAGCCCATACAAGGGAGTATTCGCGGCTTCCTCCCCATTTATCTAAAACCCATTTGCCTAATATAGTACCTGCTAGCGGTTTAAAAAGAAATAGTGCGGTGATAAAAAATCCTACGTAAGATACAGAAAATATCCAGGCAACCTTTTGCCCAATGATTATTACGGCAAGCAAAAATATTAATACAGGGCCCAGAAGCAGCCAGCTAAAACCTGTGCCCAGGCTCAGCCACGGCTTATTTCTAAATATTTCTAGCTCTGCCCGCAAAAAAGGTGCTGCCAGTAAAGCTAGCAATAATGCTAAGCCCAGGAGCTTAAATAAAGACAGGAATTTGTTCCATATAACTTGCTGAGTGCCTGGTTCTTCTTCAACTCGGGCCTGCGTATAATTAATTTCTCCCTTAACTTCTGCTTCTTCGCTGATTTCAGGTTGATTAGGTCCTTTGTATTGAATATTGCCGTTGACAACCGCTCCCGGAAGCAGTTTTAACTTATTTGCTTCAACTATCAGGTCACCACCAATATTAGCAGAAACAGAGGTTGTTTCACCCCATGTACGTACGTTACCTTCAATATCACCTGCGAGCTCTAACTGTTTTCCTCCTAAGATAACGTTTTTACCAATACTGGTTTCTTTAGCAATGTTTATTCGCTGTCCAAATACAGTAACTGCCCGGTTAATATCAGCATCTAAATTTATAATTTGTCCAGCAGTCCTGACATCTCCTCCTATGCTGCCTTTGATATCTATTGATCGGCCTGCCGCAAGTATGTCTCCTTCTATTGTTCCCGTACTGCTTATACTTTCAGCAGTAGCCATTAGATCTCCGCCTATACTCTCACTTACATTTACTGTTCTGCCTGTAGCGTAAAAGTCATCTACATTTACTTTTCTGTCTGCAGCGTAAAAGTCATCGTTTAGGGGATGTTCCAAGTTAATAACTCCTTCTGCTGCCCAGGCAGTGCATGCAAATACAACAGACATAAATAAAATAAATAAAATCACAAACTTTTTCTTGTTGGCCATAAAATCCTCCCCTATGTTTTTTGCAAGTCAATTGTGATTATTGTATTATGATACAATGCAATTATAAATTCAGTATAAATAATTTTAGAAAAATTTATAAGTTAACCGGTTAATAATTAAAAGCTATAATAATTCAGGTACCTGTATTACACTAGTGCCTGATAATTATTAATCCTCGGTAATTTTTGTCTTTACAAACAAATAATTCAGGTTCGAGGCTAAGTTAAAGCCTCGAGTAAATTTGAAATAGCAGAACCAAAAGTGACTTTATCTAAAAAAGTCAAAAACTGAGGATTTTATATAAAGGCTGCTGCTTGTAATTAAATTCGAAATTAAGTAAACAAAAATAATGCCCAGTAATCCTGCAAAAAAGATGTGTCCTATTTCAGCTAAAAGAGCTTTTACAGCTGTGTTAGGTCTGCTGCCATAAATTAAGATTGACGACTAGTCCAGAGATCTAACATTATTAGAACCTGTCAAAAATAGTAGGTAATTTGATATTACCATTATAATTCCAGCAATAGCTCTTCCAATAAACCCTTTAGTGTTCACCACCAACTTTAACGTCGGTAAAACCCCAGGAATTCACCCCATTAACTAACGGCCAAATTAAATACAAATCAACGACAATAGCCTAATTACTTCTGTACAATGGCGGTAATTTAGGCTATTCTTTATTAAAAAAGGAAAATGCCCTCGGATCCTTGTTGGCGCGAGACTCCGAGGGCATTCAGCAAAACCTTATGATTAGAATACTACCTCTGGGACGAACTTGCAAGGATTATTTGAGTTTATATATAAAAAATCCCGGCCCAATATTCATATGTGTTGTCCTAATTGTAATAGGGCCATGCATAAGCACGACTATTACTACCGCACGGCTGCCATGAAGCACCAGGAATTCACAATCCCCAGTACAATTCTGGTGTAGATTTTACACCGGAAGACATAGTTGATGATTGGTTTAAAAACTATTATCCCTATATGCCTCGGTACACTCACTACTTCGGGGTTATTGGCAATGGCTGAACACCAAACTCCCCGCCGAACCTGGGGTTTTTTATATTAAAGGAGAGGGCTGATGAAGAACCTACAGTTCGGTAAATATACATTCAATGAGGACCCGGTTGATTACAGTAGTTTTAAAGAAGCAGTAAACAAGCGAAATGATGTTGAAATGTCAGTTATTGATACAGGTGGTTCGCCTGGCGGTGAAAGTCAAGATTTCAAGACTAAAATGTTGCTAGCTAGATGGCAGGAAATTTAAAGAATAATTTTGGACACTTGAACCACATGTATAACAATTGGGTGCCGCTGTGTGATGGTCCCAGGCGTTTCAGAACAGGATGAGAAAGTTTATCAACCATATGATTGTAAAAGTTTGTAAAAATGCAGAAGAAACCAATTTTTTGGTTTATGGAGATTTCTAGATCTGTTTCTTATTTATAAAATTGACAAAATTATCTATAATCAAAGATTTTTTTGGTCATATGTTTATTGTTCAAATTTAAGTTGAATGATACTATTAATTTAAGGTGCGCACCTTAAAAATTATTAGGGGGAAAAAGCGTGAAAAAAGGATTTATCGTTGGTATTTTTTTATTATTACTTAACATAACAATTGTTCCAAACGCATTAGCAGCTAGAAATGTTTTAGATGTTCCTGCATTTTCTCAGGAAAAAGACGGTTGGTGTTGGGCTTCAGCAGATAAGTCTATTATAGATTTTTGCGAAGGCTCATCTCCACCTGGAATATAGTTTACAGACTATTGTAAACTATATTCCAGGTGGAGATGATGGTGCTACCATGGAAGAATCTGGGCAAGCCTTAAATCACTGGAATGTAATTACATCAATTAAGTATGAAGAACTAACTTATAACGGAGTGCAATGGCAAATAGACCATAATCATCCAATATGGGTTAGATTACAAAATGGTGGCGGGTTTGTTGCTAGTCATGCAAATGTTATTAGAGGTTATGACACAAGTACAGATTTCGTTTTGTATATAGATCCTGGGGATGGTGATTATCATGGGCAAGTATATTCAAGTTATTGTGATGGGATTCATTCGGACGGAAATTATTATGAATGGAATGGTAGTATATTTGATTGTGACTAAAAATGGAGGTGCTTTATTTGAAAAAATTTCTAGTAACATTAATTTTTTTAATGCTAAGCATATTGTTAGCTAGCGGTGTTAGTTATGCAGTTTCACCGGATGTGCAAGCAAAAATATTTGCTAAAGAGAATCTTAAACCGTACTTAAAAATGATTGAGCCTAATTATGAAGATTTTCATTATTCTTCCCAAGATAAGGTAATGAAATCACATTTAGGCGACCCTATAAAAAATTATACTATAAATGTAAAAAAATATGATTCAAGTAAAGGCATACTTGAGCAAGAAAAAAAATACCCTTTTTATGTTTTTCCAGTGATGGTGGGTGAAAATGTTATAACTGATTTCACCGTTGTTCTCGTTGATGGTAATTGGCAAGTTGTTGATATTGGTGGTCATTTAAGTAAAATTATTTATGATAAATCTAAAAAAGAAGGGATTCCCTTAAACGATAACCACATTTTAAGATATGCAGGAAAAACCTTTGTAATAGCTAAGAAGAAAGACAAAGTAATTGGTTATACACCTTACTATAACGATGTAAGTATTGGTTTGAAGGAAAAAACTATTATACCTTCAGATATGTTGAAAAAAGTACTTAACCAGAAGAAAAAAAATTTGTTAAGGCAAAAAAACAACAATGAAGTTGGTGGTAGTTCAAATAAAATATATGATTTAGATTTCAAGCAAAACGCAAGTATACCTGCGCGTGTTGCTAAATATGTAAATGATATTCATTGATGATTATTCTCGTTATGTGGTACACGGACAATTTTACTTTGAAGAACGGGTGCCGCGACTGGAAGACTGCCTGAAAAAAGCTATTCTCAAGTTTGGCATTCCTGAAGTCATCTATGTTGATAACGGTTCTATCTACTCCTCCCACCACTTCCAGAGGATTTGCGGGCGTCTGGGTACCCAGCTTAAACATACCAGGCCAGGACGGCCTCAGGGGCGTGGTAAGCAGGAAAAGTTCTTTCGGTTTGTGGATTTAAGCTTTGTACCCGAGGCTTATGATCTTATCCAGCAGGGGAAAATTCAAAACCTTACAGATTTGAACCGGTTCTTTACCGCCTGGCTGGAAGTCGCCTATCACCAAAAAGTGCACAACACTTTCAAGCAGCGACCGGCAGACCGTTACCAGAAAGATGACCACCCGATTAGAACAATGCCGCCGCATGAATTGGTGGATGTGTTCTTGTTAGAAGAAACCCGTAAAGTGGATAAAACCGGCTGCATATCTCTTTTCGGGCAAGCATTTGAGGTGAATACAGTTCTGGCCGGGGCCAGAGTGCAGCAATTTCACCGGTTACGCAGCCAATGGAACGGGTCATAACCATATATTTAAGGCGGGCGGTGGTGATTGACGAAGCACATTTGTTAAAAGGTGATATGCTGCAGGAAGTTCGTTTCTTGACTAATTTCCAGCTGGATTCGGTATTACCGTTGGCGCTGCTTTTAGTTGGACAACCTGAATTGCAGGCAACCCTGCGGTTACGTGTATTTAAGCCAATTACCCAACGGATGAATGTTCGGTATCACCTGGAGAGTTTAGATTTACAAGGGGTAAAGGATTACATTGAGCACCATCTTGAAATGGTTGGCAGTACGCACCCTGTTTTTACCGATGAAGCGGTAAATGCAATCTATACCTATACCAGGGGAATTAGTCGTGAAATTAACAATGTCTGTACTGCTTGTCTTTTGGATGCAGTACTGCGTAAAGAAAAGCTGGTTGATGCCGTTCATGTACAAAAGATTTTAACTGAATTTCAAGGGCATTAAGGATAGACGGCAATTGCTCGGGGATTCTTTAATTTTAGACGTTTGCAAGCTATCAGGCCTGTTTTTTTAAGCAGGCCTGATACACCGCACTCAAAGCAGCGAAAAAAAAGGAACCGATATTAACGTCGAATAATTGTTTTAACCTACGACATTGGCGGTTCCGAAGTTACCGTCAATGAGGGAGAATAACAACCCCTTAGTAAACCTGTCTAATTTCAATAGAAACCTCCTTTGGTTTATTATTTACACAAGTTTTAATTTAATATATTTGAATTACCAATAATTTTCATTACTTTTTCATAAATTAAAATGCTGTATACAGGCTGACATACAAAGATTGGACGGGAATAGGACAATTAAAAGTCCTATTTTTTTTTAGTTATAAGAAAAAATTAAATAAACACAAGTGTTCATAAAAATATTAAATAACTATCATAAAGGAAATATATGTACTGCATAGAATAAAATTAAGATGGCATAAAACGGGCGTTAGTTTTGACCGTTTTTCTATTTTATTTTTTCCCAGGAGGTTGATGTATGCATAGTAAAAGTAAAAAAATACTGGTAGGTGTTACTGGAGGTATTTTCGGTGTACTGGCTGTACTGTTAGTTAAGTACGGTAATCCTCCAAATATGGGGTTTTGTATTGCATGTTTTTTAAGGGATATCAGCGGAGGATTGGGTTTTCACCAGGCAGCCCCTGTCCAGAATGTAAGGCCGGAAATTTTAGGGCTTGTGTTAGGTGGATTTGCTGCAGCTGTAATTTTCAGACAGTATAAAACAGTTGGAGGATCCAGTCCTGTTACCAGGTTCTTTTTAGCTTTTGTAGGAATGATTGGTATGCTTGTCTTTTTGGGCTGCCCGGTGCGTGCAGTGCTGCGTTTGGCAGGTGGAGATTTGAATGCTGTTATAGGTCTTATAGGTTTAGTTGTAGGTATATGGATAGGAGTGTATTTTTTAAGTAATGGTTTTACAATGGGTAGAGCGTATCCACAGAATAATATTAATGGTTATGTTTTTCCTGGTTTAGCTCTGATTATTACTTTATTGGTTTTATTTAGCAGTAATATTTTTTATGCCAGTCCTAAAGGACCGGGTACTATGTTTGCCCCGGTTATTCTATCGCTGGCAGCAGGATTAATAGTGGGCTTTTTAGCCCAGCGTTCTAGTTTTTGTATGATAGGTGGCATAAGGGATTTTATTTTATTTAGAGATACTTATTTGCTTATAGGCTTTTTTTCATTTTTAGTTGTAGCTTTTATTGGCAATTTGTTTACCGGTGCAGTTAGTCCAGGATTTATTGACCAGCCGGTAGCACATGCAGATGGTTTGTGGAATTTCCTGGGCATGGCAGTTGCAGGAATTTCTTTGACATTACTGGGAGGTTGTCCATTGAGACAGTTGATAGCTGCCGGTGAGGGAAATACTGATTGCGTAGTAACTGTGCTGGGTTTTCTTGCTGGTGCAGCTTTTGCTCATAACTTTGGTCTTGCTGCCAGTCCCAAGGGTGTTCCGATAGCTGGACAATGGGCGACTGTAATCGGGTTGCTGTTTATATTAGGTATAGGATATATAGGTTCCCGGGTGGTTGTACCCGGAAAAGGAGGGGTAAATGTTGAGCGAAGCAGTTGATGCTAGAGGGTTACTTTGTCCGGAGCCGGTGCTGCGTACGAAAAAAGTTATAGATAAAATGAAAAGTGGGACTCTGGAAATTTTAGTAGATAACCGGGCTGCTAAAGAAAATGTAACGAGATTATGTGAAAGCAAGGGCTGGAAAGTAGAAGTAGAAGGAGAGGGCCCGGAATTTACTTTAAGAGCTTCTAAATAGCACAAAAATAAAAAATTCGTTTACTTTATGTAAACGAATTTTTTATTTAACGAGCTTGTATATTTTTTTTTGTAATATATCCAGGTTATTCAGCACTTTTTTTATTTGTTCCTGGCTTATATTGTCGAGATGAAAGCCTGCTGCTACTGTAACAACTCTTCCTGTATGTGAAGAGATATTATGCGCTAGCGGTTGTGCTATATGTTCGTCTTTGTGCCCGGGCAAGTTAAAAACGGAAGTGGTAGCACTTATTTCTTCCGGGTTGTCTAAACTGGGGCGTGGGACTGCTACTGCAATACTTCCTGTATGAGATTTTCCCCCGTGTACCATAATTGTTATATCTTCACCCATAAAAACTACTTCACAGTATAATTTTTCCGGGCCCTCACCTGCGGTAACTTGATAACTGCTCAATTCAATCCTCTCCAGCGTAAGAAAAGTTCATGTTCGATGTTTAAAACATCCAGTATTTTACCTACCGTGTGGTTTATAATGTCATCAATATTTTCCGGGTAATGATAAAAAGACGGCATGGGAGGTAGCAAGACTGCTCCTGCTAAAAGTAAATGCCGCATATTCTCTATATGGATTAAATTTAAAGGTGTCTCTCTTGGAACTATTATAATTTTTTTTCTTTCCTTCAACATAACATCTGCAGTTCTGCCCATAAGGTTGTCCACGTAACCATGGGCAATAGATGCCAGGGTTTTCATGCTGCAGGGTACAATTGCTGCAGCGTCCAGCTTGTTGGAACCGCTTGCCGGGGGAGCAGACATGTCGTGATAGTCATGAACTGCACTGGCAAGTGTTTTAACTTTTTCCGGAGTATAATCAGTTTCTTGCGCAATTATCTTTTCTGCCCAGGGGCTTACAATTAATTCCGTGTGATGGCCGGCTTCTTGTAAAACTTGAAGAAGCCTGATTCCGTATATAGCCCCGCTGGCTCCTGAAATTCCAATTAGAATTTTCATATATAACCTTCCTGTTAAAGTTCATTTAGTTCTTAAAAGAATTATAACATCTTGATTAAAAACAACAAAAGCTGCTGAATACAAAAGATTATCCGTAATGCCTTTAAATAGAAAACTTCCTGAAAACTATGGCCAGGGCCGGTGGATTTCCGGAAGGTAGCGGAGTCTGGGTGCGCTGCATAGCCCGTCAAATCCCGATACCCCGGCTACTAAGGGCGTAAAAAACTTGATATGCACTATCATTGAGCGGGTATCTAAAACATACTTTATGCTCCCAGTAAAAATACGGAGTCTCCTGGAGGAAACCACCGGCCCTCCACCCAACTATCAGAAGAGTTTTCATTTTCCGTTGTGAGCCCCAGGCTCGTGGGGGGTTAATCAGAAAACTCCCTGAAAATTATGGCCAGGGCCGGGGGATTTCCGGAAGGTAGCGGAGTCTGGGTGCGCTGCATAGCCCGTCAAATCCCGATACCCCGGCTGCTAAGGGCGTAAAAAACTTGCTGTGTAGTATCATAGAGCGGGTATCTAAAACATACTCTATGCTCCCGGTAAAAATACGAAGTCTCCTGGAGGAAACCACCGGCCCTCCACCCAACTGTCAGAAGAGTTTTCATCCTCTGTTGTGAGCTCTAAGCTCGTGGGGGTTTAAATAGAAAACTTCCTGAAAACTATGGCCAGGGCCGGGGGATTTCCGGAAGGTAGCGGAGTCTGGGTGCGCTGCGTAGCCCGTCAAATCCCGATACCCCGGCTGCTAAGGGCGTAAAAAACTTGATATGCACTATCATTAAGCGGGTTTCTAAAACATACTCTATGCTCCCAGTAAAAATACGTCCGGCACTCAGCCCATCTCTAATGCAGAAAAGCCAGAAGTAAAAATATACTACTTATAGAATAATTTTTTAAGAAGCGCACTGAGTGCCGGACTGGAGGAAAC
>JAIPEW010000051.1 GCA_021736985.1 Clostridiales bacterium | reverse complement strand
GATAGTGCATATCAAGTTTTTCACGCCCTTAGCAGCCGGGGGTTCGGGATTTGACGGGCTATGCAGCGCACCCAGACTCCGCTACCTTCCGGAAATCCACCGGCCCTGGCCATAGTTTTCAGGAAGTTTTCTATTTAAACCTCCATGGGCATTTTGCTTGCAACATAGAATAAAAATTTTTATGATAGCTTGATGAGGGGGCTAGATTCCGCTACCTTCCGGAAATCTATCGCCCTTTCAATTTGCAGATTGTTACCTGCGTTTTTTAGGGAGTTGATTAGTTTTGTTTTCTAAGAATTTAATGACCTGAGTATTACTATATTTAACAGCAATAAATCTTGCTCGCAAAGTAAAATTTTATTTGTAATTAAATTAAATTTATAGTATAAATTTAATAAGGCAAAAAAAGAAAATAAATAGTTTGAAACGGAGTGTTAAATAAATGTCCAGACCCCCTAAGTACAGGCGAGTAGAATATATGCCCGAATTGACATATTTTAAACCTGCAGGGATTCCTCTTATTGAGCTGGAAGAAATAGGACTTACTGTAGAGGAGCTCGAGTCAATTCGGTTGAAGGACGTTGAGGGACTAGATCAGGAGGTCTGTGCAGAAAGAATGGGCGTTTCCCGCCCTACTTATCACAGGATACTTTCCTCTGCAAGAGTTAAAATAGCCAGGGCTTTAGTTGAAGGAAAAGCGATTCGAGTTGAAGGTGGTTATTTTCAAATAACTAATAAACGTTTTAAATGTAAAGAATGTGGGCATGAATGGGATGCGCCCGGTTCATGCGAACGTGTATGCCCGAAGTGTTCTAACGTTGAAGTTTTAAGAGTAGACGGAATGGGTGGTCCTCATGGTAACCAGCGGCGCCGCAGGAGAGGTCCTGCCAAATAACTAAGTAATAAAACCCCCCGGTAATGAACCGGGGTTTTATGTGTTAATCAGGAGGGAGTTATGGAAAGAGTAAATAATATTTTAAACGATCCGGAGTTTAAAGATAATCTAAAACTTAATTATAAAAGAGAACAAAACAGGCGTTTTTGCAGGCATGATATACAGCATTTTATTGATACTGCCCGGATCTGTTATATACTAGTGTTAGAAGAGTTGTCCAGGGGAAGAATTTTTCAAAATATTGCTGCAGAAAGTTTGAAGGAAGCAGCGTACACTTCTGGATTACTGCATGATATTGGTCGCTGGCGGCAGTATGATACAGGAGAAGACCATGCCCTGGTTAGTGCTGAAATAAGTTTTGATATTCTTAAAAGATCTGGATTTGAGAATAAAGAAATAGCAATAATAACGAGTGCTATTTCAAATCATAGAACCAGCTCCAGGGGAGGAGGTTTGCTAGGCGAATGCCTGCGCCGTGCTGACGATCTTTCTCGCCCGTGCTGGAGTTGTAATGTACAGAGTGAATGTAAAAAATATTCTAGAATGGAATCAGCCAGGGGGTTAATATATTAATTAAGCATGGGGGGAGTTATGTTGACTTTCGGAGTTAGAAATATTAATATTGCTAACCAGTTGGAAGCATATGAAAGCATAACAGGGATTGGAAGCGATTCAACAGGCTGCAGCATAATGACACCTAAAGCTGTGCACCGCGTCTTAAAAATAACCGGACTTAGACCTGAACAGGCTAATATTATAAAACAACAAATTCTCAGCTGTGGAGGAGAAGCTGCAGTAACCCGGGGAACTGTTAATTCTACGGTTGAAAGTACATGCATGCTGATAATGGGTACTATAAATCAGTTTGATAAATTAGTAAAAAAACTTTATTTGCAGCCATTTAATTTAAAATCATTGGCTGCTGAAATTAAGGAAGTACTGGCTAAATTAGAGGGACGCAAACCATACAGCTTGGACTGCCGCGGCAAAAAAATAGATATTGGTGTTCGAACGCTTGTAATGGGTATATTAAATATTACTCCGGATTCATTTTCTGATGGTGGGCAATATATTGACCCGGAAAAGGCTGTAGAAAGGGCCAAACTAATGGTTGAAGAGGGAGCAGATATAATAGACGTGGGGGGAGAGTCCACGCGTCCTGGACATACTCCAGTAAGTTTAGAGGAAGAGCTGCAGCGTGTAATACCTGTTTTGGAAGTCCTTTCGAAGCAGGTAAATGTCCCTGTATCTATTGATACATATAAAGCCGAGGTGGCAAGAAAAGCCCTTGATGCAGGTGCAAATATTATTAATGACCAGTGGGCATTGCGGGCAGATAAAGAAATGGCAAAAGTAGTGGCACAATATAACGTTCCTGTGATATTGATGCACAATAAAAGTGATAATTTCTACGAAGATTTAATTGGGGACATGGTTGATTATTTCAGGGAAGGTATTGAAAAGGCAGTATTAGCCGGGCTTCCCCGGGAAAAAGTTATTCTTGATCCCGGTATAGGATTTGGCAAAGATTTAGAGCAAAATTTACAAACCATGAACCGCCTAAAGGAATTGGATTGCTTGGGTCAGCCAATTTTGCTGGGAACTTCTCGCAAATCTTTAATCGGTAAGACTTTGGATTTACCATCAAGTGAGAGAAAAGAGGGTACTGCTGCTACAGTTGCTTTTGGTATTGCCAATGGGGCAGAAATAATAAGGGTACATGATGTTAAAGAGATGGCCAGGGTGGCCCGTATGACTGATGCCATGGTTAAAGTTAGAAAAGAGCAAAGGGTGTAAAAATTGGATAAAATTATATTAAAGGGTATAAAGTGCTATGGATATCATGGTATTCTTTCAGAAGAAAATGTACTTGGTCAAGAATTTGTAGTAGACCTGGAGATGGAATTGCCTTTAGAAAAGGCGGGGATAAGTGATGATTCAGAACATACAGTAAATTATGCTGAAGTTACTAAAGTAATTATAGATATAGTTAAAGGAAAACCACGCTGTCTTATTGAAGCTGTGGCAGAAGATATAGCTGCAGCACTGCTGACCTGGTATCCGGTAAACAGTGCAAAAGTAAAAGTTTTAAAACCCGCAGCACCAGTACCGGCTAACTTTGATTATATGGCAGTAGAAATAAAACGTTTTGCAGGTGAAAATAAATGATTAATGAAAGAGTATTTATTGGTTTGGGAGCGAATATGGGGGATAATTCCTGGTATATTCGCCGGGCTCTAAATATGCTTGATGAACTTTCAGGTGTGAGTATAAAAGCAATAGCGCCGCTTTATAAAACTGCTCCGCTAGGTTATGAAGATCAAGACTGGTTTTTGAATACAGTTGCCGAGTTAGAAACGCAGGTTGAACCCGGGGATCTTTTGAAAGAGATGTTAAGTATTGAAGACTACTTGGGCAGAAAAAGAGTAATACACTGGGGCCCCAGGGTAATAGATTTAGACTTATTATTGTACGGCCAGCGGCAAATAAAGTTGCCTGAATTAGAATTACCCCACCCGAGAATGTTTGAGCGGGCTTTTGTTATGGTCCCGCTGGCAGATTTAGTTCCGGATACGATACTATGCCAGGGAAAGCCTGTTGCACAGCTGGCACACGAGCTATTAAAGAACCAGGAAATAAAGAAAGTAGAGAAACAATAAGTAAAAAAACGTGCCAGGCACGTTTTTTTACTTATTGTTTCTCTAATAACCCAAATAAATTAGATATATAATAATACCAGGCCATATTACATCTGGATTCGTAATCTGTGGGTTTTGTGCAATAATTCGATCCAGGTCCAGGTTAAAAAGACGTGAAATTTCATTTAATGTATCTCCAGGTTGTATTACATAGGAAATATAACCGTCTGCAGGAAGATCAGGTTGTTTGTATCCTGCAATCTCAACAATCATTCCAGGATAAATTTTGCCGCCAGGTAAAAGAGGGTTAGCTTCTTGTAAGTCCTGAAGTTTAACACCAAATCGTGCAGCCAGGGTTTCAAGATTTTCATTGGGCTGTACAAGATACTTCATAACGATTACCTCCAACTGTGTAGTTATAATGCAATATATTCTTTTTAATTGAATTTGTTAATTTGTTGTTCTAATTAATCAATAAACAATATAAATGGTCACTAACCTTGAGATTTAAAGTATTCTGCAACTCGTATTGTAAAACCGGCTTTCCTTAACATTGACTGTTTGTAATAGCTGACTTTATAATTTTTTTGTACAGGCCAGCTTGGTCGCTAGAATAACAGGTATATAAAAAATTACATTTAGAGGCTACGTAAAATGAATACTCTCACAACATGGTTTTTAGGCGCTTTAATTATTGGTGCAGCCTCAACAGTGCAAGCTGCTACTGGTTTTGGACTTGCATTAGTAAGTATTCCCTTGTTGATATTAATTTTTAATCCTAAAATGGCTGTAGGCATATGTATTATGGTATCGTTTTTTTCTACATTGACACTATTTTTTAAAAATAGGCATAGTACTTGCTGGCCTGTTGTTAAAAATATTTTAGCAGGTGCTCTTCCGGGAATGCCGTTAGGATTAATGGCATTTTCTTTATTTAATGTTGAAGTATTAAAATCTTTTATATGCTTTTTTATTATAATCTTAAGCATGTTAATGGTTTTTGAAGTGAAATTAAATATAAAAAAAGAAAACACAAAAATGCAAATATTAGCAGGCAGTTTGTCCGGGTCTATGTCCAGTAGTATAGGTATTTCCGGGCCCCCTGTAGTGATTTTATTTAGTAACCTGGATTTGCCCAAAGAAAGTTTCAGAGCGTCACTTGTTTCATATTTTATTTTTATTGATACAATAACTTACATTGGACTGCTACTCAATAACAGCCTTCCTCAATATACTAATGTATTCGGTTTTACATTTGTTCCTTTTGTATTTTTAGGAACCTTTCTGGGGAATAAATTTTTTACCAGAATTCCAGCATATAAATTCAAAAAGCTAGTCCTTGCTATGTTAATTATTATAAGCATTCATTCTATAATAACAACTTTACTTTAAAAGTGGAGTGATATTCTCTTATGCAGACATACATAAAAAATTAAGCTCAGCGTGAACTAACTTAAAAATTTAAAAAAGCCTCAACCTAGCATACAAGATTGAGGTTATTTTGTTTGCAGTAACTTCAATATGTTTTTTTCTTCGTTAATTTCATTGGCTGTGCGAATACCTATATGCCTTATGATTGGCAAGGGAGGGCACCAACCCTGGAGAGCATGCTGCAGCATGAAAATGGATGCTATGCTTCCGGCGGCAAACCATTTCTTGTTAACTGTAAAACCCAAAATGCTGGAAAGAAGAACTACACCCGCGAAATTAGCTTCAAGAGTTCTTTCTGTATCCCATTCCTTATTTAACTCATCTATTCTTTTATTAATTTCCGTTTCCGAAAGATTCGTAAAGTGTTTTATCCTATTCCGCGTTTCCTCGTCTATACTTTCGTTTAATGCTTCCTTAGTGTTTATTCGTACTCTTTTAAAAGTAGGGGGAAATTCAAATAATTTCATATGCTACCTCGGGTATATATTATTTATAAAGTAGCCTAAACGATTAAAGTGAAAATTATGTGATGATGGGGTAAAAAAGTATAAGCAGGGCAGGTAAAAGTAGCCTTGATAGGGGAGGGGCAATGAACCTTACTGGTTTTCTCTGTGTGACGTATATAAAAAACTACTCGACAACGGTGGATGGAAAATACTATAATTAGCCCCCAATCTTGAGATACGAGGGTTGAATAATTTACATAATGGTATTCTTTGGGTTCCTGGTTTTTTTATCAACAATAATGGTATATAGTCTTTTTATTTTTAATCCTTAAACTCAAACACTTCTTCAATTGCTGCATTGAAAACCCTAGCTATTCTGTATGCCAGTTCCAGTGAAGGCATGTATTTACCCTGTTCGAGGTGAACTATTGTTTCCCGGCGTACATCAACGGCTTCGGCAAGCTCTTTCTGGGTCATGTTTAATTTTGCCCTGAGTACCTTGATATGGGTTTTCAAGGTACTCATGAAGATATCCCCCTGCGTTCATAATACATAGTACTACCAGTAAAAACCAGGATGCCAACAGCAAATATAACAGCTACTCCTACTAAAGCGGCTCCTAATGAAGAAGTAATACCACAGTAGGTTATTGTTAAAGCTAATCCCACCAATGTCACCAGAAAAGCATTAAGTCCTGCCTTTGCAACACAACGGGAAAAGAATTCATCATTTTTAATATTAGCAAAACTAAAAAAACCAAAAAAGCCGAAAAAACCATAAAACCCTGGATTTGATGTTATTAATCCCAGCAAACCCAACAGCCCGAACAAAGACAAGTATTTCAGAGGCGAACCTTTTTTACACATTTTATTATCCCTTTCATGTTATATATTTTTAACTTTGTGTTATAAATATATAACGTCACTTTTAACTTGTCAAGCAAATTTTCTGTAGTCTGTAAAGTGTTGATCAGTCCCCTATGATTTAAATGATTATGATAATTTAAATTCTATGTCATCTCGCATTTGCGTATTATTTTTTTGAGTTTATCGCTTGCCTTATAAGGTTTTCTGTGGCGATTTTTTTATGTTATTTAGTGTAGGTTCAGATTTTTTACGTTTTTAAAAAATCTTTATAATAGAAATAATACTTTGATACTGAAGGAAACTTTCTCAATATTTACTACATATTAGTATTCTTTTATTTTACAAAAAGATAGTACCTACGGTTTATATACAATAAGTAAAAAAACGTGCCTGGCACGTTTTTTTACTTATTGTATTAGATGCTACAAATTTCTTTATGAAAGGTTTGATAGTTGTAATATAAGCTACCATTCTTGGAGCAATAAAAATAATGTATTATAATGCTAGGAGTTACTATTGAAGGAGCATAATAAACCCGGAATACGAGGGTGGATATAAAACAGCCCTTAATTGTACATGGTGCAGCAGGGAAGTTATCAGCATGACCAGGCCGCATCACAGGCTATATATTTTATAAAAGGGAAATTGTATTCCTGTCTTGAACAATATCCAACATGACTTTTACTAAGTGCATTAATATAATATTTATGATTAATTGAAGTTTGTACTATAATAATGCCCTGGGGATATTATCCACATTTGTTTTTATAGTCTTCACATTTTTGAATGGATACAAAAACAATTTGACCTTTAGGTAGAAATTATAGATTATTAAAATACCTGTATACAAAAAACAGTTATTGACAGGAGGATATTCTTAATTTTATGGCACAAAAATCTCTAAACTTTGAAGCCAAAAGACGAAGGACTTTTGCTATTATCTCACACCCGGATGCGGGTAAAACAACTTTAACTGAAAAATTGTTATTATACGGAGGGGCTGTACGCCAGGCCGGAGGCGTCAAGTCGCGCAAGGCGAAACATCATGCAGTTTCAGATTGGATGGAAATGGAGAAACAAAGGGGTATTTCAGTAACCTCCAGTGTCCTTCAATTTGATTATCAGAATCTAAAAATAAACATATTGGATACCCCTGGACACCAGGATTTTAGTGAGGATACTTACCGGACGCTGATGGCCGCTGATAGTGTAGTCATGTTGATTGATGCGGCAAAAGGTGTAGAAGAACAAACCAAAAAATTATTTCGAGTTTGCAGAAATAGGGGAATCCCAATATTTACTTTTATTAATAAACTTGATCGCTATAGCCGCGAATCACTAGAGCTGTTAGATGAAATAGAAAAAGTGCTGGATATAAAAGCTTACCCTATGAATTGGCCGGTAGGTAGAGGGAAGGAATTTACAGGCATATATGACCGGCAGTCTTCAACTATAGAACTTTTTACTGGTGGAAACCATGGGCAGTCTATAGTTCCTACCAGGATTGGGGATTTGTCAGATCCCGCTATTACTGCCATATTAAAAGAGCATGTTCACACTCAGTTAAAAGATGACATAGAATTACTGGATTTGGCTGGTGATGAATATGATATAAACCTGATCTCGCAAGGCAAATTGACGCCGGTGTATTTTGGAAGTGCATTAACTAATTTTGGAGTTAGAGCGTTTTTAGATTCCTTTATTGAATTAGCTCCTTCTCCTGGTGAAAAAATAACAACTGAAGGTGTTACTGTTCCACCTGAGAATGAAGAATTTTCCGGTTTTGTATTTAAGATTCAGGCTAATATGAATCCAAATCACAGGGACAGAATTGCATTTGTTCGAATGTGTTCAGGAACTTTTGAGCGCGGAATGATGATAAAATATGTTCCTACCAATAAATTTATTAGACTTTCCCAATCAAAACAATTTATGGCCCAAGAAACGGCAATAATTGATAAAGCGTTTCCGGGGGACATCATTGGAGTTTTTGATCCCGGTATATTTCGAATCGGAGATACATTAACGGAAAACAGTGATTTTGAGTATAAAGAGATTCCGTGCTTTCAACCGGAAATGTTTGCTAGAGTACATTTGCGCAATGTTATGAAAAGAAAACAGTTTATCAAGGGGATAAAGCAACTTGTAGAAGAGGGAGCGATACAGAAGTTTCAATATTTAGATATAGGTATAGAATCACCTGTAATTGGCGCAGTTGGAGCACTTCAGTTTGAAGTTTTTGAATACAGGTTGAAAAATGAATATGGTGCAGATATATATCTTGAGAAGCTTCCTTATACTGTTGCCAGGTGGGTTGCCGAAAAAGATTTATCTCCTAAATCACTGGTTTCAAGCAATAATCTGGTTTTAAAAGATAACGACGGTAATTATGTTGTTTTATTTCCAAGTGAACTGTTATTAAATTGGGAAATCCGTAATAATAAATATATAACTTTTGTTGAAAATTCTATTCTACAAAAAGCTTAAATGAAGGGTTAAAAATAATATGAATAATTACAAAGAAAAAGCACTAAGTGTTATACCACTGGGTGGTATATCAGAAATAGGAAAAAATATGATGGCTTTTGAATACGGTGATGACATCATTATAATCGATGCGGGGATAAAATTTCCCACTGAAGAACTACCGGGTGTAGACTTGGTGATCCCGGATATAACATACTTAAAAGAGAATATACAAAAAATTCACGGGATTATACTGACCCACGGGCACGAAGACCATGTAGGAGCACTGCCGTTTATTCTGGAAGAACTAAATGTACCGATTTATGGGACTTCATTGACTATAGGTATAGCCAAGAGAAAATTGACGGACCGGGATGTTAAAAATATTAACAATAATAGGTTTGATTTAAACGTTATAGATTCCTCTGATGAATTGAAACTGGGTAGTTTTAAAATAAATTTTTTTCGGGTTAACCACAGCATTCCTGATGGTGTGGGGTTAGCCATAAGGACTCCGGCAGGGTTGGTGGTGCATTCCGGTGATTTTAAAATAGATCATACACCTGTGGACGGAAAAGTAATGGAATTAAATAAACTTTCCCGCTGGGGTAGTCATGGTATACTCTTGTTTATTTGCGATACTACAAATGCTGGTAAAGAAGGTTATACTCCCTCGGAAAAAATAGTAGGAGAGACATTATATGATGTTTTTGGCCGCTGTGAAAAACGTATAATAGTTACTACTTTCGCTTCTAATGTGCACCGGTTACAGCAAATAATTAACGTGGCCGCTGATTTTAATCGCAGGGTTGCCCTTTCGGGGAGAAGCATGATTAATGTCGTTGATGTAGCATCAGAACTTGGATATCTCCATATTCCGGAGGGAACTCTTGTAGAGATAGAAGAAGCCAACAAGTTATCCCCTGACCGGGTAGTAATTATTACCACCGGTAGCCAGGGAGAACCGATGGCTGCTTTGACCAGAATGGCTTTAAAATCACACAGGTTAATACAAATACAACCGGATGATACTGTAATTATTTCGGCTAGTCCAATTCCCGGAAATGAGAAACTGATAGCCCGCACTATTGATAACTTATTTCGTATTGGTGCTAATGTTGTATACAAAGTTGATGGTGATGTACATGTTTCCGGGCACGCATCCAATGAAGAGATAAAAATATTAATAAAAATATTAAATCCTAAATATGTATTGCCTTTTCACGGAGAATACAGGCATAAAATTAGTTTTTCCCATATGGCTGAAGACCTTGGTATACCTAAAGAAAATGTTATTTTAGCTGAACAGGGGGACCGGTGGGAGTTCTATAGAAAAATGGCCAAACATGCTGGTAAAGTCAAAACTGGAGAAATTATGGTCGATGGTTTGGGAATAGGGGATGTAGGTAACATAGTTTTGCACGATCGGCAAACCTTATCTACCGAGGGTATTATTATTGTTGTAATTGTAATTGACAAAAAAACTGGGATGCTTATGGCAGGGCCGGAAATTGTCACCCGGGGTTTTGTTTACATGAGGGAGAACGTTCAATTAATAAATAATGCAAAGAGCGTAATACTTAAAGAATTGAAAAATTTAAACTCAAAGCAGTTTAAAAACTGGTCTCATGTTAAAGGGGTTATTACAAAGACACTATTTTCATTTGTATTAAAACATATAGGTAGAAAACCGTTTATTTTACCTATCGTAACAGAATATCAGGAGGAGTAAAAAATGCTTTTTTCGCAAAAAGATAACTATTTATCGTGATGAAGGTACACTCTCTTGATGTTCACTTATTTTTTAAAGATGCACAATTACATGTTGAAGAAACAGCAAAAAACAATTATAAGAAATGAAGCAATTGCATATTACATTGATGAATTTTATAATTTTCATAATAGGCAGAGACATACCTTATTTTAATGGGCAAGCCTGGTGGAACCGTTTGACACAACAAGGGTAGTTGACATTATTGCAGATTCTGTACTAAGTGTAATCCAGGGAAAAATGTTAGTTAAAGGCATAGTTTTCTAACTATGCCCGGTATGCTCTATATGTTTATAGCTAGAATTACTTTGTCGACGGTACTAATATCTCTCTTTAAATCAATACGGAAATTAATTAATTTAGCTGGTATCAGTAACTCTTTTTATAAAAACGGATAAATATTTATATTGAAGGTTTAAGTTGTGTTGATTATTATAAGCATTTATTCTATAATAACAACTTTACTTTTAAGGCAAAAAAGTTGATTCCTGTGAACTGATATCCTCTCCTGAACATTGCAAAATAAGTTAATGATAGTATTTTTAAAAGGAACTTACGCTGACTTATAATGTTATTGTCCCGCATTCACTGCAAAAAGTATATCGTCACAATTGTTGTTTGCCGTAGGTAGGAGTACTACTTTTTTATTTTAAAATAATTGTAATTGGGAGTAAATACCACTTGCAAAAGTACAAAAAAACTGATAAAGTAATAAATCCAGGCGCTAAACGGCGCCGCGAAAAAAGGTCTTTGAAAACTGAACAGTGAACCTGGTTAAGATAAATACCTCGTCATACACGAGTAAAGAGATTAAACTCTTCTAAAGATTAAAATATTATTGGAGAGTTTGATCCTGGCTCAGGACGAACGCTGGC
>JAIPEW010000024.1 GCA_021736985.1 Clostridiales bacterium | reverse complement strand
CCGGGGGTACAATCCAAACCAGGTGTGAATCCCTAACTATCCAGCAGGTGCGCCGCAATAACCGTTCCCTGCAAAAATTCTACGATGCCAGGTATATAGACACCCGCACCGGGGACAAAGCCAGCGGCCAGGAGTTAAACAGCGGCAGGCGCACCCGGAATAAGAACCAAAACACGGAGAACCTTCGTAAGTACCGTGGCCACAAGGTTAAGAAAGGCCGGGTTAGCATACGCCGCCAGCGGTATCCACTGCAGCCATTTGATACTGTTCTTTATTACGGTCAAAGGTACTTGGTTAAAGGGGTGCAGAACAAGGGAGCTTACATTAAACTTGACGGTTTAGCTAAACCCGTCAAGACCTGTGCGGTTAAGTTACTGTACTATGACAATGTGCTTTAAAGCCGCCATTCATCCCCCACCTTCGCCCTCGGCTTAGAGGTGGGGGTCTTCTGGCGGAATTTGATAAATTGAAAAAAATTACTATTTTATTTTTAGCCCTTATGTTAGTTGTTTCATTAGGAATGACGGCGGAAGCCCAGGAAGATATCGAATTAATTATTGATGGAGAGACCATTCAGCCTGATGCCCCGCCAAAAATCATTGACGGTCGAACCCTGGTTCCTGCCAGACATATCTTTGAGCCTCTTGGGGCTAAAATGGAATGGGATGCACAAAACAACATAGCTACCGGAATACTAGGTAACCAACGGGTAGATATACCTATTGGTAGTAAAGAAGTTACTGTTAATGGCAAAACAAAAGTTTTAGATGTCCCAGCACAGATCTTTAATGGAAGAACCTATATTCCCTTGAGATTTTCCGGTGAAGCCTTTGGCCGCGATGTAATTTGGGACGGGGCAACAAAGACGATTACAATCCCCAGCTCTGAGGAAAAAGAGAAAATGGTACTGCTCTATACGGCGGAAGAGTGGGAAGAAATTTCTAACCTGGCCTACTCACCCGATGGTGACACAATAGCTATAGGCGCAAAAGAAGTAGATCTATTTTCCGTGACAGAGCGTGAAATTATTGCTTCCGGGGAAGATAATCCCGAAGGGGATCGCCCGCAATCAAACAGCCTGGATTTTTCCCCGGACGGTTCCATCCTGGGTACAGCATGGTGGGGCGTTAGTTTATGGGATGCGAAGGACCTGACAAAGATAGATGTTCTGCACGGCGGGCACGAATGCAGGGTCGCTTTTTCGCCCGACGGCAAAATGCTGGCCACACATCCCAATCAAACTAATGGTGTTGTCTGGCTGTGGCAGGCGGAAAAAGGAGTAGATTTCGAACAGGTAGCTGAATTTGATCCCGAAGCCGGTGGGGTAAGTGCAATAGAATTTTCCCCGGATGGTGCTTACCTGGCCGCTGCGTTCCGTGATGGCGAAGTACGGCTGTGGGAAGTGGACAGTGGCAAGCTGGCATATACTTTTACGTTTGAAGACACAGGAGGAGTACGCGACCTGGCGTTTTCCCCTGATGGGAAAACGCTGGCAGCAGTAGTGCCTGACTTAGGCAGGGAAGTTCACCTTTTCAGCCTTGAGGACGGCAGCAGGCAGAAGGTTTTGGATGCTCCCGACATTACAGTTTCTAGCCTGGATTTTTCTCCCGATGGCACCAAGCTTGCATCCGGAGGGTATGATGGCTTATTATACGTATGGGATACAGGTAACTGCTCTCTCCTTTACTCGGTTGAACACGATGATGAAATTAACGGCCTTTCTTTTTCGCCGGACAGCAAGAATCTGGCAATAGGCACTGGCAATGGAAACCTGTACTATTACGAATTTCAGAAGAAATAGCCCGCTTGCAACACTTAAGGATTCTTCTGACAAAAACGAAACCTTCAAGCTTCGATTTTTCGAAGAGCTTGCTGATTACTAACAAGCAAATACGATAAAAAAAATAAAGAAGCTTAATTAAGGGGCAGGATATATATCCTGCCCCCTTAATTAACAATTTTTAAATAATTATTACGCAAAAATAGACATTTTTATTTGTCAGTGGCTATGTTGCAAAAAGAGGTGTAAAAATGTAAGCATCTCCATGTATTTAAATTTGATATTAGAAACCAACCGGTTGTTCCATCAATAAATTGAATATCTATGCTTCTTACAGGAAAACTACCAGGGTAAAAATTTTTTAGCTGCTTATGCCAGTGTTTTCCTTCATCAGTAATTTTTAATACAAACGTTTTAAGTTAGATTAATAAGATAAGAAGAATAAACTACTGATATTTGTAGTAAGAACCGTATAGATTAGATATTAAAGATGGAAAGCTTTATTGGAGTCAACTTGGTGAAGATGAGTATACTCGAAAGACGGGGTTCTTAATGATAGACATAATATTATTTAAGAAATAAAGAATTAACTAGAAATATAGAAAAATTAATAAAAATTCCCGGTAATATGTACCGGGAATTTTTATTAATGATCCAGGTACCGCTTACTATAATTTCACCACCGTCTATTAAAATTTCCCTGTCACACACTTCCAGAATTCCTGGACAAAAAAAGGAAGGATAGCTGCCTGCTATCATCCTATACGTGAAGCTAATTTTTTAGATAATATTTCCAATATAAACACTATTTTATGTTTTAACATACTACTAGCTGCCTTTTATAATTTATCAAAGCTTAACTAAAGTCTTACGATTTAAAGAAATTGTGTAGGCATAGAAATTATAAGCAAAAAAATTTGTAGCCCGGGTATGAAGTTGATAAAATTATCTAAGTTTATCAAGGTGGAGGTTTAATTGTGACGACAATACTATTAGTTGACGATGAAAAACTTTTGGTAAAAGGACTTAAGCGCAGTCTCGAACAAGCTGGTTATACAGTTTTTACTGCTTATAATGGTAGAGAATGTCTGAATAAATTAGAAGAACAAAAAGTGGATCTCGTGGTGTTAGATTTGATGCTGCCCGAAATAGATGGGCTGGATGTATGCCGTTATATTAGAAAGAGTAGTCAGCTTCCTATTATAATGCTTACAGCCCTGGGGGAAGATGTAGATAAGATAGTAGGGCTGGAAGTGGGGGCTGACGATTATATTACCAAGCCATTTAATACGCGAGAGTTATTGGCACGCATAAAAGCAGTGCTGCGCCGTTACTCTTTTTCTGTGGAAAATACAAAAGAAGTGCAAAATATTGAATTCAGTAATTTAATAATTGATAGGGAACGCTGCAAAGTTCTGCGGGGAAAAGAAGAATTGGAATTGACTGCCAGGGAATTTGATTTATTGGAATTAATGGCATCTCACCCTGAGAGAGTCTATACCAGGGAAAAATTGATGGAATTAGTATGGGGGTCAATATATTATGCGGACCTTAGAAGTGTAGATGTTCACATTCGCAGGTTGCGGGAGAAATTAGAGGAAAACCCCAAAAAACCTGAATTTATAATTACAAAATGGGGTGTAGGGTATTTTTTCCGGGGGGAAGATTAGGTGAACAAAAGTTTAAAGTGGAAAATGGCCGGTACTTATACATTTATTATTTTAGCGACTTTATTGTTTTTTAGTTGGATGATTTTAACAAGTTTAGAAAATCACTATATAGAATCTCGAGAGAAGGCTTATCTTACTCATGCAAACATCATAGGAGGCACGGGACAGGAAATGCTTTTAAGCGGGGACCGTAATTCTTTCTATTTCGCCAGAGATTACGGGGATAAGATAGACGCCCGGGTACTAATGTTAAATTCAAACGGAAAGGTTATAATGGACTCATTCGGAGAAGCCTGGCTGGAAGGTCGTTTAATTAAACATAAAGAAGTAAATTCAGCTCTTGCCGGTGAAAGTAGTGCCGGTGTTCACCAATTGAAAGATGGAAAACATGTATTATACATAACTGCCCCTGTATTAAATCATCAACAAGTACAGGGCATTGTAATGTTGGTAACGAGCCTGGAAGATATATATAATACTTTGGAGCAGGTGCGGGGACAAGTAATACTATTATCTTTTTTAGTCGGTATTACAGCAGTATTATTAAGTATGTTCCTGGCCGGAGTTTTAACAAAACCGGTTCAAGAATTAACTACCGGTGTTGAAAAGATGACCCGTGGAGAATTTGGGGTAAGAGTACCGGTGCGAAGCAAAGATGAAATGGGAAGAATGGCCTCAGCTTTTAATACAATGAGCTCCAAGCTGGAGCGGGTGGAGAAAGCAAGGAGAGAGTTTATTGCAAATGTTTCCCATGAATTTAAGTCACCGCTTGGGTCCATTAAAGCCTTAGCACAATCTTTACTAAACAGTAGAGAAGATGATCCCGAAGTGTACCGGGAATTTTTATCTGATATTGATCTGGAAACAGACCGGTTATCCCGGCTGGCAGATGAGCTGATGTACCTTGTTCGCCTTGAAGAAAAAGGGGTCGAACTTAAAAGGCAAGAGGTTTCAGTTCTTTCTTTGGTAGAACATGTATTAAGTCTTTTACAATCAAAGGCACAGGCACAAAATGTAGAGTTAAAAGAAGATGTCCCTGAGGATATTAAGCATTCATTAGATGCAGACCTGATGGTAAGAATTCTTTTTAATTTAATTGATAATGCAATTAAGTATTCCCCACCCCGGGGTGGTATAGTATTAGTACAAGCCCGTGAAGCATCTGGTGATTTGGTGCTCAGAGTCCAGGATAACGGGGAGGGTATAACCGGTGATGATATTCCATATTTATTTAACCGCTTTTACCGGGCAGATAAAGCCCGGTCCAGAGAAACAGGGGGGTCCGGGCTTGGACTGTCTATTGTAAAACAGGCTGTTCAACTCCATGGTGGTGTCATTAATGTAGAAAGTAGCAATAAAAAAACAGTCTTTGAAATAACCATTCCTAAAGCTTAATATTTATGTAACAATTTAACTTATTTTTTGTAACACTTGTTTATAGTCGTGTAAAATCTATTACTTATAATAAAAATCATTCGGAACAGCAAAAAAATACGAGGAGGTTTTTTTATTGCGAAAAATAATCGGTTTGGTGTTAGCATTAAGTGTAGCTGCAGCAGGTATTTTTGTGTCGGGATGTTCGGATAATAGTTCTAAGGCTAATAATGAGAATCAGCCCCCTATTAGTTCCGAGCCCCAAGAAACTCCGGTAGAAGTAACTCTTTATTTTTCTGACGACCAGGCAATGCATTTAGTTACTGAACAACGTGAAGTCTCTAAAGAGGGAGAAGCGCTGGAAGAAATTGTTATAAGAGAATTAATAAAAGGTCCCAAAAATCCGAAACATAATAAAACTATCCCCCAGGAAGCAGAATTAATGTCGGTTTCCGTAGTAGAGGGGGTTGCTTATGTAAACTTTTCCAAGGAGTTTTCTACTAAGCACTGGGGAGGTTCTACAGGTGAAACTATGACACTATATTCGGTGACTAATTCCCTTTGTGAATTAGAAGGCATTGAAAAAGTACAATTTTTACTGGAAGGGGATAAAATGCAGAGTCTTGCCGGACACTATGATACTTCTAACCCTTTAGAGCCGCAAGATATATAAGTGATAGCTGGAGAAAAGAAAAGTAAGTTTATTTGTATATCCCCGTTAATATAGAAATATATTAACATTTAAAGGAAAAAAGAATTGTACTAGAGAACATCTTCCACTCTGTGTAAATGGTCATAACTACCAATAAAGGAGATGACCATTTATGCAAAGTGCAAGACATTCTCTCTTTTTTTTATTAGCTTTAAAATAATTAAAGGCAGTGGTAATGCTTTCTTTTCCGGGCCAACAGGTGCCACTTCACATTATATTCCAGCTGAGTAGGTTCCATACCAATAGACCGCAGCAGTACATCTATCCATTCCTCTTTGTCAAAATACGATCTTTGCTGAAAAATTTCCTCCATATCCAAACTAGGCAACTGGATAGGCTTAAAGTTATTAATCATAAATAGACTGACATCTTTACTTTACTCGTCATAAGAATTTCCCATTTTAATAATGCTCCATATTTCATGTCATTCAGTACTTTTTTTACTTTGTCTAAATTCATTATTCCACCCGCTTAGGACAAATCTTTATAGTTTACATCGCCCATAACGTAACGCCTTCTTTTTGAATATTACTGGCAAACGGAGCATTCAATTCTACAAGCTTATCAAAATCTTCTTTGTTATAAATTTTTAAAGAAATGTCTATCCCGTAATCCAATTCCGCATCTAATATATAATCATAGAGCTTATTGCGGTCAATTTTTTGACGGTCTTTTACAATAATGAGTATATCTATATCTGAATCGTAGTGAGTATCCCCACGTGCTTTGGAGCCAAACAGCTCAATAGACACAATTTGTTGGGGGTATAAGTGTGTTATTTTTTGTATAAATTTCTTTAAGACCCTTTCTTCAGTTTCTGATAGCGCCAACCGGTTCACAGAACCACCTCATTTCTGGCTTCTACCAATTTATATTTTGGCCAGCAAGTTAGCTTTTAAGGGCTTTTTGCCTTCACCCTGGGGTATTTCCACGCCCTGGAACTTAGCATAGTTATATTTTACACCGTCATCCAGATCTATTTCTATCCTCTGGTTGGCTACGTAGGCAATTGGCTTGGCGGGAAGTTTCCCCTGATTTTTTCTTTAAGGTCTCCGCAATAAAGTCCAGATTATCTTCCAGGGTATTCTCCCCGAAGGTTATCCTAACAAAATCAACAAAGCGACTAACTATGTCTTCCCCTTCTTCAAAGTAAACGTATTTCTCCTTTACCTAAGTTATAAGTTATGCTAAAGTTTAACGTCTCAAAGTAAAAAACCTTTGTACTTCAAGGGCTGAAGATGCATCCAGATTTTTGGATTTCTTTTATTGTGTTACGTACTTAGCCCAGTAACGACAAAGTTTTGCAAATACACTGTCAAACCTTAGTTAAGTCTTTTTTTCATTTCATAATAATACGACTGCAGTATGCAATTATAATTCGCAATACTAATGCCCGTATTTTCAAACATCTGTAAATATTTTTTGGCCGCTTCCGTTTGGTTAATAGCAAATTGGTAATAAGCAATTAAAAGATAAAATTCAGAAGCCCTTGAATGTCTACAAAGCCTAGGCAATTTGTATTTGGCTAAGTCAACATACCTCTCGATCAAACCTACGCACATTTCCTTTAATTGAACATCACTGCTTTCAATATTGGTCAGGCATTCATCAGCTATATTTAAATCAACTTCTATCTCTTCAATCAATAGATTATGCCTTACACACAGTCTCTTTATATTCAATAATGCATTATAAACAAACTGAAAGTCATATATGTCAGCATACTCTTTGGTTATGAAAATTTTATCTTTTTCTAATGCTATTCTTTCATAAATCTGATATTCAGCTAATTCTATAATGCAGTAATTAATATCACTTATTGCTTTTTGGAATTGATACTTGTTTAGCTTAAAATACATATCAATATATCTATTAAAAGCCCTAGTTTCAGAATATTCTAATGTAAAGATAATCTCCTTACAGCACAAAAACCTCTCCCTAGGGTTCATCTTGAGGTAATATTCGAGATTGCATTCAATACTATTCATAACCTTATTGATAATAAGAATGCCTGCATTAAACAACATTCTTATGATTGAGCATTCAAAGATCCTTAGTTGATGCTTTGGTAATTTTTTTCTGATTTCGTAGTATCCATGTATTATTTGTTTAATTTGGATGCTTTTATCTTCTTGCTGCCTCAAACATGCCAGTTTAAAATTATGCATTTCTAAAAAGTCATGTATATTATCCGGGCTTATATGGCTATCATATATGTCCATATATTTTCGATAGTTATCCATATCACCTTTAATTTGGTACATTTCTATTAGATTTTGATATATAGAATGGTTAATCACTTTACTGTCACTATCTATGTAAGATTTATAACTTTTTTGGTAATTTAATAAAGCATCATCCATGGAACCTTTTATTTGCTTTAAAACACCATAGTTATTGTAAATAGCTGCCTTAAGTAAATTATCAGCATTCCCCTCAACTACCACATCAACAGCTTGTTCACATAATGATTCGGCTTCTATTACTAATCCTTGTTCTAACAACATAAGAGATTTCAAATAACAGTACCTTAGATAGTCCTTCTGCTTGATTTCCATCAACAACAGATCAGCGGAAGTCATATCTCCACAAAGAACAAGAATAAAAGCCTTTCTAAATAATAAATCAAATTTATGTTCTATAAAAACACCTTTATTACACGCCTCACCAATTAATTCATATGCTTGCTTATTATTATTTTCTTTTAACAGCATATCAATATGCGATTTTAATTCATTGTAATTATTAAAATCGTTTAATTTATATTTTAACATTATACCCATTCCAATCTACAAAAAACAGATCCGCTTAAAGATGATAAATTAATTTTGTTGTAACAACCGCGTTATCATACATATTTAGCCTATATGGATGTTCACGTATTTCCTGTTCCAGTCTTCTGTTCATTTGCCTGGAGAACCTAAAAACGGGGTACTGAGAAATACTGTATCCTTTTGAAAAAATAACGTCTTTGATAGTGAAAATATCTTTTTCAAACCTTTTACAATAAAGTACTAAGGCATCATGTGTTACAAAGTAGCTTTTTTTAATCTCATCAGCAATGAGAGGTATAATTTCTATGGGGAATAACTTGTTTTCATTCGGAAACGGTTTATTTACACTTTGGTGAGCGAATATCTTGCTGATTTTCTGGTTTGCTTCTGGGTTTTGCTTGAAAATAATTTTTCTGCATTTCCCTTCTAAATCATCCGTTCTATCGACTTTATGAGCAAAAGCATATTGTGCTCCAGGTCGCATAAAAGGTTGTATTCCCAATGCATTTAATGACCTTTCTTTGTCAAAAGCCATTATCCCATTTATTTGCCTTAAACAACCATAGCTATTGTCATCTAAAATTGGTTCATATTTATTTGTACTCTCATTAAATTTATGGGTTGCAAAATATGCAGCAACAGCTATATCGCAGGTAAAATCCACTAAATCAGTATCCAATCCGTAATGCTGTGCCAATGCTTTATATTGAACTATTAAATTATTACTTTCATAGAAGATTGAATAGGGATGTTTTTTTAAAATTAATTCAAAATCGATTATATTCAGTTCCTTAATAACAAGATCTGCTTCATCATATTTTTTGTCTTTTCTATATAAACCAGGTTTACATTCATCGTATTTTCCGGGTTCTCCTCGATATAAACTCCCTGGTAATACTTTAGGCATAATTATGTTTTTGCCATTTTCATCTGCCAATAAAATAAATTGCAAAGTTCTTCTTAGCTTAAAGGGTTCATTATGTTCCAACAATAATAATGAACTGCTTCTTTTATACTGTGCAATTGCTTCAAAGATATTATTGCAGTCAGTCAAATTATTTGTATTCAATTTGTCCTCCACTATAATCCCTTTTTATCTAAGTCCTGCCTCATCTTCTCTTCGTTAACTTCCACTAATAGACATTAGGTGCATTCCAATTTTAAAGTTTTAAATTCCGACCGCTTAATTATTTTAATGGCCTTTGTAAATCTCATAAGGTTTATAATCAAATTTTTACCACTACATAAAAAAAGAAAAAGCAACCCCAGGCTTTCTGTCTTGCCTTAGCTGCTTTATAGTAAATTACAACACTATTTACCAATTTCCTCCTGAATTTAATAAAATTTAAAAGCTTATGAATTCGGGCCCTCCTTTATACCTTTTAAAACTCCACCGAGAGCTCAAGCTGCTCTCCATCAAAGATTCCTATTCTATCCAATAGATGAATAAATACTTAGCTAACTAAAGATAAGAAAACTAAACTTCTGCTCGATTAATTTCTTTCTCTCCTCAATAAATTCTTCATAGTTTTCCAGTTTCCACAATTCTTTGTCCTTGGGTATTAGATGCATGTCCAGATAAGTATCATCCTTATCCTTAAACCATTCTTCTGGCATGGTATCACCTTTCCCACCTGCACCATTTTCTCCTTGGGATAGCAACATACAATTGGCAATTTGATCTCTATCTTTAACTTTGTATTTTAATATGTTCTTATGCCCTGTTCTGGGGTTTTTCTCCTTTACGGTTTTTAACATGCTCTGCGGGAAAATGTGGTCAACTTGCGGGCTATTGTTTTGAAAGGATGGATGATAATTAAAATCTTTATACCATATATTGAAGAACAAGTGAATGTGTTTAGACCCATAGTATTGATTAAAAATTGTATCCCTGGAGATTTCCAAACTTCTGCCTTCAGCACGAATCGTGTCAAAAATATCATCAACTATAAAATCTTTCTTTTCATCAATAACATCTGTACATTTATCAATAAGATTATCAGGGCTCCCGCTAAAGGCCCCGGAAATTAATGTACGTAAAATGTAATTATCTAAGCCTTTAACCGACTGCCATTTTGATTTATAGTGATAACGAAAATAAATTACTGGAATCAGGGTCAGATATGATGGTAAAGCATTGTGACTACGAATATATGTTTTACCCCAGAGAAAATCTTTTACATCCTTTATGGCCTCAGCGATATCTGTCCAGTTATCTATTATATTCTGCCTGGTGGTTTCATCTCGAAATTTGGTAACGTTATATGCAGCACCCTTACGAAGTAGAGTTAAGCAAGTCTTTAAAACAAAATCCCGGCTAAACCCGTAACCCGTATTATTTAAGTCCTCGAGCAATTCCTCCATCTTTTCATCTGCTTCTTCCCAGCTGGAAGTCAAAAGGGCAAACAATAAATCAGACTTGCCTAACACTGTCCCGCCAGAATTTGCCCGGATAAAAATTTCCACTACATCATCCTCGGAATAAAGATCCGGGGTATCAACACTATCCAGTTCCTGATATACAATACTATCATCTGATTGAAACAACTGTTTTACAGTCGAAATATTATCTTCAACAGTCGTTTCTTCCTCTTCGTTTAACTCTCGATCGAACTGGCTAATTATATCTTTGACAATTCGCGAATATTTTTTGGTGCTAAAAACTAAATCCTTGAATTTAACCCAAGGTAAGTCGGCCTTACTACTATCAATAAATTTAAATCTGAATCTTATATCTTCCGGAGCTTTCTTTTGCCCACTTAAAACATCAAAATATAGCTCCTTTTTGTCGTAACTACCTTTAAGGCCAATAAACAGACTTTGTAATCGCTGTTGACCATCCAGTACCAGCATTTTTGTTTTGTCGTCTTCCGGGACGTAAAAGTCTGTCAGCTTTACCCCTCTTCTATAATTATCGATGAACTTTCTGCGTCGAATTTTACTTTTAGTTTTCCATACTAACAGGGTGCTGATAGGATACTCACGCATTATGGAGTCAAACAGCCTTTCAATTTGTTCTTCATTCCATACAAAGGGACGTTGAATATTTGGTAACCAGAACCCTCCATCTTTTTCTGGATTATTTAAATAGTTAACCATTTTTCTTATGGTTTCTTTTTGATTTTTCACTTACTCACCCCCAAGGACAATTATATTAAATAACTGTATCACATTTTTTAGCGCCGATTTTCTATTTCACGCTGCAAACTCCCTAAAACTTTATCCACACGGAGTTCGCTTTTTTTCATCTTCATACTGTCAGCAACACGAGATGCAGCATCAATAGAGGAATATACTAAAAGGTGAGGAGCTTTTAAGTGAGCTTTGTTACCCACAGTTGGGACATGGCAATCGAAAAGCAAATCTTCTTCCAATGGTCGTAAAATATCTGCCGGTAGATCAGTAACGTTGATATAATCTCGATCTTCTAAAAGAGACTCTACTTCTCGTAAAGCCGGCCAAAAATGTGCACCATCCCTGGCAAAATTTGCTCCTAGTATATCTTGAATGACCAGGAAGTTTAACAATTCCTGGGCCCTGGCTGCACGTATATTTTCACGTTCAATACGCTCTGCCGCACAACAGGACTCAAATTCCTCGGCAGCCACACGTTCTAATTTTTCCCTTATGGGCTTCACCTCGTCCTCAGTTAAAAAGTTATCTTCTGCAAGGTCTAGCCCTTTAAGATCCTGCCATGATTGAATAAGTCTCACTTCGCGGGCCCCACCGACACCACGACATGCCACGGCGTACCCTACCATTTCCATCCCGTCCATCCCCGGAACCGGTATGGCAATTCTTTGCATACATCCAGGTAAATCAAAACTGTTCAAGTGTTCCAACAAGGAATCAAAGCAAGGATCACCATAGGAAGCAAAGTGAACTTTCTTTCCTGTTTCGGAAATACCTTCTTCAAAAAGCTTACGAGAAACGGTTAATACCGTTTCATCTGGCACCCCTTTAATGTTGGAAACTTTCATTAATTGCTTATCTGCTTGTTTTTCAACTATGCACCCCTGGCTTTTTAAATATTTGGAATTAGTCAAACCTTCCCATATTGCCGATAAGTCAACGGGCGCAGATCTCCATTTGGCTTTCCGGGATATACGCATGTATATCTCATAAAGATCTTCTGGAGGAATCTCCATGCGCTCCCTGTATTTTTGCTGCTTTTTCATTTTATCCTGGGCACGGGACATCAATTCTTCAGGGGTTATTTCTCCCTCGGCCAATTGCTCAAAATCCTCAGGTTCCACCGGTAAAAGGGAAAACTGCTGAGTACCTACAATCATGTTAGCCTTGGAGAGACGGTCCAACAAACGGCCATATACAACTGCTTCAGCACTATCTACATAACAAAGATTTAACACAGAAATATGCTTATGTTTTTGCCCTATACGATCAATACGCCCAATACGCTGCTCCACCTTCATAGGGTTCCAACCCAGGTCAAAATTCACTAGCATATCTGCAGTCTGTAAGTTCAAACCTTCTGCCGCGGCATCAGTACATACCAGTATATCAATTTCTTCGCGTAAAAACCGCTCCTTCACTTCCTCTCGGTTTACGCTCACCATATCCCCGCTTTGAGAGTCAAAGTACTCCCCACCTTTTCCTGAATAAGTTCCAATATGCATACGTGGGTTACTCTGGCGCAACCTGGCTACTATGTCTTTTAGTGTATCATAAAAGCGGGTAAAAATTACTGTTTGCTGAATACGCCCGGTTTGACGATCCCAGCGCTTATCCAAGGTTTTTAATAATTCCATCATCTTTGAGGACGGCCCGGTTAGATCTTTCATATCATTCAACATGACCTTAATGCGGGATTGCTCCCATTCTAAATCTGGTGTACTCCTATTTTTTAAAAGAAATTGCACTGCATCTGCATCGTCTTCATCTTCACCACCATACCTGAAATCGTCCATATCCTCACCCTCAGACTCATCTTCCTGGGCTAACTGGTAGCGGAGTGTGGTTTCCACCTTGTAAAGGCGGCGCTGCAGTGTCTCCCGTAATGCATATAAACTGGAAGCAAAACGCAAGCGTAGAAAACTAAGCAAAAAGCTTATCATTTGTCGTGATTGATGTTCTCCGTGCTTGTTAACCTGCCTGGCTAAGCCCTGACAGTAATCTTCTAGCTGATCATAAATTCGCTTCTCTAAGGGCGAAAATTCTATGCGGGGTAAATGTAATATATTTCTGTGAGCCAGGTTTTCCTGGAGTTCACCTTTATCACGATATATCTCTAAAAGCTGCCGGGTATGCCGCATCATTACCCGTGCCAGTGGCGATACTGTAAAAATTAACCTACTTATTAAATTGCGATTACGCCCCCAGGGCACCCGCCCGTTATCAAGCCATTGCTGCACAGGCCTGCGTATGCGCCCATCAATAATACTTTCATCCACAAAGTTCCATAGTAAAGGATCTTGCATTTTAACTGCCTTTACGGCCTTCCGTAAAAATTCCCATTCCTGTTGACGAAGCTCTTCACCTTGTACTAACCGGCCAAGGATATCGTAATATTGCAGCGCCAGAGATGGATCAAATTGAAAAACACCTGCACGGTTGGTAAGCGCAAGAAGATCACATACTTCCACGGGATGTATCTGCATTGGTGTAGCTGTAGCTAACCATAGGCTGCGTACTTTTCTACGTAAATAATTATTAATGGAATTGTATAAGTTACCAAATTTCGGATAAGCCCCGGGCCCGCCGGTAGGATTACTTCTGCGTGCGGCATGAGCTTCATCCACCAGGGCAATATCGAAGGACTCAACATTTAAAAGGTCTTTCACCCTATCATGACGGGCCAATAAACCCGTAGATATAATAGCTAAATCCGGTTCAAAGATAGACGCTGCCTGCTGGTTTTCTTCTGAGGGGAATATATATTCATGAGAAACCCCCGGCCCGGTTCGGACTCTGCCAAAGGAAAGCAGTATCTTGGAGGCCATCTGCCGGTGCCACTGCCGGGTAAGACTCTTTGGAGCAGCAATAAGAATACGCTTAACCACTCCCGAAAGATACAGGGAACGAAAAGCAAGCCCGGCTTCGATGGTTTTACCGAGACCAACCTCATCGCATAAAAGATATGAATACGGCCAAGTTTCCACCAGCCGTCGCACCACCACAGCCTGATGCGGCCAGGGTTTTACTGGTGCTGTTTCCATACCTACCAGCCGACCTCCCGGCATTTTAGGTCCATCCTGGAGTACAGCAAAACGCAAGCGCTCTAAAGCCGAAGGCTGCTTAGCCTCGATAGGCTCAGAACCAGTACCGTCAATTTCCACAGGGTAATCAATACTTGCAGCCATTTTTACCAGTTTTCGCTGCACTGCTTCGGGAAGTGTCATCACCACCAAATTGGGAGAGCGGCCGTTCCACAAGTCTTCAAAACTATTCTCCCCCTCATCAACCCGGATGCGTTCAATCTCCGCCCACCAGTCGCAGTGCACATCTATATTTTCGGCGTTTAAAACCAGTCCCGTTTTGGATTCATTAAGCGTCCCTGCCCCGTAGAGACGATTACCCCATTCATCGCGCAGCACAAACCACTTTTCATGAACATAACCATCATCCACGGAATCAAAGGAAAGCGGCTCCCCGGTCTTCCCGTGTACCCGGAAGGCCACCTGCACCTTCAGGTAGCCATGGGCCACCATCCAGGCTAAAAGCGTCATCCCATTTTTGACACTTTCCGGCCAGGACTCCACCCCTTCCAGCTCGTTATTCAATTGTTCCGCCAGCCGCTTGGAGTCGCCGTCCAGAATAGCCTGTACATCATGGGGCTCCAAGTCGGCACCGACAATAAGGCGCATTTTACCGTTGCGCCCGACAAAGGAAGAAAACCCCTGGGAAGCAGCAGCCAGAGAAGAAGAGCGAAAATACCCTGCCACACGGTCATATCGCACGGAAAGACTAAGGGCTGGAATATAAAAATCCTGCAGCACATCTACCGGGCGGCCATCAATCATAGTAGAAGACGTCTTATAGGAAAAACGCCACTCACGGGAATTTAACCCTTTATTTTTAACAGCTCTAATGCTCTGCTCCGTCACGTTATCGCCTCGCAGATTTTACACATATTAATTCAAGCCAAACAGTATAGCCTCGGCTTCCTTACGTAATTCTTCATCAGGCATTTCTGTCGCCCATACTGAGAGTAAATCCAGTATGAGCTGTTCTCTACCTTCAGCATGTTGAGATAGAAAGGCCCGTACTACAGGGGCATCACCCTCCCTGTAAGCCAGAATAAGACCGTGTAGAATATCCCACTCAGTCTGGGGATCCTCTATACGCTTTTTATTCCGTTCCTCGGGCAAAACTAAGCGTAATTTACCTGAGCGCATTGCAAGAGGCGCATGGTATCCAGCGTCTTCAGGTTGACCTCCACTAACTCTACGGCTAGTACGCTGCCCCCTGCTCTCATCATTAATGCCAATCATTTTACCTTGTATACTGTACCCGGCAGACCTTTCCTCCAGATTAATTCCAAAAGAACGGGAGAGGTTTAAAGCTTGATCATAGGGAAATTTGCTTGTACCAAAAATACCATACAGGATAAGAGCCATAGCAGCCTCAGAATTAAGATCTTTTAGCTTCAGACGCCCTCCAGTTATTTTAGTCACCTGGTTTTGAGCCACTACTGCACTGGCTTCGTTCATAGCGCGAATGGGGCTAACGAGTTCATCCCCGTCCATAACCGGCCAGTTTTCAGACAGCACTTGCAGCGCCCGCCCGTAACCGGCCACCATTTCATCCACTGCGTTGAGCCTCAGGGGCTCGAAATCCTCCAGCGCATATCTCACTGCTTCTCGTATACTATGGTCAACCCCAGCACCACCGAAACCAGTCCAAATGGCTGGACTATTGTCATCTGTATGCTCCCGCTTGCGACAGGTCAAGAAAATGGAACTGGCAGCAGCGGCATTATCCATAATATGTTGGGAATTGGCAAATTCAGATTCTACCGGAATTGATGATGTAATAATCCAACCATTTTCAATTAATGAGCGGGTAAGGGCCTCCCAGGCCTGTTGCGTTTTATGAGTAAACATAATAGTCATAATGCCGTCATTTTTGATAACCCGGCGACATTCCCCGAAAATTTCCCCCATGAACCGCTCGTATTCTTTGATTGCTACGGCAGCAGATCCATCTCGCGCGGGATTAGCCACAGCCTCATCATTCTTGTTGGTAGCCCTTCGACGAAAAAAATTGGGATATAGGTCTTTAAGAGTCCGACGCTGCCAGGCATAGAAATAATCTGAAAGTTCTGCGTACTGAACATTGTTATAATAGGGCGGGTCAATACATACTAGGTCTATACTGCTTTCAGGAAGATCTGTGTGAGCAGCCGTACCATGGCGAACAGTCACCGGGGGTACGTTTCCATCCAGTTCTTCATGTAATGGCACCATCAATTTTGCCATTCCCGCGTAGGCATCTATGATTTGCGAAAGCCCCCAAGCCAAACCGGAGTTAGGACCGCTAAAAATCATTTCCCCAAACGTCCATTTTAAAGAAAAATCATGTCGTCCAAATGTCCCTGAAACAATCGTCCTCTGCGGTATCCATCTCGTTTGCTTACTGTTATAGTCAACGCACTTATCAATCACAAACTGCAAGTATGTAATTACAGCACACCCGCGTTCTTCCCCCAGTTCGGCCAGGATTTCAGGTTTAAGGCGGTTAAGCTCCTCCACCAGGGTTAAGTGTCCCAAAAGCTGGCGGGGGGTAAACATGTGGCACCAGCGAGTCATGCCAACACGGAGCAATTCCATTGTTTTATGCCCTTGAGGAATACGTTCAGTAGGAATAAGTCCTTGATCTTCCCACTCCGTCCAGCGTTCTTGCAGTGCCTTTTCAGCCTCAGCCAGTGCATGTAAATCTCGTTCTGTAGGAGGACGGAAAAAGCGTACTTTCTCGGTCTTGATTTCCCCGGCTTTAGGACCGCTTTTGTAGTACTGTGGCTTACCATTTTTATCCATCTTGGGCTGGTAGCGCACAGCAACAACACAGTACAACCGGTCCTGCCACTTACCATGCGAAGACTCTCCCCGGGCCTGAGCCTTTATTTCATCGGCGGAAATAGCCTGGCGGCAGTGAATACACGTACCGACGGCTTTGCTTACCGTGGCGAAATTAGGGTCCTCGCCCTGGGGCCCTTTATTTCCCTTTATACGATAGGTAGTAAACTTTACTTTTCCATTCTTCTTATTCCCGTCGGGAACTATGCGTACCCCCCATTTCTGCCCCGATTTGGAAAGCCAACAAGTGTTTAAAAGCGGGGCATCTCCGCCACAGTGGAGGCAGGTGACCTGACGGCAATAAATCAAACCAGTTTGGTCATATTCTGGTCCATTGAATTCCGGTACCAGTTCTGGGCAGTTTATACAATGACTTTTAAGTTGGGCGATTTCTTCTTGGGGAAGTGGAGAAAACGGTGTTACATCTATCATTTGGCTTTCAACCCGGGAAACAAGTTCATCACCCCACCTTTCAATGTCTTCTTTAAGATCAAGACCAAACCTTGCAGGGTAATCAAGAGTAGCATAAAGAATTACAGCTGCAACAGGGTTTAAATCATTTGCAATGACATTGTGTCCGAGGCGCAAAGCCTCAAAAGGGATTGATCCACCACCAGCTGTAGGATCAAGTACAGTCTTTTTTTCGCTTCCTGGAACAGGTTCTCGCATATAAGCTCTGCTATAACCGTACAGGTCTTCTGCATCCCATTTAATCACATATCCTAAAAGACTTTTTATATGTTCCGACTTTGCAAATGCAATTCTTTCATTAACATGCGCAGGATCGGCAATAACTCGTTGCACTGGAATGTACTCGTTTTTTTCTGGCCAGGGTTCTGGTAACGGTTGAGATTCCTGGGCCCAACGGATAACTACCGGATGATTACTCAAATTTCCATCAGCATCACATAGCTCTTTTATGATCTCTCGTTTTTTTTCTCGTCGCTGCTGTTCTTTGTCTAACGCTCGAATTATCACATCATCTACCGTAAGCCATTGAAAACCATCCTTATCGGTTTTTACTCGTTCAAGAAGTTTACCAGTAAGCACCCAAGGTTTCTCGTTAATTATCGCCTGCACCTTTTCAATACCCAGCTGGCGTAAAAACCAGTCCGGGTCAGTATCCGCAGGCAACAATGAACCCAGGATAGCAGCACGGCTAGGCGTTAATGGGCGCCGGGCCCACCAAACATGTAGGCGGTGAGTAGGTGGTGCTTTCCCAGTATCACGTTCTCGCTGCGTCTCTGCACCCACCTGGTGACAGGGAAAGCCTGCTTCTATTAATCGAACGTCTTTTTCACCATTGTTATTTTGCATATTAATGTCTCCCCTATTTACTTCCGTAATTTCTCCAACATTTTTAAAACTTCTTTATCCCCGGGCTGCCCGCCCAGCATAGTGCGCATACCGGAACGAGCCCAACGGCTTGCTGCAGTACCATACTGTGTTACGCGAGTTAGCCAGTATGCAGCTTCCTCCCGGCTAAAACGTTCTACACGCCAGGCAATGAGCTCTACCCGGTCCATATCCTTTAACCGTTCCTGCAATTTAAAAATAAGTGATAACTTTACGCCAGCTTCTTCATCTAAGGGCAAATTACCCCGAAAACTAATGCGACCATTACCCAGGTAGCGATGCAATTCTAGGGGAATTTCTGCATCATCACACACGCCACCTATAATATTACGAATTACTGGCAGGCAGCGACGCAGGGGTTGCCCGTATAAAATCCCTCGGTCTCTTAAAACCATTTTTTTAGCACTACCATGATTAGGCGCATCTTCCTCCGGGGAAAAACGCTCCTTAATAACCAGTACGGGTACAGGTTTATCTTTATACTCGGTTACGCGCAGCACCCAGGGTGCATGTTTTACCAGTGGTTGAATCCGGTGCTGAAGTTGTTGCTTCAACTCCAATTTTGTATTTGATTTTTTGTTTGCCATTTACTCTGTCTCACCCTTTTGTTGTTTTAGCTCTTTTATAAAAGAACAATCATCATCAGGATTATCTATTTCAAGGAAGGCTTCAGTTTGCTCTCCTTTTTCCACTACCCCATCCAGGACTTCAAAAATTTCACCCAGGATCTGCATAGATTCCGGTGTAACATTAGCAAGCTGGATACTGATGTTACCGCCCTCCGGCAATTCCAATTCCATCAGTTCCAGGTTTTTTATCGTAGATTTTGCCCCGCGGTTATAGATACTACCTAGACAGCGCAACATTGGAAGAAGAATCTCTGCCCCCTCCCTGCTAGATAGAGAAAAGCTGTCAGGTTTACTGGTAACCCATCCTCTCTGGGCGGCCTCAGACGGTGTAATAAGCACATCACCGGGCTGTGGAGTATAGATGGCAGCATCAACACCCTTAATGAGTTCCGGTTTTTCCGTTTGGTCTGGAGTGCCGCGGTAAGCCATAAGGCTGCCTTTTTTAACCTGTGACACAACAACTTCCTCAAAATCTTTATCCAGAACTTCACCGTACTGTTCTTTAACATTTTCAGCAACTTTATCAACTGTAACAATACTGTCCTGCTTCATGGCATTGGTTATACCCTCGCGCACTTTTGCCGGATCCACGGTATCTTCAGTCCACCCGCGCTGCTTGGCCCCCTGGGGAGTAATAAGGCTATAGCCTTTCTCATCCAGGTTTACCCCCATGGGTATTGCATTTTCACGATAATAAAACTCTGCGGGTTTTACATTTTCTGCATCGCCCATGCGGAATAAACACCATGCACCCTTTTGAACACCTGCCCTTACAATCTGCTCAAACACCACGGAGTTTTCCAATACCGGCCAACTACGCACACAGTAAAAGTTGTAGCGCAACTTGGCCAGGGTAACTGTATCTCCCACCTGGAAAAACAGCTGGCTTAAATTTTGGAGGTCTGATTGGGTAACATTGTTCTCAGTTAGCAGATCATTATCTTCAAGCAGCTGCTCTTTAATTTGTTCTACAAAAGGAACACCGCTCTCACCACCGGCAGATTTAATTTCCTTGCGTACCAGCTGGCCGGTAGTAGATGGATAGTATAATCCAGTGTAAATGCTTGCTACAGCAGTACTCAGGGCTTGTTCACGTTCTGAGTACCGTTTTTCAAAGTCTTCATCTTTCAACCGGCGAGGATTAACTCCATAGTTCTGTGGTTTATCTTTTAATAGACGCATAGCCTTAACCTGCCGGGCAACACCTTCAATATACTGCCGATCGTTCTCTTTATTTTGAGTATCCTGGTCAGGGAAGAGTCCTTTTTGTCCACCAAAGCCCAGAATAGTAACAGTTTTAGGAACTAGAACGAAAATTACGTTTTGCTGCTCCCGGGGAGTATTTTCACCTTTGGTAGTTACCATAGCATATATATCAACACTTTCGGCAGTAGGTGAAACCACACCCAGCACAGGTTTATTTTTGCCGTCAGGTAAATGCTCAGGATACGTGACATCGTGTTCAACATGGAATAACCCTGCATTTCCACTTATTATATTGCGTGCTTTTTCCTGGATGAGAGCTGTTATTTCATTCCACCTAAGTTTTTTATGTATCCTGGCTAGGACAGCATTGATTGTTGGGTCTTCGCTGGCAAAACACTTTCCCTGCTCGAATTTCAGATAGAAGGCTGTTTGTTCAATTTTATCCAGAGCTTTTTTCACCTGGGGGGGAGTAAGCTCTAAAAAAACTACCGATAAAAGGGCTTCAGATTCAGTAATGCCAAATATATTGGAATTTAGCCCCTCTTCACGCCCCACCAAACTATGTACAAATACAGTCTTCCATGTATATTCATGAAATGGATGCCCTTCAGGATGTGGGTTTTCTCTGTCAGCAAGTTCCGCGTTACTGCGGCCACCTTCAAGTTTGTCAGTATCAACGCCACCCACATCAGCATTTAAAACGTTTAAAAGGTCTGAACTGCCAGTTCGGTTTAGTATTTCATTCACCACCCGGCTATCCCGCAAGTCTAAATGACAGGTATGGATCATGGGTACAGGATTCTTCTTTTGCCACAAACTGCGCACAGCCAGAGCAAGTACCCTAAGGACGCCTCGAGTACCCTGGAAGTTTTCAGCACTAGCAAGTTTATTATTTAAAAAATCAACCAGGGTAGGATGAAATGGATAGTTAGCTATCATGCGATCTTTGTAATCTTCACTGGATGCCTCCTCCGGCAATAACGAGGCATTACGCTGATAAAGGGCCTTGTATTCCTCAGCAGTTTGATTAGCTGCATCACGATCTACAGAAATAAAAAGCCTTTTTGCCAGCACAGATGAAATCTCAGCTGCCTGTACCGGAGTAACCTGTACTGCATCCCGGGCCGCTACGCTGGCAACACCCTGCACTGCTTTTTCACCTATCCCCAGTGCATCGTCTTCACTCATATCTTCACCGCGCACTTTACTAAGTGACTCTGCTAATTTTTCGGTCTGCTTTCCAAAAGCATCAGCAGCACTGGCCAGGGTAAGTACAATTGCCATACCACGATGATTGCGAGCATAACCATGCAAGGCCATCAAAAAAGCTGCTAACTGGTTGGCACCGTCTGGCCGGGCAGCATCCAGGCGTGCCGCGTACTGAGCAAGCTCATCTAGCATAATAAGAACTTTACGGCCACCAAAGACACTATCAAAATAAGTCTTACCCGGAGCAGCATAAGAACTAGCTTCTTCCTCCACTTCAAGATAAAGACTTTCTCCACCAACCTGGTAAGCAATCTCACCCCAGAGCGTATAAGGTACTAAGGCATCACCCTTGGGTTTATGTACAGGTATTTCGTCCCCGGCAACACCAACCACTTCTACAGAACCCGGTTCGGGAAGAACATCTGGGGACAAAATATCTCGGGTAACATCGTATAATTCTGTACCCTTATAAGCAATATGCGTACAAGAAATTAATGTATGGGTCTTACCTCCACCAAAAGCAGTTTCTAACCTGTGAATAGCAGGAACAGTCATATCTCCTGCAATACGACTGAAAACTTCTTCTAGGGTGGAACGTAATCCCTGGGTTGAGTAAGTAGCGTCCCTAAAAAACATTTCTGCATTAGTATAAATATCATCGATACTGCCTTGCCCACTGCGATAATACTCTATAATTGGACTAAGTGCGGCAGTAAAGGCATCCAGATTAATAGTACCAGCCAGCAACTCTGACCGGGGTTTACATGTTTCCAATACCGAACTCACAGTTCTTCCCTCCTAATCTAATCTCTAAACCACTGGCTTATGCGCCCATTCCTTCAGGTTACCCTTCTGCAGAATATGAAGATACTTTTTTAATGCTTAAGGGTACAATCATGCCTTTTTCTAAAACAACTTTTCCTTCGGGCTCCACTTTGAGCAAAATACGATCCCCTTCTTGTATTTTCAAGGAATCCCTTATTTGCTTGGGTAAAGTCATCTGCCCTTTGGGCCCAATTTTAGGTGTGAAAACTTTAGTCAAGTAAAAACCACCTACCTGGAATCTTGGAATTTGGTTAATTTAGTCATTTCGTTGCACCTTAAGCAAATTCCTGCCAGTAAAGACAAATCTCAACACATACTAGCATTTTATCTGAAATACTTTTAAAGATAATCAAGTTTTATTCCAAAACAAAAATTATAAATTAGCTATTCTACATCAAAAGTTACAGCAACGAGTTAAGCAGAATAATCAACCCAAATATTATATATGACTGTATATTTAACTACTTTATTGGCAATAATATTAAACTAAAGCAAGTTATCATCTTAAAACTTGATTTTTCAATCTAAATAGGTTTCAAGTAAGAGCATAAAGAAACAGGCACCATGCTGGCATAAGCACCGGAAAGGATAATGTTTAGTGAAAGATATCTTATGCAAAGTAAAGCAAAAGACTAAAAATGACTGCAACCCGTGCCACACAAGGATTGCAGCCATTTATTCTGTTAATGGGTTCGCATGGAAAATATGTTTATCCCAAAGAAAACATGCAAGAGATAGAAGAATTCTTCAATGAGCATATAGAAAAGCTGTTTCCGGAGGCGGAGATAAAGTACCTGGTATGATAAATATACGCATCAATAAACAAAAACTCCCGACAAAAAGAGGGAATATAAAAGCTCAGCATCAAAAACCATCCACCTTTGCGGATGGTTTTATATATGCATTCTTATGGATAATGTGAACTTAGCACCGAAAAAATGTTAAATTTAATAATTAATCTTTTACAATATCTCATTACATGCCCCTCTTTTAAGAATAATGCCTTTTACTCACTTTCCAGGCCTTCTAATGGGGAGGTAGAATCCTCCTTTTATATTCTTTCTTAAACCTTACATTATAACTTTTCTCTTATTTGTTTTAAGCACATTTTCTCTTAAGACAATTTATGGGGCCAGTATCTTCTTAATTTAATTAACAACTTGTTCAAATAGCACAAAAAATTCCTCATATTAACTTTCAACCCCCTGCCAGTATTGTGCAGGGGGTCAATTTGAGCAATTTATCTGGAAAGAAGGTTATACAGCACTTGTGTTGCCTCAGCTCGCGTGGAATTTGCCTTTGGGTTTAGGTTTTGACCGTCACCCTCAATAGTTCCCGTTTCAACAAACAGTTTTAAGGTATTTACTGCATACCCGGATATTTCCCCCGCGTCGTTAAAGCTTCCGAGTGTCCTGCCGCTGTCACCGCCCGGCAGTTCTCCCAACTGCTCCAAAATGCGGTGGAGAATTACAAACATGTCCTGGCGGCTAATCCGGGCGTCTGGCATGTAGAGATTATTCCCTACTCCCGAGACGAGACCGAGCCTCTTTGCAGTTCCGAGATACGGAGTATAATACGCTTTTCTGGCATCTGAAAAGTTGTCGGTTACTATCCTATCCCGCTCTATGCCGTATGCGTTCATTACCATGACGAGAAACTCCGCCCTGGTCACGTTATCATCAGGAGCAAATTTGTTCTGCCCTACTCCGTTAACAATTTCCCTGGCAGCCATAAAGCCAATCGGCTCGCTGTACCAATCACTGTCCAAAACGTCACTGAAATTTACTTCGTTGTAGCCTACAGCAAACTTTGAAAAGTGAGATGTAGTAAAATCGACTGTGCCTGTCTGTTCACTGTATCTTCCTCTTACGGTATTCAAATTACCCCGGTCGTCAATGTAGTAAACTACAATGGAGTTTTTCTTCTCGCCGGGTTCCGGGACATAGGGAATGCAAACCTCCGCGTGCCCTCCGTTAAAGTCTGATATCGCAGTATCCCCGGCTCTCACATTGAAATCGTATACGGGCCTGCTGCCAACTTTCTCCCGGGCTGCCGCAGGCAATGTGTTGTTATCAACTTTAGCAGTAGTAATATTGATATCTTCTCCCGCCGCTACAGTTCCTATAGACTTTAGCGTCTGCCCATCAAAGATAGTAGAAGCCATTCCCGTATCTATTTTCAGGCTGGATCCTCCCGCTTCCGGCAGCTTGCTGAACGCCTCACCTGCGAGATCGACCTGTACAGCATTTGCACTCGGATCTGTATCGACTTTCATTTCAATAACCAGGGAAGCCCCTTCTTTTTCAGCTCCTTTAGCCTTTTCAACCAGGTCTTCCATAACCCCGGGGCCAACTTTTACCGAGGTAACCCCTGTTTCGGTATCCATTGTAAAAGGTAATTCAGCAGAAACGACAGGAACCTGCCCCTCTTCTGTTTCAACAATATTTTCCATCGGGTACACTTCCGGCCCGGGATCGGTATCCGATTGGTTGTCACCGTCGTTATGGTCACTTCCCGAGTTGTCCCTTGGCACCCACTGGGCATATAGAATAACGTTAGCGCCTCCCATACTGAAAGTATCGCCCGCATAATATGAAGTTCCGCTACCGTCTATTACCGTATTCCAACCACTGAAAGTATAGCCTGTCTTAACAAGACTACCCGTGTTTCCCAAAAACGTTACACTGTCGCCCCGCTGATAATTCTCACTGTCAACCGGCACGCTTCCGCCGGTATTCCCGTTGCCCCGGTACGTTACATTAAACGTACCAGCTTCAAGCTCAACTTCCCCTATGGAAAGTTCCCGGATGTCCTCAAGGGCAAATCCTCCCGTCAGGGGATAAGAAGCCATAACCAAAACCGGGCCGACATCATTTATTGTCAGTTCACCATTTTCCGTAATCTCCGCATATTCATCTCCTGAAATCAAAGACCAATTCACCCGGCTGCTGTCAACTAGTAACTCACTGCCGTCGTCCTTCGTTCCGTACACGTGAAGGTGAACTGACTTACCCTGATCAATCCTGTTTGCTGCCACGCTAACCATAATTGACTTGATTTGAGCCCCCGAACTCTTCATCACCTTTGTTTCGTAAGCGCTCTTATTCCCTGCTTTGTCCTCAGCTTCAATCAAAACCTTTTTGCTCTGGCTGCCTTTCACTGATAAAGCAGCAGCAAAAGTGCCGTCCATCCGGGGTTGAATTTCGCGGCCGTTTATCGTTACCCGGTTGCCGGACTCTGTAAAACCGGTTACGTTGAGCCGTTCTCCTTCTACCACCTGTCCCTGTTCTGGACTTTCAACCATAAGGACTGGCGGGACAGAATCAGCGACAACAAGTATCCTCTTTTTAGTGGTATCCCCGGCACCGTCCCGGGCAGTCACAAGCAGAACATTGGCTCCTTCTTGAAGCGTTAAAGAGGTTCTTAAAGACATCCCCTCAGTATCTGCAACCAAAGAATCATCATATTTGATTTCAAGTTCGCTGTTTTCACCCGCTTTCAACAGGATACTGATTTCACGTTCGCTTGTAAAATAAGCTTTCTGCCCCTGGTAAGTAGCTTTGTTTAGCTTCCCGGCATTATTTTCGAGCGTAAAGTCCAGCTCGGGCGGGTCCGCTTCTCTAAACACAACGGAATTACTATTAACCTGGCCGCTCGTGTAGGTGACCTCAACCTCTTCTCCTGCATCCTCTCCGGTCACCGTATTATATGCGCTCACAGCCACATTGTAAGACTTTCCATCAACAAGTCCGGCTTCCTGCCCCTCAATATTCCACCTTGCAGCAATCAGCGTCTCCTGGGTCATACTGTCGCTGCGCTCACAATAGGCAGTACCGGCTTCAGGCAGCGGGTCTCCGTTTGCATCTAAAATCTCAATATAGTACCCGTCAGCCTTTTCATCCGTGGCAATCCACGTTGCTTTGAGATGGTTTCCACCTGCATTCGCCAGCTCTACGCTACCGGGAGCCTCAGGTGTATTACCGCCGGAGAGAAGCATCGTGTTGTCTGAATAAAGAGAATCGATATTGCTTCCTTCCCGCATCAACTCGGCCCGGACATAATACTCACCGGCCGAAACTTCTTCGGGGATGTCCATATCGATCATACATTCGTTGTCCGTTAAATCGTACTCGCCTGCCAGCTGTCCTGCATCTTCGGTGTTTTTGCTCAAATAGAGGCGCACCTTCAAATCCTTGCCCTTATTTGTGGTAATTCTCAACTCCGCATTGCTGTCTTTTTCTAAGTCAATACTGGTACTTATCACTTTAGCCCCCGTAATCCCGGGAAGTTCTGCTATCTTGATCAGTTCATAGCCCACGGGAACACTGGATTCTAACTGCCACGTCCCCATTTCCGGGCCTTCAAGCAGGACAAAGGCAACTTTCTGGCCATTTTCCTCCGACAGCGAATAGTTCTGGTCCTCCTGCAGCGCAAACTCTTTACCGCCGGGTTTTGTCAGCGTCAGGTCCGGAAAGCTGCCTTCATACGGAATCTTGATAAAATAGTCTCCGGCCTCGCTGATTTCAATATCATGCCGCGTAGAAGAAGCAGAAGACAGGAAAGGTAATCTGCACACCCCCCCGTCCAGTGACGCCAGGTATTTGAACTTTTTATCCATTTTGGAAGAGGATATGACTTTGAAGTTGTCAATTACAATCTTTTTGCCGTCTTTGGTCTCTTTGTAGATATACTCGCCGTCTCGCTCGGGGTACAAGTTTGCTGCACCCACAGAGGCCAATACTATCTTTTCCTCCTGCCAGTAGTACTTGGCCCCGATTTCCTTACCAAGCACTTTTCCCCTGATATACACGTTTTCATTGCTGATACCGGCCATACCACCGGCAAGTTTGAATCCCAGAAGATTTCCGGAAACTTTTCCCTTACCCCCCAGGTCGAGGGGACGGAAGGGATTGCTTAAGTTAGACTCATTATAACCGATATAGACTTTTGCCCTTCCGTCAAGCAGATCAAGAATATTGAGACCGCCCTCGCCGGAAACGCGAACGCCGTTCTCCGCGCTGTCGCTTACTGAAAGGATAGCATCTGCAAGACTCAGGGAAATAATACTTACCGTTCCTTCAATCCGGGCCTTGTTTTTGGTAACATATATTGTTACCGGATCACCTTTTAAGAGCTTACCGGTGGGATCAGCTATTCCCCCGGTAAACCTGACCCATGGCGAGGGAGATCCGTGCTGCTCCCCTTCAACTACGGTCGAAATATTGTGTATACCTCCTCCACCACGGACGATTCTAAATAACGTCGCACCCGGAATAACTGGAAAACCGCGTGAACCGGAGACCTCAAAATCGATCGTGTCCGGGTAAGGGGTATAAACCGTATTGTTCTCTACCGGCACTTTCATTATCATGGTCCCTTTTCCGTTAAGAATCTTAAATTGGAAATCGACCTCTATTCCGTAGAGATCTTCCATGGTATCTATCTTTACGGTACCCGTGCCTCCGAGTTTGATCCCTGGAATAAGGCCGCTCGGCACACCCGCTTCCGCATTGGCTTTAATTCCCTCGTACCCGGAGGACGAATAACGAATATCCTCGACTCCAACTCCGCCACCCAGGCCAGCGCCGAAAAATTTCATTTTTCCTCCGAGCGACACACCATTCGGCCTCAACTTAATATCTTCGATACTTACAAGCCACCCGCCGATCTTCCGCGTAAACTCGACCACGGGATTTTCCCGCTGAATCTCAATAGGTAAAGGCTCTCCGCCCGAAAATTGATCTCCCCATTCCGTGCCCTCTCCCCACGGGTCCGGCGGAGGAAATGAATAAGTATAGTTCTTGCCGTCTTCTAGCTCAAGGGAAAAGCTATCGCTAATTACGTTAGTTCCCTGCGCTGTCAGGACGCCCTCTCCATCAAGACTGATATAAGGTTCTGCATGCCCGCTGTCAGCAGAATACTTGTTAATAAACATTTTTTTGTCGGGCTGTCCCTCCGGGGCATTGTACTTAACAGCTCCGTTTATGACACTTTCATCCCCTATTTCAAAACCGTTTTCCTCGTTGCCGAAAATACTACCCCTGACTTCAATTAAAAGCTGAAGTTCTCCATCACTACCAAAAAACTGATCCATCTTCCTTTCACCATCAAAAACCTTCAAGTGGTGAACCTTTTTTTCCTTATTCCTGTAGACACATAAAATGCCGTAATCCTTATTTTTGTACTTTTCCAAGTTACTGGACATTATTTTAGCACTGAAAGTATTGACGCCTACCAGGCTGTCCTCCCTGGTCTTAATGCTTACGGTATATTCTTCATCCATACCCAGTTTTTTGTTAGGATTCGTAAACGTAGGAACAAAAAATGAAAGCAGATTGTCGCTTACGATGTTAATTGCATAGCTGGGAATCTGAATCCGGTTTTCAGACTGTTTTACGTTTTGCAGTACAATTTCCACGTCACCGGTTTGTTCTATAGAGCCGCTATCCAGGTTATCGAAACCGCTTCCCAGGACTCGGAAAAGCCCCGGCTCCTTATAGAATACGTTTTCGGGAGTAATCCCGGAAAAAGTAACACTTGGCCAGTTCTCTATTGCGGGGACTATAATCTGGCAGTCATACGATCCGCCTTCACATTCCCCGGTGTCCGGGTCAACATAGGAATAAAGCACTTCAAAGTCCTGCATGTACATTTTGTCTTTCATACCCGTGATTGCAAAGGTACCCGTTACGGTTGCACCTTTGCCGGGCACCAGTTCTTTAATCTTCCTCGCCTCAGAGCCATGCAGCATACCTCTTACGCTTGCTCTCCGGTAATCTTTGGTATCCATACCACCGGGGTAAACAATCCTCACCCGGATATTCCTGAGCGTTTTGTCGTAAGTATTCTTTAGGTTCATGTTAACTTCAAAGTCCTGGTAAGCGTCCCCTTCAGGAGCCAGTTCTACCCTGTCAGGATATTCTACGTCTTCCGCCTGGAGGGGATTCTTGGAGACGAGATCCGTACCTATACCGTAATATGTTTCGCACTGCATGGTTTCCCCCGGCTGGAGAACGACGGGCTCCCAGTACAAAGCCGCAGCAGCGTCGGCAGTTTTGTGGAGATTACCGGTAGTAGTAAAGTCAAAATTCGGGTCCGGTGTATAATCCCACTTGTTATCAACCATGTTTTTCCAGTGACCAACAACAATCCGGTCCGGCTTTTTTTCCGCATTCTCAGCTTCGAGCAATCCATACGCATGGCGCAGTAGAGGGCTACTGCCGTAGTTAGACTCAATTCTCCAGTATTCAGGCACATCGTCCCCGGAATACTCGATCTCACGCTGAATAGGTTCCTCACCGGCAGGACCGGGGACAATCACCTGCGGACTGTCGGAGGAACCTGCAGCTATGTCAAAAAGGGTCCTTACCCCTACTTCCCGTTCTGAATCTGAAGTGTTCCTGACACTATAGGCTATCTTCACCAGGCCGGATTTCTCATCCAATTCGGAAGACGGTACGTAAAGCGTCTGGGTAGCTTCAATACCTTTTACCTGCCACACAACTTCGTGGGTTTGGCTATCGACATTTTTATTCGATATTACGTTATTTCCGGAGCCGGCAAAGCCGTAGTCATTTCCAAAAATATAATTCTCACCGTCAATAGCGAAAGTAGTGAAAGAACTTTCGGCACCCCATGCGTCCCGGGAATTTGCCGTTTTGCTGGCAGTCAACAGGTCCATACCGAAGTCCACGTTGTTATCCGGATCACCCTCTAAGGTTCTGATCAAAAACCTTCCGTTCACCGGGTCGACACCGGCCATCAGCATATCATTCTTGATGATCGAAAGGGTCTTATACCCGTTTGTCCAATCGTATTCATAAGCCTGCGCCGCTCCCGGCAAGCAGAACAAGACACAAATTACAGCAGCAACAAACCAGTTGAGCAAGCGCGTACCCTTTATTTTCATTACTGCTGCTCACCTCCTTTCACAACTTCAACCACTACGGATTTATCGAGCATCTCCTGGTCATAAGCGTAAACGGTGTAGGTTCCAGGCGTCAGGTTGAAAGGTTCAATTTTTCCGCCACTGACGCGGCTGTTGTAGGCTACATTCTCTTTCTTAAATGCCGCCGGGGGTTTTTCGCCCCCGCTAAGCTTAACCGTATACTCGCCCATGAAACCTGCGAAATCTATGGCAGTGGTAAGTGAAGCTTTTCCGGAAGGTACTTCAAGAGTTATTCTATTGTCGACTTCCTCGCCGTCTACAAAGATTGCCGGGGACAACCTTTCTACAACCAGCATATCGACAAAAATCTTATTTGAACCGAGCCCGGCCTCGTTTTCAACTTGAAATTCATACGTAAGCAGTTCGTCCCCGAACTGGTTAATCTCGCTGTTTTTTACTGCAAATTCGATGTCTTCGCTAATGTCATTACCCTGCTTGTCTTCTGCTGTCATATAGCTTAAGATCGAATCCAGGGCCTCCTCTTCCCGGCCACGTTCCGCAGCTATGGCCTGGGCCCCGGTATACGTGAGCACGGGCGCATCCTTAAAGATATTATCAATGGTTACCGCTTTTTCGCTGGTGTTGCCGGCAGGGTCTTCTGCTGTTATTGTTAGTTCACAGTTTTCCTGCACGGCCAGGTCGTGACTTCCGCTGACATCCTCCTGGAATAAGGATTGACCTCCGGCATTAGTTACGCTCAGGTTCACTGCTTCACTGGGGGTTATAGTTAAGATAACATCTTCCGCCGTCGGCGTATAAACGCTCTTAGCTACACTAATTTCCGGGGCCTCTTTGTCAATCCAATCCACGGTCAGGGGATAGGAATAAACTTTGTTGGAAGAAAAATGTTCTGCCTCAAAACTGTATTGCCCGTTTTCGGAAAAAACCTTAGCCTGGCCCATGGAATCTACTTCACCATCTTCATATTTCACGTAGAGAATAACGTATATCGATTCGTTGGTAGGTTCCGGAACTTCCTCATTTCCATTCAGGCAGGGAATGTATTCGAAATGGTCAAAAGCAGGCTTCTCCTCTATAATCCAATCCACGGAAACCGTATACTGCCCGGGATTTCCAAGATTATCTTCAAACTCGAATGTAAAGCTGCCGTTTTCGGTAAACACGTAGTCATTGGAGCCGTTATTATTGGTAATAGTAAACTGCCTGCCCTCCCTTTTAGGATGTATCCATACCTCCACATTGCTCCGGGTAGGATCTGTATCACTGTAATACACTTCCACCTTAGCAGCGCTTCCAGTTGTGAAATTCCACCTAATAAAATTTGCATTGTATTTTCCGACGTTATTGCGTACCGTATCCTGCGGAACTGTTACGGTATATTCGGTTTGATATTCAAGACCACCGTGGTTTATGGTTAATTTACGACCATTTATGGTACCGGAAACCTCTCGAGGGGATTCCTCCCCTTCCTTTTTTATATAAATGCTTTCTATATTGGACCCGGCAAAAATTTCCCGGTCAAACACTACGCTTACTTCGGTATTAGCAGGTAGCCCCGTCGCACCGTCCGCAGGCATCAGAGCTTCCTCTTCCGGGGCCGTCTGTTTATGCACGGCCACATCCAACTCCCGGGTGGCAGTAATCGCTTCCACATTCACAGTAAATGTATACGTTTGAATATAGGCTTGGGGGTCCATGCCTGTTACGGTTAAACTAACCGCAGCTTCTCCACCCGAAAAAGCTACCGGTCCGTTGTACAGCTCCTGAGGTACAGGGTTCTCCTCATATTTCGGTACGCTCGTAACCGTAACGTTGATATCGCCGGTTAAGTTTTGGCCACCTGCATCCACGGCATTGGAAATATCGAGATCGAAAGGTATACCCGTATATTTGGGCAGGCCCGGATCAACCACTGCCACATTAAAATCGGACAGGTCAGGTGCCGCCTCAGTCATAAAACTCCAGGTAACCTCAGGATTCCCCAGGTCGTCCGGGCTCTTTACCGCACCCGCTGGAACGGTAACGGTATATTCGGTACTGTAGGCAAATTCGTCATGGACAATGGTAATGGTATTGTTTGAAAGAGTGCCGCTGACGCCCCCCAGTTCCTGTACGCTTCCGCCGTTCTCGTATTCTATTTTGATACCGCTCAAATCGTTTTCGGTAAGGTCGCAATCGAACTCCACGCTTACCGCAGCATCACGCGCTACTCCCGCTGCACCCCGTTCCGGTGTCAGCGTGCTCGCTGCCGGCGCCGCGGGTTCCCGGACCTCCACCGTCAGATCCCTGCCAAAAGTTATACCGTCCACATCCACGGTAAGGGTGTGAACACCGGTAGTATTCAGTGTTATTCCGAGACTGGCTTCTCCCCCGGAAAAAGCCGCCGTAGTGTTGCAAACCTCACCATCAGACCTGTCACTGGTTACTGTGACGTTAATATCGCCGCTCAACATTTCACTGTTGACATCTCTGGCATTTGAAATATTCAAATTAAACATTTCTCCAGCCAGCTTGCTGCTGCTTTCCGCTAACCCGACCTCAAAACCGGACAGATCCGCTCCCGAAAACTGCTGGAAATTCAACAACATCGGAAATGAATACAGATCGCCTTCTCCAGCTCCGCCCCAAAAGTACCACGTATTCTCAAAATCCCAGTTTTCAAAGGTGCTTTGTAACTGCATCTCATCGACAGTCTTATATATACCTACACCGGAATCAATCTCCGGAGGAATTTCCGCGTTATAATAGCAGTTTGTAACCATATTTTCATCAACAGCAGCTCCTGCAAGACCGCCGACTTCACTCGATCCTGAGGGAAAACCCGCAGTATAGCAGTTTTCAACCCTGCCGGGGTTCTCTCCTTTTCCTACAGACCCGGCCAGGCCGCCGACTTTCTCGCTTCCGCTGACATTTCCTAAGGCAAAGCTATTTTCAATATAGCTTTTGTCCGACATATACAACTGTGTAACACCAACCAAGCCGCCGACATATGAATTGCCTGTTATTTCAGCTGTTCCCGAAGCTGAAGGGAAAAAATAACTTTGAGTAATACCACAGTCATTAAAACCTACCAAACCACCGACGAAATTATTACCCTGAACGCTTCCACCAGAGGTACAACTGTTAATATTCCCGTAGCGTTCTTCGCCTCCTACATAGTCATAAGTATTAGAGCCTACAAGAAGGCCCGTATTATCTCCTCCATAAACGAAACCGGTTACTCCGACGTTTTTTATCTCACCTGCATTAGCTCCGAATAAACCTATATTATCTTCTTCGGGCCGTTCAATAGTGATATTGTTAATATAGTGATAACCGCCGTCAAACGTACCCAGAAAACGATTCTCAGAGTCCCCTATGGGGTCCCAGTTTTCGAATCCGGACCCGAGGTCTATGTCGCTAACCAGCTTAAAATGCTTGTCCATGTATACGGATTCCCGCACGCTATTTAACTGTTCTACCGTCTCGATTTCATAGGGAGATTGAGCCGTGCCGTCTCCACCGGCAAACGGGCCGGCATACGCCGGTAAAGGCCCCTGAAAGCCCAGGGATAAACCCAAAAGAAGCAAGGAGAAAGATACAGCCCGCATGAACTTATACATAAAAAATATAAAATTATTTTTTTTCATTTAAATCTCCTCCCCTGTAAACTCAATTCACCAGTACCCTTTTACATACCAACAACAGCAACGTCAATCAATTCATACACCGGTATTTTCAACACACTGTCCCCCAAAATGATCGTTTCCCCATCGGTTTTCACACTATTAAAAACCGCCCAATCAGAAAGCTCTGCAAAACGCGCGGTTTTCAGTTTGGACGATAAATCCACAGTAATACTACTGCCGGTATGGAGTTCTATCAGAAGTCGATAACCCTCTAAAGGGATGACAGAACGAACATACCCCATCAAAGCACCTCCCCCTGCTTTTGCGCAAAAAATCTCCTTTATGACATCATAAAGGAGATTTTTTTTAATCGCCCCGTTCAAAAGAATAGTTTTTGTAGCTATTTCATTCAAGAATCCCGGCCAGTTTGCTCCGGCGATCGATATCCAGCTTAGAAAACACAGCGCGCAAATGAAATTTTACTGTAGCCTCGGAAATAAAGAGGTTTGCAGCAATTTCCTTATTACTCATGCCCTTAGCAGCAAGAGTAGCTACCTCCAGTTCCCGCTTTGTCAGTCCGTACGGCAAATTATCGCTTTCGGAAATTATACGGATTACCAGCTTCCAGTTATCAGCTATTATTTGGGCATTTGCAGCAATTTCTTCGGGCATCCCCTCGCCCAGCTCGAAAAAGGCTTTTTTGACTAAATTGCCCAACATACAACTAAATTCCATAAAGGGAAGATAAATTCCGTCGGGCCTGGCTCTAGCAAGAGCTTCCCTAACATGAGAAAAAGCTTTTCTTTCCTGGCCGGTTTTAAGACTGCCTACTGCCGCTATAATAGACATATAAATTTCCACCATCAAATAGCCCAACTCCCGGCATTCCGCTATTGCAGCTTCCGCTGTCCCCAACAACTGGACATATTCCTCCTCCTGCAAAAGAATACCAAGACGGTAGTACATTAAGTAGACCTTAATCCATGACGGAGCGTCATGGAAAGCTGCCCTGCCGCTGCGGATCCATTTCGGAATCAGCTCAGTCAAACCCAACCACATGTAATAATCCGTCTGCAGCATTTGCGAAACAAAAGGACACATAGCATCCGTGCCAACTGCTTCCTCCAATTCCTTTATGTACTGGGACAGGTCATTATTGCTGCCCAGCTTAAAAGCCAGCTGCGCCATCAAATTAACTACTCCTGTACGCATCGACCACTGACCGCTTCCTTCGGCCATGAAAGCAGCTTTGTAGCCAGTAAGCTCCGCCTCTGAAAGATACCCGCGATAAAGGGCAGCTTCAGCCTCCAACAGCACATCGGCCCCGCTATTTACCCCGGTAAGGACATTATACAGATCAACCACAATGGAAAGAGACTTGATCTCCTTTTCCAGTTGGCCGGGTCTCCGGTGAAAAAATATCATCAAAGGCAGGCCAAAAGCAAAAGGCTCACCGGCAGGCAGCGTCCTGCACCTGCCACCAATCATTTCGGCTGCCTTTTGGAGTACCGGCTCCATTTTAAGAACATCGGGAAACTCCAGGAAGGCTGATACCAGCATCCATTCACCCAGCAAAGCATTCCGTTCTGTTTCGCCTGCTGGCACCTGTCCAATGAGAGACTTGATTTCTGAAAGCAGCGCACCCGCTTCTTCACGCCTGTCAGCACCGATAAGCGCATAAGCTATGCGCAACAGAGAGATGGGATATTTACACTTGGTCTCGATAGGACACTCATCAAGCAGCTCGGCTGCAAGCCGTGCAAAGGGCTCTCCATCAATCCGCGCCATGGTAAGATGGGTCAGCGAAAGGGAGAGGATGGCTTCATAATCTCTAACTTCAAAAAAACACGATACTGCATACAAAGTTTCACCCGCCCGGGCGTACCATGCACCGGCCCGACTATAGCAGCGAATTTTCGTCCGGGAATCCGCAGCCTTGAGCCTTCGCAGCAGCATTTCCCTCAGAATGGCATGGGGCACGTAGCGCCGCTCTTCTGCCTCATAACGTATAAACGGCGTATCTTCCAGCAGGGCTAACACGCTTTCCGGAAGGGGATCGGCCTGAAGCAAAAAACATATCTGCTCAATAGTTACGCCGGAAAAGAGCGCAATATGTAAAAATAAGTTTCTACCCTGATGGCTCATATCTTTCCATACAATCTTTTCCATTAACTGGAGGAGGCTCAGCCCCGGAGAAGGGCCTTCTCCACGCCGCATTTGCTGCACTGTAAGATAAACAGCTACTATCCAACCTTCGGTATATTCGTAAAGCTGATCGGTTTCAGCCTCTGAAACGGCAACCCTGCAAAGTCGACAATAACGCCGCACATCTTCCCTGGTTAACCGCAGGTCTTCTGTCTGGATATAATGAGTTCCAGCCTGCTCGAAAAAAGATAGAGGGAATGGTCTCGCCGTTTGAGTGATAATAACAATGTGTAGCTTTGTTCCAACATAGGAAAGTAGCGCTGACACAACTGTCCGTGGCAGTTCCTTTTGCAAAAAGTGAAAATCATCCAGTACCAACACCGATTGCATATCGCAGTTTAAACCGCTGATTAAATGCCCGATCTCCCATGCAGACATTAACCTGGGAAAACCGACAGAAAGAAGCTGTTTTCCCGTCGCTGAATCAATCTTTTCACATTCCCTGCACAGCCGCGTCCAGGAAAATTCCGGAGCACCCTCTGCGGCACTCCACCAGTAAACTGGCATATCTTCTGGCAGTTTATCCACGAAATAATCCCACACCGCCGTAGTCTTGCCAAACCCAGAAGGGGCTTCTATTACTGTCACCGGTGCATTTAAAGTCCCTTCCAGCTTTTTGAGCAGTCGGTGAGAATTATAATGAACATTGTATTGAAAAACATTACTTTCAGGCACTGTATCACTTCCAAACATACAACCTTTTTAAAGTTTTGTAAGCTAAGCCTCCGTACACAATTGCTTATTTTCCTGAACTGACCCCTGTCAAGTAGACAATTAAAAAATAAAATTTTTATGCTGTCTACTGCAACTCTTAAAAATAAATACCCTGGAAACCTGACACTGAAGAAACATCAACGAATCTTGAATTTCGCATTAATAGACAAAATATCTACTTAATCAAATCAAATAAAAATATTGCAAAATACTTATTAAAAATAATTTTTTGTCTGATGTTTTTATCTATATTTCGTCAACTGGTTGCTTTTTCCTTGACCTAATATTCGACATTATTTATAGTTACTCCTAATAAAAAAATCAGGAGGGTAGATGGTACACTCTCCTGATAAATCAATCTATATTCACTTTCATTATTTGTTCAACTCACTTGCAACTTTTATTCATATTCAAACAAACCAACCCACACAACACTTTTTGCAGGACTAACTGACAGTCGTAGGAACTGACAACACAACAACAAGCAAGAAGATATAAATAATAATGAAGAAATTACTGTCGGTTCCCACAACGACTGTCAGTAAAACAGAATTCCAGGATCACTTTGTACTAACATTAACCAAAGACAATGGTTGGAAATATGTAACCAATGACAAAATACTAAGAAGGGTTTAGCCGTTCCTCTGTAAATAGAAAAATATCTACAGATTCCTGCTTCACAGATTGGGTGCTCGTAGACCGGTATAGACCCTATTTAACGGAATGCTTAATATCCCGGTGGTACTCTTGTAAAGATTTTTTCTCGGCCTCCCGGGCATTATTTTCTTTGTATACCGCAATGCCCCTGGCACTGGCCAGGGCAGCAGCCATGGTGGTAATATAGGGGATATTATATTTAATTGCTGTCTTGCGAATATAGGAATCATCATGCTGGCTGCGTTTACCGGACGGGGTGTTTATTACCAGGTTAATTTCCTTATTTTTAATGCCATCGGTTATGCTGGGTCGGCCTTGATATAGTTTCTTGATCTCTTCCGATGGGATACCATTTTCTTTAAAGAACTTATGGGTTCCTTCCGTAGCTTTAATATTAAAGCCCAGCTGGTTAAATATTTTGGCTACTTCCAGGGCCGCCTGCTTATCATCATCGTTCACACTAATCAAAACGGTTCCCGATACGGGAAGGGGCGACCGGGTTGCTTCCTGGGCTTTAAAAAACGCCAACTCGAAGGAACCGGCAATCCCCAGCACTTCCCCGGTAGAGCGCATTTCGGGGCCCAGCAGTGGATCCACTTCCTGGAACATATTGAAGGGGAAAACTGCCTCTTTTACTCCAAAATGAGGAATCTTCCCGGGAACGAAGCCCTTGATTGGTGATTCTTTACCGGTTTGGCCGGCCAGCATTATTTCTGTGGCTATACGGGCCATCCGGATGTTACATACCTTGGACACCAGGGGAACTGTTCGTGATGCCCTGGGGTTGGCTTCCAGCACGTAAACCTGGTCATTAGCAATGGCGTACTGAATATTCATCAACCCCACTACATTTAGTTCTCTTGCAATTTTCCTGGTGATTTCCACGATGGTTTCTATATGCTTGGCCTGAAGATTTACCGGTGGTATCACACAGGCGGAATCTCCGGAATGAATACCTGCCAGTTCAATATGCTCCATCACCGTGGGTACAAGAACATCAGTGCTATCAGCGACAGCATCAGCTTCAATTTCAATCGCGTTAGCCAGGAATTTATCTATTAGAATCGGCCTTTCCGGCGTAACCTCCACAGCTGCCTCCAGGTACTGGCGCAAGCTTTCCTCATCGTAGACAACCTCCATGCCGCGTCCACCCAAAACGTATGAAGGACGAACCATCAAGGGGTAACCAATGCGATTGGCAATGACCAGTGCCTGTTCAAAGTACATTGCCATATCGGATTCCGGCATCGAAATTTCAAGTTTTTCCATTACCTGTCGAAACCTGTCACGATCTTCTGCCAGGTCTATTGTTTCTGGAGAGGTGCCAAATATTTTCACCCCGGCCGCAGCCAGTTCCCTGGCAATGTTTAAGGGAGTTTGCCCCCCGAACTGTACGATTACCCCCAGGGGTTTTTCCTTTTCGTATATACTCAATACATCTTCCAGGGTCAGAGGCTCAAAATACAGCTTATCAGAAGTGTCATAGTCAGTGGAAACCGTTTCCGGGTTACAGTTCACCATCACTGTCTCCAGCCCCATATCCCGCAGGGCAAAAGCCGCATGTACACAGCAGTAGTCAAACTCAATCCCCTGGCCGATGCGGTTCGGGCCCCCACCCACGATCATCACTTTCGCCCGGTCGCTGGCTGTAGTTTGATCAGGTGCGTTGTAGGTAGAGAAATAGTAGGCTGCGTTTTCCACACCACTTACCGGGACCGCTTCCCATCCCTCTACCATCCCCAATATGGTTCTGCGCCGGCGGATTTCAGCTTCCGGGACACTTAACAGCTGGGCCAAATAACGGTCCGCAAACCCGTCCTTTTTAGCCTGCACCAGCAGCTCGTCAGGCAGTTGGTCGTGTTTATATTCCAGGATATTTTCTTCCAGCTGTACAAGCTCTTTCATCTGCTCAATAAACCAGGGCTTGATGTGGGTAATTTCGTATAACTGCTCCACGCTGGCGCCTTTACGCAGGGCATCATACATAATAAACTGGTGCTCACTTGATGGCTCCGCCAGCAGAGACAATAGTTCATCCAGCGAACGCTGGTGAAAATCCCTGGCAAATCCCATCCCGTAACGCCCTATTTCCAGAGAGCGGATAGCTTTTTGAAAGGCTTCTTTATAGTTTTTACCGATGCTCATCACTTCGCCCACAGCGCGCATCTGTGTACCCAGCTTGTCCTGGGCATCAGGAAACTTTTCAAAAGTCCAGCGGGGGAACTTGACCACCACATAGTCCTCGGAAGGCGTATATTTATCCAGAGTGCCGTCCCGCCAGTAAGGAATTTCATCCAGGGTTAAGCCGGCGGCCAGCATGGACGAGATAAAAGCGATAGGAAAGCCGGTAGCCTTTGAAGCCAATGCCGACGAGCGGGAGGTCCTGGGGTTAATTTCAATAATTACCACCCGGCCGGTTTTGGGATCATGGGCAAACTGCACATTGGTACCGCCAATCACTTCTATGCCCTCAACGATAGCATAGGCGCATTTCTGCAAGCGATCCTGCAGCTCCTGGTCGATGGTGAGCATTGGTGCCGTACAAAAAGAATCACCGGTATGCACACCCATGGGATCAACATTTTCAATAAAACAAACAGTCAGCATTTGATTTTTGGAATCCCGGACAACTTCCAGCTCCAGTTCCTCCCATCCCAGAACCGATTCTTCCACCAGGACCTGTCCAATCATGCTGGCACTAATGCCGCGGCTGACTATTGTTTCCAGCTCTTCCATATTAAAAACCAGCCCGCCGCCGGTACCTCCCATGGTATAAGCCGGGCGGATAACCACCGGAAATCCCATTTCTTGTGCGATTTCTTTAGCTTGCTCGATACTGTAAGCCGGTTTACTTTTGGGCATTTCAATGCCCAAACGGTCCATTGTTCCTTTAAAAGCGATGCGGTCTTCCCCGCGTTCAATGGCATCAATTTGCACTCCGATTACTTTAGCTCCGTATTTTTCCAATACACCCGCCTTGTAAAGCTCGGAACACAAGTTCAGGGCCGACTGGCCGCCCAAGTTGGGCAGCACTGCATCAGGGCGCTCTTTAGCTATAATGCCGGTAAGGCTCTTTAAATTTAACGGCTCAATGTAGGTGACATCAGCAATTTCCGGGTCAGTCATAATTGTGGCCGGATTTGAATTGACCAGAACAATCTGGTAGCCTAATTTTTTCAAGGCTTTACAGGCTTGGGTGCCGGAATAGTCAAATTCACAGGCCTGTCCAATGATAATCGGGCCTGAGCCAATAATAAGAATTTTATTGATATCGTTTCTTTTGGGCATATTTTCCTCCTCTTAGCTTATTTACTATGCATTTTAATTAATATACATTTATCATTTTTCCATGTAAACCTTTTAAAAAATAAACAAAATCTATAAAAGGAATATCAAAATGTAATAATTAACCACCCCACCACATACACTTTATTCTTTTGTTAGTTTAGTTACGTTACCACCAATCTGTCAATTCCCGCAAAGACTGTCAGTTTGTTTGTTAATTATCAGTAGATATAATCTCCAAAACATTTAAAGAGTAGCAAGTTTATTACCATCCGCTTTAACGGGTAGTTCTTTTGTTTTGAAGTAGGTAAAATGGGAGTTAAATACAGTAATTATTTTTGTAAAAGAAGTCGATTTTTGTTTGGAGGAAAATGTCAATAAGTGAGGAATAAATACTTTATTAGTAAGTGTGTGGGCCAGGAGGATAAAAGTGAAATATATCAAAAAAATTTTTTTGATATATTCTTAAATAAAAAATAGACCATGAAAAAGCATTAAAGTATGCGGAGGGGCTAAATTAACATATGGACAATTATTTATATATTTTTTTATTAGCAATTGTCTTAACAATATATTCTGTAATCAATTTTTTTGTTAAAGAATTAAGTGATGCATCTAACATTAAAAAAATAAGGAAGTTATGGTATTCACTTGTATTTTTGTTTTATTCAGTTTATATAGACAATTTACCTTCTGATATTTTTAAAACATCTAGTAAAATAGGGATACCACAAGAATTATGGATATTGCTAATCCACTTTATTGCTTTTACAACTTTTGCCGTAGTCATTGACCATTTAATTATCAGAACAACTAAACTGGGGGAAATCCGATTCGGCAACATTGGAGGCAGTATAAGCGAGGAGACTACCAAAGATATTATTGATGAACAGGACAACACTATTGATATCTTGTTTGATAAAATAAAAGCAGAAAATGAAATATTTGAGGGTTTTTCTGATTATACACAAAATTTAGAACATGAATTAGAAAACTTGACATTCTCGTATGAATCGTATATTTATCAACCTTTAAAAATGTACTGTGATTATCAAAAGTCGGACATAGAAATTGTTATTTACGATGGTTTAATTGAAGAAAACCTTCATCAATTAAAAAGTCATTTTAGCTTAACTTGTTCAGCGTTTAAAATACTCAGGAATAGCATTTTAAATTATCAAACTTTTTATTGTGATAAACAAACCAAAACTTTAAATTATAAAAAGGATATTTTATTTATACCGTATAAAAGCGATTACTTGGAAGATAAAATTCTCATTGCGCTGCAAAGCAAAAACGATTTAATAGTTGATGAACAGTATTTTATCTACAATATATTAAATTATTTTGAGTATTACTTATTCATATCTATAGACATGCTTATTTTAAAGAAGGAAGATGAAACATAATATTTTGTTTTTAGGCCTCTAGTGATATAATGGTTAAAAGTGGTTATAGAATTGAAAGGTGGTGGACCTCGCTATGAAGGGGTTTGACAATCTTCAAGAATTAATAGAAAAGAACAAGCGCATTAAAGATCGTGGAGGATTAAGCCGTAAAACAGCGAGAATGCCGGCTGAGAGAAATGACAGAGTAGGTAGACTAAAGAAAAGAAAAGAAAAAGTAATCGAGAAACTTGAAAAAACAAGTTAATTAGATAGTAATAACATATTCCTCTTTTGGTTATACTAACTATAAAGAAGAAGTTGAGGAATGTGTGTGAAAAAATTTACACTCAAGGAATTAAAAGAAAAAAACAAGCAGATTAAAGTTCGTGGAGGGTTAAGCCGTAAGACAGCCAAAATGCCGGATGAGAGAAATGACAGAGTAGGTAGGCTTAGAAAAAGAATAAAGCTGCTTTTTAAAGACTTTGATTAAGCCTGTACTTTTAAAAGTATGGGCTTAATTGTTTGCCCGGCATGTCTGCTAAGCTGATAGTTTCGTAAGCGTCAAATAAAACCCACCCCGGCCGGAAGGGGGGGGTTATTTTTCGCTTTCGTTTTTTCGGCAAGTTGGGACTTCATTTTTTA
>JAIPEW010000050.1 GCA_021736985.1 Clostridiales bacterium | reverse complement strand
CACTTGCTTGGCATAGCCTAATCAATAATTAAGAACCGTTGGGCAAAAGGGGTTAGCTTGGTAATTATACTGGCGTTAGCTAGTACGTCCCAAGAAGCCCCCACCTCTAAGCGTTAGCGTAGGTAGGGGAGTATGTCACGAATCATAGGGCAAGAGAAATTGTAGACTATATGCACAAGGAAAAAGCTTATATAGATACAGGGGAATATCAAATAATTCCTTACAGTTTAGCAAAGGAGTTAAAAGAATTAAGGTAATATTATTTGCCAGGCAATTGTAGCTTGGTATTTCTTTTTTACTAAAAAAAATTCCCACCCTTTATCTCTATCCAAAATTAAAGCCCCATCCAATTGGATAGAGCTTTTAAAAACATTTGAACCCGGCCTCTCATTAGTCGCATGCCGAGTAGCGACAGACATTTGAAACTTATCTTATACATGCATTATATGAAAAAAAACTTAATTGGGTTTGTCATAAATTCTTTATGATTAGTGTTTGATTTTTATGACAGCACTGGTTATACTATAAGTAAGGTGGGAGGTGCTGTTATGTTAAATTTTGAATTGGTTGGCAAAAGATTTAATGAGTTACGAAATATGAGCGGATTTACTCAAGGTCAAGTTGCAGAATATTTACAGGTAGATCAAAGCTATATCTCAAAATGCGAAAAGAATGAACGTCAATTCAGCGTCGATATCTTGGAAAAGGCAGCAGATCTTTTTGGCTGCTCTATAGACGATTTTACGAATGAAGATAGCAACTTTTCCCCGCTGTCTATTGCATTTCGAGCAAAAAGTGTTACTGCTGAAGATTTAGAAACAATAGCAGCTATGAATAAAATTGCACTAAATTTGCGTTATATGGAAGATTTGCTCGAGGAGGAGTAATGCTTGAAGGAAAAAATAGAAATAAACGCAGAAGCCATAAATTTACGTAAACAATTTGGGGAAGATGTTTCCTCACCAATAGATCTATTCTCGATACTTCATAGTAATGAAAACTTAACTGTTGTATTTTACCCGATGAGCAATCAAGTTAGTGGAATGTGTATACGAGATGGAAATAACAAAATAATTGGCATTAACTCAACTTCTACTTATGGCCGTCAACGTTTTACAATGGCCCATGAGTTATACCATTTATTTTTCCAAGATAATTTTAAAAGTATAGTATGTTCTAAAGATCTTGAAAAGAATAAAGACCCGCAGGAAAAAGAAGCTGATATGTTCGCGTCATATTTTTTAGCCCCGTATTCATCTCTAAGAGATTTTATAAAAAAGACATTGGGTAAGGAAGATCGTGTTCTAGAAATTAGTGATGTAGTAAGAATTGAACAATATTATGGATTAAGCAGGCAGGCAAATTTGTGGAGATTAATAAACGATGGATATTTATCCCCCGAAAAGGCAGAGACCATGAAAACAGGGATAATATTATCGGCAGTAAAACTTGGTTATGATGACAAATTGTACCGGCCAGCTCCGGAAGATAAGCAGTATATTACCTTGGGTAAATATATTAAACTAGCTGAAGAATTAAAAGAAAAGGAGCTTATCTCAAACGGCAAGTATGAAGAAATATTGTTAAATGGATTTAGAGGGGATATGGTATATGGCTTGAACACAGAAGGAGAAGAGAACTATGACTAATAAGTTGTTTTTTGATACGGACTGTATCTCCTCTTTTCTGTGGGTAAATAAAGAAAACATTTTGTTTAAATTATATCCTGGAAGAATAGTTTTGCCTCAAGAAGTTTTTGTTGAATTGTCAAATCCAAGCATACCCCATATAAAGCGTAGGGTTAATGAGTTATGTTTAAATCGTGATATTACCACAAAAGAAATATTGATAGGCACTGATGAATATATTTTGTTTTATGAATTAGCTATTTTACCACCTAAAGGTGAAAGAAAAATTGGTAAGGGTGAAGCAGCGGCTATAGCTTTAGCAGAAGTATATGGTGGAATCCTTGCGAGTAATAATTTAAAAGATGTTTCAAAGTACATAGAGAAGTATGATTTAGACCATGTAGATACTGGTGGTATACTGGTGTCGGCATTAAATACTGGATACATTGATGAAAATACTGGAAACCAAATTTGGAGTAATATGATTTCTAAACGTAGGATTTTGCCAACTAATTCGTTTTCTGATTATCTTAAAACCATTAAGTAAAATCCGTGTACATGCGCGGGTCGTCAAAGGAAGGATAAGTCCTTCCTTTTCCTCCCCAATGGGGTCAGTTCCCCTGTATCGGGAGATGGCGGCTGAGATAAAAAAGCGGGAGAGGAAAAGAGGAGCTCGATGTTTTTTATGGATGGTAAAGCTGGTCATTTGCACCCGGTAAATTGCGAAGTAATCCGGTATATAAGGTCCTTCTGTGTACCGGTACGAAGTTGGGCTTACGGTCCGAATACTTCCACGCTCGTGCACCCGGGGCAGGTACGAAGTTCAGGGAGTAATACTCTGAATCCTCTGACTTTAGTCAGGGGAGGTTCAAATAACCAGCTTTTCCAAAAAAGAAATATTGGAAATAAAAGAAGACAACAATAACACAAGCTCTTGGCGCTTGATGCTAGGATTTGTGCTATTTTTTTATAATACTACCCAAACTTATGTTCCCGTGGTATAATAACAAAAATGTTGATAACTGGGAATTGAGTTTGGGGAGGAGTCTATCTGAAAAAGGAGAGGTTGAACTTAGTGGTTAGAATTGAAGTTATGTAGTTATCATGATAAGATGTTGGTATATTATAGGAGGTAAGATGCTTATTTGCGTGAGGTATCGCGCGTTGTTAATGAACAGGAGGGGTAAGGATTAATATTTATACCATGAAGCCCGGTAAAAGAGAAAAAGTTATTAAAATCTTAGCCTCTACTATAAGTGAGAGAGAATATATCAGGTTTGCTTTTTTACACGGGTCATTTATAGAAACTCGTGATTTTCATGATATTGATGTTGCTGTTTATTTTGATACAAGTATATCTAATGAGAAAAGATTATCGACTTGTATTAATTTAAGCACAGAGTTAACTGCAGATTTACATTTTCCAGTAGATATTAATGATTTAAACGGGGCTTCTTTAAGTTTTGCTTACTATGCCTCCTGTGGGGAAATATTGTATTATCGTGATTTAGAAGAAGTTTATGATTATAAAGAGGATATTTGGATTAAGTATGCTGATTTCTATCCTTTTCTTAAGCAGAATCTTTTAGATTTACTGGATATATAGCCTGGTTATCTAGGAGGAAATTTAATGGACAGTGATGTTAAAGGGGCTTATCAATCGCGGAAGGTTCATTATGCAAATAAGCTGACAGAGAAAAAGAAGAAGAGCAGCTTGCTTTCCTGGCTGCGAGTAATATCTTTTATAGCGGCAGTTGGATTTTTACTGGCACATACATTTTATGCTTCGCATGTTGTATATCTCGCTGCTATTGGAATCCTGGCCGCGTTTTTTGTGCTGTTAGTCAACAGGCATAACCGCGTTAAAGAGGAAATTAAGTACATAGAAAACCTGCATTATATAAATGAGATTGCATTATTACGATTGTCCGGTGAATGGACCGGCTTTTTAAACACGGGAGAGCAATATATTGAACCGGAACACCGGTATACAGCGGATTTAAATATTTTTGGACAGGGCTCACTATTCCAATTTATCAATGCTGCTGCTTCTTATCTGGGGGAACGAAAGTTAGCTAAAGCATTGAGTTCTCCAGCTGTACCAGGTGATATTCAGCAGAGGCAAGAAGCCGTTAAAGAACTCGGGCCCCGCCTGGATTGGCGGCAGCATTTCCAGGCTGTAAGCATGGGGAGTATAAAAAAAAGCCAGAACCCGGAAAAACTGCTGGCCTGGGCAGAAGATAGGTCCCTGGCTGCAAGCAAACGTTATTACTCTTTGCTTAGATATGTACCGCTGATCACCCTGGGATTAGTTATTTTAGATGTACTGGGTGCTGCTGCCCATTATTTTTGGATCATCCCATTTATGGTGCAAATAATCATAGTGGCATTAACAGGTGGAAAGGCGAATAAGGCTTTTAGCGCAACTGATAAGATGGCAGAAGAGATACAGAGTTATTACGGGCTGCTGAGCTCCATTGAAGAAGAAGATTTTCACTCGCTGCTGCTGGCTGACTTAAAAGGAAAGCTGGTAACAGGTGCCCGTTTACCCTCCCGGCAGATTAAAAATCTTTTTAAAATAGTAGAGCGCTTAAACCTCCGGCATTCCAGTATACACGTAGTTATTAATATATTAACCCTTTGGGATCTGCACAACCTGGTCAAGTTGGAAAGGTGGAAAGATCTTTCCGGCCGGTATATAAGAACCTGGCTGGATGTTATTGCCGAGTTTGAGGTTGTGTCCAGCCTGGCCGGTATGCACCATGATCACCCGGAATGGGCATTCCCTGGAGTTAAGATGGTCTCGCCTGAGTTCGAGGCTTCTGAACTGGGGCATCCCCTGATCAGGGACGGGCAGAGGGTTTGTAATGATGTCTCTCTCCCGCAGCCCGGCACTATTCTGTTGATTACCGGGTCCAACATGTCCGGAAAAAGCACACTGCTAAAAACGGTGGGTATCAACCTGGTGCTTGCTTATGCCGGGGCCCCGGCCTGCGCCGAAAAACTGGACTGCTCCCTTATGGATATCTACACCAGCATGGAGAACAGTGATAGTTTAGAGCAAAACATCTCCACGTTTTATGCCGAGTTAAAGAGAATTAAAATGGTTGTAGACGCTGTAAAAACTGAAAAACCTGTTATCTTTTTAATAGACGAGATTTTTAAAGGTACTAATTCCGGGGACAGAATATTCGGGGCCCGGGCCGTGTTAAGAAATATAAGCAAGTACTGCAGCATTGGCCTGGTATCTACCCATGACCTGGAGTTAAGTGAACTGGAAAAGGAAAACCAGCAAATAAAAAATTATCACTTTACAGATGAGATATCAGGCGGGGAAATAAGCTTTGATTACTACCTCAAGCCCGGTGTTTCCCAATCCACTAATGCAGTAGCTTTAATGAAAATAATCGGGCTGGAAGTAGAGTGAAAAAAATTATTTCAGGTTAGTGCGTATCTCATATAAAAATCTATCCAGGTCGTCCAGGTTGTTAGCAAGAATATTGTGAAGTTGTTCTGTATCTATGTCCCAGTAACGGTGTACCAGCCTGTTTCTAAACCTGGCCATGTGGCTTAATTGGGAGCTGAAATCTTCTGCTATCAACCCGTTTTCGACCATTATTTTAAAAGAATCTACATAGTCTTCGGGTACGCGCAAGCTATTTTTTGCAATTATATGGTTGCAAATATCAATGGCAGCTTCAATTGCTATTATGAAGTGATATTTTGCGCTGGCGATTTTATGAGGGTCATTTGACAGTTCCTGGTAAGATAAGTGGCCTAATTCCTTTAACCTGCGACAAGCTTCCAGGTATTCTGTAAGTATTTTTTGTATTATATCGGGGTTAAATTTCAAGTCCTAACACTTCCTTAAGGTATCGTTTGCGATAGGGAAGAAAATCAAGATAATTATCTATAGTCCTGGTGACGAAATATATTTTTAAGTCTTCATCTTTAGCACATAATAGCTGGCCGTTTTTTATTACATTATAACAAAAGGACAAAGGGGCATAATTAATCGCGCGAACATCCAAAGGAAGCCCAAGTCTATTGTGTAAGGTTTCTTCCAGGGTGATTTCGCAGGACAATGCTTGTTTTTTTGAAACTGCATAGTTCTCTTTGAGATAAACAGCAATATCTATATCATTAAAGTATTCTTCAGTTAAAAATGACCCGTGAATATATGCAAATGAGATAGCAGCATCATTTTCAATAATGTTGTCCAATTTATTTTGTATTTTTATTTTATCACCGGGGTGCATAAACTTTTTGTTTTGTTCCTTTTCAAAAGCCGTTCTTGCCATGTATTTTCACCCTCTAATAGTACCTGTCTGCAATTATATCTGAAAAATTTCATATAATATTAGTATACCATATTATGGGAATAACTGCAATTAGTATTATATTAAACCAGGGTTTGATAGAAGGGGTTTTAAATTTTTTGTAGAAATACTTAAATTGCTAATGAAATTTGTTCAGGGAGAGTTATAAATGACAGCTGCCAAGGCAAAAAAGAAAAAATCTAGTAAAAGTAAAATACCTCAAGTTTCTAAAGAAAGCACGCCTTTTGAATGGCTGTACCAGGTAGCCTTCTGGGGAACGGCCCTTTTGCTTTTCTTTCCGCCGTATTTCCGCGGGCTTTTCTTTGCAACTGAGCAGGAAAAGGCACTTATATTTGCAGTTTTAATTTTCTGGGTAGTATTTGTGTGGCGCTGGCTGCAGAGAGATTACAAGTTTTTAGCAGACCCGCTGGATTATTTTGCACTGGGCCTTCCAGTGGTGTACGTGCTGGCCGGTTTTTTTGCAGTTAACAAGGGATTGGCCGTAGAAGAAATAGTGAACAACATATTATATTTCCTTACTTTCTGGTCTGTTTCCCGGCTGGTAACAAGTGAAAAGAATGCTGAGAGCATTATTAAAATAATTTACATAAGCACAATAGGTGTGGCCCTGGCCGGCCTGGCTACGTCTACCGGGATAATACATATAAAAGACGGTTTCCAGGGAGGGCGTATTTTTTCTACGTACCAGTATCCCAATGCGCTGGCGAGCTTGCTCGGCGGGGTTGTCTTTATGGGCGCGTACCTGTGGAACCGGGCCCGCGACTTGCACAAAGAAGCCCTGGAATCAACTAAGAAAACTATACCGTTTAAGTTGTACCGCCTGAATTTCTTCAGCTTTTTATATACCTGCGGTAATTTCCTGCTTCTAGCAGTGCTTTTCGGCACCAAATCCCGCGGCGGGCTGCTGGTGTTTGCTTTTGTTTTTCTAATCTACCTGGTTGGTGCCGGGGCAGAGAAGAGGTTGATAAATGCACTGCACCTGGGTTACCTGGGTATCCTGGCTTTTATTGGTATAAACAAGTTTATCCCCCTGGCTCAAAGTGGTGATGCATGGCCGGCCTGGTTCTGGATACTGGGTACTTTGCTTCTGGCAATGGCCGGGCAGTTAATATACCAGCTGTGGGACTACCGTGTAATGTCTAACTGGTTGGAAAATAAGAAAAAATTAAATATAACGTTTGCAACTCTGGCCGGGGTTATTATTCTTGCGGCCGGTGTCTGGCTGGGAAGCAATCCCGGTGTTATTGATAAAGCAACTAGCTTTAATACTTTAAAGACAGGCTTTCACCGCATATATTATATGGGTACGGCCGGTGAAATGATCTTGGAATGCCCTGTACTGGGCTGGGGCGGCGGCGGCTGGCAGGAAGCATACAAGGCATTTATAGATTACCGCTACCCTACCAAGGAAGTGCACAGCTATTATTTTCAGCTAGGTGTCGAAACAGGTTTCCTGGGACTTCTGGTTATGGTAGGTATACTGGGTTCTTTCCTGTACCGGGCCCACCGCTTGTATCACGGCAGTGCTGAAAATACTTCGAGAAAGCAATTAATATGGGCATTAACTGCCGCGTTTCTAATGATTGCCGGGCATGCCCTTATAGATTTTGATCTTTCTCTATCGGCGCTCTCAATAGTATTGTGGAGTATCTTTGGCATTGTTGCCGGCCTTGGCCTGGGGTCTCCAGTGAAAGATGCTGAAAAAGCTCGAAAAAAACATGTACCGCTCAAATTTATACCTGTTGTCGCAGTATCAGTAGTCAGTATTATGATACTGGCAGGTGCTATTTGCCTGGTGCAGTCACATGTTTCAATGCGAAAAGGCATAGCACTGCTCAGATCAAAACATGTAAATGAAGGCATTCATTACATGGAAAAAGCCGCTGGTTATAACCCGTTTAAAGCTGATTATCATATAACATTGGCTCAAGTATATAAAGGAATGGGTAAAAAAGAACAGGCCCTGGAGGAAGTAAAAAGAGCTGTAGATTTGAGCAGGTACAACGTAAGCCCGAGGCACAAGCTAATTGAAATTGCAGTACCTAACGGTGAATACGCACTGGCTGCGCAGGCAGCAGAAAGAACACTTGAACTGGCACCCAATGAGTTATATGTTTACGAAACATATGGTAAAGTATTTGATAAGCTTGGTGTGGAAGAATTAAAACAGGGAAATAAGGACCAGTCTAAAAAATATTTTACTGAAGCTGTCAATGTACCTGCCGTGATAAAGCAGTATAAAGAAAATTTAAGCGAGAGAGATAAGAAAATGTGGAAGGGTACCAGTTTAGAAGAAAGCCGCAAAGTGAAACTATCCTCGGGTAAAGCATTTTACTGGCTGGGTGAATACAAAATTGCCGGGGAAAAACTGCAGCAGGCTTCAAAAAGCAAGAAATTAAAAGCAGAAGCACTTATGTATCTTTCTCTACTGCAAGAAAAACAGGGTAGAGATAAAAATGCAGAAAAGATTTTAAAGCAGGCTATAAAAGTTACACCCAAAATTGAGCAGCACTACAAGGAATTGAAAGATTTACCAGTATTATAAAACAAGGTAAAAATATAATATTTGAATTTAAACCCTGGTAATTGAGCCGGGGTTTAATGTTTTAAACTTTTTTCGACAATATCTTACGAAGGAATATTTAATTATTTCGTGGAATTTATTATTATGCTTAAATAATTCGAAAGAATATGTATTATTAAGTAAAAATTAACACGATATAAATTCTGTATAAATAGTAAGGTTTTAAAATATATTTCAGGTGATGCATATGAGTTTTTCCCAGTTGCCTGCGGGTAAAAAATTAAAAAGTATTTCTCCGGTTTTTATTGCTGTTGTTGATGTTTTGCTAATCAATCTCGGGTTTCTAGCAGCGTATTGGCTGCGTTTTACAGGAGATATCCCGCAGCATTCATTTAAGCCTTTTTTAGACATCATTCCATGGCTAAGTATTGCAGCAGTTATAATTTTTATTGGACTAGGACTTTATGAAAAGCGGCGAGATGGTTTTTTCCATGTATTGCGTGCTTCTTTAACTGCCGTGGCCTGTGTTTTTGTTGCTGCTATTGCTTTGACCTTCTGGTTCCGAGGTTTTTGTTTCCCCCGCAGTGTGCTGCTGCTTGGTGCTGTTAACCAGTTCATATTAATTTCCCTGTGGAGATTAGGGTGCTGGCATTTAGAAAAGCATGTTCACGGTGTTAGAAACCTGTTAGTTATTGGTGACAGGGAAGAAGTAGAAAAGCTGCTCAGCAAGGTGCTGGATTTGCCTTATGGATGGTTTAAAATAAAAAAGGTATTAGAGCCTTCACAACTTGACGAGTTAGATAAATATACAAGTGAAATTGATTCTATACTGCTTGTACCTTCGTTGCCGGATGAAGATAAAACAAAGGCATTTGCGGCATGCCAGGGTGCAGGGCTTGAAGCCCTGGTAGTTCCTGATTTTTATGATATTCTCATAGGCAATACAAGAGTAACTCAGTTAGATGATTTGCCGGTTATGGAAATACAGGATATAAGCTTGAGTGCGATACAGCGGATATTAAAGAGAACAATGGATATTGTTATTTCTTTAGTGGGTATTATTTTATCTTCTCCCTTGATGATTGCCTGTGTGCTGCTCATCAAGTTTACTTCTCCCGGTCCTGTTTTATTTACCCAGAGGCGCGTGGGACGCAAAGGACAAGTATATTATCTTTGCAAGTTCAGAACGATGGTACAGAATGCCGAGCAGATGACGGGCCCGGTCCTGGCTTCAGATAATGACCCGCGCATAACTCCCGCGGGCAGGTTTATGCGTGCTACAAGGTTAGATGAGCTCCCACAGCTATTTAATGTTTTAAAAGGTGAAATGAGTTTTGTGGGGCCCCGCCCGGAAAGGCCTGTTTTCGTGGAAGAATTTAAACAGGAGTACCCCAATTATTATTACCGCCACCTGGTAAAGCCGGGGATAACAGGACTGGCGCAGGTAGCCGGCAAGTACACGACTTTACCGGAAGATAAGCTCAGGTTTGACCTGTTTTACATAAGAAACTATTCTTTATTGTTAGATTTAAAGATAATATTACAAACTATACCTGTAGTATTGAGCCGGGAGAGTGCAGCAGGAAAAAAGGACAATACCGATAAAAATGCAGTGATATATCATTTAGTTAATGACTATAAAAAAACAACTGCCCGCGATAAACCTGTATCACAGGGCAGCAGTTCTACTAAAGCATGAAGTTTATTAAACCTTTAGCGCGTTTATAATTTTGGCCTGCAGTATTGAGCCTGTTATTATAAGAATAATATATAGAACAACAAAAGTCATGCCGAAATAATATGCCATTACGGGGAGTAATGGTATTTTTATTGCCCTGTTGTACATGAAAAGTACCGCAAAGCCGCTCCGCATGCCCTGTTCTCTTAAATCTCCCAGCAGGGGGTACCACGCGTAAATGGGCCCGTGGCTCAGTATCCCGCTGGCTATTACTAAAAGCCATCCCTTTATACCTGCATTTTCTCCAAGGTATTTGGTAACGATTTTTTTATTTAAAAAGTAATTAAACAGGGCCATGATTAAAATAACAAACAAGAGAACGGGTATAATGTGCACTATTATTTTAATGCTGGATTTAAGAGCCTGTACGGTAGCAGCAGAATTAACAAAGTATAATACAATGTAGGCCAGTGCTACTATTGCAAAGAAATACAAGCTGTAGCGGCGTTTGGGGGCAGGATTATTCTGCTTTTCTTTATTAGCTGCAGCTTCACTCATGATATCACTCCCAGCATGTAAACAAGCACAATAGAAATCAATATGGAAAATATAAAGTTCAACGCGTTTCTATACAGGGTAAACCTGGTGCCCAGAAAAGATATTTCAGCAGGTATTTGTATGACTGCTACAGTTACCCAGGCTACTAAAAAGGCAGTGACGGCAAAAAGGCTCACCCCGTTTTTTAGCAGTTCGCCTCCTATAATATAGCTGGTGACGGCATTCCCGCCCGAGATGCTCCCTATTGCAGTCCCCAGTATTGTGTTTTGCCACATGCTCTGGGTAAACAGGGAAGCAAGCTGTTCACGGGAAACGTAGGACTGGAATAGGCCGATCAAAAGAATGACACCTGCTATGACGGGAAACGACTTTCCCATGTTCTGGGCAGCTCTAGACAGGCAGCCCGTAAATGTTTTATTTCCTTTCATGAAAATCCTCCATAAGTTAACAAATTAGTTGCGCATTATATGATATTCTGCACTGCTGCAGTCCGTTCTCGAGCTTTTTGCTCACAACGGAGTATGAAAATTTTTTCAGCAACATTGTAAAGGCCGGTGGTACTCGGAGCGGACGTACGGAGGCGCATTCAAAGAGCGAATGAGGCCGAGGAAAAGCGCCGGGGCAAAGGGCAGAAGTGAGAGGTGAGAAATTAGAAGTGGGAAAAAGAAAAGTCTACGCAGCAGACTTCCTCAAATTGTCACACTTCCCACCTCCCACATTACACTTCGCAAATGACG
>JAIPEW010000023.1 GCA_021736985.1 Clostridiales bacterium | reverse complement strand
CGCTTTGGAAAAAGAATTATTGCTGAAAAGCTGGACTCTATCAAAGAGGAGTTTGGAGTCAAAATTACTTATGTCAATCCAGCTTACACCTCTCAAACTTGCTTTGAGTGCGGTTATGTTGATAAAAATAACCGTACTATGCAGGCAACCTTTCGGTGTAGGCATTGTGGCAATAAATTGCATGCAGATGTAAATGCTTCACGCAATATTCTTGTTAGAAGTTCTGATAGGATTGGGAGCATTTACGTGAGTAAAAAGTTGGTCCTTCAATTGTTGGTGGAGCGATTCACCAACAAGTTAGAGCGACGGTTACGCCGCAATAGTACGGCTAAGGACCTACTCCTGTCTAATCCTTATTTTAAGGATTATAGGGAGAGGTTCAAAGGAGTTCTACCAGCTTAATTTCTATATTTTTCTATAGAACTTCATACTATATAATTGGATAAAGATTATGTTTTTACGAGGAGGCGGAGATGATTGTTAAAAGTAGATGAGGTAACATCTGCAAAAATCAGTGTGCTGGTTGAAGATCATGCAGGTTATGAAACTCCTTTTTTAGCGCAGCACGGGATATCCCTGCATCTAGAAGCTTCGGAAAAAAGAATTATTTTAGATGCGGGGCAGTCGGCCGGGCCCATCTTGCACAATATGGATCACCTGGGGATTGACCCGGGGGCTACGGATGCTTTGCTGCTTTCACACTGCCACTATGACCACACACAGGGGTTAGTTGGTTTATTAAAGGCTGTTAATAAAAGTGTGCCCGTGATTGCACATCCTGAAATTTTCAGAGAAAACTGTATTTTTAAGCCTTTTCTCAGGAACATCGGCATAACAGAAGAAAACGGGCCCGGGGCAGTGCAGGCAGCAGGAGGGCGCATGTTTTTAACAGCAGAGCCCTTTGAAATTATGCCGGGTGTTATTTCTACCGGCGAAGTGCCCCGGGAAGTTTCTTTTGAAGAGCAGGGGATTGGTACTTATAACCTGGTAAACCATAGTATAGAAAATGATGCCATTATGGATGACATGTCGATCGTCGTAAACGTGCGTGGGAAGGGCTTATTAATACTGGTAGGCTGCAGCCATGCAGGCATTGTTAACATAATCAATCATGCCCGCCGCGTAACCGGAATAGAAAAAGTGGAAGGTGTTATCGGGGGACTGCATTTAATAGAAGCCGGGGAAGAGCGCATTGAGAAGACAGCAGAAGCCTTGAAAGACATGGAAGTAGGTTGGGCTGCTGCCGGGCACTGCACCGGCTTTAGAGCATGCTCAGTATTGAGCCGCGTTTTAGGCAGCAGTTTTGACCTCATTCACTCGGGAAAAGTAATCGAGGTTTAATGCGAAGTGTGATGTGGGAGGTTGGAAGCGTGATAATTTGAGGAAGTCTGCTGCGTAGAAGCTCATAGAAGTTAATTACAAAATATGGTATGGTATAAAGTATATTATAATGCAAGAAGGGGTGTTTAACTATGAGCAGCAAAGAAATTATCTTTTTGGTGGAAGAAGATCCGGAAGGCGGTTATAATGCTAGAGCTCTGGGGAATTCCATATTTACAGAGGGTGATGATATAGATGAATTAAAACAAAATATAAAGGAGGCTTTGCACTGTCATTTTGATAAACCTGAAAATATTCCTCCCATCATTAGGCTCCATATAGTAAAAGAAGAAGTGGTTACTTTATGAATAGATTTCCCAGAGATGTTGATGGACAAGATCTTATCAAGGCGTTAAGTAAGTTTGGTTATGTTTCTGTTAGGCAAACAGGTAGCCATGTAAGGTTAAAAAGTGAGTTAAAAGGATATTCTCATATTATCACAATACCAATGCATAACCCTGTTAAAATTGGAACATTAAATAATATTTTTAATGATGTTGCTTCTTATGTCGGGATGGAGAAAGGGAAATTAATCAGGGAGCTTTTTAAATAATAATAGAATTAGTAATTTGTGGTATTTTGTAAAACCGGGGAACAAAATGTATTGCTGTGTCATCTAAAGTGTAAGACAAGGTGTGTGTATTGTATAAAATAAATAATTAGTCACCAAGGAGAGATCTTAATGCGCACAGCAATAATAACAGCTTTACTTGTACTGCTGTTGATTCCGGTATCACCGGTTATGGCAGGAGATGCAGCAGCTAATCTTAATTATGATGTTAATGTAAAAGTAAACGGCGCTCAAACAGCTTTTACTGACCAGAATCCCTTTATAAATACCAGCACGGGGCGGACTTACGTGCCTTTAAGATTTGTAACGGAGAAACTGGGAGCCGAAGTAGGTTGGAACCAGGAAGAAAAAGCAGCAGTTATTAAAAAAGACGGCAATATAATCAAGGCCCCGGTAGGCAGCAATTCTCCGACGGTAAACGGGGATAAAGTATCTTTAGACGCGCCGGTTAAGTTGATGAATTCAAGAACGCTGGTGCCGCTAAGGTTTATGAGCGAGGCAGTCGGGGCCCGGGTTAACTGGAATGGTAATACAAAGACGGTCTCGATAGATACGGTTGATACAGGTGATGAGCCTGCTGGAGACAAAGATGACCAGATTAATATCATTATAGAAGAGGAAGAACTCAATGCAGTAGTGACAGCAGGTATATTAAACGTGCGCGGAGGGCCCGGGTCCTCTAATCCTGTAACCGGCCAGGTTAGACAGGGGGACGAGCTTCCTATTCAGGATTCAGAACTGGGCTGGCACAAGGTGGAATTGCCCGGCGGTGAATCCGGCTGGGTAGCAGGCTGGTACGTGGAAGTTCGCGGTACGGGTTCTGAGCAGGATATTTCTGGTTCTGTACAGGGCGTAGTAGACGCCGCGAACGTAAATGTGCGGAGCGGGCCCGGAAAGACCCACGACATTATTGCCAGCGTTGACCTTGGAGAATCGCTAAACATATTAGAAAAAGCAGGCAGCTGGTACAAGGTAAAGCTTTTACCCGGCACTATTGGCTGGATAGCTAACTGGCTGGTAAGGGTGGAAAGCGCAGATGCTGCAGTCCCTGACCGGGGAAGCAGGGATTCAAGCCTGGCAGGGCTTGATGTGCAGGAAGTGGACGGGCGTACACTGGCCGTGATCAATACGACCGGGCCCGCGGTACACGACATCTTTACACTCAGCGATCCCGCGCGTGTAGTTGTCGACTTAAAAGGTGTTGAACCCGGCGATAAAAGCTATTCCGAGATAGATGTAAACAACAATCTGGTTAAAAAAATAAGGACAAGCAAGTACAGCGAAAACCCCGACATCACCCGCCTGGTGTTTGATGTTAAAAAGCCGGTGATTTTTGATACTGCTGTTCGTGATAAAAACGGGGGAGAAGAACTTACTTTAGAATTATACGTCCCGGAGCTGGGCGACCAGCTCGAAGGCAAAGTTATTGCGCTGGATCCCGGGCACGGTGGGTATGATAACGGTGCTACCGGCTGTACAGGTTTGAAAGAAAAAGAAGTAAATTTAGACGTAGCGCTGTTAGCTGCTCACCTGCTCCGCCAGAACGGCGCCGAAGTGATTTTGACCAGGAATTCAGATAAATTCGTGGGCCTGAAAGAACGTACTCAAATTGCTCAAAAGGCTGGTGCAGATATTTTTATCAGCATACATATGAATGCTAACCCGTCAAGCTCTACATCCGGTACCAGCACCTATTACCGCAGGGATAACATCTCCGGCCTGGGAGTTTCCCAGCAGGACAACAGGGCCCTGGCTCAGCAGGTGCAATCCCAGCTGCTGCTCTTGCTAAACCGGCAAAACGTAGGCATAAAGCAGGCCAACTTCGTAGTACTTCGCACCGCTGCAATGCCGTCAATACTGGTAGAAGGCTCGTTTTTATCTAACCCGGCCGAAGAAAATCTGATGAAAACAGATTCTTACCGCGCTAAAATAGCCGAAGCCGCAGCCAGAGGAGCCGCAAACTACTTCAAACTCCAATAAGTTGGTGCCTGTCACCAACTTATTGGAGGAGTTCGCGGATTTCTTGTTCTGTCATTTTGGCCAGCATTGTTTCTCCGGGTTTGATTACTGAGTTGATCATGTCTTTCTTTTTTTGCTGCAGTTCGTATATTTTTTCTTCGATGGTGCCCCTGGTGACCAGGTTGATTACTTGCACTGAATTTTTCTGGCCTATGCGGTATGCCCGGTCGGTTGCCTGTTCTTCTACGGCGGGGTTCCACCAGGGGTCGTAATGAATTACCATGTCAGCGCCGGTCAGGTTCAAGCCTGTACCCCCGGCTTTTAAGGATATCAAGAAGGCCTGGCGCTGCCCCTCGTTAAAGGAACGGACCATTTCACCTCTTTTTTCTGCCTTTGTAGAGCCGTCTAAGTAAAAATAGGATATATTCTCTTTGTCCAGGTGCTGGCGTATGATACCCAACATGGCGGTGAACTGGGAGAAAAGCAAGATCCTGTGCCCGCTTTCTACAGCGTTCTGCATGATTTCTTTCAAGTTTTGTAATTTACCGCTGTCACCTGTATAATTTTCTAAAAAAGTGGCCGGGTGGCAGCATACCTGGCGCAGCCTTGTCAGCGCGGACAAGATTTTAATCTGGCTTTTTTCCCATCCCTGGCTGGCTACAGCTTCTTCTATTTCTCCTTTGGCTTGCTGCAAATAGGTAAGATAAACCTTTTTCTGCTCCGTGGTTAAATCAGCAGGTACTTTGCTCTCAAACTTGGGAGGAAGTTCCTGCAGCACGTCTTTTTTCATCCTGCGCAAGATAAAAGGGGTTATTTGTTTTTGCAGCTTTTGCAGGGCTTTTTGGTCCTGCTCTTTTACTACTGGTTTTTCATATCTTTTGCTAAATTCCCGGCGGGTGAATAAGTAACCGGGCATTATAAAGTCAAATATGGACCACAGCTCTGTCAGGTTGTTTTCCAGCGGGGTGCCTGTCAGGGCAAAGCATGTCCCGGCTTTTATTTGTTTAACTGTTTTTGCACCCAGGGCCCCGGGGTTTTTTATGTGCTGTGCTTCATCAAGAAAGCAGCAGCTGAAGTTAAATTCTTGATACATTTCTATATCCCTGCGGATCAAGGCGTAGGAAGTAATCACAAGGGCTGCATTTCTGGCTTCCTGCAGCTGCATTTTCCGCTGCCGGGGTGTTCCTGCAACTACTGTTACTTCTAAACCGGGGGCAAACTTTTGGGCTTCATCCTGCCAGTTGTAGACCATGGAAGTAGGTGCTATGACTAACGCAGGCAGCTTTTGTTTTTCTCTTTCAGATACAATAAATGCAATGGCTTGAATAGTTTTTCCCAGCCCCATGTCGTCGGCCAGTATTCCCCCGAAACCGTACCCGGCAAGTGTTTTTAACCACTTGAAACCTGTTTCCTGGTAGTTTCTCAGTACACCTTTGAAGATTTCCGGGATTTCAAAGTCTTTGTGCCGGGCCCCGGTGATATCCTGCACCAGCTCTTCAAAAGCAGCATTTCTTTTTAACTCCAGCTGTGATTCCTGCAGAGCGCTGTCAATAAATAAAGCTTTATTCTTGGGTATTTCAACAACGTCCTGTTTCAACTGGCGCTCCGGGATATTTAATGAATCAACTATCTCCACTGCCTCGTGCAAATCCGAACCGGGGTTTTCCAGCGGCAAAAATGAACCGTCTTTCAGGCGGTGATATCTTTTCTTTTCCCTGAGGGCCTTAAAGATATCTGCCAGTTCCCCGGTGTCTATATTTTCCATCTGAAAAGAAAACTCCAGCATTTCACTTTCTTCGTTGAGGTTTACACTTCCGGTAAAATTGCTGCTCCTGACCCGCATGTTGCGAAACTTCTCGGAGTAATAGATGTCTGCCTTTTCCTGCATCTCTGGCAGGATATGATACACAAACTCGTATATTTTTTCCTCTTCTTCTAAATATAATTTTTTATTTGCAGCACGGAATTTTGCCTTTTCAAATAGGTTTAAAATAACACTTTCTTGCTCCGTGTCTCGCAGCAGTATTTTATCTCCGGCCTGGTAACCTGTATCACTGGCATAAGGATTAATCTTGATTTCTCCGTACGCAAAATTAATACTGGCGGTAACTGCTTCTTCAACCCTGTCTAAATAAATTTCAGTTTTTAAACCGGCATCGTATATACTGTTTTGTACTTCCGGTGAAATATCTACCTGTCCTGTTTGTTTTATCTCGGGTAAAACTTGTGTCACGAAGCGCTCTTGCTGCTCCCGGGAAAAACGAATACCGTCCGGCAGTTCAATAAAGGCGTTTAGCAGGGGGATAAAACAGTTTCTCTGCCGCTCGGAGGTTTTGTAAAACTTGCCGCTGCAGAAGATGTGCTCCCCTGCGTGCAGCAGGGGGCCCGGGCCCAATCCCTTCCACTGCAGTACCAGCTCGTTTTTTTCTTTATCTTTATCCAACGTAAAATGCAGCGGCAGATCCTCTTCCACTATTTGTACATTGTTATATTCCTCGCCAAAAAGCTTTAAAATAAATCTTTCCCGGGGTAAAATAGAAAGCAGCCGATTCAGAGTTGTGCCGGGCAAAAAAACATGTTTGCCTTTAAATAATTTTTGGTGCCAGCTGTGATAACTCTCAGCAGTACTTTTTTCTATTTCGTATAACTCGCTCAGTAAATCAATAACTGGCTCGTCTTCCGGGTGAAATGTATGGTGCAGCGGGGAAAAAGTAAAATGTTTCCCCAGGGCAAGTTCTGTATTCTTTTTTATTGCCTGGAGCAGCTGCTTCAAGTTTCGTACAACGTATAATCTTTTTTCCCCAAGCTTCAAAGATAGGGAAGGGATAATTTCACGCCCGAAGTCATCATAAGATAAATCCAGAATGAATTCCACTTTCAAGGGCCTTTTTTGCGGGGCCCGGGAGCTGTGTTCAAAATATTCCAGTATGTTATTTACCATGTTTTGCTCTCTAAATTGCATCTTCTTTTTGTTTGCAATTTCAACACGGCACATCTCTAAAAGAGCAACAACATGCTTGCAAGCTCCTCTAAACTGGGCAAATGCCGGGCAGTCACAATACATACCGGTAATATCTCCGTCTTCGGAGAAACATGCTTCAACGTCGTACTCATCGCTTCCTGCAACTATACCGCGGGCACATAGACTCTCTTCTGAGAATTCAAAGTTGATTACCCGTTTTTTCCGGTAATATTCCTGACCTCTCAAGTAAACTTGCAAGTTGGTCGCCGTATCTTTGATTTTTTCTTCAGTTAAAGAATGCATATAACTCATACTTATATTATAACAAAAAGTTGGTGACAGGCACCAACTTTTGTAGGGAAGAATAAATAATATGAAAATAATGATTAGAATAATATCTGTGTTTTTGTTATGCGCAGGAGGTATCATGTGGTACAGCCAGGTTCCTCAATTAACCAGGATTGAAGTGCCAGTTAAAAACCTGCCTCAATCCATGAAAAATTATAAAATATTGCACCTTACTGATCTTCACAGTGCTCGTTTTGGAAAAGGGCAAAAAGAGATTTTTAGCCTCTTAGAAGGCCAGCAGGTGGATATGGTAGCAATAACGGGAGACGTGGTGGACCGCCGGAAAAAGGATATACAGCCGGGACTGGAACTGGTAAAGGCTGCATCTAAGTATGCACCGGTGTATTTTGTGCCTGGTAATCATGAAGAGGCAATTGAGATATACGGTGAGTTTAGAAAGAAGCTTGAAGAACAGGGAGTAAATGTACTGGAGAAAGGAAAAAGGGTAGAGAGTAAAGATTTTGTTATAGCGGGGCCCGGCACAAGTATAAAAAAGTACAGCGAAAAAGTGCTAATAATGCTCTCCCATTATCCCAGTATATTTAAAAAGGCAGCAGAGAACGGGGTGGACCTGGTACTGGCCGGGCATACCCACGGCGGGCAAATACGCTTGCCGTGGATAGGAGCCTTATACGCACCTGGACAGGGAAAGTTTCCTGAGTACGATGCGGGTTTATTTTATGAAAAAGGGAGTTACATGTATGTAAACCGGGGCCTCGGAACCAGCAAAATGCCCGTTCGCTTCTTGTGCCGCCCCGAAGCAGCAGTAATAACTCTAATAAGTTGGTGACAGGCACCAACTTATTTTTTATCTTTACATGCAAAGCACCATGTTTCTCTGCGTCTTTGCTCAATATCCTACATAGATGTTATAAATTTTTTCTTTAACCAGCCAAACATTATATTACACACCCCCATTTTATTTAACTCGCAACTATAAGTAGAATTTATAGCTAAACAAATAATGTCTTATAATTAATAATTCGTGATCTGTATTTGACATTTACTGTATCATAAGGGGGATGAATTGTCAATTGCTATTAGCAAAATAAATGCTTGAGAATTATATAACAAGGTAATAAAACAATAAGTTGTTGACAGGCACCAACTTATTGATTTTGTCGAAGACGTGCTGCCAGTAATTTATATTTATTAACATATAATGGAAAAATGTCCGGGTTATCCACAGAAAAGTTAAAAGTTACTAACAGTTGTTAATAACTTCTATTTCTGGAATTAATATAATTTGTCGATATCCATATTTATTGCTCAAATATGGTCCAGGCTTCTATGCCAAATAAGTATAAAATAAAAATAAGTATGCCCCAAAATGTTAGAGAAAATATATGCAGAAGTATAGTACGCCGGGATGATAGGCCTGTTAAGAGAGCAGTAATAGTAGAAACATATACTCCGACTGACATGGGGGCAAAAAATATTAAACCTGTAATTCCGTATTTCTTTAAGAAACTTTGTGCTTTGCCCTGCCGTTTATTTTGCCACTTATGCAGTGAATTTTTTAATTTACTCCAAAAAGCACATATAATAAGAACTGGAAGCAAGTTACCGCCAAAAGCAGCAAGTACTAAAACTCCAAAAGATATATTCATTAATAACCCGGCAGGTACTGCTATGAACCATTCTCCCCAGGGAGTAGTTGCTAGAAGTACGACTGCCAAAATTTTTTTTATCATATCTTAACCTCTCTTAACCTCGCAAATTAAGGTTTTTCTGTTTGCTGCAGCAGGGCTGCAACAATATCTTCCTGGTAATCGTTATTTAAAGGAGCCAGGTCAAATAAGGCTGAAAGCCATAAGCCGTCCACTGCCAGTCTTAAAATCGTGGCTTTAACCGGGTCAATCCCGTCGTTTTCTATGTGCTGCTGCCATTCACGGTATGCTTTGCGCATAGGTTCTAACAGGTCCGGGTTTACTGCAACTGCTGCCAGTAAACTCGCGTTCATTTCTTTACTGGTTTGATTCTGGTGGAATGTTTCTTGAATAAATGCCCGCGTCCATTTTCCTTGATCTATGTTGTCATTACTTGCACTGGTTCTAATTCTTTTAATATATGTATCGATTAAGTGATGTACCATTCCTTCGACTAAGGCTTCTTTGGAAGGAAAGTGATACAATAATCCCCCTTTACTTACTTCTGCTTCTTTAGCGACTGCATCCAGTGTTAAATAAAATATGCCTTTGTTTTGAATAACATGGGCAGCGGCTTCAAGAATTCTAATTTTCTTTGAATTTTTTCCCATTATAAATACCTCGTATATAAATAGTTATAGTAATAATGAATATTATTACTATACCATCCAGACGGTTTGTTTTGCAAATATTTAGTTTGCAAGAAAAAATTATCTCTCCAGGGGTACTTACTGCATATATTTACTCCCGGGGAGGTGATTTTGTGAATTTATCAAAAGTTAATTTTCCGCCGGAGACAGAGGAAGTATTTAACTTGATGTACAAAAAAGCAAAAAGCAAAGACCCGGAACTAAGCAGGAAAAAATTTTGGGAGAAAGTAATTAACGGTTGGGTTAAGCCTTACAGCAATAAACTAGACTTTAAATCTTAACTAATTCTGTATAAAAGTAAAAGCGCCCCCGGAGGGGCGCTAAAAGATAACTGTAGATATTTAGGAGACAAAAAAACTAGAATCTCCATATCTTTTTAAAACGGAGGAGATAAATTAACTTGTGCCAGTAATTTAAAAATACATTAAAGCAGAGTAAACATCAGTCATTTAAAAGACATTACTGCCTGGAACATTATTCTAGCTGTTAAAAGCATCATTAATAACCTTTCTGCATTCCGGGTATTTTAAGAATTCGGCATGCAGGTTGGCAAAAACTTCTCTGAATTGCTTGTTTTCTCTTAAGTAAATTATTCCTAGTTCCATACCCTTGATAGACATCTGGAGAACTTTATCATATTTTTCAGGATCATTTTTGACATTTTCCATGTGTTCATTCATCATTTCATTAGACATTTCTGTTATTCTATCGGTAAGGAACACGTTGTTCTCTCCTTTCTATATTACAATAAAATATAAATCTTTTCAGAGTATTTTTTCCCTGTTTATTTTAAATATGTAATAAAAAAAGATAATACCCCTGAGAAAACAGGGGTATTATCTTTTGCTATGGGCTGCAATTCAGGAATCTCCAGGTCACTTAAGACAATACTAAGATACCTCACGCGGGCTAAAAATTCAGTCATTTATAAGACGTGCTCATATCTTTAATAAGTAAATTTTATTTTAAAAGTGACCTTGGAAATTAGATTTGCTTTTCAGCAAAATTGCCGGCAAAAGGGAATTTATATTTTTCTCCTTTAAATGCTTTGTACATCAAGAATACTTCTAATACCAGGCTAACCGGGAAAAGCAGGGGAGAGATTATTGCACCTAAAATTGGAATTATACCGGAAACCAGTGATATTAAAAATAAAGCCAGGAATATTACGATAGACTGCATTGCATGAAATCTAACAAACTTATTTTCCTTTTCAATTAATAAGAAAACTAAACCGCTTATCCAACCCAGGATATAACACAGTAAAGCTTCTATGTTTTCATTCATGCCCAGCGAAGTTTTGTTGTTTTCCATGATTTAAAAACCTCCTTTCTCTTATTTTATACATTACTATGAAAATTCAACTTGTATCGACAAAATACCTTTTCATGATGAGTATAAAAAATCAAGCCGGGCAGAATTTATCCCGGCTTGATTTTTGGTTAAGTAAATAGCTTTACACTATGATATTTTTTTGCCTGCTAGCTGCTGGTACCGCAGGGCCCGAATAAAGGCATGCAGCTAAATACCAGTAAAATCAGGATCAAGAAAAGGATGAAGCTTCCGTCGAAGCATCCAGTACTGCCACCACCGTAACCCATGTTTATGGCCTCCTTTCTAGGCGTTGTTCAGTTGCAATTTCATATTATGAGGATGACGCTTAAAATGTTACTTGTTGATTAATTAGAATTACTGGATTACGGTGTTAATTTTTAGAAACTTATGAACTGGAATTTATCTTGAACCTGGCCGCAGTTTTTTGCAGTTCACTGGCGATATTGGCTAATTCCTGAGCAGAATCTGATACCCCCTGCACTGTAGAAGTGATTTGTTCGCTGGAGGTAGAAAGCTGCTGTGTGCCCTCGTTGGTTTGTTGGGCCCCGCTTGCTATGTCCTGAATTGTAGCGGTGTTGTTTTCAACTGCTTTTTTGATTTGTTCAAGTGAAGTTCCCGCGTTAGTGGCTATTTCAACGCCCGTATTTACCTGGGAAGTGCTGTCTTCCATGGCGTTTACTGCTTCTTCAGCACCGGCCTGGATTTTATTAATAAGTGCTGTAATTTCACTGGTCGATTGAGAAGTTTGTTCTGCAAGCTTGCGTACTTCCTCTGCTACTACGGCAAATCCTTTTCCGTGTTCTCCTGCCCGGGCGGCTTCTATGGCCGCGTTTAATGCCAACAGGTTTGTCTGGTCGGCAATGCTGGTTATAGTTTCTATTATTTCTCCTATTTGTTCTGACTGCTTGCCGAGATTATGGATCGTATTGGAAGCATTTTGTGCTGATTGCGATATGTTATTTATCTTTTTCACTGTTTCCTGTACAGCCCTGTTGCCTTCTTCTGCAACCTGCTGAACTTGCTCTGACTCTTCTGCCGCTGTTTGTGCATTGTTAGCTCCTTCATTCGAGGTAGATGCTACTTCACTGGTTGTGCTTGCTATTTCTTCCATGGTAGCAGTTACTTCTTCGCTGGAGGAGGCGAGCTCCTGGCTGTGTGAAGCAAGTTTATCGGAATTTTCTTTTATGTCAGCAGCCATCAGCTGCAAATTTTCTTTCATTTTTTTAAAGGATTCATCCAACCTGCCAATTTCGTCTTTACTTTTTATCCCGGTATCTATTTCCTTAGTTAAATCACCTTGAGCAATAGCTTCGGCTGCATAATTTAATTTATTTAAGGGGGTGGATATAAGCCTGGTGATAATGTAAGTGGCGGCCAATATGACAAGTAAAGCTGCAATAGCTTTGAAGATAGCGTTAAATAATATGTTGTGGATATTATTTAATATTTTTGTGCGGTCTTTCAAAACTTTTACGTACCCTATAACCTTGCTGCTGTAATCTGTAAGGGGAATTATTACTGCTGCCCTATTTTTGTTGTTGCTGTATATGGTGCCTGCAGATTTATTTTCTAATATATTCTTTAGACTTTCTTCATCTAATTCAAAAGGATCTTTTTCCATGGTAGAAACCAGCAGCCCGTTTTTTTGGTTGTCCCAGGATACTCCTGAAGCTCCCTTTTTGTAGATAAAGTATTCCCCGCCCAGGTCTTTTTGCCATTCTTCTACCATGGAAGAGGTTAAACCCATGCCGTATTCTACGCTGCCTGTATGTTCGGCCTGGTAAAAGACCGGTACCACTACGCGGAATCCAATCCCGGCCTTCCCTTCTTCCAGGCCCATGACAATTTTCTTGTCATTGTTGCATTTTACTACCGTGTTGCGAAAAGATGACAGGTCATCCCCGTGATTGCTAAGTTTATGTAGACGCAAGTATGAAACAGCATTGGGAAGGTGAAAGTGAAATTGTTCTATTCCCTGCTGGTGTACTTTGTTATATATAGGATAGGTCAATCTCGTTAGTTCATCACGATCTCGTTCTCCAAAAGCTTTCTGTATAGCCGGGTTTTGTACTACTGATTCAAGCGCCATTTTAGTTTTACTGAATACGCCGTCCAGGTCATTTTCAATAGACTTTGTCATGAGGTTATACTCTTTTTTTTCTTGGTTCAGCTGCATATCAACCATGTTTGTATAATTATGGTAGATAATAAATAAAAACCCGAGCAGGGTAATTATTAAAATTGGTGCAATAATTTTAAACTTGATAGTATTAAACATTTGAACCTCCCTGTTAATATTTTTTTGCAATAAGTAAAAAATCGTGCCTGGCACATTTTTTTACTTATTGATAAATTTAAAAAAAAGCAGTCTGAAAGGCTGCTTCATAAAAAGATTTCTTATAAGCAGCCTGGCGGCCTTAGTGAACAACCTTAGGCCCAAAGCTTTGCGTCACGGCCTTTCGACCGCTTTGCCCGTTATTTTGACATTTTTAAACTTGAAATTATATTACTTTAAAGATTTTCTTGATTTATATGAATTTTCCTTTTATGACGACAAAATATTACAAGAAATTTTTTTTAGATATTATGTAGTGAATTAATCTTCCAGGCGAGGTAAATAATAGTATAAATATGAGGTGCTATAATAATACTGAACGTATGGGGAATAATTGCTTATTATGTACTGTTTTCCTGGCAGTCATTGTAGGGTTTAGCGGTAAGTTATGTTCTTAATTTGCTCGAGGAGTGAATTGACACCTGCAGGAGATTATCCAATTATATAGAATATGTTTAAAAATCTGAGGCTGCCGTTTATTTTGTAAGCGGTAGTTAATTGTTTTATATAACAATGTTTGAAGGGGGAGAGGTGCGTGGATTTTAAAACTGCCCTGGAGAAGAGTCCTTTCATAATTGCCGAGGGAGGGACTACGGAAAGAATAAACAGGGAATTTCCCGTAGAACTGGATAATTATATTGTGGAAGCAGGCCTTGTATACGACAGTGACGGAAAGGCGTATTTAGAGCAGGTGTACAGGGATTACCTGGATATTGGATATAAGTATAACCTGCCTTCACTAGTAGTTACTCCTACGTGGCGCGCAAATCCTGAGCGTTTAAGGCAGGCAGGATTCGGGGAGGATAACAGCGTTAACCGGGACTGCTGTTTGTTCCTGTCCGGGCTGCGCAGCCTGTACGGGGAATATGCCCGATCAGTCTACATAGGCGGGTCTATAGCGTGCAGGGGCAATGCCTATGATCCCGGGGAAGCTTTGAGCTCCGGCGAAGCTGAGCGTTTTCATGCTTTGCAAATTAGAGAACTGGCCGAAACCGGGGTAGATTTTTTAATTGCTTATACGCTGCCGGCTGCTTCTGAGGCTCTCGGTATGGCCCGGGCCCTGGCAAAATCCGGCAAGCCGTATATCTTGAGTTTTGTAGTCAGGCCGCAGGGGACGCTGCTGGACGGCACGCCGCTGCACGAGGCCGTATCGACCATTGACAGCGGGGCAGAGCCGGGGCCCCTGTGCTACATGATCAATTGCGTGCACAGTTCCATCTTTTATAAAGCTATAACCAGTGACACGAACTCATCCCCGCAGGCCAGGGAGAGGATACTGGGCTTCCAGGCCAATACATCCAGGAAAACTCCCGAAGAACTCGATGAAGCAGCTGAACTGGATGCAGAAGAACCCGGGGATTTCGGCCGGCTAATGGCAGATGTGTATAATAAAACGGGTATTAAAATCATAGGGGGATGCTGCGGAACGGACTGGCGCCATATAGAATGCATGGTGAACGAGCTGGGCCGTGTTTAACTCCAAGTATCTCACCAGTGAAGAAATCCGGGCCCGGGTGGAAAATCTGATTAAAGAGCGCGACGAAACGCGCGAGCTTCTTTCCCGCCCGGAGGTGAGCACTGACCCGGAAAGAATGCCGGGACTCGCGCAGCAGCTGGAATACTTGAATTACCTGTGTGCACCTGCAGAAAAACTGCAGGGCAGGGTAAATGACCTGCAGGAATTAGAAGATATTTTATCGGAAACCGGGGAAGACGCTGAACTGGAAGAATTATATGAAGAATACAAAGAAGAGTGCGCGGAATTGAGCTCCGAGGTATACAATCTTCTACTGGAAAACGGCTATTTAGAGGAAGAGATAGAGGACGATGTTGACCACGAGATACTCAAGTTTATCGAGTACGCGGGGCCCGAATACGCCTGGCGCCTGGGAATAAACCTGGGACTAACTGAATCAGAGGCCAGGCACAGGCTCGAAGTGCTGCTCAAAAAAGACTTTCTCAAAAGAGTAGAAGGCACAATGCTGCACAACTACCACCGCCAGAAAGACTGGACCAAGCACATGAACCACAAGTACTACCGCCTCTCCCGCAAAGCAGAACTCTACCTCCGCCAGCTCAAAAGAGAATTGTAAAGAATATGTTGGTGATTGTCTTACGGATTTTAAGTTAGTAGGAGATGTGGTATATTATTTCCAACAGGTGTGGAGGTGGTTTTTTTGATGATCAACCGGGAGGATTTCGAAAATAAAGATAAGGAAACTGTTGTCAGGGAAAAATATCAAGTTACACTTCCCGCGTATATTCGTGACAATGTAAAAATAAAAGTGGGCGATGTACTGCTATGGGAATATGATGAAAACAGTAATACAATTACTGTTATAAGAAAGCCGCAAAATTTCACTGGTGCTCTTTCCGGGCGTGGAAAACACTTATGGAAAAATGGGGTTGAGGAATTAAAGCAGGAGCGCGAAAAAGAATGGCTGGAATAATTGGAGCATTCATCTCAAATGATAGCCAACTGCAAAAGGTAAAGGAAATACGTGTAATCAATCTCAATGAATCTGTGTAAAAAATAAGTTGGTGCAGTTCACTGTCACCAACTTATTTACGGAGTAGGGTGCCGGCGCAGCCGCAGGTTATTCCGCCGGTGAAGGTGAGTATGACGCCGTTGATCTTGTTTTCTATTGTTCCAGCGGTGATCATGAAGTAACCGCCCAGTATGCCAACCAGGGCGCCCAAGATAAACAGCAGTATGCCTGTTTTTTTTGCATCCATGTTATCACCCGGTTCTTTAAAAATTTTCTTGCATATGAAAAAGTACTTTCCGTCATATCCTGTCGATCACCCCTGAAAGTATAAAACTGCCGCATTTTACAAGCAGCAGTTAGCATTCCGAGTATTTGATCCTCTATAGTTTATAACATTGATTATTCTCTTTTTTCTTGCCCGTTAATTTCCAGGTTAGTTAATATTTTATAGCATTTAGTTGCAAACTGCAACAGTTGAAAGAAAGTATGCTGCACAACAGCACATGTAACATGCAATCAATTGAATAATATGAGCAACAAACACTTGTTCACTCACTTTGATGGTGTTAGTATTAACTTGTAAGCGGCCGGGGGATAAATCTGGCCGCTTATTTTAATACACAACTTCATAAAGGGGCGGCGGGGCCCGGCCGCGCCGCCGCCCAAAAAAAAAGAATAAGGAGGAATGCAAAATGGCAGTAAACAGCGTGCCTTCCGAATCTACCGTCACACTAAAGTTCCAGGTAGGCGTAGACGGAGGCGGTGACCCGATCTTTGACAACAAGTACCTTCACCACGTAAAACCCGACGCGCTGGACCAGGACCTTTACGACATCGCCGCAGCCCTGGACGGCCTGGTAGACAACACATTAGATACCATAACCCGTGAAGACGTTGCCGAACTAATCAACGAAGTCTAGAGGCTAGAAAATAATCTTACCAGAAAGGAGGAAAAACCATGTCTACATCGAGCACCAAGTACCTGCGCATGACCTTTAAAAGCCAGGGGGGCAACAGCATGTCCATCAGCCTGGACAGCCCCCGCACAGATCTCACTGCCGCAGAAGTAGAAACAGTAATGGACACCATTATTAGCAAAAACGTGTTTAGCGCTACCGGCGGAGACCTGGCTTCCAAGTACGACGTAAAAATAATCGATAAGACAACCAACGATTTGTACGACCCTGCGTAGAACCAAAACCGGGAGGGTACCCCCTCCCGGTAATTAATATAATATAGGAGTGAATTAAAATGGACGAGATGATGAAACTCGCGGCGAACTACGGCTTTCCCATGGTAGTGGCAGGATACCTGTTAGTACGCATGGAACCGCTGATAAAAGACCTGCAAAAATCTATAACCCTGCTCACCATGGTAGTGGCCAGGCAGTCAGATATAGACGTAGACAACATGCGCCACTTTATAGACGGCACGGGCTGACGCACCGCAGAAAACAAATGCGGTGCTTTTTTTATGAATGTATATGATTCTTGTTGCTTAAATGCATTTCGCCTGTAAAACCGGTATTTTTCATATAAATTGTAATTCCCGTTTTTATAATTTCGTCAATAAAAAAATCTTTATTTTCATTAAAGTCATTTGGAGTAAAAGGATGGACTTGTATGATTTTATTGGATGGTATATTCCATAGAGCTCTGTTTACAATTTTTAAGTCATTAATGACATTATCACCAAAATATTTGGAAATTACAGCCAGGTCAATATCACTTTCATCACCGGCATTTCCCTGTGCATATGAACCAAATAATATTACCTTATCAATGTCAGTATGTTTTTCTAACTCTATAATATATTTTTTTAATGTTTCTATTTCATTCTTCTTAAGCACCATTGTAAGAATTCACCTGTTTCTTTTAAGATGTTTTTAAAATCCTTTCTGGTTGTAGATTTTAATAATCTTTCTCTAAACTTGGGATATCTGCCTTCTAATTGAAAATTATTTAAGATGCCTAAAAAATCTATCTGGTCTTCATTTAATTTGTCCTTTATATTTGAGAGTTCGGATAATCTTTTTAAATCATGTATTTTAGGGGGAATTTTATTTGTGTTATAAGTATATTTAGCTTTTAATATTTTTTCTACACTCAAGTGGCAGAAAAAAGCACCTTCTAAAAATCGTCCATGTTCAATTAGCACTTGTGAAGTTTTTAAACTTTCCCATGCTTCATTTATCCAGTAGTCTTTTTGACTTAACATAAAAAACACCTTTATAGTAAGGATTATAAATATTATATCATAAAAAACGATGCTTACCAATATTTGTATTTACGGTTTCTTTATCTTCTTAAGCGATAATGCAGAAATAACATTGGATTTTCATTTATGCAGCTTATATCTGTATAATTAAAGGATGATTTTTACTAAAACAGTATCCCGGGCTTGCCCGGCGTGCATGGAAGAAGAACAATTCCAGCCGGAACTGGAAAAACTAACACCGAAGGAGGTGGTAGCTATCATGGAAATGACAACAAACTGGTATAGAAAAGGCAAAGACTATATGCCCTGTGTAACTTTCAACTTTGTGAAATATTTTTCTAGTTTCATGAATTCCGGTGGTTTTTATTGACAGTTATAAGAGAATTTTAGTATTATGTTTATTAATTAATCGTTTGTTTTTTAAACAAAAGGTGTGAATTATTATGAATAACGAACATGCAATACTAAATTTTATCGAAAAGAATGAAGAAACTACCCAGCGCAAAATTGCCCGGGGGACAAGCCTTTCACCCGGGGCAGTAAACTTCTTGCTGAAAAAAATGGCCAAAAAAGGGCTTGTAAAACTGGAAAAAGTAAACGGCAGGACAATGAGATATATCCTTACGCCGCAGGGAATGGCCGAAAAAGCCAGGCTCACCTACCGGTTCATGATAAGATCCTACCGCCAGGTTATTAAAATAAATGATGCAGTCAAGCAAATAATTGATGATTATATGGGCAGTGGGGATAAGGTGGTCCTTTACGGGCCCGGGGATGAAATACTCGAGTTAATCAAAATAGCTGCCGGGAATTTGAACTTGAAATATGAAATTGCCTCTTATGACAGCTCACTTGAGGATATAAAAGGAGAGAACACGCTGGTGATCACGTGGGGCCCGGGTGACAAGAGTGAACCTGGTGTAATCAACATCATGGACTTGCTATAATCCACGTTTTTTGTCGAATATTTCAATGCAAAATTTAAAGGAAATTAATAAAATATCGTTGAATACCCTGTATAATGTTTAAAAAGAAAACAATTTGATAATAATAGTTGGACAGTTGGTCAGTTGGTCAGCTGAACAGTAGACAGAACAGGTCCTAGAACATCCTGACAATGGTTGGCCAGTTGTACAGCAGACAGAAAAATCCCTTGAACTTCCTGACCAACAGACCAACTGACTCCTGACCAACAAACTTAGGATAGTTGGACAGTTGGTCAGCAGACAGAAAAAACCCTAGAATTTCCTGACCAACTGAAAGCTGACCAACTGTTTCCTGACCGACAAATTTAGGATAGTTGGCCAGTTGGCCAGTAGACAGAAAAAGCCCTAGAATATCCTGACAATAGTTGGACAGTTAGACAGTTGGACAGTAGACAGGAAAATCCCTTGAACTTCCTGACCAACTGACTCCTGACCAACAGACCAACTGACTTCTGGCCAACTGAAACCTGACCAATAGTCCAACTTAATAGAAGCAGTTGGAAAGGAAAAATATATGTATGACGATACCAGCAAGTTAATTGTCTGGCAAAAGTCACACGAGCTAGTACTGAAAATATATGAGATAACAAAAAATTTTCCAAAAGATGAAATATACGGACTGACATCTCAAATTCGACGGGCCTCTGTATCGATACCGAGTAACATAGTAGAAGGAAAGGCAAGAGGCTCAAACAAAGAATACAAACGTTTTTTGCTAATGGCACGCGGTTCACTAGAAGAAGCAAAATACCAGTTATTGTTGGCAAAAGACTTAATGTACATAGATGAAGAAATCTATAAAAAGATATTTGACAAAATGAACGAGGTTGGAAGACTCCTAGGTGGATTGATTAAAAGAATGTAATCTTTTCCTGACTACTGACCACTGACCAACTGTCTACTGACCCTATAAGAAGATATTTAACAATATGGACGAAGTTGGAAGACTCCTAGGTGGATTAATAAAAAGAATGTAATCTTTTCCTGACTGCTGACCAACAGTCCAACTGTCTACTGACCCTATAAAAAGATATTTAACGATATGGACGAAGTTGGAAGACTCCTTGCTGGATTGATTAAAAGAATGGATCTGTAATCTCTTCCTGACCAACAGTCTACTGACCAACTGACTCCTGACTCCTGACCAACAGTCCAACTGACCAACTGACTACTGACCAACTGATCACTGATCACTGATCACTGACCAACAGTCTACTGACTAACTGTCTACTATTTTGCAAGGAGATGTGTTGTAAGTTGGAAAAAGCAGCGGAAAACAATGTAGTATGGCACCCTTACACGATCACCAAAGAACATAGACAGAAACTAAACCAGCATAAAAGCTTTGTGCTCTGGTTTACAGGACTTTCGGCATCTGGTAAGTCATCCATCTCCAATGCCCTGGAGTGTAAACTGCACGAAATGGGATACCATACATATTTACTCGACGGCGACAATGTTCGCCAGGGACTCTGTAAAGACCTCGGTTTTACCGAGGAAGGACGCCGGGAAAACATAAGGCGCATTGCTGAAGTAGCAAAGCTTTTTGTAGATGCCGGTATCATAGTGATTACAGCATTTATCTCGCCTTACAAAGAAGACCGTGAACGGGCGAGAAAACTATTTGAACCTGAAGAATTCATAGAAGTATACCTGGACTGCCCCCTGCATGAGTGTGAAAAAAGAGACCCGAAAGGGTTATACAAAAAAGCTAGGAGCGGCAAGATACAAAATTTCACGGGTATAAGTGCACCATATGAAGTACCAGAAGAACCGGAAGTTACAGTGCAGACGCACGAGCAGGGTATAGAGAAGTCTGTGGATGAGATTATTAGCTCTTTGGATATATGATGGTGTTTAGTAAGTAATACAATTTTTTATTTAAATATAGTAATTCTTTATAAGAGTATAATTAAATTAAAGAATTACTCAAATTAAAAGTTATGAGGATATTCTAAAGAAAAGGAATAAATATAGCAAATATAAACAAAATAAGTTACCAATTAATTATTAACAAAAGCAGTTAAAATCAGGAGTCGTAATGTTAAATAATGTTTTATCTAAAACTTTACTTAAAATAAATAATGATAACCAAATAAAGAAAATTATATTTAACATTAATTGGATTACTTTAGAAAAGTTAATTAAATTAGTATTAGGTGTCTTTGTTACTGCATGGGTGGCAAGATATTTAGGCCCCACAAGTTTTGGTAAATTAAACTATTCAATATCTTTCGTTTCTCTCTTTGCTTTTATTTCTACTTTAGGTCTAGAACAAATTGCTATAAGGGAATTAGTAAAAACTGAAAATAAAGAAGATGTTATGGGTTCAGTATTTCTGTTAAGGCTATTTGGCTCAATAATTCTAAATTTAGTTATATTATTAACATTATATTTGTTTGATGTAAAATCTCCTCAAATAAAATTTTTTATAATTATTGTGACACTTGGTTATCTGTTTAAACCATTTGAGGTTATCAAGTACTGGTTTTATTCTCAGGTCCAAGCAAAATATATTTCGCTTTCGCTTATTATCTCTTTAGTCATAGTAAGTGTAATGAGAGTAATATTGATTGTAGTAAAAGCTTCTCTATTTTCATTTGTTATCATGATAAGTGTAAGTTTCCTTTTAGAATCAATTTGCTTAGTATTTTTTTATAGATTAAAACTTAAAACATCTGTTTTTGACTGGAAAGTTAACAAAAAAGTTATAAAAAAAATGTTAAATGATAGTCTTCCATTAATTTTTTCAAGTGCTGCAGTAGCAGTGCATATGAAAATTGACCATGTTATGGTGGGTAACATGCTTGGTGATCATTCAGTTGGGTTGTATTCTGCTGCTACAAGGCTTAAGCAATGGGGCTTTGTAGCCTTTGCAATAAGTAATACCTTTTATCCTTATTTGGTGAAGGCAAAAGAAGTTGGTGAAAAATATTACAAAAATAAATTGCAGAATTTATTTGATATGATAATTATGTTTGCCTTGTTAATAATATTTAGTGTTGTATTTTTATCGGATTATATTATTTTGTTTTTGTATGGTACAGAATATTTGTTAAGTTCATTGATTTTAAAAATATTGGTAATAGAAGCTATTTTTAATTTTGTCGGAATTGTAATTTCTAAACATATTATTATTGAAAATATTACAAAGATACAATTATATAGGACGCTGATAGGAGTCACATGTAATATAGTTTTAAATTATATTCTTATATCTGCATGTGGTGTAATTGGTGCTCCAATTGCTACCTTGTTATCAGTATCAATTCAAGCATATTTTAGTGTAATCTTTTTTAAAGAAACTAGATTTTTAATCTATATGCCATTAAAAACATTTAATTTGTTAAGATTTATTAGATGAGTTGTACATTATTAAACGAATTTTTTTTATGCAGTGGAGGTTGTTATGAGGCAAAATATAATATTTCATATAGGGTATCCTAAGTCAGCAAGTACTACATTGCAAAAACATTTATTTCAAAAGCACCCTGAAATTAATAATTTAGGTATATATCCAACATCCAATATTGGCATTGATACAAATGTTGTAGATAATAATTGTGTGTATTTAAGAGACAATAATTTGTATGATTTTTACTGTAACCTTGTAATGTTACCAAGCATTGATTATTTTTATAGTGATAATATAAATTTGTTTGAAAAATATATAAAGAAGTATTTATGTAAAGATAAGATAAATGTTTTTAGTAATGAAAGGGTAGCATCTGTTTATTTTTCACATGATGATGTAAAGGTAAAAGCTGATAGGTTAAAAGAGATATTTCCTAATGCTAAAATATTAATTATTATTAGAAACCAGTTAGACTTAATAAAATCACAATATCGTGATCACCCATTTGACCCGCGAAATTTGTCAATTGGCAAACCAGTTTCACTACATAAGTGGATAGAAATTGCACTAAATTACGATAGTGTCTATTTCCTAAATTCATTGAAATATTATGAGTTGATAAATTATTATGCTAATCTATTTGGTAAAAATAATATAAATATTATGCTTTTTGAAGAATTAGTTCAATCACCAGAAATTTTTTCAGAAAAAATGTCAGAGATTATGAATATAGACAAAAGTACAACTTATGAAATTTTAAAAAATAAGTGGGAAAATCATTCAGTATCTAAAAAATATAATATGTATAGAAAAGTGAGACGTAATTTAAAAATAAAATGTATTGGTAAGTATTTACCAATGAGTTTAAAAGATAAATTGTTAAATAATTTAAAAAAAGGCGGTAGAGAAAAACTATACATAAGCAATTATTTGTATGATCAGTTATGTAATTATTACTCGGAATCAAATAAAAAATTACAAAATGAATTTAACGTTAAGTTAAAAGAATATGGTTATATCATTTAAAAAAAGTATGCGCTATTATATCTTGGAGGATATTAAATGAAGATAGGTTTATATTTGGAAAATAAAAATATCGGGGACATAGATCTGTCAAAGCCAGAAAATGGGAATCCTGGAATTGGGGGGACTCAATACAATTTTATAACATTACCTTACTATTTTTTTAAATATATACCAGATAAGGTTAGATTTGTATGGTATGCTAATGTTGTTGATAATTTACCCCAAAACATAGAATCAATAAAAGTTGAGGATGCTCTAGATGCAGCTAAAAAGGCTGAAAAAGATAATTGTGATATTTTAATATGGCGTCCAACTGGTGATATTAGTGGAGAAAGATTTATTGAAGAAATAGACAGTTACAATATTAAAATAATTGCATGGGTGCACAACACACCAAAACCCAAATTATTAGATAAAATTAATAAATCAAAACAAATTAAAAGATTTGTTTGTGTTTCTCAAGAGCAATTAGATTGTCTTAGAGACCATGACATATTTTACAAATCGACATGTATATTTAATGGTTTTGACTATAGAAAGTATGTACCAACTAAGGAAGTTAAAAAGGAAGGTAAGTATGTAGTATATGTTGGTAGCTTAATACCAGCGAAGGGTTTTCATTATTTAGCTAGAGTATGGCCAGAAATAAAAAAAAGAAAAACTGATGCAAGACTTATAATTATTGGTAGTGGTAAATTATATAATCGAAATCAAAAACTTGGTAAATGGGGTATTGCTGAGGAAAGTTATGAAAGGGAATGGCGAAGGTATTTAGGAAATGAAAATGGAGAGATAGATAAATCTGTAGATTTTAAAGGGGTATTAGGCGATGAAAAAATAGAAATACTCCAAAAAGCCGATGTAGGAGTTGTAAATCCATCTGGTGCAACCGAAAACTGTCCAGGAAGTGCTATTGAGTTTCAGGCTGCCAAAACACCAGTTGTTTCTGGTGCTTACAACGGATTATTAGATACCGTGATAAATAATAAAACAGGTTTTTTAGGAAAGAGCGATAAGAATTTAATTAATAATATTTTATATTTGTTAAAAGACAAGGAAATGGCAGCTAAATTTGGTGAGAATGGTTTTGAATTTATAAAAGAGAAGTTTAACTATAAAAATATAAGTTACCAATGGTTAGAATTGTTTGAAGAAGTGTACTATGAAAAGCCGAATAAAATAAAATTTATTAAACAATTTCCTTTTGAAAATTATAAGTTTTTGAAAGAGATTATACGATTTATAAATAAATATGTACCAATTTTAAAATTACCACCGATCAGTAAAGTTAAGGATAAAGTTAAAAATATAATTATAGAGTAGGAGTTTAGGATGAATATTGTGTCCTTTCGACCTGGAGTAATTAGCAACGGTACAGCATTTGAAGCAATGGCCTTAATATACAAATATCTCCAAAATAATTATGGATATAAGTTTATAATTGTAAAGTCTGAAGATGATAATTATAAGGATCCAGAATTTGAAATAGTTTCGATTCCTAAAAAGTCATGGAAAATTACTTTGTTTAATTATTATAAACCAGACTTAAATTTAAATAATACTATAAAAAACTATTTTGACAAAAGCGATATTATTTTGACTGTAGATCCTACCATTTATCCTCAAGGGATGATTGCAATAGATTATGCACATAAGAAGATGATACCTGTTTTCTTTGATGCTTCATTAACTATTACAGGTATAAAACAAGGTTTCTTATGGAGAATTAAAAGGAAAGTTAAATTGAAAAAAACAATTCATAAGGTAACAGGAATAATTATAACTGTGCCAAAATGTATTGAGCGTTTTAAAAATATAGGTTTATTTAATGAAAAAATTGCAGATAAGTTTACGATAATGGGTCATCCTGTTTGTACAGACTATTTTGTCCCAGGAGAACGCAAGGAAAATGATAAAATAAAAATTTTAGTGGTCTCAAGATTGGTGCCTGAGAAAGGATTGTTTTATATAGTAGAAGCTATTTTACCTATCTTGAGAGAAAGAGAAGATATAGAGTTAAAAATAATTGGTGAAGGTCCGCTATTGTCTCTATTAAAAAGAATAATTATTGAAAACGGGATTGAAAATAAAGTATTTTTTCAAGATGTGGTTCCCCATTCAGAATTGGTCAAACAATATCAACAGGCAGATGTTTTTGTGAATCATGCTGTTTCTGTATCTAATTGGGAAGAGTTTTTTGGGGTAGCTAATTTAGAAGCTATGGCATGTGGATTGCCTGTTGTTGTAACTAAAAATGGCGGTATTCCTTACGTAATTAGAGAAGAAGATTGTGCTTTGTTTGTAGAAGAAAGAAATATTATAGAACTTAGGCGGGCTTTAATATATCTTATAAATAATCCAGGAGAAAGAAAAAGAATTGGTGAAAATGCAAGAAAGTATGTTGAAAGATATTATAGCTTAGAGAGAATAGGAGAAAGGTACAATAATATGCTTTTAAATGGTTTTGGTGAAAAGAAATGAAAATATTATTAGTTAATACTTCAGATATACAGGGAGGAGCTGCACGAGCAGCATATCGCTTGCACCAAGGTTTACATCACATTAATATAAATTCCGAAATGCTTGTAGAAAAAAAGTTAAGTGATGATCAATTTGTATATTCGCCAAGTAATAAGTTGAGAAAAGGTTTGGGACGTTTAAGAGCGAAAATTGATAAATTTCCTTTATTTTTATATAAAAACCGTCAAAATATAATTTTTTCTCCTGCCTGGGTGCCAGATAATCTTAAAAAGAGAATAAATATATTGAATCCTGATATTATTCATCTTCACTGGGTAGCAGGTGGTTTTTTAAGAATTGAAACACTTAAAAAACTTAACCAACCAATAATATGGACATTACATGATATGTGGGCATTTACTGGTGGATGTCACTATGATAACGAATGTGGCAAATACACACAATATTGTGGAAAGTGTCCAATTTTAGGTAGTAGTAAAAAAAATGACCTCTCACATAAAATATGGAAACGAAAGAAACAATCATGGAAGGATGTTAATTTAACAATTGTTACTCCTAGCCATTGGCTAGCTAATTGTGTAAAAAACAGTTCACTTTTTAAAAATTACAGAGTAGAAGTTATTCCAAACGGTTTAGATACATCAATTTACAAACCTATTGATAAAAAAGTAGCACGAGAATTACTTTCTTTGCCCCAAGATAAGGAATTAATACTTTTTGGGGCTATAAATAGTACAAATGATGAACGTAAAGGATTTAAGTATTTAAAGCAAGCATTACAGTATCTTGCAGAAAACAATTTAGAAAAAGATATTAACTTGGTAGTTTTTGGTGCCTCAGAGCCTAAAGATCCACCTAATTTTGGCTTTAAAAGTTATTACTTAGGTGCTTTTAATGATGATGTTAGCTTAGCTTTGCTTTATTCTGCAGCTGATGTTTTTGTAGCTCCTTCACTACAAGATAATTTGCCAAATACCGTAGTGGAATCATTAGCATGTGGAACGCCATGTGTAGCATTTGATATAGGTGGAATGCCGGATATGATAGAACATTATAATACAGGCTACCTTGCAGAAGCATTTGATGCAGATGACTTAGCCCGGGGAATTTCCTGGGTGCTTTCTGATATTAATCGGTGGAATGTACTTTCTCAAAACTCCCGAAAAAAAGTAGAAAGAGAATTTGCACTTGAAGTGGTAGCTAAGCAGTATGCAGACCTTTACGCTGATATTTTAGAACGTGAAAAATATAAATAATGACTTTATCTCCAAAGGAATGAAAAACAATGAAAATAACAATTATAGGGTGCGGATATGTTGGCCTTACAACATCAGTAGCACTGGCCTATATTGGTCATGATGTTCATTGCATTGACCAAAATGAACAACGTATAAAAGCACTCCAAAATGGCGAAGTTCCCATTCACGAAATGGGTGTTGCTGAACTGTTAGATGAACTACACGATCGGTTGTCTTTTGGTTTGTGGGATTCTTTTGATGAAAATTCTGATGTAATAGTTATTGCTGTTGGAACCCCGCGAAAAGATAACGGGGATGCAGATCTAACTTATGTAGAAACTGTTGCAAAAGAAATAGGTGAGCGTTTATCCGGTAATAGCATGCCTGTTATTGTGAACAAATCAACCGTACCTATCGGTTCTGCTCGGAGAGTGGAATCGGTAGTAAAGTATCACCTTCAAAACCGGGATATAAATATGCCGGTTAGAGTCGCATCTGCCCCCGAGTTCTTAAGAGAGGGGGTAGCATTACTTGATACATTTTATCCTGACAGGATTGTTGTTGGTGCTGCGGATAACACTGTTATTAATACATTAAGAGAGATGTTTGCTCCTATTTTAGAACAGACATTTACTCCACCGGAGTTTTTGCCACGGCCGGATGGGTATTCACTCCCGGCATTTATTACTACTACTCCTGCTAGTGCTGAGCTGATAAAATATGCTGCTAATACATTCTTGGCCATGAAAATTTCCTACATAAATGAAGTAGCTGGCCTTGCTGAAAGAGTCGGAGCAGATATAAAAGAAGTAGCCCGGGGGATTGGTTTGGACAGGCGTATAGGTATATCATATTTGAATGCTGGTATAGGTTGGGGCGGCAGTTGTTTTGGAAAAGATGTACAAGCTCTTATCCACACGGCAGGGCAGTATGAATATGAAATGCCGTTAAGCAGTGCAACAGTACAGGTAAATATGCGCCAGCGGGAAGATATTATAAAGAAATTGCAAAGTGTACTTAAGGTGCTCCGCGGCAGTACAATTGGACTCCTCGGGCTCTCATTCAAACCGGGTACAGATGATTTGCGTGATGCACCTTCTATAACTATAGCCAGCAGGTTGACTGAACTAGGTGCTCATGTGAAAGCATATGACCCTGTTGCTGTAGAAAATTGCTGCCGTACACATCCTGAATTGGATATTGAATATGTAAATAGCACAGAAGCGCTTGCTGCTGAATCTGATGCCCTGGTTCTTGTTACCGAATGGAAAGAATTCATACGCCTTTCATATGCAAAACTTGGGGAATTAATGCGGCAAAAAATAATTATAGACGGGCGCAACATATTAGACGGACAAGCATTGAAAAAAGAAGGTTTTAATTATATAGGTGTAGGAGTCTAATGATAATTTGTTTAGTAACTGATTAATATTGAAAGGTTTGAAATATATAATGAAAACAATAATGGTAACCGGTGCAGCAGGTTTAGTAGGAAATAAAGTTGCAGAAATGCTTTTAAAGCAGGGATATATAGTTATAGGTATAGACAACCTTAATGAATATTATGATGTTAGGCTTAAGCAGTGGAGATTGGATAATTTAAGTAATAACAGTAACTTCAGGTTTTACCAAATAGATATAGAAAACAAAGATGCATTGGAAGTAGTTTTTAATATGCATGATATCGATGCAGTGATTAACGAGGCAGCAAGGGCCGGTGTTCGTTACAGCCTGGAGAATCCATGTATTTATCTGTCTACTAATGCCGGTGGTTGTTTGAATTTGCTGGAACTATGTAATAAATATGAAGTCTCCAAGTTTGTACTGGCATCTACATCATCCCTCTATGCTGGTCAAAAAATGCCTTTTAGAGAAGATTTACCTGTTAATACACCCATATCACCTTATGCTGCATCCAAAAAATCTGCCGAAGCAATGGCATACTCTTACCATTATCTTTACGGGTTAGATGTTACAGTTTTGCGCTATTTTACAGTTTACGGTCCTGCTGGAAGACCGGATATGAGTTATTTCAGGTTTATTAAGTGGATTATAGAAGGAACACCGCTGGAAGTGTTCGGTGATGGTAACCAAAGTAGAGACTTTACATACATAGATGATATTGCTAATGGGAGCATAAAGGCCTTAAAACCTGTAGGATATGAAGTAATAAACCTCGGCAATAACAATCCTGACAAGCTTTCTAAAATGATAAGTTTAATAGAAGAATACACGGGTAAAAAAGCTCAAATTAAATATAAAGAAGCTCACAAAGCAGACATGCCTTCTACACACGCGGATATAACTAAAGCCCAATCTCTTTTGGGTTGGGAGCCAGAGATTGGCTTAGAAGAAGGAATTAAAAGGACTGTAGAGTGGGCTAAAGAAAACTGGGATTGGCTTAAAGACATCTCAATTTAATAAGCAGTAATTATCAACTAGGAGGCAAAATTTCATGGACAGCAATAAAACGCAGCGTGTCGCCCTTATTACTGGAATTACTGGTCAGGATGGAGCATACCTGGCGGAATTCCTTTTAAATAAAGGATATGTTGTACATGGTATAAAACGCAGGGCTTCGCTGTTTAATACAGATAGAATAGACCACATGTACCAGGACCCTCATGAATCCAACCGCAACTTTATACTTCACTATGGAGATTTAACAGATGCAACGAACTTGATACGTATTATTCAGGAAGTACAGCCGGATGAAATATATAACCTGGCAGCACAGAGTCATGTTCAGGTTTCTTTTGAAACACCGGAATATACTGCTAATGCTGATGCATTGGGTACACTTCGTTTACTAGAAGCAATTAGAATACTAGGCATGGAAAATAAAGTGCGGTTTTACCAGGCATCTACCAGCGAACTTTTTGGTAAAGTACAAGAGACACCTCAAACTGAAAAGACTCCTTTTTATCCCAGGTCACCTTATGCAGCAGCAAAACTTTATTCTTATTGGATTACAGTAAATTACCGGGAAGCTTACAATATGTTTGCTTGCAATGGTATATTATTTAACCATGAATCTCCAATAAGAGGCGAAACCTTTGTAACCAGGAAGATTACCAGGGCAGCAGCACGTATTAAACTAGGATTGCAGGACAGGCTTTACCTTGGCAATTTAAATGCTGAAAGGGATTGGGGTCATGCTCTGGACTTTGTTGAAGCCCAGTGGTTAATACTGCAGCAGGATGACCCTGATGATTATGTGATTTCTACAGGTGAACATCATAGTGTGAGAGAGTTTTGCGAACTGGCATTTAAAGAAGCAGGGATTGACCTTGAATGGCAAGGAGAAGGTATTGATGAAGTAGGAATGGAGAATGGTAAAGTTTATGTGTCGGTAGATCCCAGTTATTTCAGGCCTACAGAGGTAGAAACTCTATTAGGAGATTCTACAAAGGCAAGAAATAAACTAGAGTGGAAACCTAAAAAAACTTTTCAAGAATTAGTTTCTGAAATGGTAAAAGAAGATTTGCAGATTGCTAAAAGAGATGAGTTATGTAGGAGAAATGGATACCAGACTTTTGATTATAATGAATAGTGTGGGGTAATTTATTATGGAAAAACAAGCCAGGATTTATGTTGCAGGTCATCGTGGACTGGTTGGTTCAGCAATTTTGCGTAAACTTCAAAGTGAAGGATATGAGAATATTGTTATACGAACCAGCAGCGAGCTTGATTTACGCAATCAGCAGCAAGTAGATGAATTTTTTTATAATGAAAATATTGATTACGTTTTTCTTGCTGCAGCAAAAGTAGGTGGCATATTGGCTAATAATACCTATCCGGCAGAATTTATATACGACAACATAATGATGCAATCCAATGTTATACATGCAGCATATAAATATGGAGTCAAAAAACTACTATTTTTAGGAAGTTCTTGTATTTATCCTAAACATGCACCTCAACCAATGAGTGAAGATGTATTATTGACCGGCGAGTTAGAACCGACTAATGAACCGTATGCTATAGCTAAAATAGCTGGAATAAAAATGTGCCAGGCGTATAACCGTCAGTATGGTACTAATTTTATAAGCGTTATGCCTACTAATTTGTACGGCCCCAACGATAATTTTGAAATAGAAACATCACATGTATTACCAGCATTGATAAGGAAGTTTCATGAGGCTAAAGTTAATAACGAACCTTATGTGACAATTTGGGGAACAGGTAAACCACGCAGGGAACTTTTGCATGTTGATGATTTAGCAGATGCATGTTTGTTTTTGATGGATAATTATGAAGGTGATGAGCCTATAAATGTTGGTACAGGTGAGGACTTACAAATAAAAGAACTAGCTGGACTTATTAAAAAGGTAGTAGGATATGAAGGTGATGTACAGTATGATTTGAATAAACCTGATGGTACACCGAGAAAATTGTTAGATATGAGTTGTATTAATAAACTTGGATGGTACTCAAAGATTGGACTAGAAAAAGGAATTAAGATGACTTATGATTGGTATTTAGATTTAAAAAATGATAATATGTTTGAATAATTTTTTTACATGGAGGATTCATGATACAAAAAAGTAATAAGCTACCAAAAATCAGTATTATAACGCCTTCATTTAATCAAGCAAATTTTCTAGAAAAAAATATATTTAGTGTTATAAATCAAAGATATCCTAATGTTGAACATATTATAGTAGATGGTGGTTCAACAGATGGTACTTTAGATATTTTAAAAAAATATAATAATAAGTTAGGTTATTGGGTAAGTGAAAAAGATAGGGGGCAATCTCATGCATTAAATAGAGGTATTGGATTTGCTTCTGGTGATTGGATAGGTTGGCAAAATTCAGATGACTATTACTGTGAAGGAACTTTTTGGAGATTAGCTTACTTGGTTAATAAATATCCCACAATCAAAGTGTTTTTTGGAAATAAATATTGTGTAAATGCTAGTGAAAAAGTTTTAAGAAAACAATTTTATATAAATCCAGATTTGAATATTTATAAATCAATAGGAATGACTATGTGTAATCAATCAGCATTTATACATAAAGATGTGTTTAAAGAGGTAGGGCTTTTAGATGAATCTCTAAATTATGCTATGGACCATGAATTTTTTCTTAGGTTATTTTTGAATAATATTCCTATGTTGCATGATAAAAAGCTTCTAGGTGTATCCAGGTATCATGATGAATCAAAAAGTTGTGGTGACAATAAAAATGAGTGGCAAAATGAAAAAAAAATGTTTTATAAAAAATATAATATTAAATATAATTCACGTTTTGAAAAACATTTATTGGTAAAAAGATATTATAAATTGTTAGTCGATAATAAGTTGGATTTTCTTGCTGAAACAATCAAAAGATTATATAGAAAATTAACTATAAACTATTAAGAACTATATATCGTTAAAAAAGTGAGTGAATGTACTTGTTTTTAAAAAATGTCTCATCTAATCTAATTGCTGCCTGTTTAGCTGTTTTATGTGTAACAGGGGCTATAAGAGTGATATTTGATGTTGGGCAGTGGATCTATGTAGTATTGGCATTTATATTATGTACAATATGTACTTATAGTTGTATGGGTAATATGAGATTGAAAAAAAGTCTTGTCATGTATTTTTTTATTGTAAATTTATTTGTGACATGGCTTGTATTTACATTGAGTTGGACTTGTTCAAGTGTACAATGGAAAGAATATTTGCAATTATTAATTTTTCTTATATTTGTTGTTGCTATGATATTAATATTAGTTGACCGTAATATTATTCATAAGTTTCTTGTTATATTAAGTTTTTTGGGGCTTGGTATTGGTATTTATGTGATAATGGAAAGTGGTGGAATTTATGAAATTTCTGGATATAATACTCAAGTTAATGAATCTTATTTAACTTTGGCAACGCCTATCGGAATGTCTTTTATTATAACTACTATATTTGCTATTTATTCTAAAAAGCATAAATTTTTTTGGGTAATTGCAGCGATATTTTCAATGATTGCTTTAAGTCTGAGTTTAGCAAGGGGAACCCTTATTTTTAGCATTTTTGTTCTTTGTTTGCTTCCTGTTTTACATTTTTCAATAGGAGAAGGAGAAAATTACTTTAAGTTAATTAAAGAAATTGGAATAAGGTACTTATTCTTTGTACTTCCCTTATTAGGGGGATTATTATTTTTAGCATTAAATGTAGAACGAACAGCATCAAGATTAAAGAGAATGTTAACCCCCTTTCACGAGTTAATGGCTGGAGGAAGAGGTGAACTTTGGAGTAATTCATGGCAGGCAATATCATCATCTCCGTTATTTGGATATGGTTTAGGTTCAAATGGTATATTTTCTGCTGGAAATGAATGGGGGTATCCACACAACTTTTTATTACAAGTATGGCTTGATGGTGGACTTATTGCTGTATTATTGGCTATATTAATTCTCTTATTACCGTTATGGTATTTGTTAAAAGCTTTAAAACAAAAAGGGATACAACCGTATCTTTTGTCTTTATTTAGTACATTTATACTTTTAATCCTAGAGTATTCAAAATCATATGATTTTTACTCTTCTCGAGCAATTTTTATTATAGGTACAATTTCAATAGTTTACTGTTTTAGCTTTATAAATGAGGTGAAATTTAAACAATTGTCTGATTATAATTGAGTTAACAGATAGGCTAAATAATTTGTAAAATAACTATAAGTAATATATAAATTACTTAATAATAAAATTTGTTTTATTTTTAAGATGCGTTTAGGATAAGCATTAATGTAAGATGCCATGGGTTTATCGTATAAGCTAACAATTCATGAGTTGTTAATAATATTGCATTATATATATTTATATTAGAATAAAATTTTAACTTGCTATTTACCAGGTCGTTGTTAAAAAAGTATTAATAAATATTATTTAATCATAGAGAGGAATTATAATGAAAAATAATATAATTTATATTCTTCCTAAATATAATTTTTTTTCAAACGGAAGAAGAGGTAGAGTAACTCATGCTTTGGGTGTAATGGAAGGTATTGCAAAAAATAATGTTAAAGTTACTGCAATTTCAGGATGTGGATTAGATAATTATAAAAATGAGTTACCTAATACAGTTGAATATTTGCAAATACCTCTAGGAAAATTTTTTAAAAAAATACCTGGCTTAAGATGTGTTATTTGGAATCTAAAATTATTAATACAATTAATAATTTTAGTTAGAAAGAAAAATGCAAAATGTATAATCATTAGATACTCAGTAAGTAATTGTATTTTTATGTATTTAATGAGAAAGATGCTTTCTAATGTTTTTTGGATTTGCGAAGTAAATAGCCTTGCTTTTCATCAATTACATGCTTTGCCTGAAAAACTAAAAAGAACTGTGTTTTTTTGTGAAAAGCTTATTTTAAGTAAAATGAACTTAGTAACAGTTGTTTCAAATAAACTTTTTATGGATATAAAAAATTATCCTAGACCTGTTCAATCTAAAGTGATAGTACTTCATAATGCATCATCCAGTGATAATTTCATAAGCAACAATGCAGAAACAACAAGAAAAAGAATTATTTATATGGGGATTTTGCAATCATATTATGATTTTGATATGTTGATAGATGTTTTTAAGGATTTTAAAAACAAAATTAATAGTAAAATTGAATTGCATATATATGGTGATGGACCTCAATACGAAAAAATTAGCAGGATTGTAGGTAAGGATGATAATGTTGTTTTACACGGTAGGTATGATCTTCATACAGTAAAAGATCAAATAAATCCATCTAAAGATATATTTGTTTTACCTTATAAATCGAGAGGCTTGTCCGAAATAGGTTCTCCTATAAAGCTGTATGAATATATGTCTTTGGGAGTGCCTACAATTGCTGCATCTGTTGGTCAAATAAAAGAAGTATTAATACATAAGGATAATTCTTATTTATATGATCCCTTATCTAAAGAATCTCTTTTAAATTGCATAAAGTTAGCTGTAAATGATGATGATTTGAGAGAAAATATAAGAAAAAAAGTACGTAATGATTTTTTAGAAAAACATACTTGGCAAAAACGAATGAAAGAATTGTTGGATGTGTTAGAAAATGAATAGTAGAAATTTAGGTATAAGTAAAAATTATCATAGTCCAGTTTTTGTGGGGGGTGTTGGGCGATCCGGAACTACACTTGTGCAAAGTATGCTAAATGCGCATCCTGAGCTTTGCTTCCCTCCGGAAACCCATTTTTTTCGTTTTTATATAGCTAGCAAAAATAATTATAACATTAACCTAAAAGAATTTATTCAATGTATTAATAATGATCAATATCTTGCGCGCTTAAATATTAATTTAAATGAAGTTATATCTCCATTTGTTAAAAATAAAAAAGAATTTTCGTTAGTTGAATTTTATAAAGATTTAATGTCTAAATATTCAATTCAACAAGGTAAAAACATTTGGGGGGATAAGGATCCTAAAAATATTGAATATATACCGTTGATTAGTAAAAGTTTTCCAAATGCACATGTTATCCATGTTATTAGAGATCCTAGAGATGTATATTTATCCCGTAAAAAGGCAAATTGGTCAAAAGGTAGATGTCCATTACTGCATGCTTTTGCATATTATGTGCAAATGGAAAAGGGTAGAAGAGATGGTTTAAAATATTTTGGAAGTAATTATCATGAAGTTATATATGAAAAGATGTTAGAGCAACCCGAGGAAGAATTAAAAGTATTATGTAATAAACTTAATATAGATTATAGCCATACTATGTTGGTATTTGGAGAGTCTGCCAAAAAAATTGTTTCAGATGATGAAATGCAGTGGAAAAAGGAAAGTTTGGGTCCCTTATTAAAAAATAATACTGGAAAATGGAAAAATGAATTATCAGCCTGGGAAGTAGGTGTAATAGAAAAAGTCTGTATTCCTGCAGTTAGGGACATAGGATATACAGAAAGTAAATCTGTATCTAAGTTAGGAGTTTTTCAAAGGGTTTCGTTATTATCTATAAACTTATTTTTTAAGGTGTTAAGTATAGGTTATTGGATCTGGAAAGGCAAAAGTAACTATGGTTTCTAAAATAAATAAATTTAAACCTCTTTACATAGATGAAACAGGTGGCATATGGGGAAGTGACGGGTATTATTTAATATACTCAAATGATTTTGGATTATCGTATACTAAAATTGCAAGGTGTATGACATGTTTTGTTGATCAATTAAAGGCAAGTACCAGGTTAACAAGTCGCTTATTTAGGAGTGGTTTTCACTATTTATTACCATTACGTGACGGAACAATAATAGGTGTAGTTAGAGGTTTTATAGTTAAACGTAATTTTAACGATAATTTCTTATATCCGGTGTTTAAAATAGATAGGGGAAGTAGGCCTTTAAATTTGTGTAGTACTCCTGATGATAAAATATGTTTCGGTGAGTATTTTAAGAACTCGGATAGAGATGAAGTACATATTTATGGATCTTTTGATTGTGGAGAAACCTGGAAGATAATATACACTTTTCCTGAAGGTAGTATTCGGCACGTGCATGGTATTTTTTATGATAAATACCGGAAAGGTTGTTGGGTATTAACTGGCGACTTTGGCAATGAGTGCCGTATTTTATTTACTGGTGATAATTTTAATAGTTTAGAACCAGTAGTTATAGGAAACCAACAGGCACGGGCAGTTTCTATAATTCCATTAGCAGATGGACTAATAGTGCCTACTGATACACCTATAGAACAAAACTATATCCAATGGTTAGATATTAAAACAGGTAAATTTGAGAGATTACATCCTTTGTCTGGCAGTGCTTTTTATACCGCTCAAGTTGGAGATTATTATTTAGTGTCTACAGTAGTAGAGCCTAGTGATGTTAATACATCGAAAGAAGTTGCAATTTATACAAGCCGGGACGGTGAAAACTGGCAGGTATTTTATAAACAGAAAAAAGATGTCTGGCCTCAAAAATTATTTCAGTATGGTGCATTACAATTACCTGCTGGGCCCAATCCTGGCCCGTATGTATATGCATATGGACAAGCAGTACAAAAAGATGATGGAAAACTATTGAGATGGAAATTATTTTAAATACATTAATAGGAGAGTTTACTTATGAAAGCAAAAAAAATATGCATATTAGGGCTTGGCTATATAGGCTTACCTACAGCAAGTATATTTGCTACTAATGGTTTTGAAGTAGTAGGAGTGGAAGTCAATCAAAACGTCGTTGATACGATAAATAAGGGCGGTATCCACATCCAGGAACCGGGGCTGCATACTTTGGTCCAGGCAGCTGTAAAATCAGGATGTTTGCGGGCAACATTGGAAATAGAGTCTGCGGATGTGTTTATTATTGCTGTGCCTACTCCTATTACTGAAAATAAACAGGCTGATTTGACTTTTGTACGTGATGCTGGTCATATGATTGCATCTGTATTACAAAAAGATAACCTGGTAATTCTCGAATCTACTTCACCGCCGGGTACATGTGATGGATTCTTAAAACCAATACTTGAAGAGGCTGGATTAAAAGCCGGTATTGATTTTAGCCTGGCACACAGTCCCGAAAGAGTAATTCCCGGGAGTACAGTAAGGGAATTAATACAAAACAACCGTGTTATTGGGGGCATTAATAGAAACTCTGCCCAATTAGCTTCCCAATTATATAAGGTATTTGTGGAAGGGGAAATAAAATTAACAGATTGTACAACAGCTGAGATGTCTAAGTTAATGGAAAATACATATCGTGATGTAAATATTGCTTTAGCTAATGAGCTGGCCGTGATTTGTGAAAAAGAAGGTATAAGTGCCTGGGAAGTTATAGAGCTAAGCAACTTGCATCCCCGGGTAAATATTCATCAGCCTGGGCCCGGGGTCGGTGGGCATTGTATAGCCGTAGATCCATGGTTTATTATCGAACGATACTCGGATGCTGCTAAAATGATCGAACTGGGACGTAAGCACAATGACAGTATGCCCGGTTATGTAGTGCAGAGATTAAAGTTAATATTAGAAAATATTCCTGCTCCGAAAATTGCTGTACTGGGTGTAAGTTACAAGGGGAATATAGATGATGTAAGATTAACACCTGCGCTTCCAATTATACAAAATCTAAAAGAAGCAGGAATAGATGTGACAATCTATGATCCTCACGTTCGAGATTTTGAATACGAGTTGTTTGGATTAAAAGATGCATTAAACGGTGTTGATTGTATACTGTTGCTTACTGACCACGATGAGTTTAAATTTATGGCTCCTCAAGAACTGGGAAAATTAGTTCGCAACCGAATAGTTTTTGATACTAAAAATGCACTTGACAGGGAACTCTGGCAAAAAGCCGGTTTTACTGTTTACCGGTTAGGTGAAGGTGACCCAAAAGAAAATAATTAATAAAAAAAGGTTGTTACAGACAGCTATGGTATTAAAACGATTTAACCAGGTAAAAAAAGACATAAGATGTATGGGCCCGGGTGAAGTTTTCTATAGAAGCTGGGATGTTATTAAAAATGCTTCTGGGATAAAACGGTGGGTTAATAAACCGGGATGGATGAGTGATGAGGCAGTCTTACATGCTTTTGGAAATCAATATCAATCCCGTACAGAATTAGTTCAATATATGAAGACGCGAAAAAATGTGACTTTTTTCTTTCCTGCAGATGGGAAAGATGAATATTTAGAAGTTTTGAATAAAAACTTCCCAGGGCAAAAAGAAAAATTATTAAATAAAGCTGATAATATATTGCAGCATCGTTTTAATGTATTGGGAAAGCAATACTTATTTGATGATGCTATAGACTGGCACTACGCAGGAGAAAATTTGCAGTGGCCTCTAACACACTGGAGTAAGTTGAAAGTCGATGCTGAAAAATATGGTGATGTCAGGCCGCTGTGGGAACTAAACCGCCACCAGCATTTTTATGACCTGGGGAGGGCTTACTGGTGGACAGGCGATGAACGTTATGCCCGGGAGTTTGTCGGCCAGCTTAAAAGCTGGCTTGAAAATAACCCAGCTGAACTGGGTATTAATTGGCAATCTAATCTAGAGGTTGCTATGCGTTGTACTTCATGGCTTTGGGCCTTTCACTTTTTTATTGATTCAGAGGCATTAGATGAAGATATTTTGTTTGATTGGATACGTGCATTTATACATAGTGCTTATCACTTAGAAAAAAATATCAGTTATTCCTGGTATTGCATACATAACAATCACCTTATAGGTGAAGCAGTTGGATTAGCATTAATTGCACATATTTTTCCTGAATTAAATCGGGCAGAGCACTGGAGAAATAAGGCGCTTAAAATACTTGATGGAGAGTTTTATAAACAGGTTTATTCAGATGGAGTTAACTGGGAGCAGTCAATATATTATCACCGGTTTGTATTATACCTGTATTTGATGGTTTATAGAATGGAGCAATTAAATGGAAATACAGTCCCTGTTGAAGCATGGAAACATCTTGAGAAGATGTTTGATTTTTTAATGTGGATAATGAAACCTGGGGGAACAGCTCCGAATACAGGTGATAATGATGATGGAGCTGCAGTTTGGTTGTGCAGCAGTGAAATCAATGATATTCGGCCTGCATTATCTACCGGGGCAGTTTTGTTTGAACGTGAAGATTTTAAGTATTCTGCCGGGCAACTTTCCGAGGAAACTATATGGCTTTTAGGTCTAAATGCAGTTAAAGAATGGGAAAGACTATCAAGTAAAAAGCCTGAAAACAAGTTTATGAGCTTTTCCAGAAGTGGTTTTTATATTAGCCGTTCAGGTTGGGAACAAGATAATTCGTATTTATTACTTAAAAATGGGCCGCATGCAGATCATGCTCATGCCGATCAACTGCATATTGAGTTGTACGCCGGTGACGCGAATTTATTAATAGACCCGGGTACATATATATATAATGCAAATCCCCGGTGGCGTAATTATTTTAGGAGTACACATGCACATAATACAGTAGCAGTAGATGACCAGTCACAGTCATTACCGCACCGAACATTTCGCTGGGCAGAAGAGGCAGAACCTCTTGAAGTTTGCAGATATAAAGGCAAGTACGTTCACTGGATTCAGGGGGGACATACTGGTTATAAAAGATTGCCAGATCCTGTTATACACAGGCGGGGAGTCTTAAATGTGTTAGATGAATATTCTGTTGTTTTAGATGGTTTTGCAGCAAAAGATAAACATAAATATGATTTTTTATTTCATTTTCCTCCGGGAAAAGCCAGGATTGATGAAAATCAATGTATATATAGTAAAAATGATTTCGCCAATTTAATTATTTATCCTGCACATAAAAAAAATATGCAGTATGAAATTGTTAAAGGCCAGGAAAATCCATCAATACAGGGATGGGTTTCTTATAATTATGGTGTATGTGAACCTGCACCTGTGTTTCAATGTATGACATATGCACATGGAGAATGGTGCACTGGTTTTGTATTATTTCCTGTGAAAAAAGATGATAAAAAGCCAGAGATAAAGTGTGTAAATCAAGAACATTCAGGTGAGTTAGTTTTTAAAATAAAGCAAGATGAGATAAAAGATTATATTATCTATGCAAAAGAAAAAGTTAATGCTAAAAATATTATTACAGATGGAGAATTAGTTTTTTACAGGTCTAATAGAGACACCCCCTGCTATCTCTTTAGTAAAATGGGTACATGTTTAGCAATTGATAGTGTTGTTGATATAGAAGGTAAATGGAGATATTTTGAATTATGGTTTAATGATGATATTGTACTGATAAGTGGAGATATATTGGGGGGTACAAAAGTAAGTTTTAATTCCAATTATGATGTAAATGTAGATGATGGTCTTGAAAAACATCAAATTTCAAACACTACCTGGATTATAAAGAATACTGGTTGAAGGTGTAGTAATTACTATGCAAAAGAAAAAAGTATTATTAATAACTCAATATTATCCTCCTGATATCACTGCTGCTGCATTTCGTATGCAGGATATGGTTAACGCGCTGCATAAATGTAATTATGAAGTAGAAATAATTACTACTATTCCCCATAAAGTTACGATTGGACAAGAAATTAATGATGAAGATTTTGTACATAGAATAAAAGTACCTGAAGGGAAAAAAGGTTTTGTTGCTCGCGTGAGTAATTATGTATCCTTTGCAGTTATTGCTATTTTAAAAGGAATAATGATTAGAGGAAGATTTGATTTAGTTATTGTGAGCTCACCACCACTTTTTTTATCCTTTACAGGATACATATTGTCTAAGATAAAAAAGGCTAAATATATAGCTGATATTAGAGATGTATGGCCTGACTCTGCAATTGCTGCTGGAATGCTTAAACAAGGTTCTATTTTGCATAAAATTTTTTTAAGGATTGAAAAATCGTTTTATCGCCAGGCAGATAGGATATTATGCGTGTCTAAACCTATGCGGGAGTACATAATGAGTAAATCAAGCGATAAAGTAACTGTAGTTTATAATGGTATTTCAAATGATATTTTAGGGGCTGAAGTAGCGGAAGTTAATCATGATGATAGTAAACTTAATATTGTTTATATAGGAAATGTAGGTAAAGTACAGGGATTGGACAATGTATTAAATGTATTATCTCGTCTTCAAAATGAAGATATATATAATGTAAATTTTAAAGTGGTTGGTGCAGGCGTTGAATTGACGCGATTGAAAGAGCGGGTTACTTCAGAAGGGATTAAGAAAGTAGAATTTACTGGCCCTGTTCCCAGGGATAAGGTCGGCGAGCACGCTGCGAGTGCTGACGTGCTTTTTTTAGCCCTTGATGACCATCCTTCCCTGGAAAAAACAATCCCTTCTAAATTATTTGATTATTTACTTTATAACAGACCCATTCTTGCTGGCATTAAAGGCGAAGGGAAAGAAATTATTGAAAAGTTGGACTGTGGGGTAGTGTTTGCTCCAGGAAACGAGGATTCGCTTGTTGATAGCATAAAATATTTGATACAACGATGGGAAGAATTTATCTGGAATGCTAAAAGCAACAGGCAATTTGTGATAGATAATTTTAATAGAGAGAATGGTTTTATTAGTTTCTTCAATTATTTAAATAATGATATTTATTCTTTAAATAGTTAAAAGGAGCGAATGTATAAGTATGGGGATGGATTCAAGTGAGCAAATAAATGATTTGTTAGATAAAGGTACTGATATTATTGGTGGTTCTATAGGAGGGGTTATTGGGTTTTTACTTGGTGGTCCTGGAGGAGCAGCAGTAGGTGAACTAACAGGAGTGTTAGTACGTGAATCTTTGAATAAGTTTTTATCTGATATGGCAAGCAGAGAATTGTCCATAAGAGAAAAAGATCGAGTTGGAGCTTGTGCTCGATGTGTAATAGATAAAATAAGAGCTAAAATAATGTCGGGAGAAGAGGTCAGGGATGATGGTTTTTTTCCTAGAGATAGCGCTAGTACACGATCCCCTTCAGAGGAAATCTTTGAGGGGATACTACTAAAATGTAAAAATGAGCATGAAGAAAAGAAAATTCACTTAAATGCTAATATTTTTGTGAATATTGCTTTTAAGAGTAATGTTTCTATTGGTGAAGCTAATCATTTAATGCAAATTGCTGAATCCTTGACATACAGGCAATTATGCTTATTATCATTATTCAAAATTAAAGATATTGAAGGAATTAAACTTAGAGATTTTAATTTATATAAAACAGAATATTCAATATCTTATGAAACTCTCTCTGTACTTCAGGAAGTGCTAGATTTAATCAATAACTGGGGTATGGTTGGAACGTATGACTTTGAAAATAAAAGTATGGGTAATATTGTGGAATCTATAGATTTGATTACTCCTAATAATTTAATGTTAACTGAATATGGTAAAAGATTATGCGAAATTTTAAACATAGAAGAAATTAATAGAAATGAAATAAATGAATTAATTGATATTTTAAAAAGATATTATTAATAACTTTTTTAACTTCGATTAAGCACGACTTACTGATCGTATGTTCAAAAAAATAGATATAATATACCGGGGCATCCCGGTATAATTTTTGTTTGCCCGGCATGTTTGCCGAGCCGGTGGGTTGAAAGAAACCCATGTCACCTAACCAGCGGGAAGACAACCCGTAGGCAAGGGCGCCACTGGCCAACGGTGGGGTCTGAAGGAAGCCGAAGGGGGAGCTTGGA